>NZ_CP065410.1:1231666-1847500 GCF_020544405.1 Pseudomonas sp. IAC-BECa141 | reverse complement strand
ATGCGCGGCACTGCTCGACGACGGCGTGCGGCCACAATTGGCGCTGGTGGACTATCACCTGGATCACGGCGAAACCGGCACTGATCTGATGGCCTGGTTGCGCACAAGACTGGGCGAGCCGGTGCCGGGAGTGGTGATCAGCGCCGACGGGCATCCGGAAACCGTGGCGCAGGTTCATGCAGCGGGGCTGGATTATCTGGCCAAACCGGTGAAACCGGCGGCATTGCGGGCGTTGTTGAGTCGCTATTTGCCGCTCTAGAAGAGCAGCTTATTCAGGCAGTTCGACCAACCCGTCGGCATCGGTCATCGCGCGTTCCAGCAAATCGGCCGGCAGGCTCTTGCTGGCCCGCGCACCGAGCAACTTGAGCTGTTCGCTGCGGCTGACCAGGTTGCCCCGTCCTTCCGTCAGCTTGTTGCGCGCCGCGCTGTAGGCTTTGTCCAGTTGCTGCAAGCGATTGCCGACTTCGTCCAGATCCTGAATGAACAACACGAATTTGTCATACAGCCAACCGGCGCGCTCGGCGATTTCCCGGGCGTTCTGGCTCTGGCGCTCTTGCTTCCACAGACTGTCGATGACCCGCAGCGTCGCCAGCAATGTGGTCGGGCTGACAATCACGATGTTGCGATCGAAAGCTTCCTGGAACAGCGCCGGTTCGGCTTGCAATGCAGCGGAAAACGCCGCTTCTATGGGCACGAACAGCAAGACGAAATCGAGGCTGTGCAAGCCTTCCAGACGCTTGTAATCCTTGCCGGCCAGGCCTTTGACGTGACTGCGCAAGGACAGCACATGCTGCTTCATGGCGATCTGGCCAATGGCGTCGTCGTCCGCCGCCACGTACTGCTGATACGCGGTGAGGCTGACCTTGGAGTCGACCACCACCTGCTTGTCGCCCGGCAGGTAAATGATCACGTCCGGCTGGAAACGCTCGCCGTCCGGCCCCTTGAGATTGACCTGAGTCTGGTACTCGCGGCCCTTCTCCAGCCCGGCATGTTCAAGCACGCGCTCAAGAATCAGCTCGCCCCAGTTGCCCTGGGTTTTCTGGCCCTTCAGGGCGCGGGTCAGATTGGTCGCTTCGTCGCTCAGACGCAGGTTCAGTTGCTGCAAGCGCTCCAGCTCCTTGGCCAGCGAGAAACGCTCGCGGGCTTCGGCCTGATAGCTTTCCTCGACGCGTTTTTCAAACGACTGGATGCGTTCCTTCAACGGGTCGAGCAATTGACCGAGGCGTTGCTGGCTGGTTTCGGCGAAGCGTTGCTCGCGCTCATCGAAGATCTTGCCGGCCAGTTCGGCGAACTGGGCGCGCAGCTCGTCGCGGGAACCTTGCAGGTCATCCAGGCGTTGTTGATGGCTTTCCTGTTGCTCGCGCAATTCGGCATTCAGCGAAGCCGCCTGGGCGTCCAGGCGCCGCAATTCGGCTTCCTTGTTGGCGCGTTCAATGTTCCAGGCATGGGCGGCGTCACGGGCGTCATCGCGCTCGATCTGCAACAGCTCGACTTCCCGGCGCACGGCCGCGAGATCCGCTTGTCTGGAGGCGTTGGCCTGGCCGAGGTCGGCGACTTCATCGCGGCAGGCTTCTAATTGAGCAGTGAGACCGTCCTGGGCCATCTGCGCCATGGCCAGCCGCTCCTCGAGCAACGCGACTTCAGACCGGCTCTGACTGGCCCGACGTTGCAGTTGCCACGCCAGTGCCAGCAGCGGCACCGCCGCGCCTGCCAGTCCCAGCAGGATGCCGGTCAAGTCAATCGCCATAGTGATTCTCGCCAATCCGATAAAGCCTGAAGGTTAACCAAGGCGCCAGGTCTTGGACAGCTCAGTCTTCGATCAGGCCGAGTTCCTGTTGCGCACGTCGGTCACCCGCGCGGGCGGCCTGACGCAGCAGGTCCTGGCCGATGCGGCGATCCCGGGCATTGCCGCACTCGCGGCACATCAACTGGCCGAGACGACTTTGCGCCGCGACCACCCCTTCCCGGGCCGGTTGCTTGAGCAGGCGGCCGGCGAGGTGCTTGGCATTCTGGCTGTCGCCCAAACGCGGGCTGTCCAGCAGCCATTCGGCCACGCGTACGGAAAATCGCTTGGGAGCGGTAACACGAGGGGGTTGGGAGGTAACAGATTCTGGAGCTGAACGAAACTTCATAAAGCACTGTGGGACAGATCGGAAGGCGCGCCACTCTACTCTTTTTTTCGCACAGGTAAAGTCGAAAAAAACCCGGCACGCCCGTGCTAGAGCAAGCGCTCGGGACAATCCACAGAAGCTGTGGATAACTCAGTGGACAACCGCCTTCCAGTCGCCGCAAAGCCTTGTGGAACGGGGCTCGCAGTCAAACTGACGATTTTTTCACCAGTTAAAAAAAGCGATGTTTTTCATTGACTTAAACTTTCGATGCAGGCAGCCATCGGGGTCAGGATCGTTATGACAGCGCCGTTACCGTCTGCGCAACTAATGTGCACAAGTACCTGTTACGCGGTTATATCGATGCGCCTTTTCGGGTCGTTTTGGCATTCAGGCTGGGGACAAGCCCCTGCGCCGAGCTTCAGCGCCGGTCACGTCGTGGCGACCGACGGTCATTGTGTGAGCCAGATCGGGGCAGGTTACGGGCCTGGCAATGTCTCCTGATTTATTTTTGATCAGCGGGTTTGCCTTTCGGGGATCGTTCCGTTAGTATCCGCGGCGTTAGTACCAAGCTGAAAGTCAATTCCGGTCGAACACACCCCACGGTCAGCCTTCTTTCACAGAAGCCTCCACCGACAAAAGCGGGATCGACCCCTCGATGGTTTCCAGGTAAATCTTGCGACAACACAGCCTTTGAATCGAATGCAAAGGGTGTTGCGAAGACCACTTACTCTGACCGAACCAACCTGCAAATTGATCAGGATCTTCACCCCGGGCCCAGAACCTCTGCCCTCGATGTGTTGCCTGTCCTCCTAAGTACCTACCTGCCAGCCCAAGCGCGCCCACTTTTATAGCGCTCGAACTGGCTGCCTTGTTCCAGTCGGGTTCTTCGTTCGACCAATGGTGGTTGACGTTACTGGAACGTTTTAACGTTGCACGGTTCTTATCCGTGTCATTTGTAGGAACACCTAATAACTATGTCGACTCAAATCCAGACTCAGGATGCCATTCGCACCCTAACCAACGCTTTTGCTCCAATGAACTGCCTGATCATGGCCGCTCGCAAAGGCTGCTTCAGCTTCACCGTGGTCAATGAACACGGGATCGCCCGCCACAGCGAGCGTCTGTATCCCGATCAATACTCCAGCGCCGAACCGCTGCAGGCCGTAATTGATCGCACCCGTCAGGCATTGATCGCCTGAGAGGCCGAAATGGCTGCAAAAGCAAAAGCCCCGCTTAAAACGCGGGGCTTTTTATTGCCCGATGTTTCGCTTTTGCGACTTTCCGCTTAAGCACCAACTGATATAACGGTTATAACGCCCCGCCGGAAATATTTTAAAAACAGGCCTTTACGTCGCGAATATGACACTACACTTCAACTCAAGCGGCGTGATCCGCTTCCGGCGGGCCTGATTCGATCCACAGCTGCCAAGCTCCCCTTCAGGTCTCGCCGCCAAATAACAAGATCCGAGGGTTTTATGGGTATCGCTGCCAGCGAACTGTGCCGCCATGTGATCCGTCCCACGCTGATTTATCTGGGACGTCACTGCGCCACCGCCGAATCCCTGTTGCTGGGCATCGCCGCCAGCCAGTCCGCCCTCGGTTCGGCCCTGCATGACCGCCGTGGCCACGGCCTGTACCGGATTGCCGAACACCGTCACCAGGCGCTCTGGGATCATTACCTGGCACTGGATCCCGAACGCGCCAGCCTGGTTCGCGGCCTCGCAAGCCAGCATGCCTTCCTCAGCGGCCCGCACCTCGAACTGACCGTCAACCTGCGTTACGCCACGGCCATTGCCTGGCTGCTGGTCGAAGAACAAAACCCCGTCCTCCCCGAGTCGGATGACCTGCTGGGCATGGCGCGCATCTGGCGTCAGACCTTCCAGCCTCAAGGTCGTCTGCGCGATTTCACCTGCGCCTGGCAAACCTGTGTTTCACCGCTGAATCAGGTCGCTTGCTGATCCGCCGGTTTCGCAACATCGTCCAACGAGTAGCGAATCTGGTCGGATTGTCCTACAAAACCGCTCTAACTCAAGGCATACGGCCTATAGCGCTAGGACGAAAATGTTGGTAATTTTCGCCCCGGTGATCACCAGGAGTTCTAATAATGAAAAAAGTCATGCTCAAAACCACCCTTAGCCTTGCCGTAACCGTGGCATCCACCCAGATCTTCGCAGCTGGCTTTGCCATCAACGAACACAGCATCAGCGGGATGGGGACTGGGTACGCCGGGCGATCTTCTTCTGCCGACGACGCAAGCACTGTTTATGGCAACCCTGCCGGCATGTCGCGCATCACGCGCGAACAAGTCACTGGCGGTGTTGCATTCCTCGACGCAAAAACCGATATCAATGACGCCAGCTCCAGCCCGAACGGCGGCAGCAACAAAGGCGACATGGTGCCCTTCACCTCCGTACCTATGGGCTACTACGTCAAGCCGATCGACGAGCATTGGGCATTCGGCCTGGGTGTGTACGTACCCTTCGGCCTGATCACCGACTATGAAAACGGCTTTGCCGGCCGCTACTTCGGCAGCAAGTCCGAAGTCAAGGTCATTACCTTCCAGCCGACTGTCAGCTACAAATTCAACGACGTGGTGTCGATCGGTTTCGGTCCGACCATCAACCGCATCGACGGCTCGCTGGAATCCAACCTGTCGATCACTCAGGCTGCGCCGGACGGCAAGGTCAAGATCAAGGGTGACGACACCGCACTGGGCTACAACATCGGCGTTCTGGTACAGGCTACCGACACCACTCGCCTGGGTCTGACCTACCACTCGAAAGTCGACTACAAGCTCGAAGGCAACACCAAGGTCAACTACGGTGTGCTGGGCGCGGTCGGCCTGGGTGCGAACCAGAAATACGACGCTTCGCTGAAGATCACCACGCCTGAATCCGTGGACTTCTCGGTCACTCAGGCGATCAACGACCGCTGGAACGTCTACGCCGGTACCACCTGGACCCGCTGGAGCCAGCTGGAAAAGATCACCGTCAAGAACTCCGGTGTACAGCCTCTGCTGGCTGGCCAGTTCGGCGAGATCACCGAAGAGCAGAACTGGCATGACACCTGGGCTTACGCCATCGGTACGTCCTACCAGCTGAACAAGGAATGGGTACTGCGTACCGGTCTGACGTTCGACCAGGCCCCGACCAACAACGTCGACCGTTCGCCACGCATCCCGACCGGCGACCGGACCATCTTCAGCATCGGTGCCGGCTGGAGCCCGACCGAAGACCTGACCATCGACGTTGCCTACTCGTACCTGAAGGAAGAGAAGGTCAACATCCGCAACGAAAACGATCGTGGCCAGAGCTACAACTCGCAGTACGAAAACTCGGCAAACGGCTTCGGTGTCGGCGCAACCTACCGCTTCTGATGCTGTACGGCGAAGCTGATCTCTTTAGCGTTTGAGGCCTCGCCCACTAAAAAGCCCCGCTCTCTTCACAGAGGCGGGGCTTTTTAGTGGGCGTCGATCAGGGTTTCAGCGGCTTGGAGGCAATGGCTTTTTCAATGGCTGCCAGAAATTCCGGATCATCCGGCTTGGTCAGGCTGGAGAAGTTGGCAATGACCTTGCCCTGACGGTCGATGACGTATTTGTAGAAATTCCACTTCGGCGCGCTGCTCTGTCTGGCCAGCACCTGGAACAGGTGGGTGGCATCGTCGCCCCGCACCTTCTGTGGCTCGGTCATGGTGAACGTCACGCCGTAGTTGGCGTAACAGACCTTGGCGGTCTCGGCGCTGTCCTTGGATTCCTGCTTGAAGTCATTGGAAGGCACGCCGAGCATTTCCAGGCCCTGGGCCTTGTAGCGCTGATTGAGCGCTTCGAGCCCCTCGAACTGCGGCGCGAAACCACAGAAGCTGGCCGTGTTGATTACCACCAGCGGTTTGTCGGCGTAACGCTGACACAGGTCGATGGATTCCTTGGCCCGCAACTTGGGCAACGAACCTTGCAACAGATCCGGACAATCCGCGGCCTGGGCCAGTCCGGTCAACGCCATCAGCAAAGCGGGAACAGCACACCAGCGCTTGAGCATGTCGGGCATCCTTGAGCAATCGTCAGACCTCGACGTTACTCGCCCTCCCGCCGGTCTAGCAAGCACCCATGCCCAACTGCATCAGCGCCAGCCCGCCCCGATGCCAGCCCCACCACACCAGCGCCAGCAACGCGGCACCGAGTGCGGTGATGACGATCTGCGGCCAATAACGGTTCATGCAGCGCTCGCACGCGTTTGCAGGCGCTCGACCGGGCGCTCGCGCACCGGCCAGTTCAGCGCCGCCGCCAGCAGGCTCAAGAGAATCGCCACTTGCCAGATCAAGTCATAACTCCCGGTCCGGTCGTACACCACCCCGCCCAGCCAGCCGCCAAGGAACGAACCCAATTGATGGAACAGGAACACGATACCGCCGAGCATGGACAGATTCCGCACACCAAACAAGGTCGCCACCGTACCGTTGGTCAACGGCACCGTCGACAGCCACAGGAAGCCCATGGCCATGCCGAACAGATAGGCCGAGGTCGTCGTCACCGGCAGCCACAGGAACAGCACGATCACCACGGCGCGCAACAGATAAAGTCCGGTCAGCAGACGCGGCTTGGACATGCGCCCGCCGAGCCAACCGGCGGTGTAAGTGCCGAAGATATTGAATAGACCGATCAACGCCAGCACCGTGGTGCCGACACTTGCAGGCAGATGCTGATCGACCAGATACGCCGGCAGGTGGACGCCGATGAACACCACCTGAAATCCGCAGACGAAAAAGCCGAACGCCAGCAGCCAGAAACCGGAATGCGAGCAAGCCTCACGCAGGGCTTCGGACAGGGTTTGTTCATGACCCAGCACCGGCAGCGGTTTGTCCTTGAGCATGCTCACCAGCGGCACGATCAGCGCCACCAGCAGGCCCAGCACCAGCAATGCCGCCGACCAGCCGAGCCAGCCAATCAGCCCGAGGGTGCCGGGCAGCATGGCGAACTGGCCGAAAGAGCCGGCAGCACTGGCGATGCCCATGCCCATGCTGCGTTTTTCCGGCGGCACAGCACGGCCGACCACGCCGAGGATCACCGAGAACGAGGTGCCGGAGAGCCCGATGCCGATCAGCAGACCGGCACTCAGAGACAGGCCCAACGCAGTCTCCGACAGGCCCATGAACACAAGGCCCAAGGCGTACAGCACACCACCGATCAATACCACTTTTGCCGCGCCGAAGCGGTCGGCCAGTGCGCCGGTAAACGGCTGCGCCAGACCCCAGATCAGGTTCTGCAAGGCGATGGCGAACGCGAACACTTCACGGCCCCAGCCGAACTGCGCGCTCATCGGCGACAGAAACAGCCCGAAACCGTGACGCACGCCCAATGACAACGCCAGAATCAGCGCACTCCCCAGCAACACCCAACCGCACGTACGCCACATCGAACTCATTGTTATTCTCCAGTCGCGGGTATATACCCGCTTAGATTCGGAAAAACCGGCCCTCAGGCCAGTTCATCCAACAGCCGCAGCAAGGTTTCACGCTTCTCGGCACCCAGTCGGTCGATCAACCGCTGCTGCGCCGCTTCCCAGGCCGGCAAAGCCGCTGCCAGTCGTTGCGCACCGGTTTCGGTGAGCCGGACGATGCGGTTGCGCATGTCTTCGCCCTCGGCCAGCGCCACCAGCCCTTCGCCTTCCAGCACCCGCAGATTGCGCCCGAGGGTGCTGCGATCCAGCCCCATCGCTTCGGCCAGTTCGGAAATGCTCGGTTGATCCAGGCGCTGCAGATTGCACAGCAAAGAATACTGGGCAACGTTGATCCCGAAGCCGTCGAGAGCGCCGTCGTAATGCCTGCTGACGCCACGGGCGGCGCGTCGCAGGTTGGTGCACAAACACTGAGAAGGAAGCATGATGCGTGTATATACCCGCAAGTCTGTTAAATCAAGTTACAGATCAAAACAAAGCCAGCCCGACCAGCACCGACATCTCCAATAATTCCAGCAACGCACCCGCCGTATCGCCCGTGGTTCCGCCCAGTCGCCGCACCATCAGATGCCTTAGCCAGATGAACACGACGACCGCCAGCAACAACGCCACGACCGCGTTAAGCCCGGCGATCACCACACATGCCGCTGCACTCAGCGCCAGCACCTGCCAACCCGTCTTGCGCGGCAGATGATCGGCCAGCGCCTGCCCCAATCCACCGGCCCGCACATAGGCAGTGGTGAGGAACAGCCCGAGCAGCGCCGCTCGGCCAATCAGCGGCACGACGATCAACGCCATACCCTGCTTCTGCTCGATCAAGGCCAGCAACGCGGCGAACTTGAGCAGCAACACCAGCACCAGCGTCACTACGGCGATCGGCCCGCTGCGCGGATCCTTCATAATCGTCAGCGTGCGCTCGCGATCACCGAAACCGCCGAGCCACGCATCGGCGCTGTCCGCCAGGCCATCAAGGTGCAACGCGCCGCTGAGCAGCACCCACACCGTCAGCAACAGCGCCGCATGCAGCAGCAACGGCGCGCCCGCCAGCGCAAGGTTGAGCGCCCAGAGAATCACACCGAACAACAACCCCACCAGCGGATAAAACAGTAGCGAGCGGCCGAGCTGTTCAGGGGTCGGCATGCCCGGCAGACGAATCGGCAGGCTGCTGAGAAATTGCAGGGCGATCCACAGAGGCAGCATGTCAGCACACCTCCTTGAGCGAACCATCAGCCGAGACGATCAGCGAAAACAGTGCGCCATGAGCGACTTCGACATTGAGCAGTTGTTCACGGGGCAAACCACGGGCCCGCGCCAGCAGCAGACGGATGACGCCGCCATGACTGACCAGCAACACCCGCTCGCCGGCGTGTGCCGCGTGCAGTCGCATCACCGCCGCCAGCACCCTTGCAGAGAAATCGCTGACCGGCTCACCCTGCGGCGGGGTAAACCCGTAGGGATCCGCCCAGAACAGACCCAGCGCCTCGGCATCGGTTTCCATCAACGCCGCCGCACTCTGCCCTTCCCAGGCACCGAAATGCAGCTCCTGCAGATTTTTGTCCTGAGATACCGGCAGATCCCGCTGCGCGCTCAACTCCTCAGCGAATCGCGCGCAACGCTGCAAGGGCGAGCTGACCAGCCGATCCCACGGCCCTTTTCCGATCACCGCTTCGCGCATTTGCGCCCAGCCTTTTTCGGTCAGCGCATCGTCAAGACTGCCGCGCAGGCCGCCGCCGAGCTCGGTTTCACCGTGGCGCAGGAGGTCCAGACGCAAAATCATGCCGGGCGATCCGCCACCGCCGCTTCGGCGAAGGTCGCCATCTGGCCGTGCAGGTCGCAGGCCAGACGCAACAACGGCACTGCCAGCGCCGCACCACTACCCTCCCCCAGACGCAGAGCCAGTTCGAGCAGCGGTTCAGCGCCAAGGGTTTCCAGCACATGGCGATGGCCCGGCTCCGCACCGCGATGACCGAACAGCAACCATTCACGGCAGGCCGGATTCAGGCGTACCGCCACCAACGCGGCGACCGTGCAGATGAAACCGTCCACCAGCACCGCCACACCTTCCTGAGCACACGCCAGATACGCGCCAACCAACGCTGCAATCTCGAAGCCGCCGAGATTGAACAGGGTCTGCAACGCATCACCGCGCTGTGCCGCATGCAGCGCCAGCGCCCGCTCGATCACCTGCGCCTTATGGCTGACGCCTTCGGCATTCAGCCCGGTGCCGGGGCCGGTCAGGTGCGCCACCGGGCAATCCAGCAAAGCACAAGCCAGCGCACTGGCGGCGGTAGTGTTGCCAATGCCCATTTCACCGCCGATGAACAATTGCGCGCCCGCCGCCTTCGCGCGCAGCACGCTGTCGCGGCCGCCCTGCAAGGCGAGTTCGCCCTGGGCCCGAGTCATCGCTGCGCCCTTGGCGAAATTCGCCGTGCCCGGACCGATGTTCAGGTGACGCACACCTGGCAGGTTCAACGACGGGGTCACGGTGCCCAGATCCACCACTTCCAGCTGCGCGCCGAGTTGCCGCGCCAGCACGCTGATCGCCGCGCCGCCGCTGACGAAGTTCAGCAGCATCTGCCCGGTGACTTCCTGCGGAAACGCAGAAACGCCTTCGGCGACAACGCCGTGGTCGCCGGCAAAAATCGTGATCCAGACCTGATCGAGGTTCGGCTTGATCCGGCCCTGCAATCCGGCCAGTTGCACCGCCACCGATTCGAGCTGCCCGAGGGAACCGGCGGGTTTGGTCAATTGCTGCTGACGCGCCGCCGCGCTTTCAACGGCTTGCGCATCCACCGGTTTGCACGGATTCAGCCACCAGGCTTGGGTCATAACGCAGGTCCTTTCAAAGTCAGGGGCAGGCCGGCGACCGTCAGGACGACTCGCTGACAACGCTCGGCCAGAGCTTGATGCAGCCAACCGGCTTCATCGACGTAGCGGCGAGTCAATTCGCCCAGCGGCACGACACCCATTCCGGTCTCGTTGCTGACAAAAATGATTTCACCCGGCAGCGACGCCAGGCATTCAAGCAACGCTTCGCGTTCGGCGGCGAGGCGTTCGACGTCTTCGAGCATCAGCAGATTGGTCAGCCACAGGGTCAGGCAATCCACCAGCAGGCAACGGTCGGGGCTGGCGGTTTCGCGCAGCACCCGAGCCAGCTCCAGCGGCTCTTCGATCAACGCCCACTCGGCTGGACGCCGCGCGCGATGATGGGCGACGCGTTCATTCATCTCGCCATCCAGCGGCTGGCTGGTGGCGATGTAAGTGACGGCCAGCGCGCTGTCAGTGGCGAGTTTTTCGGCCAGGCGACTTTTGCCGGAGCGGGCGCCGCCGAGGATCAGTTGGAGCATGGATAAATCCTATAAATATCAGTGCTACAGCTACCGTCTTCGCGAGCAAGCTCGCTCCCACAATGGAACGCATTTCAATGTGGGAGCGAGCTCGCTCGCGAAGGGGCCGGCATGGGCAAATCACATTCCACAGAGTTGACGCAACAAATCAGTGTCCAGATGTTTTTCCACCAGATCCGCCAGCCGCTCGATATCGCGTTCGCGCAGGCCGTGATAATCCACCTCCTGCACATCGCTCAGTCCGGCCCAGCGCAACAGGGCCGCACTGGCCGCCGGCGATTCGAACAGGCCGTGCAGGTAAGTGCCGAAAATCTGCCCGTCGAGACTTTGCGCGCCGTCGCAGCGACCGTCGTCCAGACGCACAGCCGCATTTTCCAGCGCCGCTCCCGTCGTCACGCCCGCATGAATTTCATAGCCACTGACCTCGGCATCTTCCAGCGCCAGACGCCCGCGCACATTGCGCAACTGTTTTTCGGCTTCGAGCTGCGTTTCAAACGCCAGCAACCCCAGACCGGCGCTGGAACCCGGCGCGCCTTCCAGGCCCAACGGATCGTGCACCTGCTCGCCGAGCATTTGCAGACCGCCGCAAATCCCCAGCAACTTGCCGCCATAGCGCAAATGCCGGCTGATGGCGGTCTCCCAGCCATTGGCGCGCAGATAGGCCAGATCGCTGCGCACGCTTTTCGAGCCCGGCAGAATGATCAGGTCGGCCGGCGGAATCGCCTGCCCCGGGCCGAAGAATTGCAGATCCACCTGAGGATGCAGACGCAGCGGATCGAAATCGGTGTGGTTGCTGATGCGCGGCAACACCGGCACCACTACTTTCAGGACTTGCTCGACCTTGTCAGTCTGACGCTGATCAATGCCGTCCTCGGCCTCCAGATGCAGATCCATCACATACGGCAGCACGCCCACCACCGGTTTTCCGGTGCGCTGTTCCAGCCAGTCGAGGCCCGGTTGCAGCAAGGCGATGTCGCCGCGAAAACGGTTGATGATGAAGCCCTTGACTCGCGCCTGCTCGCTCGGCGACAGCAGTTCCAGCGTGCCTACCAGATGGGCAAACACGCCGCCACGATTGATGTCGGCGATCAACAGCACCGGGCAGTCCACCGCTTCGGCGAAGCCCATGTTGGCGATGTCGCCGGCGCGCAGATTGATCTCTGCCGGCGAGCCTGCGCCTTCGACCATCACCAGCGGATACGCGGCGCTCAAGCGCTCATGGGAAGCGAGCACGGCCTGCATGGCGATGGCTTTGTAGTCGTGATAGGCGACGGCGTTCATGCTGGTGACCGCACGGCCGTGGATGATGACCTGGGCACCAGTGTCGCTGTTGGGCTTGAGCAGCACCGGGTTCATGTCGGTGTGCGGTTCGAGAAACGCCGCCTGGGCCTGCACCGCTTGCGCGCGGCCGATCTCGCCGCCGTCGGCAGTCACCGCGCTGTTGAGCGCCATGTTCTGCGGTTTGAACGGCACCACGGCAACGCCCTGACGGGTCGCCCAGCGGCACAGTGCCGTCACCAGCGTGCTTTTGCCGGCATCGGAGGTGGTGCCCTGCACCATCAATGTGGTCATGCGGTTTTTTCCTTGGAGCAATGCTTGGCGAATGCTTGCAGGGCTTGCTCAAGGCGCGCCTCGTCCGCGGCATCGGCGGGCAACCCGAATCGCAGGCTGCTGTTGTGCGCGAACAGGCGCAGAAGAATGCCGCGTCGAGCCATGAATTCATGCAGCGCGGCGGCCTGTTCGGTGATCAACCACTGAAACAGCGCGCAGCCGCCTTGCGGTTTGAAGCCATAACGTTCGAGCAGCGCAGCCAGCCGCTCGCTGGCCTCGTCGCTGCGAATGCGCTGACGCGTATGGCCTTCGGTGTCGCGCAGACAGGCCTGCCCCAGCACACGCGTCGGCCCGCTGACTGCCCAGGGCCCGACCTGTTCGGCCAGCAACCGGAGCAACTTGCGCTCGGCCAGCACGAACCCCAGCCGCACACCGGCCAGACCAAAAAACTTGCCGAACGAGCGCAGCACGATCAACCCCACTTGATGCGCATGGGGGGCGAGACTCAGCTGCGGTGTGTTGTCCATGAACGCTTCGTCGACCACCAGCCAGCCACCGCGCTGGGCCAGCCGCGCATGCCAGTCGAGCAAACGCGCCGGGGTCAGATTCAGGCCTGTTGGATTGTTCGGATTGACGACTACCAGGACGTCGAGACTGTCGAGAAAGAAATCGACTTCCTGCTCCAGCACCTCACGCACGATGTAACCACTGCGCCGCCAGGCTTCGGCATGCTCGGCGTAACATGGCGACAGCACGCCGACCTTGCCGGCCCGGCGCAATCGCGGCAACAACTGAATGGCCATCTGTGAACCGGCCACCGGTAGCAAACTGTTGGCCCCATAGTAATCGCAGGCAGCCTGCTCCAGACCGTCATCGTTCTCCGGCAAACGTGCCCAGGCTCGCAGCGGAATCTCCGGGACCGGAAACGGCCACGGCGCCAGGCCTGTGGACAGGTCGAGCCAGTCTTCTTCCGCGATACCGTATTCGAGCGCCGCCCTGCGCAACCGGCCACCGTGCTCAAGCATAGAATTCAGCCCCCACGCAGAGAATCAGCAGCCATAACCATACCCCGCGCCGGACCAATTGCCAGCCGCGATCAATGGAATCGGCATCCGCCGGCGCGCCCTCGCCCAGTTGCGGACGCTCGTGCAGCTCGCCGTGGTAGATCGCCGGGCCACCCAGCTCGACGCCCAAGGCACCTGCGCCGGCAGCCATCACCGGGCCGGCGTTCGGGCTGTCCCATTTCGGCGCCTGAGTGCGCCAGCATTTCAACGCGAGTCGGGTCTTGCCCAGCAGCGCGTAGGTCAACGCCACCAGCCGCGCAGGAATGTAGTTGAGGATGTCGTCGATTTTTGCCGCCGCCCAGCCGAATCGCTCGAAGCGCTCGTTGCGATAGCCCCACATCGCATCAAGTGTATTGCTCAGACGATAAAGCACCACGCCCGGCGCACCGGCCACGACAAACCAGAACAGCGCGGCGAACACCGCATCGCTACCGTTTTCCAGTACCGATTCGGTGGCGGCCCGGGCGACGGCGGTGCTGTCCAGCTCATCGGTCTGTCGACTGACCAGATAACCCACACGCTTGCGCGCCTCCTCCAGATCATCGCTGCGCAGGGCCTTGGCGACCGGCTCGACGTGCTCACCCAGGCTGCGCATGCCGAGGGCGCAATACAGCGCAAGAATCTCGACGATCCAGCCCACATACGGCGCCCAGGACAACGCGGTGGCCAGCAGGGTCAGCGGCAACACCGCGATCACCCACGCGGTGACGCCATGGCTGCGCCAACCACGACCGGCGCTGTTGAAACGTTGCTCGATGCGCCCGGCGAAATTGCCGAACGCCACCAGCGGATGCCAGCGCTTCGGCTCACCCAGCAGCGCATCCAGCGCAACTGCGGCGACACTCAACAACGCCACACTCATTGACTCACTCCCCAGAAATTTTCATACAGCAACTCATTGAGCGGACGCTCCTGCGCCCAACCTTCGAGTACCAGCATCGGCGCCGGATAGAATTTCTTGACCGGCCCCAGGCAAAGCACCGCCAGCGGCTTGGCCCCGGCCGGCAGTTTCAGCAGATCGGCCAGTGCCTGCGGCTCGAACAGCGACACCCAGCCCATGCCCAGGCCTTCGGCACGCGCGGCCAGCCACAGGTTCTGGATCGCGCAGGACAGCGACGCCATGTCCATTTCCGGCAGCGTACGGCGGCCAAAAATGTGTCGTTCGCGATCGTCCATCAACGCAGCCACCAGCACTTCGGCGCAGTCGCTGATGCCTTCGACCTTGAGCTTCATGAACTCGTCGCTGCGCTCGCCGAGGGCTTCGGCGGTGCGCACGCGTTCTTCTTCAACAAGGTTCTGGATCTGGCCACGCAAGGCGCGGTCGCTGATGCGGATGAAGCGCCACGGCTGCATCAGGCCGACGCTCGGTGCCTGATGTGCAGCCTCAAGCAATCGGCGCAACAGTTCCGGCTCGACCGTGCCACCGCAGAAGTGGCGCATGTCGCGGCGTTCGGCGATGGCGCGGTAGACCGCTTCGCGCTCGGCGTCAGTGAAGGCGTTGTCGGTCATGGCCCCATCGCTGGCAAGCCAGCTCCCACAACGGATTGCGTTTCTTCAGACATCACACCGCCCACTGTGGGAGCTGGCTTGCCAGCGATGGGGGCCTTATGGTCCGGCGCAAATAATATTGCGATAGCTGCAGGATTGGACGGGAAATAGAAATGCACGTACGAGGCGGTCATCCGCCCTTGCCTGTAAACCGCTTCCGCGCCGCGCCCGCCATTGGGGCTGTGGCCACGGGCGATTGGCGTCAGTTCGGTGGTGGTCAGGGAATGGTGATAGGTGTGGCCGCGCAACTGGCCTTCCGGCAAGTCGACTTCTTGCAGCGCCAGCGCGGCGAGGCGCTTTTGCATCACGGCGTCGCCACTCAGCAGGCCGACCAGATCAGCGCGGGTGCCTTCGACATCAGTCAGCGAGTCGAGCAGGTACAGCATGCCGCCACATTCGGCGAGCAGCGGTTTGCCGGCCGCATGGTGCGCGCGGATCGCTTTGAGCATGTCGGCGTTCTGCGACAAGGCAACGTGGTGCAATTCCGGATAGCCGCCGGGCAGGTACAAGCTGTCGGCGTCGGGCAATTGCCTATCGCGGATCGGCGAGAAGAAACTCAATTCGGCGCCCATCGCCCGAAGCAAGTCGAGACTGGCGCCGTAGGTAAAGGCGAAAGCTTCGTCGCGAGCGACAGCGATTCGCACGCCTTCGAGCAGCCTTTCGGTCTTGCCGATTTCAGGCGCGGCGAACTCCACGGCCGGTGGCAGCGCTACCTCGCAAGTGCCGGCCAGCGCTTCGGCGGCGGCGTCGAGGCGCACGTCGAGGTCATTGAGTTCGCTGGCCTGCACCAGACCGAGATGGCGGCTCGGCAGTTCGATCCCGGTTTCCCGGGACAACGCGCCGTACCAGCGCAGGCCTTCGGTGAGGCTGCCTTCGAGCAACTGCGCATGACGCACGGTGCCGACACGGTTGGCCAGCACGCCGGCGAACGGCAAGTCCGGCTGATAGCGCGCCAGTCCCAGGGCCAATGCGCCGAAGGTCTGGGCCATCGCGGTGCCGTCGATCACGCCGAGTACCGGCACGCCGAAATGCCGGGCCAGATCGGCGCTCGACGGCGTGCCGTCGAACAAGCCCATCACGCCCTCAATCAGAATCAGATCGGCTTCGGCGGCGGCTTCCCACAACAGGCGTCGACTTTCCTGCTCGCCGACCATCCACATGTCCAGTTGATAGACCGGCGCACCGCTGGCGCGCTCGAGGATCATCGGGTCGAGAAAGTCCGGGCCGCATTTGAACACGCGAACCTTGCGCCCCTGATTGCGATGCAAACGGGCCAGCGCGGCGGTGACGGTGGTCTTGCCCTGACCGGAAGCCGGCGCGGCGATCAGGACCGCCGGGCAGTGACGTGGTTGATTCAAAGTTCGACGCCTTTCTGCGCTTTGATGCCGGCCTGGAAGGCGTGCTTGATCATGCCCATTTCGGTAACAGTGTCGCCCATCTCGAGCATTTCCGGTTTGGCGGCGCGACCGGTGACGATCACATGCTGCATCGGCGGACGGGCCTGCAGATCGCTGAGCACCTGATCCAGATCGAGGTAACCGTGCTTGAGGGCGATGTTCAGTTCATCGAGCACCACCAGACCGATCGACGGATCACGCAGCAGCTCGCGGGAGACTGCCCAGGCCGCTTCGGCGGCGGCGATGTCACGCTGACGGTCCTGTGTTTCCCAGGTGAAGCCCTCGCCCATTACATGGAAGCGCACTTGCTCGGGGAAACGACGAAAGAAAAGCTCTTCGCCAGTACTGTTGCGGCCCTTGATGAACTGCACCACACCACACTGCATGCCGTGGCCCATGGCGCGGGCGAGCATGCCGAACGCCGAGCTGCTTTTGCCTTTGCCATTGCCGGTCAGCACCAGAACCAGGCCACATTCGTCCGGCGAATTGGCGATGCGCTCGTCGATCACGGCTTTTTTGCGCTGCATGCGCGCCAGGTGGCGCTCGTCGCGTTCGGGGGAATCAGTCATGGGGGAGCTCTCCGTTGAGGCTGGATAACGGCGGGCAGGCACAAGAATAGACGGCAACAAGCCTGGCATCGCCCACCGTGATGCCGCTGGATGGATCAGGCCGGTCTCCGGGCTCATGAGCGGTTTGCGCCTGGCTGCGCGCCTTCCCGCTTTTACGCAGTGGCATCAGACGCAGCTTTTACTCATTTACCGTTGCGGGGGCAGCGCCGGGATCGTGAGGGTTCATCACTTGGAGACCCGCCTCACCGGCTTCCCTGTTTCACTCTGTCGACATGCGCCACAGAGCACCTGAAACAAGCCGCGAAGGTTAGAGGGTTGGGGGTGGAGCGTCAATTGAAGAGGGTCTCGTGCGGCGAATAACTGCCGCTGATCAATTAACTGACGCCAATCTTGTGCCACACTGTCAGCAGTGATATCAAAGAGCCATGCTTTTTGACTGCAGAGAGCACATCACAATAACAAGGGAGAGCACCATGCAAGGCATGATCATCAGCAATCCGCGGCTGGAATTCCTGCGCCCGGTGCTGGAACGCTGGTTTGACTGTATCGACCGCTACAACGCCGTGCGCGGCGACAATGACACTCCTTACTGGCACGACGAAAAAGCCAACCTCGGCCTGCTGTCCGCCGCTGCCTGGATGGCCGAATTGGTGACCTTGAGCGACACCGCCACCCGCAAACAAAACGAAGAAGGCGAGCGCAATGCCCGCGCCGACCTGTTCATTGCTGGCGCCGAAGATCGCGCCTTCATCCAGGCCACTCAACGCTGGCCGCGTGTCACCAACCTGAATCTGACGCAGGCTTTGGTGGATATCACCAGCGACGCCAGGCGCATCAGCTACGCCAGCGACCTGAAACTCGGCTGCCTGTTCGTCGCCCCGCAAAAAGCCCAGCACAGCGCCAGCCCGGAAGAGTTGCAGGACATGGTCGACGACCTGCAAAAGGAACACACCTGCGCCGTCGCCTGGTACTTTCCCTACGCCTACCGCAAATTGCGCAGCGAAGCCGGCAACTATCACCCCGGCATTGCCGTGCTTTTCAAGGAAGCCCGCGGCTGAGGGTTGAACCATCGGGCTTGTGCGCTTCTCTATGACTAAGAATGCATTCATAGGGAAGATCAGCAATGCGCAAGCCCCAGCTCGTTTTCGTCATCGTGCTCGCCGGAGGGCTCGCCGCCTGTGGTGAATCCTCCAGCCTGCAAGTCTCCGACGGCACTGGCCCGTCACCGAAACTGCCCGAACCGAACAAGACCCTGATTCCGACGGTGAACATCGCCCCGGCCATCGGCTGGCCGGCCGGCGCGAAACCGACGGCAGCGGCAGGTACTCAGGTGGCAGCCTTCGCCGAAAATCTCGATCATCCGCGTTGGCTGTATGTACTGCCCAATGGCGACGTGCTGGTGGCGGAAACCAACGCTCCGCCGAAACCGGACGACAGCAAGGGCATTCGCGGCTGGGTGATGAAAAAAGTCATGGGCCGCGCGGGTGCCGGTGTCCCCAGCCCGAACCGCATCACCCTGCTGCGCGATGCCGATCATGATGGCGTGGCCGAGACCCGCACGGTGTTCCTGCAGAACCTCAACTCGCCGTTCGGCATGACTCTGGTCGGCAACGATCTGTACGTGGCCGATACCGATCGCCTGTTGCGCTTCAACTACGAGCCCGGCGCGACCGAAATCAAGAGCCAGCCGATCAAGGTCGTGGACTTGCCGGGCGGCACGCTCAACCACCACTGGACCAAGAACGTCATCGCCAGCAAGGACGGCAGCAAGCTGTACGTCACCGTCGGCTCGAACAGCAACGTCGGTGAAAACGGCCTCGATCAGGAAGAAGGTCGTGCGGCGATCTGGGAAGTGGACCGCGCCACTGGCAATCACCGGATCTTTGCCTCGGGCATCCGTAATCCCAACGGCCTGGCCTGGGAGCCACAAACCGGCGCGCTGTGGACAGCCGTCAACGAGCGCGACGAAATCGGCAGCGATCTGGTGCCGGACTACATCACTTCGGTCAAGGACGGTGGTTTCTATGGCTGGCCGTTCAGCTACTACGGCCAGCACATCGACGTGCGCGTGGAACCACAGCGACCGGACATGGTGGCCAAGGCCATCGCCCCCGACTACGCCGTCGGCCCGCACACCGCATCACTGGGCCTGACCTTCGCCGAAGGCAATCGCCTGCCGGCGCAGTTCAAGGAAGGTGCATTCATCGGTCAGCACGGCTCGTGGAACCGCAAACCGCACAGTGGCTACAAGGTGATCTTCGTGCCGTTCGCCGCTGGCAAGCCGAGCGGCACGCCAGTGGATGTGCTGACCGGTTTCCTGGACAAGGACGAGAACGCTTTGGGTCGCCCGGTCGGCGTGGTGATCGACCAACAAGGTGGATTGCTGGTAGCCGATGACGTGGGGAACAAGGTGTGGCGGGTGTCAGCGACCCGCTAACGTATTGCAGGCATTAAAAAACCCGTGGGAGTCGTTCGACTCCCACGGGTTTTTATGTATCTGGGCTACGGGTTATGTGCCAGGTGCTCCGGCTGCAGAACGCGCTTGGCGCTCAGATAGGCTTTCTGCCAATACGCTTTCGACAGGCTGTCCAGCTTCACCGTACCGCCGGTGGCCGGGGCATGCACGAAGCGCCCTTCCCCGACGTAGATCCCTGCATGACTGACCTGAGAGCCGCCGTTGGTGGCGAAGAAGATCAGGTCGCCGGTTTGCAGCCCTTCCTTGCCGACATTCGGCGCCTGCATGACGATCATCTCGCGGGTCGAACGCGGCAGGCTGATACCGGCGGCATCACGGTAGACGAAACCGATCAGACCGCTGCAATCGAAGCCCGAATCCGGCGTGTTGCCACCCCAGCGATAAGGCGTGCCCACCAGCCCGAGCGCGCGAAACAGCACGTCTTCGGCAGCGGGTGAAAAGGCCTGGGAGGATCCGAACACGATCGGAGCGCGAACCACCGGTGCAGGCGGCGGAGTGCGGCTGGCGCAGGCGCTGAGCAGCGCAGCGAAGAACATCAAGGCAAAGCGGGCCGACATCGTCATATGCAGAACATCCTGATCTGGCTGAGGCTTTGACTGCCGATTCGACAGAAAACAAAACCGCCTGCGGTGGAACGCAGGCGGTTTGCCATCAATATAGATCAGGATTCTAGCGGCTACGCGGCAAACTTCAAGTAAGACTTTAACTTCACCTTGTAAAGTTTAGGTCTATTGCCTCTGAAAGGCCGCTTTGACGCCACGAGCGTGGCGACAAATGCGTAGTTACTTGCGAGCGGTAACCACGGTTGGAGCGTTCGCCAAAGCGCGCTTGGCTTCGATGAAGGTCTTGCTCCAGTAGCTGTCGCCCAGGCTGTCGATGCGAACACCGCCGCTGCGACGAGAGCTGGAGTGGATGAACTGGTTGTCGCCCAGGTAGATCCCGGCGTGGCTTACACGACCGCGACGACCATTGGTGGCGAAGAACAGCAGGTCGCCCGGCTCGAGGTTGCTGCGCGAAACCAGTGGCGCATCAACGTTGATCATTTCGCGGGTGGAGCGCGGCAGGTTCATGCCGGCTTCTTCGCGGAACAGGTAGCCGATGAAACCGCTGCAATCGAAACCGGCTTCAGAGGTACCGCCGAAACGGTAACGGGTACCGATCAGGGACATGCCGCGTTCGAGGATGCTGTCGGCCAGAACCGGAAGCTGGTAAGGCTTCTTGCCGTTGAAGTCGGCGAGTTCTTTTTCGGTGTCCAGCTCTTCCTGGTAAATAACGGAAGACTGGGCGGTGGCGGAATTTTTAGCCTGTTGTTGCTGCTCTTGATTAACAGGTGAATGAGCAGCGCAACCGAACAACAGGGTGACGAGTGCGAGAGGCACGAGGGGTGCGAAGCGCTTTAGCATGGGCACGACCGTGGCTGATAGTTGTAAAGAAGCCGAGACTATGCCCGCTATCAGCCTCATTTGCAAATTCAATCGATCTTTTTGTGACTTCCCGGTTTCTCGTTAACATCTAAGCGCTTAAGCCTATTTGAATCGAGACGCAGCCTGCGCAACGCACTGGAAAGCGGGTTTTCTGGCGCCTGAAATATGCCGAAACCGGCTGAAAGCCCCGGTTTTACCAGCCCAGGGTTTCTTTCAGGAAGGGAATGGTCAGCTTGCGCTGAGCCTGCAAAGAGGCCTGATCGAGCTGTTCCAGCAGATCGAAAAGCGCGCTCATGCTGCGGGTACCGCGAGTCAGAATAAAATGCCCGACCTCGTCGGTCAGGTGCAGACCACGACGGGATGCGCGCAATTGCAGGGCACGCAATTTGTCTTCATCGGAGAGAGGACGCATCTGGAAAATCAGCGCCAGGGTCAGGCGCGATTTCAGGTCGGCAAGCTTGATCGGCAGTTCACGCGGCGAGGTCGAGGCGGCGATCAGCAAACGGCGACCGCTGTCACGCAGACGGTTGAACAGATGAAACATCGCCTCTTCCCAGTCCGCCTTGCCGGCAATCACCTGCAAGTCGTCCAGGCAGACCAGTTCGTACTGTTCGAGGTTGTCGAGAATTTCGATGCCGCGATCCATCAACTCGGCCAGCGGCAGGTACACCGCCGGCTCGCCCATCTGTTCGAAGCGCAGGCACGCGGCCTGCAACAGATGCGTACGCCCCACCCCGTGCTTGCCCCACAGATAGATCAGGCTTTCGGTCCAGCCGGCGTCGGCTTCGCATAGACGCTCGACATAGCCGAGTGCAGCGGCATTGGCGCCTGGGTAGTAGTTGATGAAGGTGGCGTCGTCACGCAGACGCACACCTAGGGGCAGCTGAATCGGTTTCATGCTGACTGAACAGTTCCCAAGGAACCGTTAGTGGCCTCTGTGTAAAGTGAGCGAAGTTTATACCCGTGAAGCGGAGCGCACAATGCGACAGACCCCAAGCAAAATCAAAGGTTTGCGTTAACGTGCTGGTTTTATGACAGTTTCTTTGGCGCCATGGCCTGCATGAGACGGGCCAACCCGGTAATCCACCGGGCGGCCCGCACGTCACGATTACAACTCCGGCTCATCCGCCCCGCTATAGATGTCCGAATCCTTGTACAGATCGTGGACATGCCGCACCAGCACCATGATCACCGCCGCCACCGGCAATGCCAGCAGCACACCAGTGAAGCCGAACAGCTCGCCACCGGCCAGAATCGCAAAGATCACCGCCACCGGGTGCAGGCCGATCCGGTCCCCCACCAGCAAGGGCGTCAGCACCATGCCTTCCAGGGCCTGACCGACCATGAACACCGCCACGATGCCGATCATTGGATACAGATCGCCACCGAACTGGAACAACCCGGCAATCAACGCCGCACCGATACCGATCACGAACCCCATGTACGGCACAATCGCCGCCAGCCCCGCGATCAGACCGATCAACAGACCCAGCTCCAGCCCGACAATCATCAAGCCCGCCGCATAAATCACGCCCAGCGCCAGCATCACCAGCAACTGCCCGCGCACGAACGCGCCCAGCACTTCATGGCACTCACCCGCCAGCGCCACCACACGCTCTTCGCGATCACGGGGCAGCAGACCACGGATCTTGGCCATCATCACGTCCCAGTCACGCAGCAGGTAAAAGCTCACCACCGGGATCAGCACCAGATTTGCCAGCCAGCCGATCAGCGCCAGACTCGACGCCGTCGCCTGACTCAGCACCACACCGACGATGTCGGTGGTCTGACCCATGTGTTCGCTGATCGCGGCCTTGACCTTGTCGAACTTCCAGAAGCCGTCCGACAACCCCAGTTTCGATTGCGCCCATGGCACAGCAGTGTGCTGCAACCAGTCGAGCATTTGTGGCGCCAGTTCGTACAGCCGCAGCAATTGCCTGGCGAGCATCGGCACCAGCACCAGCAACAATGCGGTGACGATCAGGGTGAACAAGGCGAACACCGCAATCACACCCCAGGTGCGCGACAGCCCCAGGCGCTCCAGACGATCGACGAGCGGATCGAACAGATAGGCGAGCAGCAGCGCCACCAGGAACGGCGTGAGAATCGGATGCAGCAACCAGACAAACGCGCAAAGCAGGAGCACCCCACCGAGCCAGAACCAACGCCGCGTATCGGCCATGTAACACTCCATTGCTTATATATAAGAAAGAAAATCTACCAGCGGAACCGCAACGACGGCGCCGCCGGTGTCGGCGTCGGCGCAACGACTGGCGGCGTCCCGGCGACCGCAGGTTGCGGCGCAGCCACCGGAGCGGGCGCCTCGGCCGGCAGTTCCTGCAACTTCGCCAGCGACAACTGCGCTCGCAACTGATCGGCGCTGCCATTGACCCGATACAGAATGCGATCGGCATCGACACTCTGCAGACGCACGCCAAACGGTTCGAGTAACCGCAACAGCGCCGCGTAGTGCTCCAGATTCATGCCCTGCACTTCCAGGGTCTGCTGGCCGGACGCACCCGGCTTGGCTACAAAGCGTGGCGCCAACCGTTCAGTCACCGCCAGCATCACTGCATCGGCCACGGCGGCCTGATCCGCGCCCTGCACATTGCCCGCCTCTTTTTTGTCGCCGAGCCACAGCTGCCATTTGGCTTGCCATTGCCCGCCTTCTTCGCGGGCATGCACGGCGAGCAAAGCGTCTGCGTTGTAGCGTTCGGAAGCGTTGCGCAATGGCGCCGGGTCAGCACCCTCAAGCGCGGGTGCCGTGGCAACCAATTGCTCGCTCAAGTCCGCCAGCGGCAGGCGCAACGGCAACCCACGGTGCTGAGCGGCGCGACGCAAAGGCGCGGCACTGGCCTGACCGTCGCCGACCAGGCTCGAGCCCTCGGTCGAATCATTCAGCCACCAGCTCAGGATCGAGGGCCGGTTGGCACCCCACAGCGCCAGTCCGGCACGGCGCAACGCCTGCTCGGTGGTTCCCGGATCGAAATCGACTTTCAGCACTTCCGGCGGCCCGGCATCGAAACCGAACTGGCTCATGATCTGCTGTGGATCCTTGCGAACCGGCGCCAGCCCCGGGTTCTGCGGGGCTTTCGGGTCGCCGGTCAGGCGCAGCACCAGCGTATCCAGCGCGGCCTGGGTGGCACGATCACGTTCCTCTGGCGACTGGCCAGTGACCGGTTCGCGCACCTGATAAAGACTTTTGAGATTTTCGGCCTGACTCGCCAGGCTGATCAGAGACAAGCCACCCACTAACAGCAATTTACAAAAACGCATGGAGAATTCCCGTCGACAAGAGCGGCTGGAACAGGCCGCGTGAACCGTTCTGCAAGCCTGTGACCACAGGCCGTCGCAAAACATTCACAAGCGGTCGGTAAGTTTTCGCACAGTCCTAACGATAGACGGTTCCTTATACAGGCACCCGTGATGTCACCCACAGTGTCAATTGCAAAATTTTTCCACCGATATGCCCCTGCCCGTCGGCGTGAGGATGGCCGCTGCCCCTCAAGCCTGATAAAATCGCGCGCCTTCGCAGACCGGCAACAGCCGGGCACCCCGAACTTCGCGTGAGGCAATCGCCCCTGTCGGATTCGGCGTTCCCGCTGAACTCGGTCGTTACCCCTGAATCCCCTCCCCTAAAGGCCTGGATCATGAGCAAGCAACCCTCCCTGAGCTACAAGGACGCCGGTGTAGACATCGACGCCGGTGAAGCATTGGTCGAACGCATCAAGAGCGTCGCCAAGCGCACTGCGCGCCCGGAAGTCATGGGCGGCCTGGGCGGTTTCGGCGCCCTCTGCGAGATCCCGGCCGGTTACAAACAACCGGTGCTGGTTTCCGGTACTGACGGCGTCGGCACCAAGCTGCGCCTGGCGCTGAACCTGAACAAGCACGACAGCATCGGCCAGGATCTGGTCGCCATGTGCGTCAACGATCTGGTGGTGTGCGGCGCCGAGCCGCTGTTCTTCCTCGACTACTACGCCACCGGCAAGCTGAACGTCGACGTGGCCGCCACCGTGGTTACCGGTATCGGTGCAGGCTGCGAACTGGCTGGCTGCTCGCTGGTTGGCGGCGAAACCGCTGAAATGCCTGGCATGTACGAAGGCGAAGACTACGATCTGGCCGGCTTCTGCGTCGGCGTCGTGGAAAAAGCCGAAATCATCGACGGCTCGAAAGTCGCCACCGGTGATGCCCTGATCGCCCTGCCATCGTCCGGCCCGCACTCCAACGGCTACTCGCTGATCCGCAAGATCATCGAAGTGTCCGGTGCCGACATCGAAAGCGTTCAGCTCGACGGCAAGCCGCTGACCGAACTGCTGATGGCCCCGACCCGCATCTACGTGAAGCCGCTGCTCAAGCTGATCAAGGAAACCGGCGCGGTCAAAGCCATGGCCCACATCACCGGTGGCGGTCTGCTCGACAACATCCCGCGCGTCCTGCCAAAAGGCGCTCAGGCCGTGGTTGACGTGGCCAGCTGGAACCGCCCGGCTGTCTTCGACTGGCTGCAAGAGAAAGGCAACGTCGACGAAACCGAAATGCACCGCGTGCTGAACTGCGGCGTGGGCATGGTGATCTGCGTGGCTCAAGAGCACGTTGAAGTTGCCCTGAACACCCTGCGTGACGCCGGCGAGCAGCCTTGGGTCATCGGTCAGATCGCCGACGCTGCCGAAGGCGCGGCTCAGGTCGAACTGAAGAACCTCAAGGCTCACTGATGCCAAACACCTGTGATGTCGTGGTGCTGTTGTCCGGCACCGGCAGTAACTTGCAGGCCCTGATCGACAGCACGCGGACCGGCGACAGCCCGGTCCGCATCGCTGCGGTGATTTCCAACCGCGCCGACGCCTACGGCCTGCAACGCGCCAGTGACGCGGGTATCGCCACCCGCTCGCTGGATCACAAGGGATTCGAGGGCCGCGAGGCCTTCGATACCGCTCTGATCGAACTGATCGACGAATTCAACCCCAAACTCGTGGTACTGGCCGGCTTCATGCGCATTCTCAGCGCTGACTTCGTCCGTCACTACCAGGGTCGCCTGCTCAACATCCACCCGTCGCTGCTCCCCAAATACAAAGGGTTACACACGCATCAGCGCGCGCTGGAGGCCGGCGATGCCGAACACGGCTGCTCCGTGCACTTCGTCACCGAGGAACTCGATGGCGGACCACTGGTCGTACAGGCAGTAATACCGGTAGAGTTGCACGATTCGCCGCAAAGTCTGGCGCAACGGGTTCACATTCAGGAACACCTGATCTACCCGATGGCCGTACGCTGGTTCGCCGAAGGACGGCTGAGCCTCGGCGAGCAAGGTGCTTTACTGGATGGCCAGTTACTCGGGGCCAGCGGTCACTTGATTCGAAACTAGGAGATTTTATGCGTCGCGCCCTGCTCTTCGCTTGCGCTCTGCTCGCCCTGCCTTTCGCCCAGGCGGCAGACCTTCAACCGTTCTCCGCCAGCTACACCGCCGACTGGAAGCAACTGCCCATGAGCGGCACCGCTTCACGCAGCCTGACCAAGGAAGCCAACGGCGTCTGGAAGCTCAGCTTCAAGGCGTCGATGATGATTGCCAGCCTGTCCGAGGAAAGCACGCTGACCCTGGACAAGGACACCCTGCTGCCACAGTCCTACCACTTCGAACGCGGTGGCCTGGGCAAAGCGAAAAAAGCTGACCTGGACTTCGACTGGGCCAACAAGCTGGTGACCGGCACCGACCGCGGCGATGCGGTGAAAATCCCGCTCAACCGCGGCATGGTCGACAAATCCACCTATCAGCTGGCGCTGCAGCATGATGTGGCTGCCGGCAAGAAAAGCATGAGCTATCAGGTCGTCGATGATGGCGAAGTCGATACCTACGACTTCCGCGTGCTGGGCTCGGAAAAAGTCGAAACCAAGGCCGGCCAGATCGATGCGATCAAGGTCGAACGCGTCCGCGATCCGACACAAAGCAAGCGCATCACTGTCCTGTGGTTCGCCAAGGACTGGGATTACCTGCTGGTTCGCCTGCAACAGGTCGAAACCGACGGCAAGGAGTACAACATCATGCTCCTCGACGGCACGGTCAACGGCAAGACGGTCAAAGGCAGTTGATCCGACGCAACATCAAAAAGCCCCGCAAACGCGGGGCTTTTTTTCGCCTGTCGAACGGTGATCAGACCGAGAACCTGGCGACCATGCTGTTCAGGTCCACCGCCAGCCGCGACAGCTCCTGACTCGCGGCACTGGTCTGATTGGCCCCCGCAGACGTCTGCATCGCCAGATCACGAATATTCATCAGGTTGCGATCGACCTCCCGCGCCACGGCAGCCTGCTCCTCCGACGCACTGGCGATCACCAGATTGCGCTCGTTGATCAAGGTGAATGCCGAAGCGATTTCCTCCAGCGCCACGCCAGCAGCCTTTGCCAGCTCCAGGGTCGAGCGCGCCCGGACGTTGCTCTGCTGCATCGAGCTGACCGCCGAATCGGTGCCCTGCTGGATGCCGCCAATCATCTGCTCGATCTCCTGCGTCGATTGCTGAGTGCGATGGGCCAGCGCCCGCACTTCGTCCGCCACCACCGCAAAACCCCGTCCGGCATCCCCCGCCCGCGCGGCTTCGATTGCCGCGTTCAGGGCCAACAGATTGGTTTGCTCGGCAATCGAGCGGATCACATCCAGCACCTTGCTGATGCTGTAGACCTTCTGCGCCAGATCTTCCACCTGCGCGGCATTGGCAGTGACATCGTCCGCCAGCAGCTCGATGGACGACACTGTCTGCTGCACCTGCTCGCGGCCATGCTGGGCTATGCGATCAGACTCACGGGAAGCCTCTGAAGTGGCGACGGCATTGCTCGCCACCTCTTCCACGGCGGCGGTCATCTGATTGACTGCCGTGGCGGCTTGTTCAATTTCCAGACTCTGCTGGTGCAGTCCTCGCGTCGCGTCCTCGGTGACGCAACTCAACTCTTCCGAGGCCGAAGCCAGTTGACTGGAGGACTCCGAGATGCGGCGGATGGTGTCGCGCAGGTTGTGCTGCATGCTCTTGAGCGCGTGGAGCAGCCGCGCCGGTTCGTCCTTGCCGCAAATGCTGATATCGCCGGTCAGATCGCCACTGGCCACCACTTGCGCGACGTCGAGCGATTGCGACAGCGGCAGCACGATGCTGCGGGTCAGCAATAACGCCAGCGCGATGGTAATCAGCGCGGTGATGCCGATCATCACCCCGACCCACACCCGCGAGTTGGTGAACACCAGCCGTGCGGCCTCAGTGGCGAGATTGGCGTTGTGTTTATTCAGTTCCACCAGCTCCCGCAGGGTCACTGCAATATCATCCGCCAGTGGGCTCATCTGCCCGTTGAGAATGGCGGCCGCCTCCTCCACTCGTCCCTGAGCGGATAACGTCATCACCTGCGCCTGAAGCTCCAGGTATTTGTGTTCGGCGACCTTGAAGCGCTCGAACAGCTCGCGCTCTTCGGGCAGCACGATCAGGATGTCGTAACGCTGCTGGGCTTCGCTCAGCACACCGCGCAAATCGTTGAGCTTGGCCACATTCTGATCCAGCGCCTGCGGATCGCGATTGAGCAACAGGCGCATGGTCAGCGCGCGCAGGCGCAGCATGTCCTGGCTCATCTCGCCCACCGCCATCACGCTGGGCAACCAGTTATTGTCGACCTCGTCGGATTGCGCGCGCATGTTCGACATCTGCAACAGGGCGAACGCGCCAAGGGCAAACACCATCAGCGCCAGCACCCCAAAACCCAGGCCGGCCCGAGGCGCAATATTGAGACTACGGATACTCATTGCTCTGGTTCCTTCCAAAAGCGCTGCATCAACCCTGCAGCTGGTTGCTCTAGAAGGTATCGGCCCTTTGGAAAAATGCGTAAGACCAAAACGTGATATCAAATAGCCTTGATACTCCGAACCATCGGCATTAACGATTCAGCGCGGATTTGCCGGACTTGAGCGCTGTTCGCGGCAAGATCGCCAGGAAGTTGTCTCGCGCGACTTTTTTCGCCACCGCCTCCGGCAAGGCGTCGAGAAACGGCTTGAAGCCGTGGATTTCCTTGCCGAGTTTATTGAATCGCCCGACCACATCCGAACCGATCATGAAGCGATCCGGATAACGCTCCACCAGTTGCACCCATTCCGCTCGCGGCTGACCCTTTTCGTCCAGCAGATAAGGCGTCAGCAGGCTCCACGACAAATCGATGAACAGGTTCGGGTACGCCTCCAGCATTCGCGCAAGGGTCGGCAGCAAAAAATCCAGCTGCGTCTGATGACGATGGATTTCGGCACTGGTACCGGCATGCGCCCAGATGAACCGGGTGTGCGGATGATTGCGCAGCGGCTCTTCGATTTCCTTCAGGTACAGCGGATTTTTCTCACGCTTGGAGGTGATGTTGGAATGCAGCATCACCGGCAGATCGTTTTCGGCGGCCAGGTGATAGACGCGGGTCATGGCTTCGTTGTTGGCACGTGGCGTGTCGCCGGAGGTCAGCGCCGTAAGGTCGTCGTGACGGGTGAAGACTTCGCCGATGCCCTGCCACAAGCCGGGATACAGATCGAGCATGCGCTGGATGTGCGCGGCGGAGTTCTTGTCGTTGGGGTTGAAGCCTGAAAGAAACGGGTGAAAGTACTGGCGCTGCTCCGGCGTGAGCTTCTGCACCGCGTCGGCGACGATCACGTCAGTCGCGCTGTACCAATAGGCATCGGCGTCATCGCCTGCGTAATAACGCGGGCGTTTCGGCTCGTCTTCGTGCCATTTCTTCGCCACGGGAATGCCGGAAATCATCACGTGCTCGATGGAGTTTTCCTTCATGGCCGTCAGCAATTTCGGCATGCCGGCGGTTTCCTGGAAAAAATCCACGTAATGCAGGTGCGCATCACTGTAGGTGTAATCCCGGGCACTGGCGGCGCCGGTGAAAACTATCAGGCAGGCAAGGCTCAAACGAAACACGGACACAAGCATTCTCCGGCAGACAGGCATAGCCTAGACCCTTGTCGGGCGACGAGGGTTCACCCGGCAAGAAAGTGGAACGCGCCTGTGTGGGAATGCTCTATACCTGCAAAGGTCTTTTTTGATCGAATCCCTTTTTCCTACCGCATGCGAGGTTCACATGACCGTTACCGTCAATACCGTGTCCGCCGATGGTTTTCGCCACACCGTACAGATCGATGAGCATGAGCTGTTTGCCGATGTCCCGACGACCGCCGGCGGCGAAGGCTCGGCTCCGGAGCCGCACGATTACTTCGACGCCGCCCTCGGCGCCTGCAAGGCCCTGACCTTGAAGCTGTACGCGAAGAAAAAGGACATCCCGCTGACCGGCGTCGGCGTTGAGGTCAAACGCGACAACAGCCAGGAACAGAAAGGCAAATACGCCCTGCACGTAACCCTCACCCTGAAGGGCGTGCTCACCGATGCCCAGCGCGAAGAACTGCTGCGCGTGGCCGATCGCTGCCCGATCCACAAGCTGATGACCACCAGCGAAGTCACTATCGAGACTCACGCACCCGTCGGCTTCGACAGCCAGTAATCACCCGACGACACCGGCGGGTTATGCTCCACGCATCACCCGCTCAGCCTGGAATGGACCATGGACACCCAACCCCTGATCATCCGCCCGCGCGCCGAAGACGTCGAAGGCCAGCCGATTCTGCGCCCGCTGCCGTCAGCCAAATGCCGCAGCGTCGGGCCTTTCGTGTTTTTCGACCACATGCTCGAAACGGTTTATCCGGCGGGCAAAGGCATGAATATCCGACAGCACCCGCACATCGGTCTCTCGACCCTCACGTACCTGTTCGAAGGACAGATTCAGCACAAGGACAGCCTGGGTTCGGATCAGGTGGTCAGCGCCGGCGATGTCAGCTGGATGACGGCCGGCACGGCGATCGCTCACGTCGAGCGCACGCCCGAACCGCTATGGGATCAGAGCTTCAAGATGCACGGCCTGCAAATCTGGCTCGCCTCACCCAAAGATCACGAACAAGGCCCGGGACATTACAGCCATCACCCGGCCTCGACATTGCCGGTCAGCGATAACCTTGGCGTGCAGATCCGCATGATTGCCGGGTCAGGCTTTTGCCTGGAATCGCCGGTGCCGGTGCTTTCTCCTACGCTCTATGCCGAACTGAAGATGCAGACCGCAACCACGCTGCTGATTCCGACTGAGCATGAGGAACGGGCTTTGTATGTGTTGAGTGGTGATGTGCAGTTGAACGGCGAAGCGGTCGAACCCCACGCGCTTGTGGTATTGCCTACCGGGGAAGAGATGAGTCTGTTCGCCGAGAGCGACAGCCACGCGGTGCTGTTCGGCGGCGCACCACTGGATGGGCCACGGCGGATCAACTGGAACTTTGTTGCGAGCGATCCGGCGGCAATCGATGAGGCGCGGCGCAAGTGGGCGGCCGGTGACTGGCCGACAGTGCCGGGAGAAGTCGAGCGGATAGAGCTGCCGAAATCACGCAGCGAGCCGACACCGCTTTAAACCAGCACTCCCACGCCAGGCGTGGGAGTGTTTTCAACCGAATCAGCCTTTGAACACTTCATCCAGCAAGTCATGCATCGACTTGAACGCCCGCGCTGCGGTCTTCGCGTCGTACATCATCTTGCCCGGCACGTTGGCGTGCGGATCGGTGAACGAGTGCACCGCGCCGCCGTAGCTCAGCAGCTGCCAGTCGACACCGGCGGCGTTCATCTCGTCTTCGAATGCCGGCAACTGCTCTTTCGGCACCAGCGGGTCCGAAGCACCGTGCAGCACCAGCACCGAGCCCTTGATGTTCTTCGCGTCCGCAGGGTTCGGCGAATCCAGCGTGCCGTGGAACGACACCGCCGCTTTCACTGCCGCACCGGTGCGCGCCAGATCCAGCGCACAGCAGCCGCCGAAGCAGAAACCGAACACAGCCAGTTTCGAGGTATCAACCGCCGCCTCGCCCTGTTTCTGCAATTGTTCGAACGCGGCCTGCATACGCTTGCGCAACTGCGCACGGTCATTCTTCAGCGGCATCATTGCCGCACCGGCCTGATCGGCATTCTGCGGACGCACGGCCTGGCCGTAAACGTCAGCGATCAGTACCACATAACCCTTGGCCGCCACCGATTTGGCGATCTCTTCAGCGCCAGCGCTGACACCCATCCAGTTCGGCGCCATCAACAGGCCCGGGCGTGCGCCTGTGTGCTCGGCGTCGAACGCCAGACGACCTTCATATGGCTGGCCGTCAATCTGATAGACCACGGAACGTACAGTGACTTGGCTCATTTCTGACTCCAGAGTGGTTGAACACCAGAATGAAAAAACCCGCCGAAGCGGGTTTTTCTAAAGCTTGATCAAGCAGACAGTTCGACCAGCAGCTTGTTCAGGCGGCTCACGTAAGCGGCCGGGTCTTTCAAGCTGTCGCCAGCCGCCAGGGCGGCCTGGTCGAAGAGGATGTGCGACAAGTCGCTGAAGCGATCGTCGCTGGCCTCGTTGTCGAGCTTCTCGATCAGCGGGTGGCTCGGGTTGAATTCGAAGATCGGCTTCGAATCCGGCACCTTCTGCCCGCTGGCCTCGAGGATCTGACGCATTTGCAGACCCAGGTCCTGCTCACCGATGGCCAGAATGGCCGGCGAGTCGGTCAGGCGATGGGAAACCCGGACTTCGGCAACGGAGTCGCCCAGTGCGGTTTTCAGACGCTCGACCAGACCTTCTTTCGACTTGGCGACTTCTTCTGCGGCCTTCTTGTCCTCTTCCGAGTCCAGGTTGCCCAGGTCCAGGTCACCGCGCGCGACGTCGACAAAGTTCTTGCCGTCGAACTCGCTGAGGTAGCTCATCAGCCACTCGTCGATGCGGTCGGTCAACAGCAGCACTTCGATGCCTTTCTTGCGGAAGACTTCCAGGTGCGGGCTGTTCTTGACCTGCGCGTAGGTTTCGCCGGTGAGGTAGTAGATCTTGTCCTGACCTTCCTTGGCACGCGCCAGGTACTCGGCCAGACCGACGATCTGCTCGCCATCGGTGCCATTGGTCGATGCGAAACGCAGCAGACCGGCAATTTTTTCCTTGTTGGCGAAATCTTCTGCCGGGCCTTCTTTCATGACCTGACCGAAGTTTTTCCAGAAGCCCTTGTATTGCTCAGGCTCGTTCTTCGCCAGTTTTTCCAGCATGTCCAGCACGCGCTTGGTCAGCGCCGACTTCATCGAGTCGATGATCGGGTCTTTCTGCAGGATTTCCCGCGACACGTTCAGCGACAGGTCGTTAGAGTCGACCACACCCTTGATGAAGCGCAGGTACAGCGGCAGGAACGACTCGGCCTGATCCATCACGAACACGCGCTGTACGTACAGCTTCAGGCCTTTCGGCGCTTCACGCTGGTACAGATCGAACGGTGCGCGGGCCGGCACGTACAGCAGCGAGCTGTATTCGAGCTTGCCTTCGACCTTGTTGTGGCTCCACGACAGCGGATTTTCGAAGTCGTGGGCGATGTGTTTGTAGAACTCCTGGTATTCCTCATCCTTCACTTCAGTGCGAGGACGGGTCCACAGGGCGCTGGCGCGGTTGACGGTTTCCCATTCGGCTTCAGGCTTTTCTTCGCCTTCGGCAGCGGCCACTTCTTTCGGCAGCTCGATCGGCAGCGCGATGTGGTCGGAGTATTTCTTGATGATGTTGCGCAGACGCCAGCCATCGGCGAATTCGTCTTCACCTTTTTTCAGATGCAGGACGATGCGGGTGCCGCGTTCTGGCTTGTCGATGGTGGCGACTTCGAATTCGCCCTCACCTTTCGACGACCAGTGCACGCCTTCGCTGGCGGCGGTGCCGGCGCGACGGCTGTACACGTCAACTTTGTCAGCGACGATGAAGGCCGAGTAGAAGCCCACACCGAACTGACCGATCAGGTGCGAATCCTTCTTCTGATCGCCGGACAGGTTTTTCATGAAATCGGCGGTGCCGGATTTGGCGATGGTACCCAGGTGGGTGATCACATCGTCGCGGTTCATGCCGATGCCGTTGTCTTCGAGGGTGACGGTCTTGGCGTCCTTGTCGAAGCTCACACGGATTTTCAGTTCAGCGCCATCTTCGAGCAACTCTGGCTTGGCCAGGGCTTCGAAGCGCAATTTGTCGACGGCGTCAGAGGCGTTCGAGATCAATTCGCGAAGGAAGATTTCCTTGTTGGAATACAGCGAATGGATCATGAGGTGCAGCAGCTGCTTCACCTCGGTCTGGAAGCCCAGGGTTTCCTTTTGAGTTTCCACACTCATGGTCATCAAACTCCAATCAGATGGCATTGGCCGCGACCTTGCTGGTCGGCGGCGGGTTGATCTGTGAATTGGGGGCGTGCTTCAGGATTTCAAGGGCTCATCGATTTTGAAGTGCGCGCGGGCAGTGGCAATCGGTTCGCTTTCAGTGCTTTGCCAGGCCGTGACCGCGACGTTGGCCACCCGCCGGCCCTGACGGCAGACCTGACACCGGGCCCAGGTATCGCGAAACTGCCCGGCTCGCAGGTAATCAAGGGAGAAATCGATAATCTTCGGCACACCGGGCGCACCGGTGAAAATCAACAGATGCAGGGCCGCAGACAGCTCCATGAACCCGGCGATCACCCCGCCGTGAATCGCCGGCAATAAAGGGTTACCAATGTTGTCCTTGTTTGCCGGCAGCTTGAACAGCAAGTCGTCACCGACCCGCGAACACTCGACGCCGATGAGTCCGGCGTAGGGGATCAGTTTCAGCAGCGGCGCGTAGTCCCCCTTCTCGTGGGCCTCTTGCAGTTGCTGCTTGAAATCATCGCTCATGGGTTTTCTCCCTTGATCGCGCCACCAAAGCCTTTGGTGCCTTTAAGCCCCTTGCCCATGCGCATGAAGGTGCCGACAACGTGGGCAATCGGTTGCTCGGGATCGTCCTGATAAGCGAAGCCGCGGGCGAAGATCACATCGGTGGTGACTCGATAACATTGGGCGAAGCCATACACGTCTTTATTCGGCTCGGCGGCGTGCATGTAGTCGATGCGCAGATCGAGGGTCGGGCAGACTTCGAATTCCGGCAGGACGCACAGGGTCGACATGCCGCACGCCGTGTCCATCAGCGACGTGATCGCCCCGCCATGGACTACGCCGGTCAGCGGATTGCCGACGATTTGTGCACTGTACGGCAGCACCACCGTCAGGCCTTCGCGACTTGCGCTATGCACCTTCAATCCCAGCACCTGACAGTGGCGCAAGGCCGAGAGAAACCGTGTCGCACGCTCAAAAACGGGGCTTTCGGCCATTTGATAATTACTCTTGTTAATCACTGTTCGCCGTAGTGGAAAGAACAGCAAAAGTTCCATTGCAAAACAAACTTATATATCTGAAAGAAATGAGGAACTTAACCCAAGGGCCTGAGCTCTTAAGGCCAGTAGTTATTTTCCATAAGGAGAAACACCCCATGCGTAAGACTTTAGCTATTGCCTTGATGTTGACCGCTTCCCTCGGTCTCGCTGCCTGCGATAAAAAATCCGAGGACAAAGCTCAAGATGCCAACCAACATGCTGAACAAGCTCAGCAAAAAATGAACGAAGCTCAGGATAAAGTGAACGACGCGGCGAAAGAAAACGCCGAAGCCGCCAAAGATCAGGCCGAATCGAACGCTGCAGCGCAAGAAGAAGCTGCCAAGAAGCAATAAGCTGCTTCTCGATAGCAAAAAAGAAAACCCGTCAAGTGCGGGTTTTCTTTTGCCTGTGATTTTTTGCCAATGCCGTCTTAGAGCAAGACGGTTCTAAAAGTCGGACTAATCATCAGCAACAATGAACACACTAAGCCGACCAGCCAGACCAGACTGCGCAGCGTAGGAATATCCGCCAGGTAGAACCACAGATAGAGAATTCGCGAGATCACGAAGATGATCGCCAATGCATCGATCAGCCATCCCGCCGTCTGCGTGGTATGCGCCATCAGCACGCCAACGGCAAACAGGATGAACGCTTCGATGCTGTTCTGATGTGCCGCCAGCGCACGGGCCCCGTAACCGGTGAGTTGCGCCTGTTGCTGACGTGGCAGGTGGTTGTTGTAACCGCCCTGTTCTTTCATGGCCTTGCCGACCGGCATACGCGCCACGTAGATCAACAAAGCACTGATAAACACACACCAGAACGGAATACTCATCAAGCAGCCTCTTTGTTCGCTTCGGGCAATGGCGCCTCTGTAGGGGTATAGACCATTACATCGAGTACGTCGGAATGAAACTCGCGGCGATACAACACCAGCACCACGCCTGCACTCATCAACATGAACAGCCACGGGCTGACGAACCACGCCAGCATGCTCATTCCGAAGTAGTAGGAACGCAGACCAAAGTTGAACTGGTTGGCCGCCATCGAGATCACCCGCGCCGCCCGCGAGGCGAATGCCTTGCGCTCCTGCTCCGACACTTGCCGCTCACCGATCATCGGGGCCGAGCCGACCAGAATGGCGGCGAAGTTGTACTGACGCATGCACCAGCTGAAGGTGAAGAAGGCATAGACGAACACCAGCGCCAGGCACAGCAATTTGATCTCCGACATGCCCTGCGAGGCCTGTTGCACCATCGGAATATCCGCCAGCAGCGACACCGCGCGCTCGGAAGCGCCGAGCACGGTCAGAATGCCCGCCAGGATAATCAGCGTACTGGAGGCGAAGAACGAGGCGTTGCGTTCCAGGTTACCGATCACACTGGCGTCGGCGATACGGTTGTCACGCAGCAGCATGCGGCGCATCCAGTCTTCGCGGTACAGGTGCAGCACGCTGGCCAGGCACGCGGTATCACGACCTTTCCAGGTGGCATAACGGGTGTAGCCGGCCCAGCAGATGACAAACCAGAGCGCGGCCAGCAGGTGGATCAGGTTGGCTTGGATGAACGACATGCAATTCCCTGTGATGAAGATTTCGGCTCCCCTTCGACGTTAGTCGAGGGAAAAAGACACTGCCTGAAGCCCATAAAAAATGCCCCGTATCGATTGATACGGGGCATTTCTGTTTAATCGCTCGGCGACCGCTTGTGGCGGCCCGGCAATCTTAGGCGAGTGCTTCGGCGCGCTTGCCCAGCAGGCGGTCGCACACCACGGCAACCGCCAGGGTCATCACGCACGGCACCAGCCACGCCAGACCTTGCTCGCTCAGCGGCAGGTGGGCCAGTTGCGATGGCATCCAGTCCGCCAGACCGGCGCCTTTCAACGCATCGATGGTGCCGAACACGAACGACACCAGCATCACCGGGCCCATGATGCGGCTCTGCTCATGCCAGAACGCAGCGCAGAAACTCAGGGCCACCAGCACGATGCACGGCGGGTAGATCGCGGTCAGTACCGGGATCGAGAACGCGATCAGCTTGGTCAGACCCAGGTTGGACACCAGCAGCGAGAACGCCGCGAGGATGATTACCAGGGTCTTGTACGACAGCGGCAGTACGCGGCTGAAGTATTCGGCACAGGCGCAGGTCAGGCCAACCGCGGTCACCAGGCACGCCAGGGAAATCAGCACGGCAAGGAAGCCACTGCCCAGCGAACCGAAGGTGTGTTGCACATACGCATGCAGCACCGCGGCGCCGTTGGTCGCGCCCGCCGCCACTTCATGGCTGCCGGAACCAAGACGAAACAGGCTGACATACACCAGCGCCAGACCGACACCGGCAATCAGCCCGGCAATGATCGCGTAACGGGTGATCAGCGCCGGCGATTCGACGCCACGGGAGCGGATCGCGTTGACGATGACGATGCCGAACACCAGCGCGCCGAGGGTATCCATGGTCAGGTAACCATTGATGAACCCTTGGGAGAAAGGTGCCGCAACGTATTCCGGAGTCGCCACGCCGATGTCACCGGCAGGCAGTGCGAACGCAGCGATGCCGAGGACGGCCAGGGCGATGATCTTCAGCGGCGCGAGGAAGCGACCGACGGTATCCAGCAGACGTCCAGGGTAGAGCGAAATGAAGAACACCAGCAGGAAGTACACCGAACTGTAGAGGAACAGCGCCAGTGGGCTCTCTCCGGTCAGCGGCGCCAGGCCTACTTCAAAGGAAACGGTCGCGGTACGCGGGGTGGCGAACAACGGGCCGACCGCCAGATAGCAAGCGGCTGCCAGTACGCCGCCGGCGATCTTGCCGATCGGGCTGCTCAGAGCGTCCATTGCTCCACCGACCTTGGCCAGTGCGACCACGGTGACCACGGGCAAACCGACCGCCGTGATCAGGAAGCCCAGCGCCGCTATCCAGACGTTGGGCCCGGACTGCAAACCGACGATAGGCGGGAAAATGATGTTGCCGGCCCCGACGAACAGGGCGAATGTCATAAAGCCAAGTGCCAGGATGTCCTGACCTTTCAAAACTTTCATTAAGGAAATACCACACTACTGAATCGGAATTTAGAGGGGGATTTCCCTGTGGGGTTAGGGAAATGCTGTCAATCCGTATAAGACTGACCCGTTTAGCGCGTTGCATGCCTTGTGGGCGGCAGACGCAAAAATGGCTGCTAGCCTAACGAATTTGCCTGACAAACGCACTGTTAGAGGGCGAACTATCCGATACGCGACGTTTCCGTGTCGCGTTTTTGCATGTTATTGGGTGAGTGCTTATAAATTGCCATCGCCTACCCGAACGCCAGAAACGACAAAGGCCACCCGAGGGTGGCCTTTGTTGCTGGAGCAGAGGAGTCAGCCGAAGCTTACTTCTTCACTTCCCAGCCAGTCAGCTCGGCCAGGGCCTTGCCGATGTCTGCCAGCGAACGCACGGTTTTCACGCCAGCGTCTTGCAGAGCAGCGAATTTCTCGTCTGCAGTGCCTTTGCCGCCGGAGATGATTGCGCCAGCATGGCCCATGCGCTTGCCCGGAGGAGCAGTCACACCAGCGATGTAGGAAACAACCGGCTTGGTCACGTTGGCCTTGATGTAGGCAGCCGCTTCTTCTTCAGCCGAACCGCCGATCTCGCCGATCATTACGATCGCTTCGGTCTTCGGGTCTTCCTGGAACAGCTTCAGGATGTCGATGAAGTTCGAACCCGGAATCGGGTCACCACCGATGCCGACGCAAGTCGACTGACCGAAACCGGCGTCAGTAGTCTGCTTGACAGCTTCGTAGGTCAGGGTGCCGGAACGGGAAACGATACCGACCTTGCCTGGCAAGTGAATGTGACCTGGCATGATGCCGATCTTGCATTCGCCAGGAGTGATCACGCCTGGGCAGTTAGGGCCGATCAGGGTAACACCCAGCTCGTCGCACTTAACTTTGGCGTCCAGCATGTCCAGGGTAGGAATGCCTTCGGTGATGCAGACGATCAGCTTGATGCCGCCGAACGCCGCTTCCAGGATCGAGTCCTTGCAGAAAGGAGCCGGAACGTAGATCACGCTGGCGGTGGCGCCAGTGGCTTCTACAGCTTCTTTCACGGTGTTGAACACAGGCAGGTTCAGGTGAGTGGTGCCACCTTTGCCTGGCGTCACGCCGCCAACCATTTTGGTGCCGTAGGCAATGGCTTGTTCGGAGTGGAAAGTACCCTGCGCACCGGTGAAGCCCTGGCAGATTACTTTGGTGTCTTTATTGATCAGGACGCTCATTACTTGCCCTCCGCAGCTTTAACGACTTGTTGAGCAGCGTCGGTCAGGCTGGTAGCAGCGATGATGTTCAAACCGCTTTCTGCCAGTACTTTAGCGCCCAGTTCAGCGTTGTTGCCTTCAAGACGAACAACAACCGGGATTTTCACGCCGACTTCTTTCACTGCACCGATGATGCCTTCGGCAATCATGTCGCAACGAACGATGCCGCCGAAGATGTTAACCAGTACTGCAGCGACATTGCTGTCGGACAGAATGATTTTGAAAGCTTCGGTTACGCGTTCTTTGGTAGCACCACCACCTACGTCGAGGAAGTTGGCTGGCTTGCCGCCGTGCAGGTTGACGATGTCCATGGTACCCATGGCCAGGCCGGCACCGTTCACCATGCAGCCGATGTTGCCTTCCAGCGCTACATAGTTCAGTTCGAACTTGGCAGCGTGCGCTTCGCGCGGATCGTCCTGCGACGGATCGTGGAAAGTCTTCAGCTTAGGCTGACGGTACATTGCGTTGGCGTCGATGTTGATCTTGGCGTCCAGGCAGTGCAGATCGCCGTCAGCCTTGATCACCAGCGGGTTCACTTCCAGCAGAGCCAGGTCGTGATCCTTGAACAGCTTGGCCAGACCTACGAAGATCTTGGCGAACTGAGCAACCTGCTTGCCTTCCAGACCCAGCTGGAATGCCAGCTCGCGACCCTGGAATGGCTGAGCGCCAACCAGTGGATCGATAGTGGCTTTCAGAATTTTTTCTGGAGTGTCGTGAGCGATTTTCTCGATGTCCACGCCACCTTCGGTGGAAGCCATGAACACGATGCGACGGCTCGAACGGTCAACGACAGCGCCCAGGTACAGCTCTTTAGCGATATCAGTGCACGATTCAACCAGGATCTTGGTGACTGGCTGGCCGTTGGCGTCAGTCTGGTAAGTCACCAGACGCTTGCCCAGCCACTGCTGTGCGAAGGCTTTGGCGTCTTCTTTGCTGCGAACCAGCTTGACGCCGCCCGCTTTACCGCGACCACCGGCGTGAACCTGGGCTTTGACAACCCACTCGTTGCCGCCGATTTTGTCGCAAGCTTCTGCTGCTGCTTCCGGGGTGTCTACTGCGAAACCAGTGGAAACTGGCAGGCCGTATTCAGCGAACAGCTGCTTACCCTGATACTCGTGAAGATTCATGCTTTTTACCGTCTTCGTTAGGTACTGCGCATTCGGCGCTGCGCTCTTTATGAGTGCCGCGCCACCTGTGACTGCTGCTTGCGTAGCGTTTCCGGATACCCGGTGCAGCTACGCAAGGCTGCGTCCAGCGGACATTCCGCGGTGAGTCTTGCACGCAAGGCTCACGACGGGCCGTACCGCCGTGGTTTCTTATTGTGTGTCTTAACGCTTCTTGCGGTTGGCAATGTGGATGGCGCCGCCATTCACTGCCAAAGCTGCTTCGTGCAAGGCTTCAGACAGGGTCGGATGGGAGAAAACCATCATGCCCAGGTCTTCAGCGCTGGTGCCGAATTCCATACCGATCGCGCCCTGCTGAACCAGTTCTGCAGCGCTCGGGCCAATCACGTGCACGCCCAATACGCGGTCAGTCTTGGCATCGGCGATGACCTTGACGAAACCACCGGTATCGTTGGCGGCCATGGCACGGCCGGATGCTGCGAACGGGAAGGTGCCGACGTTAACTTCAACGCCTTCAGCTTTCAAGGCCTGCTCGGTTTTACCGACCCATGCGATTTCCGGGTGAGTATAAATAACCGAAGGGATCAGGTCATAGTTCATCTGGGCCTTGTGGCCCTTGATGCGCTCGACAACCATGATGCCCTCTTCCGAGGCCTTGTGCGCCAGCATCATGCCGCGAACCACGTCACCGATCGCGTAAACGCCCGGTACGGTGGTAGCGCAGTGATCGTCAACATGCACGAAACCGCGCTCGTCCAGGGTCACACCGCTGTCGGCAGCCAGCAGATCAGTGGTCACCGGACGACGACCGACGGCTACGATCAGCTTGTCGAAAGTGATGGTCTGTTCGCCGTTGGCATCGGTGTAGTTCACAACGACTTCGTCGCCGTTCACTTTGGAACCGGTCACGCGAGCGCCCAGCTTGATGTCCAGACCCTGTTTGGTCAGGGTTTTCAGCGCTTCCTTGGAAACAGCGGTGTCCGCTGCCATCAGGAAGGTGTCCAGCGCTTCCAGGACAGTCACTTCTGCACCCAGACGCGACCAGACCGAACCCAGTTCCAGACCGATCACGCCAGCGCCGATTACGCCCAGACGCTTCGGTACGGTTTGGAATTCCAGAGCGCCAGTCGAATCAACGATGACTTTCTGATCGACCGGAGCCGGTGGAATGTCGATCGGACGCGAACCTGGAGCCAGGATGACGTTTTCGGCTTCAATGACTTCAACCGAGCCGTCCGGCTTGGTGACTTCGACTTTCTTGCCAGCCAGCAGCTTGCCGTGGCCCTGGATCGAAGTAACGCCGTTGGCCTTGAACAGGGTGGCAACGCCGCCGGTCAGGTTCTTGACGATGCCGGCCTTGCGGCCAACCATCGCAGCGACGTCCATTTTGACTTCGCCGGTCGAGATACCGTGGACGTTGAAGCTTTCTTTCGCTTCCTTGTATTTCCAGGAGCTGTCCAGCAGCGCCTTGGAAGGAATGCAGCCTACGTTCAGGCAGGTGCCGCCCAGGGCTTGCTTGCCTTCAGCATCGGTGTACTTCTCGATGCAGGCAGTGCTCAGGCCGAGTTGCGCGGCCTTGATAGCTGCCACGTAGCCGCCAGGGCCAGCACCGATCACTACTACGTCAAATTTCTGCGACATTCAAAAAATCCTCTTTAGCGAAAAGCTTCAAGCCGCGCGCTGCAAGCCAGGCTGCGTTATCCCGCAGCTTGAAGCTTGCAGCGCGCGACTGCTTCTATCAGATATCCAGCAACAGACGAGCCGGATCTTCCAGCAGGTTCTTGATGGTCACCAGGAAGGTTACAGCTTCTTTGCCATCGATCAGACGGTGATCGTAGGACAGTGCCAGGTACATCATCGGACGGATCACGACCTGACCGTTGATGGCCATCGGACGCTGGATGATGTTGTGCATGCCCAGAATCGCTGCCTGCGGCGGGTTGACGATCGGGGTCGACATCATCGAACCGAAGGTACCACCGTTGGTGATGGTGAAAGTACCGCCGGTCATTTCGTCCATCGACAGTTTGCCGTCACGGGCTTTCTTGCCGAAAGTGGCGATGCCGCCTTCGATTTCAGCCAGGCTCATGTGTTCGGCGTTACGCAGAACCGGAACCACCAGGCCACGGTCGCTGGAAACAGCAACGCCGATGTCGGCATAACCGTGGTAAACGATGTCGTTGCCATCGATCGAGGCGTTGACCGCCGGGAAGCGCTTCAGCGCTTCGGTGGCAGCCTTCACGAAGAACGACATGAAGCCCAGGCGTACGCCGTTGTGGGACTTCTCGAACAGGTCCTTGTACTTCGAACGCAGGGCCATGACTTCGGTCATGTCGACTTCGTTGAAAGTGGTCAGCATCGCCATGTTCGATTGAGCTTCAACCAGACGCTTGGCAACGGTGGCACGCACGCGGGTCATCGGAACGCGCTTCTCGATGCGGTCGCCAGCGGCGAACACAGGAGCGGCGGCGGCCGGAGCAGCAGCCTTGGCAGGCGCGGCAGCCGGAGCGGCTTTCTTGGCAGCAACGGCTGCAACCACGTCTTCCTTGGTCACGCGACCGCCCTTGCCGGTGCCGGCAACGGAAGCGATGTTGATGCCGTTCTCTTCAGCCAGCTTGCGTGCGGCAGGAGCAGCGATCGGGTCGTCTTCGCCATCGGCGGCCGGAGCAGCGGTAGCGGCAGCAGCGGCCGGAGCAGCAGCGGCAGCCGGAGCGGCGGCAGCAGCGCCGCCTTCAACGATGGAGCCCAGAACTTCGTCGGACAGGACGGTTTCGCCCTCGCCCTTGACGATTGCGCCCAGCACGCCGTCGGCGGTAGCCAGCACTTCCAGTACGACTTTGTCGGTTTCGATGTCGACGATCAGTTCGTCACGCTTGACGGCGTCGCCCGGTTGTTTGTGCCAGGTGGCAACGGTGCCATCGGCAACCGATTCCGGGAAAGTGGGGGCTTTGATCTCGATAGCCATTATCTGTGGTTCCTTAAATTCGGTTTCAGGTGCGCGAAGGCGTTAAACGGTAAACGCGTCTTGCAGCAGTTGTTCCTGCTGCTCGGCGTGCATCGATGCGTAACCACATGCTGGTGCAGCAGAAGCCTCACGGCCCGCGTACTCGAGTACGAGAGATTTGTTGAGGTTGCTGATGCTGCGACGCAGGTGGTGCTGACTGCAGTACCAGGCGCCCTGGTTCATCGGCTCTTCCTGACACCACACGGCCGCTTTGGCATTGGTGTAAGGAGCCAGGACTTCTTTCAAGTCGTCCTCAGGGAACGGATACAGCTGCTCGATACGCACGATGGCGATATCTTCGCGGCCTTCGGCACGACGTTTTTCCAGCAGGTCGTAGTAGACCTTGCCGCTGCACAGAACAACGCGCTCGACCTTTTTCGGGTCCAGGGCATCGATTTCCGGGATAACGGTCTGGAACGAACCTTCGGCCAGATCTTCCAGGGTCGAGATGGCCAGTTTGTGGCGCAGCAGCGACTTTGGAGTCAGAACGACCAGTGGCTTGCGCAGCGGACGAATCACCTGACGACGCAGCAAGTGGTAGATCTGGGCCGGGGTGGTCGGCATGCACACCTGAATGTTGTGCTCGGCGCACAACTGCAGGTAACGCTCAAGACGCGCCGAGCTGTGCTCAGGGCCCTGACCTTCATAACCGTGTGGCAGCAACATGGTCAGACCGCAGAGACGGCCCCACTTGTGTTCACCGCTGGTGATGAACTGGTCGATCACGACCTGCGCACCGTTGGCGAAGTCGCCGAACTGGGCTTCCCAGATCACCAGCGCGTTCGGCGTGGTGGTCGAGTAACCGTATTCGAACGCCAGTACGGCTTCTTCCGACAGGAACGAGTCGTACAGTTCGAAACGCGGCTGACCTTCGAACAGATGCTTCAACGGCACGTATGTACCGGCATCTTTCTGGTTGTGCAGCACAGCGTGACGGTGCGAGAACGTACCGCGGCCGATGTCCTGACCGGTCATGCGGATCGGGTGACCTTCGAACGCCAGGGTCGCGTACGCCATGGTTTCGGCATAACCCCAGTTGATCGGCAGGCCGCCGGCTTGCATCTTCTGACGGTCTTCGTAGATCTTCGCGACCTGACGCTGAACCACGAAGCCTTCCGGAATTTCCAGCAGCTTGGCAGACAGTTCCTGCAGGGTCTTCAGATCGAAGCGTGTGTCGTGACGCGCAGTCCAGGTGTGGCCCAGATACGGACGCCAGTCCACGAACAGCTCTTTGTTCGGCTCCTTGACCAGCGACTTCACCACGTGCAGACCGTTGTCCAGCGCGTTGCGGTATTCGTCGACTTTCGCCTGAACACGCTCTGCATCCAATACACCGGCCTGGGTCAGACGATCAGCGTACAGCTCACGGGTGGTGCGCTGCTTGGTGATCTGCTGATACATCAGAGGCTGGGTGCCGCTTGGCTCGTCGGCCTCGTTGTGGCCGCGACGACGGTAGCAGACCAGGTCAATCACCACGTCACGCTTGAACTGCATGCGGTAGTCGATGGCCAGCTGGGTCACGAACAATACGGCTTCCGGATCATCACCATTCACATGGAGGATCGGCGCCTGGATCATTTTCGCAACGTCGGTCGCGTACTCGGTGGAGCGCGAGTCCAGCGGGTTGCTGATGGTGAAACCAACCTGGTTGTTGATCACGATGTGCACGGTACCGCCGGTCTTGAAACCGCGGGTCTGCGACATCTGGAAGGTTTCCATCACCACGCCCTGACCGGCGAATGCCGCGTCACCGTGGATGGAGATCGGCAGAACCTTTTCACCGGTAGGGTCGTTGCGACGATCCTGACGGGCGCGAACCGAACCCTCGACCACCGGGGAAACGATTTCCAGGTGGGACGGGTTGAACGCCATGGCCAGGTGAACTTCACCGCCGGTGGTCATTACGTTGGACGAGAAGCCCTGGTGGTATTTAACGTCACCGGAACCCAGCTCGACCTTCTTCTTGCCTTCGAACTCATCGAACAGCTCGCGCGGGTTCTTGCCGAAGGTGTTGACCAGTACGTTCAGACGGCCACGGTGGGCCATGCCGATGACGACTTCCTTGGTGCCGTAGGAACCGGAACGCTGGATCAGTTCGTCGAGCATCGGAATCAGGCTTTCGCCGCCTTCCAGACCGAAACGCTTGGTGCCCGGGTATTTGGTACCCAGGTATTTTTCCAGACCTTCACCGGCCGTCACACGCTCGAGCAGGTGGCTCTTGATGTCGGCGGAGTATTCCGGACGGCCACGTACGCTTTCCAGACGCTGCTGGAACCACTGGCGCTGCTCGGAATCGGTGATGTGCGTAAATTCAGCGCCGATGGTGCGGCAATATGTCTGCTGCAACGCTTCGTGAATTTCGCGTAGGCTCGCTTCCTCTTTGCCGATGAACAGGTCGCCGGCACGGAAGGTCGTATCAAGATCGGCATTGGTCAAGCCGTAGTGATTGATCGACAGGTCTGCAGGTGCAGGACGCTGCCACAGTCCCAGCGGGTCAAGCTGGGCTGCCTGGTGGCCACGCATACGGTAGGCCTGGATCAATCGCAGCACTTCAACTTGCTTCTTCTCGTGCTCAGTGCTCACGCTACCGGCGGAAACCGGCTGGGCGCGGCGCTGGTTCTTTGCCAGCAGCACGAAATGATCGCGAATCGTGGAGTGCGAAACATCGGTGGAGGAGTTGCCGTCGGCAGGCAACTTCTGGAAGTAGTTGCGCCACTCTTCTGGCACAGCGTTAGGGTCGTGCAGGTAGAGCTCATAAAGCTCTTCCACATAGGCAGCGTTACCTCCGGAAAGGTAGGCGCTGTTCCACATGCGCTGCATCACGCTTTCTTGCATGCTTGGTCACCCTCGGTTAGGGGAACACCACCGGTGTCGACACCGAGCAAGCTTGCAGAAGTCCGAATGCAGCGACCAAAACAAGCCACTTAGGATCACACTGATAGTCCGGGTACCAGCCCGGATGCCCCTGCTTGTCTCATTTCTTCAAAATAAGAGCCGCAGCTTATGGCTGCTGCTCTGGTTATAGCCATGGCGCGGGTTGAAGCCCGCGCCTAAGCCTTCTTCGGGTACAGCGGTTACAGCAGCTGAATCACACGCCGCTCGAAAGCAACATGTTACGGATGTGACCGATGGCCTTAGTCGGGTTCAGGCCTTTCGGACATACGTTGACGCAGTTCATGATGCCCCGGCAGCGGAAGACGCTGAACGGGTCATCGAGGGACGCCAGACGCTCGGACGTCTTGGTGTCACGGCTGTCTGCCAGGAAGCGGTACGCTTGCAGCAGGGCAGCCGGACCCAGGAACTTGTCCGGGTTCCACCAGAAGGACGGGCAAGAGGTCGAGCAGCAAGCGCACAGGATGCACTCGTACAGACCGTCGAGCTTTTCACGCTCTTCAGGGACTGCAGACGCTCGATGGCCGGAGCCGGCGTGTCGTTCTGCAGGAATGGCTTAACCTTCTCGTATTGCTTGTAGAAGATGCTCATATCGACAACCAGGTCACGGATAACCGGCAAACCTGGCAGCGGCCGAATGACCAGCTTGTTACCTTTCACGACAGCGGACAGCGGCGTGATGCACGCCAGGCCGTTCTTGCCGTTGATGTTCATGCCGTCGGAGCCGCAGACGCCTTCACGGCAGGAGCGACGATAGGAGAAACCTTCGTCCTGTTCCTTGATGAGGGCCAGCACGTCCAGCACCATCAGGTCTTTACCACCGGTATCGACCTGGAATTCCTGCATGAACGGCGCAGCGTCCTGATCAGGGTTGTAACGATAAACACTGACTTTCAACATGGCGGTCACCCTTAATAAGTCCGGACTTTAGGTTCGAAAGTCGGAACAGTCTTCGGCGAGAAGTTCACGGCACGCTTGGCGACACGTTTCTCACCCGGGAAGTACAGGGTGTGGCACAGCCAGTTTTCGTCGTCACGGTCTTCGAAGTCTTCACGGGCGTGAGCACCACGGGACTCTTTACGTACTTCGGCAGCGATGGCGGTAGCTTCAGCCACTTCCAGCAGGTTTTGCAGTTCCAGCGCTTCGATACGTGCAGTGTTGAACGCCTGCGACTTATCGTTGATCTTCACGTTGGCAATGCGCTTGCGCAGATCTGCCAGCTGGGCAATACCCTTCTGCATGTATTCGCCGGTACGGAATACACCGAAGTAGTTCTGCATGCAGCTTTGCAGCTCGCGACGCAGGGTAGCGACGTCTTCGCCGTCGGTACGGTTGTTCAGGGCGTTCAGACGCGCCAGGGCAGCTTCGATGTCGGCTTCGGTAGCGTCGTCATATTCGATGCCGTCGGTCAGCGCCTTCTCCAGGTGCAGGCCGGCAGCGCGGCCGAATACCACCAGGTCGAGCAGCGAGTTGCCGCCCAGACGGTTGGCACCGTGAACCGATACGCAAGCCACTTCACCGACTGCGAACAGACCAGGAATGATCTGATCCACGCCTTCGGCGTCCTGAGTGATCGCCTGGCCGTGAATGTTGGTGGCAACGCCGCCCATCATGTAGTGGCAAGTCGGAACAACCGGAACCGGAGCAACCACCGGATCAACGTGTGCGAAAGTCTTCGACAGTTCGCAGATGCCTGGCAGACGGCTGTGCAGCACTTCCTCGCCCAGGTGGTCGAGTTTGAGCATTACGTGGTCGCCATTCGGACCGCAACCATTGCCGGCGATGATTTCTTTAACCATCGAACGCGCAACCACGTCACGACCGGCAAGGTCTTTGGCGTTCGGAGCATAACGCTCCATGAAACGCTCGCCGTGCTTGTTGATCAGGTAACCACCTTCACCACGGCAACCTTCGGTAACCAGTACACCGGCGCCGGCGATGCCGGTCGGGTGGAACTGCCACATTTCGATGTCTTGTACCGGCACGCCGGCACGCAGAGCCATGCCGACGCCGTCACCGGTGTTGATCAGGGCGTTGGTGGTGGATGCATAGATACGACCTGCACCGCCGGTAGCCAGTACGGTGGCTTTGGCGCGGATGTAGGTGGTTTCGCCGGTTTCGATGCAGATTGCGATCACACCGACGAATTCGCCTTCCTGGTTTTTCACCAGGTCGACTGCGTAGTACTCGTTCAGGAACGTGGTACCGGCTTTCAGGTTGCCCTGATAAAGAGTGTGCAGCAGCGCGTGACCGGTACGGTCGGAAGCGGCGCAGGTACGGGCAGCCTGCCCGCCCTTGCCGTAATCCTTCGACTGACCGCCGAATGGACGCTGGTAGATACGGCCGGTTTCGGTACGCGAGAACGGCAGACCCATGTGGTCCAGCTCGAAAACGGCAGCCGGGCCTTCCTGACACATGTATTCGATAGCGTCCTGGTCACCGATGTAGTCGGAACCCTTGACGGTATCGTACATGTGCCAGCGCCAGTCATCGTTCGGGTCGGCCGATGCGATGGCGCAAGTGATGCCGCCCTGTGCGGACACAGTGTGCGAGCGGGTCGGGAAAACCTTGGTGATCACGGCAGTCTTGTGACCGCCCTGTGCCAGTTGCAGCGCAGCGCGCATGCCGGCACCGCCGCCACCAATAATGATGGCGTCGAAAGAAATCGTTGGAATGTTAGCCATGAATCAGATACCCCAGAGAATCTGCACACCCCAGACGAAGTAAGCGAACATCGCGACGCCGCATACTGCCTGGAAAAGGAAACGTACTGCAGTCGCGGACTTGCCCAGCGCCATTGGCGTCAGGTAGTCGGTCGCGATGGTCCACATGCCGACCCAGGCGTGAGCGCCCAGGGCAACCAGTGCCAGCAGACTGAAGATACGCATTCCGTTGTGGGCGAACAGGCCGTGCCATTGGTCGTAGCCAATGCCCGGGTTCGCGGCGAGGTAGCCGATCAGGAAAATGAAATAAGCCGCGAGAACGACCGCAGACACACGTTGTGCCATCCAGTCATAGAGGCCCGAACGCGAAAGGTTTGTAACGCTGGTTACCATATCCAAACTCCTGCCAGAACGATCAGCACCACGGAAACGGCGATGATCAGTTTCGAGCCCAGGCGGCCGCCTTCCAGCGTCTCACCGATGCCCATGTCCATGATCAAGTGGCGCACACCGGCAACCAGGTGATACAGAAGAGCGGACAGGAGGCCCCATGCTACGAACTTGGCCAGCGGGCTGGTCAAGCATGCCTTCACCTCGACATAACCTTCCTCGGAACCCAGGGATTTGCCCAATGCATAAAGCATGATGCCGAGGCCCAGGAAGAGGATGATGCCGGAAACACGGTGAAGAAACGACGTAACGCCGGTGATGGGGAGTTTGATGGTCCTTAGGTCTAGGTTTACAGGTCGTTGGCTTTTCACGGCTTTTTTTTCACACTGAAGAGCCCCTAACAATCAGGGCAAAGTTGTTGGGGAGTGCACTGGTCAGGTAACCACCACCCAGGGATGCGACCCCCAATGAAAGCGAGCCCAAAAGCCCTTGGCGGTCGGTCGCCGAGTATAGACAGTTAGGCTACTAATGACAACGCAATCGCCTACCCCCAATAGCGGATTGCACAAGTCGTATAAAAGGCGTAAATGGCAGGCAATTTCGAGGAAAAAGTACGGTTAAAGCCTTCTGGAGCAAGACTTTAGGCAAATTGACATTCGAATTTATCTCACTATAGTGGTGCGGGCCCTGCGTGGGGGGTCTGTCTGATGATTTCAAGCATAAATAGGAGGCCACATGGCTGACAAAAAAGCGCAGTTGATCATCGAGGGCGCAGCCCCCGTCGAGCTGCCCATTTTAACCGGCACCGTTGGTCCCGATGTTATCGATGTTCGGGGCCTGACGGCCACGGGCCGCTTCACTTTCGACCCCGGTTTCATGTCGACCGCTTCCTGCGAATCGAAGATTACCTATATCGACGGCGACAACGGCATCCTGCTGCACCGCGGCTACCCGATCGAACAGCTGGCTGAAAAGTCGGACTACCTGGAAACCTGCTACCTGCTGCTGAACGGCGAACTGCCAACTGCAGAGCAAAAGGCCCAGTTCGTCGGCACCGTAAAGAACCACACCATGGTTCACGAGCAGCTGAAAACCTTCTTCAACGGCTTCCGCCGTGACGCCCACCCGATGGCCGTCATGTGTGGTGTAGTCGGCGCCCTCTCGGCCTTCTACCACGACTCCCTCGACATCAATAACCCGCAGCATCGCGAAATCTCCGCGATCCGCCTGGTTGCCAAGATGCCGACCCTGGCCGCGATGGTTTACAAGTACTCCATGGGTCAACCCATGATGTACCCGCGCAACGACCTGTCGTACGCGGAAAACTTCCTGCACATGATGTTCAACACCCCGTGCGAGATCAAACCGATCAGCCCGGTACTCGCCAAGGCCATGGACCGGATCTTCATCCTCCACGCCGACCACGAGCAGAACGCATCGACCTCCACCGTGCGTCTGGCGGGCTCCTCGGGTGCCAACCCATTCGCCTGTATCGCCGCCGGTATCGCCGCACTGTGGGGCCCTGCCCACGGCGGTGCGAACGAAGCCGTGCTGACCATGCTCGATGAAATCGGCGATGTTTCGAACATCGACAAGTTCATCGCCAAGGCCAAGGACAAGAACGATCCGTTCAAGCTGATGGGCTTCGGTCACCGCGTCTACAAGAACCGCGACCCTCGCGCGACTGTAATGAAGCAGACCTGCGACGAAGTGCTGAAGGAACTGGGCATCCAGAACGATCCGCAACTCGAACTGGCCATGCGCCTGGAAGAGATCGCGCTGACCGACCCGTACTTCATCGAGCGCTCGCTGTATCCGAACGTCGACTTCTACTCGGGGATCATCCTCAAGGCGATCGGCATTCCGACCAGCATGTTCACCGTGATTTTCGCCCTGGCACGTACTGTCGGCTGGATCTCGCACTGGAAGGAAATGCTCTCCAGCCCGTACAAGATCGGCCGTCCGCGCCAGCTTTACACTGGCTACGAGTCGCGGGACATCACCAAGCTGGAAGACCGCAAATAAGAGCTGTCTAGCGATAGCGTCTTAGCGCTGTACCGGGAACGGCCTCCATGAGAATGGGGGCCGTTTTTTGTTTGGGGCATTTCAGCGGCCTTTGGACCGACTGGTTTATTGTTGATTGGGTACATAGCCGTTTCTTCGGGTGCCACCGCTGGTGCCCATTACCGCAGCAACGGATATCCCACCCCAAAGAAAGTCCGATAACCGCCCACAAAAAAATGCCCCAATCTCTCGACCAGGGCATTTTCATTCAACTCAACCTACACAAGATCCTCAGTGCGATACCGCCCCACTCGCTCCCAACCCGGTCTGCGAACGCACAAACTGCGGGAAGAACAGCGCCCGCTCGTTCTCGGCCTCAGCCGACTTGTCGGTGATCGAGAAGAACCAGATCCCGATGAACGCAATGATCATCGAAAACAGAGCCGGATACTCGTAAGGGAAAATCGCCTTCTCGTGATGCAGGATCTGCACCCAGATGGTCGGGCCAAGAATCATCAGCCCCACCGCGCTCACCAGCCCCAGCCAGCCACCAATCATGGCGCCACGAGTGGTCAGCTTCTTCCAGTACATCGAAAGCAGCAGCACCGGGAAGTTGCAGCTTGCCGCGATGGAGAACGCCAGACCGACCATGAACGCGATGTTCTGGCTTTCGAACAGGATGCCCAGGCCGATGGCCAGAACGCCCAGCGCGATGGTGGTGATCTTCGAAACGCGAATCTCATCCTTCTCGTTGGCCTTGCCCTTCTTGATCACGCTGGCGTACAGGTCGTGAGACACCGCCGAAGCACCGGCCAAAGTCAGGCCGGCCACCACCGCCAGGATGGTCGCGAACGCCACCGCCGAGATGAAGCCGAGGAACACGCTGCCGCCCACGGCGTTCGCCAGGTGCACTGCCGCCATGTTGTTGCCGCCGAGCAGAGCGCCCGCCGCATCTTTAAAGGCCGGGTTGGTGCTGACCAGAAGGATCGCGCCGAAGCCGATGATGAAGGTCAGGATGTAGAAGTAGCCAATGAAACCGGTCGCGTACAGCACGCTTTTACGAGCTTCTTTCGCGTCGCTTACGGTGAAGAAGCGCATCAGGATGTGCGGCAGGCCGGCGGTACCGAACATCAGTGCCAGACCCAGGGAGAATGCCGAGATCGGGTCTTTTACCAGACCGCCCGGGCTCATGATCGCTTCGCCCTTGGCGTGAACCTTGATGGCTTCGGAGAACAGGGTGTTGAAGTCGAAGTTGACATGCTTCATCACCATCAGCGCCATGAACGAGGCACCGGACAACAACAGCACAGCCTTGATGATCTGTACCCAGGTGGTCGCCAGCATGCCGCCGAACAGCACGTACAGGCACATCAGGATACCGACCAGAATCACCGCAACGTGGTAGTCGAGACCGAACAGCAGCTGGATCAGCTTGCCGGCACCGACCATTTGCGCGATCAGGTAGAACGCCACCACCACCAGCGAACCGCAGGCAGACAGGGTGCGGATCTGGGTTTGCCCGAGACGGTAGGACGCCACGTCGGCAAAGGTGTATTTACCCAGGTTGCGCAGACGCTCGGCGATCAGGAACAGAATGATCGGCCAGCCCACGAGGAAGCCGATCGAGTAGATCAGGCCGTCGTAGCCGGAGGTGAACACCAGCGCGGAAATACCCAGGAAGGACGCCGCCGACATGTAGTCACCGGCAATTGCCAGACCGTTCTGGAAACCGGTGATCTTGCCGCCCGCCGCATAGTAGTCGGCTGCCGAGTTATTGCGTTTGGATGCCCAGTAAGTGATGCACAGGGTCGCACCAACGAACGCCACGAACATGACGATCGCGGAAACGTTAAGCGGTTGCTTGTGGACTTCACCGGTCAGGGCGTCAGCGGCCCAGACGGCGGGAGCGAACGCTGCGATGCTCAAAAGAGCCAGTAGACGCCGGATCATTGCTGAGCCTCCTTGAGAATCGCGTTGTTCAGGTCGTCGAACTCGCCATTGGCGCGGCGCACGTAAATGCCGGTCAGGATGAAGGCCGAGACAATCAGTCCGACACCGATCGGGATGCCCCAGGTGATGGATGATTCGGCACTGATTTTCGTCCCGAGCACTTGCGGCCCGTACGCGATCAGAAGGATGAAGCCGGAGTAGAGCCCGAGCATGATCGCCGAGAGTATCCAGGCGAACCTTTCTCTTTTCTTGACCAGCTCCTTGAAGCGCGGGCTGTTCTGAATCGAGAGGTAAATGCTGTCGTTCATTGTTTTTATCCTCGCAGCACAGATTTTTATTTTTGGAACATATCCACTGTATGCGGCTGCGAGCCGGGTTCCAGACGACCTTAGTAGTAGAACGCCATGACGTTTTTGCCAATTTCCAGACCCGCCGAAAACGCCCATCCCTGCTTATTAATAGTGGGCAAACAAAAAAGGCCGCCCGACAGTCATGTCGGGCGGCCCTGGGAAGCGCAGATTAGACGCTTCGGCTTAAATCACTTGGTCCAGTCGGCAACACGCTCAGGGTGCTTGGCCACCCAATCCTTGGCCGCTACGTCAGGTTTTGCACCGTCCTGAATCGCCAGCATGACTTCGCCGATTTCGTCTTTCGAAGCCCATTGGAAGTTTTTCAGGAACTTGGCCACTTCCGGCGCCTTGGTCGCCAGCTCCTTGCTGCCGATGCTGTTCACGGTTTCAGCCGCGCCATACACACCTTTCGGGTCGTCGAGGAAGCGCAGTTTCCACTTGGCGAACATCCAGTGCGGCACCCAGCCGGTGACGGCGATGGATTCGTTTTTCTTCTCGGCGCGGGTCAGCTCGGCAATCATGCCGGCGCCGGAACTGGCCTTGAGTTGATAGCCGGTCAGGTCGTAATCCTTGATCGCCTGATCAGTCTTGAGCATCACGCCTGAACCGGCGTCGATGCCGACGATACGTTTTTTGAAGGAGTCGTCGGTTTTCAGATCTTCGATGGTCTTGGCCTTGACGTACTCCGGCACGATCAGACCGATTTTCGCATCCTTGAAGTTCGGGCCGTAATCGACGACCTGATCCTTGTTCTTGGCCCAGTATTCGCCGTGGGTCACTGGCAGCCAGGCCGAGAGCATGGCGTCGAGTTTGCCGGTGGCGACACCCTGCCACATGATGCCGGTGGCGACGGCTTGCAGTTTCACGTCGTAGCCGAGCTTCTGCTTGATCACTTCGGCCGCCACGTGGGTGGTCGCGACACTGTCGGACCAACCGTCAACGTAACCGATGTTCAGGGTCTGTTTTTCAGCGCTGGCGAAAGTGGAGCCCATCGCAAGCACCAGAGCGGCACCTGCGCCTAAAAGTCGTCGCATCTTCATCGTTACTTCCCCGAAATGCTGCGCCCGACGGATGCCGGGCATCGTCAACGTATTGTTATGGTGCACAGCGCCCCCATCACGCCCGACCGCAAACTCGTTAGAACATCAGCGGAGTACTGATGGCTCCGATCATCAACCCGACGCCCGATAAGACCTGCTCTGTCAGCGACCTCAAGGCAACGAGAAACGACATCAGAAAGCCATTAACTGCATTCGGATATTTGGCGCCAGACAATCCGCCCGAACTTTGCATGTCAAAATCGTGCGGGCCACCAACCTGCTCATAAATGCAGGTAACATGCGTCGCTTTGCAGCCACTCGGCCTGACCATGTCCGCGACCTCCCGCTTCCCCTTTCTTCCTTATCTGTTCGCCTGCCTGCTCGGGCTGTTTGCCCTGTGCGGCTTCTGGTACGGACTCGGCAAACCGGTGATCCTGCCGGACGTCACCACCCCGACCCACAAGCTGCAATGCGCCTCCTACACCCCGTTCGACAAGGACCAGTCGCCGTTCGACGTCCCGTTCAAACTGCGCCCGGAGCGCATGGACGCCGACCTCGCCCTGCTCGCCACCCGCTTCGAATGCATTCGCACCTACTCGATGACCGGCCTCGAAGCGCTGCCGGATCTGGCGCGCAAGCATGGCCTGAAGTTGATGATCGGCGCGTGGGTCAACAGCAACCCGGTGGACACCGAGAAGGAAGTCGACCTACTGATTGCCTCGGCCAATGCCAACCCGGACGTGGTCAGCGCCGTGATCGTCGGCAACGAAGCCCTGCTGCGCAAGGAAGTGACCGGCGCGCAACTGGCGAAGCTGATCAACAAGGTCAAGAGCCACATCAAGCAACCAGTCACCTACGCGGATGTCTGGGAGTTCTGGCTCAAACACCCGGAAGTCGCGCCGGCGGTGGATTTTCTGACCATTCACTTGCTGCCGTACTGGGAAGACGATCCGTCGAACATTGACGTCGCGCTGCATCATGTAGCGCAAGTGCGCCAAGTATTCGGCAACAAGTTCGCGCCCAAGGACGTGATGATCGGCGAAACCGGTTGGCCGAGTGAAGGCCGCCAGCGTGAGACCGCACTGCCGAGCCGGGTCAACGAAGCCAGGTTCATACGTGGTTTTGTCACCCTCGCCGAACAGGAAGGCTGGCGGTACAACCTGATCGAAGCGTTCGACCAGCCGTGGAAGCGCGGCAGCGAGGGGGCGGTCGGCGGTTATTGGGGACTGTTCGATGCTGATCGCCAGGACAAAGGCGTGCTGGCCGGGCCGGTGTCGAACGTGCCGTACTGGTCGCAGTGGCTGGCGGTCGGCGGGCTGATTTTCCTCGGAACATTGCTGCTGGGTGGCCGGGTTCGCACGACGCGCTCGGCGCTGATCCTGCCGCTGCTCGGCGCCCTCGCCGCCTGTTCGATTGGCGCCTGGGGTGATCTGGCGCGAGTGACCACGCGGTTTGCCAGCGAATGGCTGTGGGTCGGGTTACTGACGGCTCTGAATCTGTTGGTGCTGGCCCATGCCGCGCTGACCTTGAGCGCCCGCAGCGGCTGGCGTGAACGGGCGTTCAACGCTTTCGAGCGACGGGCCGGCTGGCTGGTCGCGGCAACCGGTTTCGCCGCTGCGGTGATGATGCTGGAGCTGGTGTTCGATCCGCGCTACCGAAGCTTTCCGAGTGTGGCATTCATCCTGCCGGCGCTGGTTTACCTGTGCCGCCCGGTAAATGTGGCCCGTCGGGAGATCGCCCTGCTGACCTTCATCATCGGCGCCGGCATTGCGCCGCAACTGTTCCGCGAAGGTTTGCAGAATCAGCAGGCGTGGGGCTGGGCGCTGGTCAGCGTGTTGATGGTGGCTGCGCTATGGCGCTGCTTGCGGGTTCGCAAGAACTGATATTCAGGACTGCACGCAAATCCTGTCTCCAGCCTGGAGAACAGGATTTGCGCTCCCCCCTCATGTACCAACTTATCCCGCTAACCTGAAAGCCCGCGACTAATGCATGTTTTGCGTTGCTCGACGCGGTACAGCAACGCTTTTGAACGTTTTCTTGGGTTGATAATTCTTCCAGGCCGGCAATGCAAAGAACTCTGCCTGCGGCACTTCTCTGTCAGCCACAAAAAATTTCACATTGTTTTTGACTTCAGGCGTGTCTTTTCGCCGATACACATATCTTATTTCAGAGGCCGTCACACTGGTTCCTGCTCCTGCCGTTTTTGCAACAATGTCATCCAGCGTCTCCATCAAGTTATCGATCGCAAAGAGGACTTTTTTATTTCGCCCGAAAATCTGGTACTCCAAACCTGCTTTACTTGAGCGACGCCACATCGGAACGTTTATTTCAAAGAAGTTGCCGGTGCCTTTTTCATCCTTTTGAAAATACCGATTGGTCATTGCAAACTCTTTGTAACCAATACCACGATCCACATCGACCAGCTCTGACTTGATCTGCTCGTTCGTTCTGTAAATACCCGCCGTAACCGTCGGGCCAAACGCAGCATCGGTCAGGTCATTCTGCTTCAGGACATTGCGTTTTTTCTCCCAAAGCACCCTCGTTAACCCGCCTCTCCACAAAGGCACTCTTGAAAATTCCTTGAACCCGACCTTTTCCAGGGCTTTCAGCGCAGCATCACGAGGTTCTCGCAGCCCGAACAGAATATCGCCCGCTGAAAAGCTGGCAACCAGACTCTCATAATTGCCCTGGCTACTTACATTGATATCAGTACCGGCAAACCCTGCGTCATCAAAAAAAGTAACCGGGTTATTACCAACCATACGGTACAAATTCAAACCATCCACCACACCGCCAGGATCCGGGCTGAGCCATTGGTGCCACCAAGGCACGTAATATCTCACTCCGTAGTAATACAGTCCTGTTAAGTCCCGTTCCTTGCCCGAAAAACGCCGGGTCTTGTCACTGGCTTTAATCTGGTCGCTGCCCGCCCACCAGACTGTGCGGCCAAAGGCAGAAAAAACTTCTTCACTGATAAGCGCGCCGGTCTCATCAAGTTCCAGGCAGCAAGAGCCAATCTGATCAGTCACTGCAAACCGGATAGTGACAGTGGCTTTACCTGACCGCGGATCTTTTCGGTTGAGCACACGGACATCGCACAGTTCTGCCTGCACGTTGATGACTTGCAGCAGGCTTGAACTGCTGGTTCGCACTTCCAGCGCTCCCAGATAACGAACCTCCTGGGGAATTGCCAAACGACCGCGCAGAGTCGTGCGAATTTTTCGCAGTCTCTGCCCGCCATGATCGTAAACGTATGCCTCATCATCGTTTGGCAAATCAGGGCGCACTACCGTCCCTACTCTGCACAATCGATTGCGCTCATCCCATTCCAGTTGCTGCCCCGGTAGCAGAATAAGCTTGTTGCCAGCCAAATCGTGCCCCTGTGCAATTTCAGCTTCCGTTGGTAAATCTCCATTTTCTTTTTGCACCAGTGCACGATTACTGTACTTCGAGACAACCATCTGCTGAGTGCGACTTCCAATCGCTGCGCTGATAACTTGCTTGATCAGATTTCCGCTGCAATCGTAATCAAACGACTCCGTGTAGTTTTCCAACTGCCCCGGATCCGCCGGGGACTGAAACGCAGGCAGGCTCGGGCCTGCACTCCCTCCAATCACCTGCCATCCAGTAGCACCGATGAGTTGGTAATTTGTGTCGTAACGGAACGTCCTGACAGGATCAATCTTCTGATTACCGAAGTAGCGAACGCGCAACGCGCGGTTTTCGATAGCGACTACGTTACCCACCGGGTCGTATCGGTAAACAAGGTGCTGCAGAGGCGAATGGCCCGGGATCCGTGATCTCAGCTCATACAGTCTTCCATCGACCGGAGAATAAGAGGCAGAGCAGACCAGCCCATTGGCCAGAGTTTGCTGCTCGACTTTATTGAAAGCGTTGTACCGAATCTCGGTGACCACATCAGTTGACGCCCCGTCCTTTCCTACTTTCACTTTTATTCCGAGAGCCTGCCCATCCACTTGATAATTGAAGATGCGGGCATTGCTCTTGGCATCGATTTCGCTAAGCAGTTGAGACGTCGCGCTGTAACTAGAGCGGGTCGTTGCACCAGTGCCTGACTCATGAAGTAGATCGCGATCAATCTCTGAAGAAGGCCAATCCGGTGGTGCCACGATCTCTAGAAAGTGTTGAGTACTTTCGAGTAACTCGCCTTTGAGTGAATACGAGCGATGAAATTTTGTTCCGGCATTATCATCTTGCCGAATGAGTTGCCCGCATTGATTGCGCTCGGCAAACGGCACTCCGCTGCCACCATACGAAAAATACGTACAGGTCCGTTCAGCCTGGCCGGGCACACGCACGGTTTCCTTTACAGGACGAATAAGCTCATCGTAAACCGTATGAAAATGCGTTGACCTGCTGTCCCAGCTATCGACGTTCTGGCCAGCAGGCCCTGACAATTGCACGCGACAGCCGATGTCGACGTTATCGGTCAGCAGTTCTTCCCCCGCGAGGTTGAATACCGTTCGCAGGCTTGCGGGGATATCGGGCTCCATATCGAGAAGCAGGAACAGACGAGGGTCATAGCGCTTGGTTGCACGCCTGGAAGCATCGTAGGCCTGATGGGTGACCCGTCGTTCAATGAGGTTCCCGACAGCAGCCCTGTAATAGGCGACATCACGCACCACCAAACCTCGTGGATCCGTCACGGTCATCACAGGCGTATGTGAATGCATCGCGGAATCTCCCGACAGGATCAACCCTCTACGACGGCTTGAATATGTTCGGTGCCGCAGACATCGTCAACTGTCAGAAATAACAGGTCATGCAAACCTGCTTAGCGCATCATCGACTTTCTTACCAACCGCAACCCGGCAATCACCACCGCAAACACCGCCAGCGTCGTGTTGTACAGCGCCAGCGCCGGCAACCCGAACATCAGCGCCAGCACCGCCAGCCACCGCCCTGCCCGTCCCGGCACGACAAAACCGATCACCGCGGCCGTGACCGCCGCCCAGCCCAGCATCTGGAAATGAATGATCAGGCCCAGGTTCGAGCGCACCGAGCATTCCCAACGGCTCGCCTCATCCACGCAGATGCCCACCCACTGCGCGTCCTCCATGAAGCCATAACGCGCGCCATAACTGGCGGCCAGCCACAACGGCAACAGAACGAGCAGCAGAATCACAGGCAAGCGGCGGGACATGGAACACTCCAATCGATGAAATCGGCGGCCAGCTTAATCCGCCGCCGCGCATACGCAAGGACTAACAACTCTTAACTGGTCATTCATTCCTTGCAAAGTGTATCGTCCGGCTACTATTACTCCGAATTCCGTCAGATAGATGCCGTGGCATGGCACTTTGGCGCAAACCCGGTGGTCATAGCCTGCGAACTTCATTCGGCACCTTCCTCTAAGGGATCCAGTCATGCTCCGTTCCTTGCGCTTCGCCGCCCTGTTTGGCGGCCTTATTCTGAGTGCGTCCGCGCTGGCGGTGGATATCGACGCCGCCAGCTATGGCTATCCCCTGACCAATCCGTTCGAGGCGACCATCGCCACCACGCCGCCGGACTTGCGCCCTGAACTGCCACTGGACGACGACATCGATCAGACCGATCGCAGCGTCACCCTGCGCCCCGAGCGCGAATTCATCCTGCCGGACAATTTCTGGCCGGTGAAAAAACTGACCTATCGCATCGCCACCCAGGACAAGGCCGCGCCGCTGATCTTCCTGATCGCCGGCACTGGCGCGCGCTACGACAGCACGCTCAACGAATACCTGAAGAAGCTTTATTACAAGGCCGGCTACCACGTCGTGCAGCTGTCGTCGCCGACCAGCTTCGACTTCATGAGCGCCGCCTCGCGTTTCGCCACCCCCGGCGTGACCAAGGAAGACGCCGAAGACATGTATCGGGTGATGCAGGCCGTGCGGGCGCAGAACCCGAAACTGCCGGTCACCGACTATTACCTCAGCGGCTACAGCCTCGGCGCACTGGACGCAGCGTTCGTTGCCCATCTGGATGAAACCCGTCGCAGCTTCAACTTCAAGAAAGTCCTGCTGCTCAATCCACCGGTCAACCTCTATACCTCGATCACCAACCTCGACAAGCTGGTGCAGACCGAGGTCAAGGGCATCAATAACAGCACCACCTTCTATGAACTGGTGCTGAGCAAACTGACCCGCTACTTCCAGCAAAAAGGCTACATCGACCTCAACGATGCGTTGCTCTACGACTTCCAGCAGTCCAAGCAGCATCTGAGCAACGAGCAGATGGCGATGCTGATCGGCACCTCGTTCCGCTTCTCGGCGGCGGACATCGCGTTCACTTCGGACCTGATCAACCGCCGTGGCCTGATCACCCCGCCGAAATTCCCGATCACCGAAGGCACCAGCCTCACGCCGTTCCTCAAGCGTGCGCTGCAATGTGACTTCGACTGCTACCTCACCGAACAGGTGATCCCGATGTGGCGCGCCCGCACCGACGGCGGCAGCCTGCTGCAACTGATCGATCAGGTGAGCCTGTACGCATTGAAGGATTACCTGCACGACAGCCCGAAAATCGCCGTCATGCACAACGCCGACGACGTGATCCTCGGTCCGGGCGATCTCGGTTTCCTGCGTCGGACCTTCGGTGATCGCCTGACCGTTTACCCACTGGGCGGCCATTGCGGCAACCTTAACTATCGCGTCAACAGCGACGCCATGCTGGAGTTCTTCCGTGGCTAAATATCTCCTGCTGATTGCAGCGCTCCTCAGTGCAGGTATGGCCCAGGCCGACAACAGCAAAGCCAATGCACCGGTGGTCATCGACAGCGACGGCTTCAAGGAGCCGCTGTCCAAACTCAAGTTCAACCCGGGGCTGGATCAGCGCGAGTTCGAGCGCTCGACCCTCAGCGCGCTGAACGTCTACGACCCGCTGGAAGAGTGGAACCGGCGCGTCTACCACTTCAACTACCGCTTCGACCAATGGGTGTTCCTGCCGGTGGTCGATGGTTATCGCTACATCACCCCGAGCTTCGTGCGCACCGGCGTGAGCAACTTCTTCAACAACCTTGGCGATGTGCCGAATCTGGTCAACAGCCTGTTGCAGTTCAAGGGCAAACGCTCGATGGAAACCACCGCGCGCCTGCTGCTCAACACCACCATCGGCATCGCCGGGCTCTGGGACCCGGCCACCGCCATGGGCCTGCCGCGCCAGAACGAAGACTTCGGTCAGACCCTGGGCTTCTACGGCGTACCGGGCGGCGCCTATTTCGTGCTGCCGATTCTCGGCCCGTCGAACCTGCGCGATACCGCCGGCCTTGCGGTGGATTTCTCAGCCGAGTCCGCGATCAACTTTCTCAATGTTTCGGAAGTCAGCTCCAACCATCCGGAAGTCTGGGCATTGCGCGCGGTCGACAAGCGTTACCAGACCAGCTTCCGCTACGGTCAGCTGAACTCACCGTTCGAGTACGAGAAGGTGCGCTACGTCTACACCGAGTCGCGCAAGTTGCAGATCGCCGAGTAAAAACGCCAGCTACAAAAAAAGGCCATTCGATGCGAGTCGAATGGCCTTTTTGTTTGCCTCAGGATTCAACCCTTCAGGGCTTTCCAGACTTTGCCGATCACGGACACGCCCGCCAGCACCACCGCACCCGCGATGATCCCCGCCACGCCGTTCAACAGCATCGGCACCACAAACCCGGCGCCACCGGCCGCTGCGCCGACGCTTTCGATCCAGTGATGCACCACCGGTACGCCGTGGGTCAGGATGCCGCCACCGACCAGGAACATCGCTGCGGTGCCGATCACCGACAGGCCTTTCATCATGTAAGGCGCGGCACGCAGGATAGCGTTACCGATACGCTTCGCCGCAGCGCCGGGCTTCTGCGTCAGCCACAGGCCGAGGTCATCGAGCTTGACGATACCGGCCACCAGACCGTAAACACCCACGGTCATGACGATGGCGATGCCCGACATCACGATCACTTGCTGGGTCAGCGAAGCATCGGCCACGGTACCGAGGGTGATGGCGATGATTTCCGCCGAGAGGATGAAGTCGGTGCGGATCGCGCCCTTGATCTTGTCTTTCTCGTAGGCCACCAGATCGGTTGCCGGATCAGCAACGGCTTCGACCAACTGGGCGTGCTCGGCCTCGTCTTCAGCCTTGCTGTGCAGAAACTTGTGCGCGAGTTTCTCGAAACCTTCGAAACACAGGTAGGCGCCACCGACCATCAACAGCGGCGTCACCAGCCACGGCACGAACGCGCTGATCGCCAGCGCCGACGGCACCAGGATCAGCTTGTTGACGAATGAGCCCTTGGCCACCGCCCAGACCACCGGGATTTCCCGCTCCGCGCGTACGCCGGAGACCTGCTGGGCATTGAGCGCCAAGTCGTCGCCGAGCACGCCGGCGGTTTTCTTGGCAGCCATTTTGGTCATCAACGCAACGTCGTCCAGAACGGTGGCGATGTCGTCGATCAGCACCAGCAAACTGCTTCCTGCCATGAATCTTGTTTCCTTATGTGAATAATGCCGCGCAGCATACCGCGACTGCAGGCCACACGGGGCATTGTTGAGCGCCGCGCGAGGCCGGTGCTACCATGCGCAACCGCCAGAACAGGCAAGGAACCACCGGGTTTATGAGCACAATCCGCGAGCGCAACAAAGAACTGATCCTGCGTGCAGCCAGTGAAGAGTTTGCCGACAAGGGCTTCGCTGCGACCAAAACCAGCGACATCGCCGCCAAGGCAGGACTGCCCAAGCCCAACGTCTATTACTACTTCAAGTCCAAGGAAAACCTCTACCGCGAGGTACTGGAAAGTATCATCGTGCCGATCCTGCAGGCCTCGACCCCGTTCAACCCGGACGGTGTACCGAGCGAAGTACTGAGCGGCTACATCCGCTCGAAGATCCGCATCTCCCGCGACCTGCCCTTCGCCTCCAAGGTGTTCGCCAGCGAAATCATGCACGGCGCCCCGCACCTGAGCGCCGACCTGGTCGAGCAGCTCAACGGCCAGGCCAAGCACAACATCGACTGCATCCAGACCTGGATCGAGCGCGGCCAGATCGCCCCGATCGACCCCAACCACCTGATGTTCAGCATCTGGGCCGCGACCCAGACCTACGCCGACTTCGACTGGCAGATCTCCGCCGTGACCGGCAAGGAAAAGCTCGACGAAGCCGACTATGAAGCGGCAGCACAAACCATCATCCGGTTGGTGCTCAAAGGCTGCGAGCCGGACTGAAATACTGCGATGCCCCGTTCGCGAGCAAGCTCGCTCCCACAGAAGATTTGTGAACGCCACAGATCCAGTGTGGGAGCGAGCTTGCTCGCGAACGGGGCGACTCAGTCTTACCGACAGGCCCAGACCGCATCCCACAACGGGTACTGAGCCAGCTTTTTCACCAAACCGGCCCGCAATGGGTTGGCCACCACATACCGGGCCATTTTCACCAAATCCTCGTCCCGACGCAGCGCGTGATCATGAAACCCCGGCTGCCAAATACTTCCGCTTCTCCCGGCGCTTAGATTCACAGCCCGCGCACTCAAGGATTTGGTTTTCTGCATCAGCTCACGGAGCGATCCCTGCTTCAGATTGATCAACCAGTGCAAGTGATCAGGCATGACCACCCAGGCCAATGAATCAACCAAGCCTTGCTCCTGAGCACTTTGAAACTGATCTGCGACCAATCTACCCAACATGTAGCCCCTGAAAAAAGGAGCACGTCTCAACGTATTGGCAGTCAGCAGATAAATGCGATTGGGTTCGTCATAACGCCCCAAGCGCAGTCGATGTGAGGCTGATGATTTTGGCATTCCGTTGCCATTTCAATAGAAGATTTGAAAGGTTAGATCCGCGAACAGAATTAGACTGCGGATGACTTTGGCAGGATGTGTCTGTTGAATCGCCTTCGCGAGCAAGCTCGCTCCCACAGTGGGCTCGCAGTGTTAGACATTTTGTGTCCGACACTTCGAATCAATGGGGAGCGAGCCAGTCAGCGATGGCGTCAGTTCAAACGCCGCAAATCACGCAGCCACCCCCGCATCCGCCCGCAGGTCCAGGGCCTCTACGGCCTTGATCGCGACCTGCTCATCGATGTCCGACAGATCGCCGCTGATGCCGATCGCACCCAGCACGTTGCCCGCCTGATCACGAATCAGCACACCGCCCGGTGCCGGCACGACACTGCCCTGTCCCATGCTGTTGAGCGCGGCGATGAACGCCGGGCGTTGTTGCGCGTCCAGCGCCAGCAGGCGTGAGCCCTTGCCCAGGGCGATGGCGCCCCAGGCTTTGCCGATGGCGATGTTCGGACGCAGCAGGCTGGCGCCGTCTTCGCGTTGCAGGGTGACCAGATGGCCGCCGGTATCCAGTACCGCGATGGTCAGCGGTGCAGCGCAAATGGCCCGCCCTGCACTGATGGCTTCGTTGACCAGCTTGACTGCGACTTTCAAGGTTAAAGCGCTCATGGTGCCGTCCTCATTTTGTTATTGGGAAAGTCGTTGGGCTGCGCGCTTGCGTCGCAGCCCGATGCAACAAATAGAACACAATGAATTATTTTTTTGTATACAATAATCGCCGAAAAGCGCCTCATGCGACGAAAAGCCACAGCAGAATCGGCTTCCGACGAATGAAACAGGTGCTTGAGAAAATGGATTGACCTGCGCCGTCCGCCGTGAATACACTCTGCGCAAAGCCACTTGTATACAATTACAAAACGTAAAGAGGCACAAAACCATGAGCAAAATGAGAGCAATCGAAGCCGCCGTTCTGGTGATGCGCCGTGAAGGGGTCGATACCGCTTTTGGCATTCCGGGTGCTGCGATCAACCCGCTGTATTCCGCCCTGAAGAAAGTCGGTGGCATCGATCACGTCCTCGCTCGCCACGTTGAAGGCGCCTCGCACATGGCCGAGGGCTACACCCGCACCAAGGCCGGCAACATCGGCGTGTGCATCGGCACTTCCGGCCCGGCCGGTACCGACATGGTCACCGGTCTGTACAGCGCCTCCGCAGACTCGATCCCGATCCTCTGCATTACCGGCCAGGCACCCCGCGCCCGTATGCACAAGGAAGACTTCCAGGCCGTCGACATCACCAGCATCGTCAAGCCGGTGACCAAGTGGGCGACCACTGTTCTGGAGCCGGGCCAAGTGCCTTACGCCTTCCAGAAAGCCTTCTATGAAATGCGTTCCGGCCGTCCGGGCCCGGTGCTGATTGACCTGCCGTTCGACGTGCAGATGGCTGAAATCGAATTCGACATCGACGCCTATCAGCCACTGCCGCTGGCCAAGCCGAGCGCGACCCGCGTGCAAGTCGAAAAAGCCCTGGCGATGCTGGATCAGGCCGAACGTCCGTTGCTGGTCGCCGGTGGCGGCATCATCAACGCTGACGCCAGCGAGCTGCTGGTCGAGTTCGCCGAGCTGACAGGTATTCCAGTCATCCCGACCCTGATGGGCTGGGGCACCATCCCGGACGATCACCCGCTGATGGTCGGCATGGTCGGTCTGCAGACTTCGCACCGCTACGGCAACGCCACCCTGCTCAAATCCGATGTGGTACTGGGCGTCGGCAACCGCTGGGCCAACCGTCACACCGGCTCGGTCGACGTTTACACCGAAGGCCGCAAGTTCATTCACGTCGACATCGAACCGACCCAGATCGGCCGCGTGTTCACCCCGGACCTGGGCATCGTGTCCGACGCCGCTGCCGCGCTGACCGTGTTCATCGAAGTCGCCCGTGAATGGCAAGCCGCCGGCAAGTTGAAAAACCGCAGCGCATGGCTGCAGGACTGCCAGCAGCGCAAGTCCAGCCTGCAACGCAAGACCCACTTCGACAACGTGCCGGTCAAACCGCAGCGCGTTTACGAAGAAATGAACCAGGTGTTCGGCAAAGACACCTGCTACGTCAGCACCATTGGTCTGTCGCAGATTGCCGGCGCGCAGTTCCTGCACGTCTACAAGCCGCGTCACTGGATCAACTGCGGCCAGGCCGGCCCGTTGGGCTGGACCATTCCGGCAGCGCTGGGTGTGGTGAAGGCCGATCCGAACCGGAAAGTCGTGGCCCTGTCGGGGGACTATGACTTCCAGTTCATGATCGAAGAACTGGCGGTCGGCGCTCAGTTCAATCTGCCGTACATCCACGTCGTGGTGAACAACTCGTACCTGGGGCTGATCCGTCAGGCCCAGCGCGGGTTCGAAATGGACTACTGCGTGCAGCTGTCCTTCGATAACCTGAACGCGCCGGAACTCAACGGTTACGGTGTCGACCACGTCGCAGTCGCCGAAGGCCTGGGCTGCAAGGCACTGCGTGTGTTCGAACCGGCTGACATCGCCCCTGCCCTGCGCAAGGCCGAAGAGCTGATCGAAGAGTTCAAGGTGCCGGTGATCGTCGAGATCATTCTGGAGCGTGTGACCAACATCTCCATGGGCACCGAGATCAACGCCGTCAACGAATTCGAAGACCTGGCGCTGGTCGGCAACGATGCGCCTACCGCGATTTCGCTGCTCGATTGATTGCTTTTGCTTGATCGTTCCCACGCTTTGCGTGGGAATGCAGCCAGGGACGCTCCGCGTCCCAAAGCGGACGCAGAGCGTCCATAGAGGCATTCCCACGCAGAGCGTGGGAACGAGAATCTAGAACGGGAGACCACCATGCCGCGTTTCGCAGCCAACCTGTCCATGCTGTTCACCGAACAGGATTTCCTTGCCCGTTTCGATGCCGCCGCCAAGGCCGGCTTCAGCGGTGTCGAGTACCTGTTCCCGTACGATTTCAGCTCTGCCGAGATCAAGGCCAAACTCGACGCCAACGGTCTGACCCAAGTGCTGTTCAACCTGCCGGCGGGTGACTGGGCCAAGGGCGAGCGCGGTATCGCGTGCCTGCCGGACCGGGTCGAAGAGTTCCGCGCCGGGGTCGATCTGGCCATCGCCTACGCACAGGTCCTGGGCAATACCCAGGTCAACTGCCTGGCCGGCATCCGCCCGCAGGGCGTGGACGACGCCACCGTTGAAAAGACCTTCGTCGCCAACCTCAAATACGCCGCCGACAAGCTGCAAGCCGCCGGCATCAAACTGGTGATGGAAGCGATCAACACCCGCGACATCCCGGGCTTCTACCTGAACAACACGGCGCAGGCCCTGTCGATTCGCGAGCAGGTCGGCAGCGCCAATCTGTTCCTGCAATACGACATCTATCACATGCAAATCATGGAAGGCGATCTGGCCCGCACCCTGCAATCGCACCTGGGCGAGATCAACCATGTGCAGTTGGCCGACAACCCGGGCCGCAACGAGCCGGGCACTGGCGAGATCAACTACCGCTTCCTGTTCGAACACCTCGATCGCATCGGTTATCAGGGCTGGGTCGGCTGCGAGTACAAACCGCTGACCACCACTGAAGCAGGCCTCGGCTGGCTGAAGACCCACAACGCGATCTGACCCCCTATTTGCTTGAGCAAGACAAAAACAAGAGGATTTTCTCATGGCTAAAATCGGATTCATCGGCACCGGCATCATGGGCCACCCAATGGCGGCGAACCTGCAGAAAGCCGGTCACAGCCTGTTCCTGTCGGCGCACCACGACGCGGCCCCTGACGACCTGGTCGCTAATGGCGCCGTCGCTCTGGCCAACCCGAAAGAAGTGGCCCAGGAAGCCGAATTCATCATCGTCATGGTGCCGGATACCCCGCAGGTCGAAGACGTGCTGTTCCGCGCCGACGGCGTTGCGGCCGGCATCGGCAAAGGCAAGGTCGTGATCGACATGAGCTCGATCTCGCCGACCGCCACCAAGGCTTTCGCCGCGAAGATCAACGAGAAAGGCGCACAATACCTCGACGCCCCGGTGTCCGGTGGTGAAGTCGGCGCCAAGGCTGCGACCCTGAGCATCATGGTCGGTGGCGACGCCGATGCCTTCGAACGCGCACTGCCGCTGTTCCAGGCCATGGGCAAGAACATCACCCTGGTCGGTGGCAATGGCGACGGTCAGACCGCGAAAGTGGCGAACCAGATCATCGTTGCGTTGAACATTCAGGCCGTCGCCGAAGCCCTGCTGTTCGCTTCGAAAAACGGTGCCGATCCGGCCAAGGTGCGTGAAGCGCTTATGGGCGGTTTCGCCTCTTCGAAGATCCTCGAAGTGCACGGCGAGCGCATGATCAAGGGCACCTTCGATCCGGGCTTCCGCATCAGCCTGCACCAGAAGGACCTGAACCTGGCCCTGCAAGGCGCCAAGGAGCTGAGCATCAATCTGCCAAACACCGCCAACGCCCAGCAAGTGTTCAGCACCTGCGCGGCCATCGGTGGCAGCAACTGGGACCACTCGGCGCTGATCAAGGGCCTGGAACACATGGCCAACTTCTCGATTCGCGACAAGAAGTAAGTCTCTGCTGCAACGTTTGAAACCTGTGGGAGCGAGCTTGCTCGCGAATTGGGTCTGTCAGTCGACATGGATATTGACTGATCCACCGCCTTCGCGAGCAAGCTCGCTCCCGCAGATCCTGTAGCGCTCTATCCCAATAACAAGAATTCCGGGAGCCCGCCATGTCGGTCGATCCGCAACAACTGCTGCGCGAGCTGTTTGCCACAGCCATCGACGCGGCCCATCCGAACCAGGTCCTCGAAGCTCATCTGCCGGCCGATCGCACAGGTCGCGTGATTGTCATCGGCGCCGGCAAGGCTGCCGCTGCCATGGCGCAAGTGGTCGAGCGCTGCTGGGAAGGTGAAGTCTCGGGCCTTGTGGTGACCCGTTACGGTCACGGCGCCCCGTGCGAAAAAATCGAAGTGGTCGAAGCCGCGCACCCGGTGCCGGACGCTGCCGGTCTGGCCGTGGCCAAACGGGTGCTGGAACTGGTCAGCAACCTGACCGAAGACGACCGCGTGATCTTCCTGTTGTCCGGCGGTGGCTCTGCCCTGCTGGCGCTGCCGGCCGAAGGCATCACCCTGGCCGACAAGCAGTCGATCAACAAAGCCCTGCTCAAATCCGGCGCGACCATCGGCGAGATGAACTGCGTGCGCAAGCACCTCTCGGCGATCAAGGGCGGACGGCTGGGCAAAGCCTGCTGGCCGGCGACTGTTTATACCTACGCGATTTCCGATGTACCGGGCGACCTCGCCACGGTCATCGCCTCCGGCCCGACCGTGGCCGACCCGAGCACCAGCGCCGAAGCGCTGGCGATCATCAAGCGCTACGGCATCGAGATTCCGGCCTCCGTGCGCACCTGGCTGCAAAGCCCGGAATCGGAAACCGTCAAACCCGGCGATCCGAGCCTGGCCCGCAGTCACTTCCAGCTGATCGCCCGCCCTCAGCAATCGCTCGATGCGGCGGCGGTGAAATGCCGTCAGGCCGGTTTCAGCACGCTGATCCTTGGCGACCTGGAAGGCGAATCCCGCGAAGTGGCGAAAGTCCATGCCGGCATCGCACGCCAGATCATTCATCACGGCCAGCCATTGGCAGCGCCGTGCGTGATCCTGTCCGGCGGCGAAACCACCGTGACCGTGCGCGGCAATGGCCGTGGCGGACGCAACGCCGAATTCCTCCTCAGCCTCACCGACAGCCTCAAGGGCCAGCCCGGCGTCTATGCGCTGGCCGGTGACACCGACGGCATCGATGGCTCGGAAGACAACGCCGGCGCGATCATGACCCCGGACAGCTACGCCCGCGCCGCCGCCCTGGGTCTGAGCGCCAGCGACGAGCTGGATAACAACAACGGTTACGGTTACTTCGCGGCGCTCGATGCGCTGATCGTCACCGAGCCGACCCGCACCAATGTCAACGACTTCCGCGCCATTCTGATCCTCGAGAGTTCCAAATCATGACGCCTGACAAAAAGGTCAAAATCCTCGCCACCCTCGGGCCTGCCGTCGACGGCATCGAAGACATCCGCGAGCTGGTCGAGGCCGGGGTCAACATCTTCCGCCTCAACTTCAGCCACGGCGATCACGCCGACCACGCCAAGCGCTATCAGTGGATCCGCGAAGTCGAGCGCCAGCTCAACTATCCGCTCGGCATCCTGATGGATCTGCAAGGGCCGAAACTGCGGGTCGGCAAGTTCGCTGACGGCAAGGTTCAGTTGCATCGCGGTCAGGCCTTCCGCCTCGATCTGGACGCGACACCGGGCGACGAACGCCGGGTGAATCTGCCGCATCCGGAGATCATCGCGGCACTGGAAGCCGGGATGGACCTGCTGCTCGATGACGGCAAACTGCGTCTGCGGGTCGTCACCAAATACAGCGATGCGATCGACACCACTGTGCTCAACGGCGGCGAGCTGTCGGACCGCAAAGGCGTGAACGTGCCGCAAGCGGTGCTCGACCTGAGCCCGCTGACCACCAAGGATCGTCGCGACCTGAGCTTTGGTCTGGAGCTGGGTGTGGACTGGGTCGCGCTGTCGTTCGTGCAACGTCCTGAAGACATCCGCGAAGCCCGCGCCCTGATCGGCGACAAGGCGTTCCTGATGGCAAAAATCGAGAAGCCGTCGGCCGTCGAGCAACTGCGCGAGATCGCCGAACTGAGCGACGCGATCATGGTGGCTCGCGGTGACCTGGGCGTGGAGGTGCCGGCCGAGAGCGTGCCGCAGATCCAGAAGAACATCATCACCACCTGCCGCCAGCTCGGCAAACCGGTGGTGGTGGCGACGCAGATGCTTGAGTCGATGCGCTTCTCCCCGGCCCCGACCCGCGCCGAAGTCACCGACGTGGCCAACGCCGTGGCCGAAGGCGCCGATGCGGTGATGCTGTCGGCAGAAACGGCGTCCGGCGAGTACCCGCTGGAAGCCGTGCAGATGATGAGCAAGATCATCCGCCAGGTCGAGAACGGTCCGGATTACCAGACCCAACTCGACGTCAGCCGGCCGAAAGCCGAAGCGACCGTGTCCGATGCGATCAGCTGTGCGATCCGCCGCATCAGCAACGTGCTGCCGGTGGCGGTGCTGGTCAACTACAGCGAATCCGGTGCATCGAGTCTGCGTGCGGCACGGGAACGGCCGAAAGCGCCGATCCTCAACCTGACGCCGAACCTGCAGACCGCTCGCCGCTTGAGCGTGGCGTGGGGCATTCACTCGGTGGTCAATGATCGCCTGCGTCAGGTGGATGAGGTGTGCTCGACCGCGCTGGAAATCGCTCAGGCTCAAGGAATGGCCGAGCGTGGCGATACGTTGCTGATCACCGCGGGTGTGCCGTTCGGGCAGCCGGGGTCGACTAATTCGCTGCGGATCGAAACATTGATTTAACCACTGACCAAGATCGTTCCCACGCTCCGCGTGGGAATGCGGCCCGGGGCGCTCTGCGTCCCAAGAGCAGACGCAGAGCGTCCTTTGAGGCATTCCCACGCAGACGGTTCGACGCCTCGACGTGGGAACGATCAGTACCGAATGACCTGCCATGCCTGCCAATCATTTCAACACCCACTGCCCTGACTGGGCCGAGGCTTTGCTCAACGGTTTCAGTCAGATCTTCCTCCAGCGTCATCCGCTGTGCGGCCTGCTGTGCCTTTTGGCCATTCTATTCACCGCGCCGGTGCTGTTTGCCGGCGCGCTGCTCGGCGCGGTCGCCGGGTTGCTCACCGCGCAACGGCGCAACTACGCCAAGGCTGATCGTCAGGCCGGACTGTTCAGCTACAACGGCGTACTGGTCGGCCTTTTGCTGAGCCTGTATTTCCCTTGGTCGCCGATGCTGCCACCGCTGATTCTGGCGGCCGGTGGCCTGAGCGCGATGATCACGCAGCAGTGGCTCAAGCGCGCACGCCTCACCGAGTACCTGCCCGCCTACACTGCGCCGTTCGTATTGTTGAGCTGGGTGTTCCTGTGTTTCGCCGAGCCTTCGACGCCAGCTCCGGCGCTTGAGATGAATACCGCGAACCTGCTCGGCGCCGCGCTGAAAAGCTTCGGTCAGGTGATGTTCCTCGACCATCCGTTGGCCGGTGGATTGATCGCCGCCGGTTTGCTGATCGCCGATCGCCGGGCCTTTGCCTGGGCGCTGCTGGCGTCGGCGATCGGCCTGGGTTCCAGCCTGTTGCACCACGACAGCCAGGTCGCGCTGTTGGGCCTGGGGGGTTACAACGCTGTGCTCGCCGCCCTCGCCTTCAGCGCCCAGCGCCAGCAACCCTGGCTGCCGCTGTTGGGCATTGGTCTGGCGCTGCTGCTGACGCCGCTGTTCAGTGCCCTGGGTCTGGCGACTCTCACGGCACCGTTCATTCTCGCCTGCTGGTTGCTGCGCACCGGCATTCGCCTGATGCACCAACCGCAGATCAACGTCGCGCCTTGCGCTGACGGGGAGAATCAACCTAGGCTGCGCTGATCTTTGATTCAGGCGTTATCCATGGACAGTAACAAGCACTGGCGTGAACAGCTTTACGTCATGATTTTCCAGAGCGACACCCCCGCCGGGCGACGTTTTGACGGCATCCTGCTGCTGATCATTCTTGCCAGCCTGGTGATCGTGATGCTCGACAGCATCGACAGCGTTCACCGCAATTACGCCGACGTGCTGGCATATATCGAGTGGGGGTTCACCATCATCTTTGCCGGCGAGTACATTCTGCGTCTGTACTGCTCGCCCAAACCTCTGCGCTATGCATTCAGTTTTTATGGACTGGTGGACCTGCTGGCGATCGTGCCGGGCATCCTCGCGCTCTACTACAGCGATGCGCAGTACCTGCTGATTATCCGGATCATCCGGATGCTGCGAATTTTCCGAGTCCTCAAACTCAGTCCCTACCTCAAACAAGCCAACTACCTGATGTCGGCGCTGCGCGGCAGCAAGCAGAAGATTGTGGTGTTTCTGGTGAGCGTCTGCACACTCGTAACGGTCTTCGGCACCTTGATGTACGTGATCGAAGGCCCGGAGCACGGTTTCACCAGCATCCCCAAGGGTATCTATTGGGCTATCGTGACCCTGACCACCGTCGGTTTCGGTGACATCGTGCCGAAGACGCCATTGGGGCAGGTGATTTCATCGCTGGTGATGATCACCGGTTACTCGATCATCGCAGTGCCCACCGGAATCTTCACCGCTGAACTGGCCAATGCGATGCGTGGTGAACAGTTGCAACACGACTGCCCGGTTTGCCAGAAAAAGAGCCATGAAAGCAGCGCCGCATTCTGTTCGCGGTGCGGTAATCCGTTATTCAAAAAAATGGAATAAGCAAAGTTCTTTTTAATCTTTAAGCGACTATGCGCGCCCCGCTATAGTCGCTGGCAAATGGCCTCACCTTTGTAAAAACACCCCCACAGAACAAGGAATGCGCAGTGAAAAAACTCTTTGGCGCCTCACTTCTCGCCGCTGGTCTCGCCTTCGGCAGCGTGGCTCAGGCCGCACCGACTCTGCTTAACGTTTCCTACGACGTGATGCGCGATTTCTACAAGGACTACAACACTGCGTTCCAGAAACACTGGCAAGCCGAGCACAAAGAGAACATCACCGTGCAGATGTCTTTTGGCGGTTCGAGCAAACAAGCCCGTTCGGTGATCGACGGCCTGCCGGCTGACGTCATCACCATGAACATGGCCACCGACATCAACGCCTTGGCCGACAACGGTCAACTGGTGCCGAAAGACTGGGTCACCCGCCTGCCGAACAACAGCGCACCGTTCACCTCGGCCACCGTGTTCATCGTCCGCAAGGGCAACCCGAAAGCCCTGAAAGACTGGCCGGACCTGCTCAAGGACGGCGTGCAAGTGATCGTGCCGAACCCGAAAACCTCGGGCAACGGCCGCTATACCTACCTGTCGGCCTGGGGCTACGTGCTGAAGAACGGCGGTGACGAGAACAAGGCCAAAGACTTCGTCGGCAAGCTGTTCAAGCAAGCGCCGGTACTGGACACCGGTGGCCGCGCCGCGACCACCACGTTCATGACCAACCAGATCGGCGACGTACTGGTGACCTTCGAAAACGAAGCGGAAATGATCGCCCGCGAATTCGGCCGCGACCAGTTCGAAGTCATCTACCCGAGCGTCTCCGCCGAAGCCGAGCCGCCGGTGTCGGTAGTCGACAAAGTCGTCGAGAAGAAAGGCTCGCGCGCCGCGGCAGAGGAATACCTGAAGTTCCTGTGGTCGCCGGAAGGCCAGGAAATCGCCGCCGCCAACTACCTGCGTCCACGTGACCCGGCGGTACTGGCCAAGTACACCGACCGTTTCCCGAAAGTCGACTTTCTGTCGGTCGAGAAGACCTTCGGCGACTGGCGCACCGTGCAGAAGACCCACTTCAACGACGGCGGGATCTTCGACCAGATCTACAACGGCCAGTAAGGCGTGAGCTGACATGAAAAAGGCGACCTGAAGAGGTCGCCTTTTTGTCTGCGGCTACATAGGCGGCTTGACGCCATCCTTGCCCGCCGAGATCGATTGCGCAGTCAACGTGCCGTCCGCGCTCTGGGTCACGAAAGTGACGATCTTCACCCCGACCTTGAGCAGGCTGCGATCGCCCGGCGTCAGGTTGACGATCGGCACATCCTCCGGCACCAGGATCTTCTGCTGGCCGCCCTTGTAATTGACGGTCAGCACCCGGCCGTTGCTGACCACCAGATCGCCGACGCTGCCGTTGGTCATGCTGCTGCCCTTGGCGAGATCGAACGGCCGATGGCCATCGCCGCTGCCGGCCAGCTCCGGTGGGAAGACGTGAACCTCGAGCGCCTTGAGCGTGCCATCCTCCTGGGGAATGGCGGCCGAACCGATATAGCTGCCGGGCTTGATGTCTTCGATATTGGCCAGAGTGACCGCGCGGACCTTGGTGTCCGGGGTCAACCGGACCACCACGTTTTCACCGCTGGTGACGTGAACCTTGAGCGAGTCGGGGCTGACCCCGGTGATCTCGCCGCGCACGCCCATGCGCATCCCCGGCGCTTCGGCGGCCTGTGCGGCAGTGACGCCGAGCAGGGTGATCAGGGCAATGGTTTTGGTGTGGCGAAGCAACTGACGAAACATCGCAATCCTCCGTTGATGAACGTTGAAACCCGGTCACAACATAAGCACGCTATCGAACAAGATGTAAGTGAATGTATCATCGCCACTCAACGGTCGGACGCAAGGTTCGCCGATGAACATTGGATTGCTCGGCGCCACCTGTTCCGCAACGGAATAACTGATATCGATCAGAAGCCTCTACTGCCGGCTCGGCCCGTCCCTTAGCCTCACCGCATTCCTTTTCGCTGGATCGAGAAACCCTATGACCGCCACAACTCACGCAATGACCCGAGGCATGGTGCTGCTGTTCGCTTTCTGCTGCGGCGCCATCGTTGCCAACATCTACTACGCCCAGCCGATCATCGGCCTGATCGCGCCGGACATCGGCCTGACCGACACCATGGCCAGTTTCATCGTGTCGCTGACCCAGATCGGCTATGCGCTGGGCCTGTTTTTCCTGGTGCCGCTGGCCGACCTGTTGGAAAATCGCCGTCTGATGATCATCACCACCGTGGTGGCGATTGCCAGCCTGCTGGGTGCGGCGTTTACCGATCAACCGAATGTGTTCCTGCTGATTTCGTTGCTGGTAGGTTTCAGCTCGGTGTCGGTGCAGGTGCTGATTCCACTGGCAGCGCATCTGGCGCCGGAGCAATCCCGTGGCCGGGTGGTCGGCGGGATCATGGGCGGTCTGTTGCTGGGGATTCTGCTGGCACGTCCGGTGTCGAGCGTGGTCGCCGACCATCTCGGCTGGCGGGCGATGTTCATGATTGCAGCAGCCTTGATGGCAGCAATCAGCGTGGTGCTGGTGTTGACCGTGCCCAAGCGCCAGCCGGATCACAGTGCTTCTTATGGTCAGTTGCTCGGATCGCTGTGGACGCTGCTGCGCAAGCAACCGGTGCTGCGTCAGCGGGCGTTTTACCAGGCCTGCATGTTCGCCACCTTCAGCCTGTTCTGGACCGCCGTGCCGCTGGAACTGGCACGCAACCATGGTCTGTCCCAGAGTGAAATCGCGATCTTCGCCCTGGTCGGCGCCATTGGTGCCATCGCAGCGCCGATCAGCGGACGCCTGGCCGATGCCGGCCACACCCGCATCGCCTCGCTGCTGGCCATGCTGTTCGCCAGCCTGAGCTTCCTGCCCGCCTTCATCCATCCGGCCTACAGCGTGATCGGCCTGGCCGTGACCGGCGTGGTGCTCGACTTCTGCGTACAGATGAACATGGTGCTCGGCCAGCGCGCGGTCTACTCCCTCGACGCCAAAAGCCGCGGCCGCCTCAATGCGCTGTACATGACCAGCATCTTCGTCGGCGGCGCCTTCGGCTCCTCGGTGGCGAGTGCGGTGTACGAGCATGGCGGCTGGTTGTGGATCGTGATTGTTGGCAGTGCGTTTCCGCTGCTGGCGCTGGTGCGGTTTTTGAGTGCTTCGCAAAAGCCTGTTCTGGCAACTGCCTAGAAGCTGAAAAGCACTGCCGGATCGCTGATCCGACAGTGCTCGAGGCTCAATGCCGGACCAGTTTTTCCATGGCGGCATCTGCCAAAAAAGAGGAACGGCTTTTGACGTTGTGTTCACGCACGTAGCGGTCAATGCGCTGGATAACATAGCCGGGCAACGTCACATTGACTTTTTCGGTCTTGCCCATGTACGGCGAAATATCCAGCTCCAGCATGCCCCAACCCATGTCGGCAAATTCCGGATTGTTGCGATGGGCGGCCGCCGAAGTCGGCATCGGGATCGAGTCGCCATCAGTCGCGATCTCCTGCAGCATGATATGGGCAATCTCGACGGCCGCGTTGTAGGCATCCTCAAACGTATCCCCGGCGGTTACCGCGCCGGGAATGTCAGGGATTTGAATCCCGATGGCGGTGTTCTCGTCACCCCACTCGATGCAGATTGGGTATTGCATTACGAATCTCCTGTGTCACTGGCTGGCGGGTTGTACAACCCGGCACGCCTTCTGATGCTCTTGACCGTCCCGACCGGCAAATCCTTTTCGGATGAGGGACGGGAATCGTGTATGGGTTGTAACGGTGCGTGAAGATGTGGTGACTGCCGGTTATCCGGTCCAGCGTCCAGCCTGCCTCCTCCAGCTCCTTGATCAATAGCCTGCTCTGCACCAACCGCCTCCTTGCTTCGGCTTAACAAAAGTAACCCTAGAGTTATCTTTACTCAAGCACAGAAATTCACAGCACGACGTTCGGTTGTTTTGCAGCATGTGATTGATGCAGTGGCCCGGCGAGCAGGCGATGGCGCTTCTCGCAAAGAAAGCTCAGGCGGTAAGGACTGGATACGAGTGAGGCATTGTTCATCACCCCAGACAGCAAAACGGCGATCCAAAGATCGCCGTTTTTCATTACTCCCCGAACTGTTTGCCCAGTCCCGCCGGTACGCCGTGGATGTTGGTTTCTTCCCACGGGCCGTTGGGGCTGATCGAGCGGCTCCAGCCGTTGTTCCAGCGATAGTAGGTGCGCTGGCGGTAGAAGGTGTTGGTCTGGTCGTCGAGCACATACACGCCCAGCTTCTGGTCCCAGTGGCTGTTGCCGCCCGGTGGCGGGGCGAAGCTGGCGGAGGTGCGCGGGACGGGTTTGGCGGGCTTGGCCGGAATCCCCGGTTTGCTCGGCGTCGGGCTGGTCGACGGGGTCGGGCTGGGTTGTGACGGCGGGATCGGCGGCAGCCTGGTGCTCGGCTCCGGTCGTTGCACCGCACATGCACTCAAGCCCAGGGCCAGTGTGAGGACTGTGATTCGGGCGATGGCGTTCATGGCGGTGCGTTCCTGTTGGTTCCGGCTATTTGTCCGGGCTGTCGATGGTCAGTGTCTGTGGCGCGGTGGTGCTGCTGGCCAGAGGCCCGCTGCGACCGACCCACTCACCGGCGGTCGGCTGACCGGCACGGGAGATGCGCGCAACCAGTTGGACTTCGGGGAAGTTCGACAGTTTCAATTGCGGCATCATCGCGTCGGCATCGCCCAGTTCGACGGTCACCGGCAGATCGGCGACGGTCAGGCGCTTGGCCGCCAGCGGCGCCGGCGGGCCCGAGGTGGCGCGGGCAAAAATGAACACGCTGTCGCCCGGTTGCACCTTGCCTTTCAACTCGCTGGCCAGATCCACCCGCACTTTCAACAGCGCCGCCGCTTTCGCCGCTGGCGCCTGGGCAACCTTGCCGCCGCTGGCCTGCAGTTTTTCGGTGGCGCGGGCGATGCCGCCCTGCAGGGCCTCGCGGGATTTGTCCTGCGGCGGCAGTTGCGCCAGCAGACGGTTCCAGTAGTCGATCGCTTCCTGATAGCGCTCGCCTTCGAACGCGGCGATGCCCAGCAGGCCGAGGCTGGTGACTTCCTTCGGATCGGCTTTCAGCGCTTCATCGGTCAGCGCCTGCACCTTGTCCGACCATTTTTTGTTGTCGGCAAAGTACTGGGCCTGCGCCCACTGACCCAGCAGCTCCGGTTGACGACCGGCGAGATTGACGGCGCGCTCGAACATCTTCGCCGCGTCCGCCGGACGATCCTGGGCCATGTAGGTGCGACCGAGGAAATACACGCCTTCAGCGGAATCCGGTTGCGCGGCGACTGCGCGCTCCAGACGCTGAGTCATCTCTTCCATCGACTGTGGCGCCTGGGCGAATTCCCGGGTCAGCTCGACCTTGTCGCTCGCGCCAAAGTGCAGGTACAGACCGAGGCCCAACACCGGCACCAGCACGGCCGCCAGCAAAGGCAGCGGCTTACCCAGACGCGACACCCGCGCCGGCGCCACACCTTCGGTATCGGCCAACAATTCACGGGCCGCTTCGGCACGGCCGCTGTCCATTTGCGCGGCATCGAGAACGCCTTCGGCCTGCTGCGATTGCAGTTCGGCGACGCGTTCCTGATACAGGGCGACGTTGAGAGCGGTTCGATCCTCTTCACGCTGGGCGCGACGTTCGCGTAGAACGGGGATCAGCAGAAAACTCAGGGCGACCAGAAGCAACAGCCCTGCGGCAAGCCAGAAATCAATCATTCTTGGTTTTTATCCAACAGTTGGTCGAGGCGCTGACGCTCTTCAGGGGACAGCGATTGCGGCGTCTCGGCGCGTTGCCCGCGACGGCGGCGGACGATCACGGCAATCACCACGAACCCGCCCAGCAACAAACCGGCCGGGCCGAACCAGAGCAACGCGGTCTTGGCATTGAGCGCCGGCTTGTAGCGGACGAAATCACCGTAGCGGTCGACCATGAAGTCGATGATCTGCTGATTGTCCTTGCCCTCGCCGAGCATGCGGAAAATCTCTTTGCGCAGGTCGGCGGCAATCGGCGCATTGGAATCGGCGATGTCCTGGTTCTGGCATTTGGGGCAGCGCAGCTCCTTGGTCAGTTCGCGAAAACGCTCGCGATCGCCTTCTTTGGCAAACTCGTAGGTGTCGATAGCGGCGTGGGCCACACCGGCCATGCTCAAGCCCAGCACCATGGCAGCTAAAAAGCGCTTCATGGCTTGGCCTCATCGACCAGCGCCTGATATTTGGCCGCCAGCTTTTCCCGCCAGACCTGCTCGTCGATCACGCCGACGTACTTGTCGCGGATGATGCCCTTGGCGTCGATGAAGAAGGTTTCCGGCGCGCCGTAGACACCGAGGTTCAGGCCCAGGGAGCCTTCGTCATCGCGGATGTCGAGTTGATACGGATTGTGGAACTCGGCCAGCCACTTCAGCGCATCGGCGTTGGTGTCCTTGTAGTTGATGCCGTAGATCACCACGCCGCGCTCGGCGAGTTTGTTCAGCACCGGGTGCTCGACCCGGCAGGAAATGCACCAGGTGCCCCAGACGTTGACCAGCGCCGGTTTGCCGAGGATGTCAGCCTTGGTCAGGGTCTTGTCGCCCTGCACCGCCGGCAGGGAAAACTCCGGGAACGGTTTGCCGATCATCGCCGACGGCAGCTCCGCCGGATCCAGGTACAGACCGCGATAAAGAAATACCGCCACCAGCAAGAAAATCGCCAGTGGCACCAGCATCAACCAACGTCTCATGCAGCGGCTCCTTCCATGCCCAGCGCTTCACGCACTTTGGCTTTGACCTTGACTCGGTAACGCCGGTCCAGCGCCGCCAGCAGCCCGCCCAGGCCGGTCAGCAGACCGCCGAACCAGATCCAGCGCACGAACGGCTTCACATGCACCCGCACCGCCCAGGCGTCGTCGCCCAGTGGTTCACCCAGCGCGACATAGAGGTCGCGGGTGAAGCCGGCGTCGATCCCGGCTTCGGTCATCATCGAACTCTGCACGGTGTACAGGCGTTTTTCCGGGTGCAGCACGCTGACTTCACGGCCATCGCGGATCACCCGGATGGTGCCCTTGTCGGAGGTGAAATTCGGGCCTTCGAAATGTTTGGCGCCTTCGAACACGAACTGATAACCGGCCAGATCCATCGACTCGCCCGGCGCCAGACGCAGGTCACGTTCGGCACTGTTCTGGCTCGACAACACCACGCCCAGCGCGCAGACGGCGATACCGAGGTGGGCGAGTTGCATGCCCCAGTAACTGCGGGTCAGGGTCGGCAGGCCTTTGATCAGGCCTTTGTGGCGCGTCTTGTCGAAGATGTCGCGCACGCCGGCCAGCAACACCCAGGCCGCCAGCAGGAAGGTTGCGATCACCGCCCAGTTGAAATCGCCATAGGCAATACCGGCAACGACCGCCAGAGCGACGCTGCCCAACAGCACCGGGGTCAACATGTTGGCCAGCCATTTCACCGGGGTGTCTTTCCAGCGCACGATCACGCCGACCGCCATCACCACCATCAGCAACGCCATCAACGGTATGAACAGTGCATTGAAGTACGGTGGGCCGACCGACAGCTTGGCGCCGCTGATGGCATCGAGGATCAGCGGATACAACGTGCCGAGCAGGATCATCGAGGCAGCCACCACCAGCACCAGGTTGTTGCCCAGCAGCAGGGTTTCCCGCGACCACAGATTGAAGCCGACCTGGCTCTTGACCACCGGAGCGCGCAAAGCAAAGAGGGTCAGCGAACCACCGACCACGAACAGCAGGAAAATCAGGATGAACACGCCGCGCGCGGGATCGGAGGCAAACGCATGCACCGACGTCAGTACCCCGGAACGCACAAGGAAGGTGCCGAGCAGGCTCAGGGAAAACGCGGCAATCGCCAGCAACACCGTCCAGCTCTTGAACACACCACGTTTCTCGGTGACCGCCAACGAGTGAATCAGCGCAGTGCCCACCAGCCATGGCATGAAGGAGGCGTTTTCCACCGGGTCCCAGAACCACCAGCCCCCCCAACCGAGTTCGTAATAAGCCCACCACGAACCCAGGGTGATGCCGATACCCAGGAAGGCCCAGGCAACGATGGTCCACGGACGCGACCAGCGTGCCCACGCCGCATCGAGGCGACCGCCCAGCAGTGCGGCGATGGCGAAGGCGAAGGCCACCGAGAACCCGACATAACCCATGTACAGCATCGGCGGATGCACGATCAGGCCGATGTCCTGCAGCAACGGATTGAGGTCACGACCGTCGGCCGGAATCTGCGGCAGGATCCGCGAGAACGGGTTCGACGTGAGGATCAGGAACAACAGGAAACCGGTGCTGATCATGCCCATCACCGCCAGCACGCGAGCGAGCATGACTTGCGGCAACTGTCGGGAGAACACCGACACGGCGAAGGTCCAGCCGCCGAGGATCAACGCCCACAGCAGCAACGAACCTTCGTGGGCACCCCACACCGCGCTGAACTTGTAGTACCACGGCAGCGCGCTGTTGGAATTCATCGCGACATAAGCCACGGAGAAATCGTCGGTCATGAACGCGTAGGTCAGGACGCCGAAGGCGAACAGCAAAAATGCGAATTGGCCCCACGCTGCCGGTTGAGCGAGGCCCATCCACAGACGATCACCGCGCCAGGCACCGAGCAACGGCACCACGGCCTGCACCAGCGCAAAACACAGCGCGAGAATCATGGCCAGATGGCCAAGCTCGGGAATGAAAATGGTGGATGTCATCGATCAACCCTCCTTCGCAGGGGTTGGCGCGGATTGACCGCTGTCCTTCAGGGCTTTGGTCACTTCCGGCGGCATGTATTTCTCGTCGTGCTTGGCCAGTACTTCATCGGCAACCACCACGCCATCGGCGTTGAGCTTGCCGAGCGCCACAATGCCCTGCCCTTCGCGGAACAGGTCCGGGAGGATCCCGCGATAAGTAATGGTCACGGACTTGTTGAAGTCGGTGACCACGAATTTGACGTCCAGCGAATCAGGGGAACGTTGCAGCGAACCTTTCTCGACCATGCCGCCGGCGCGGATGCGGGTGCCCTGCGGCGCTTCGCCGTTGGCGATCTGGGTCGGGGTGTAAAACAGGTTGATGTTCTGCTGCAGGGCGCTCAGGGCCAGGCCGACGGCAGCGCCGACCCCGACCAGAATTGCCAGGATGATGATCAAGCGTTTTTTGCGCAGCGGATTCACTTGCCGTTCTCCCGGCGCAGACGACGCGCCTCTTGTTGCAGATAACGCTTGCGGGCCGCGATCGGCGCCGCCACGTTGAGGATCAGTACCGCCAGACAGATGCCGTAGGCCGACCAGACATACAGGCCGTGATGGCCCATGGCGAGGAAGTCGCCGAATGACGCGAAACTCATCGAGCGGCCTCCAGGCTGTTCTGCACTTCTTCTTTCACCCAACTGGCGCGGGCTTCGCGCTTGAGCACTTCAAGGCGCATGCGCAGCAACAGCACGGCGCCAAAGAAGCAATAGAAACCCAGCACCGTCAGCAGCAGCGGCAGCCACATCTCGACGGGCATGGCCGGTTTTTCGGTGAGGGTGAACGTCGCGCCCTGGTGCAGGGTGTTCCACCACTCCACCGAGTATTTGATGATCGGAATGTTGATCACACCGACGATGGCCAGCACCGCGCAGGCCTTGGCGGCGCTGTCGCGGTTGCTGATGGCGTTGCCCAGCGCGATCACGCCGAAATACAGGAACAGCAGAATCAGCATCGAGGTCAGCCGCGCGTCCCAGACCCACCACGAACCCCAGGTCGGCTTGCCCCAGATCGCCCCGGTGATCAGCGCCACGGCGGTCATCCACGCGCCGATCGGCGCGGCGCATTGCAGGGCGACGTCGGCCAGTTTCATCTTCCACACCAGCCCGACCACACCGCACACCGCCAGCATCACGTAGCTCGACTGAGCGAGCATCGCAGCGGGTACGTGGATATAGATGATGCGAAAGCTGTTGCCTTGCTGATAGTCCGGCGGCGCGAAGGCCAGGCCCCAGACGACGCCGACAGCGATCAGCAGCAACGCTGCGATGCTCAGCCACGGCAGGAACTTGCTGCTGATGCCGTAGAACCACTTGGGCGAGCCGAGCTTGTGAAACCAGGTCCAGTTCATACTGTTTCCATCACGGGTGCCGCTCATCGGTGTGAGCAGTCTCAGGGTCTTTGCTGGTTAAATATTAACCAGACCTCATTATTCGCCGACGCTGATCTTCAGGCCAGCAGCTATTGCAAAGGGTGTCAGGGTTATCGCCAGGGCGGTCAGGCTACCAAGCCACAACAGATAACCAATCGCCGGCATCCCCTGCAACGCCGCCTGCAAGGCGCCACTGCCCAGGATCAACACCGGGATGTACAACGGCAGAATCAGCAGCGCCAGCAACAGGCCACCGCGCTTCAGACCGACCGTCAGCGCCGCGCCCACCGCGCCGAGCAAACTCAGCACCGGAGTACCCAGCAGCAACGAAAGCAACAATACCGGCAGACACGCAGCCGGCAACCCGAGCATCAACGCCAGTAACGGCGAGAGCAAAACCAGTGCCAGCCCGGAAAAAAGCCAGTGTGCCAGCACCTTGGCCAATACCAGAAGTGGCAGGGGGTGCGGCGAAAGGACCCACTGTTCGAGGGATCCGTCTTCGAAATCACTGCGGAAAAGCCCGTCCAGCGAGAGCAGGACCGACAAAAGTGCCGCCACCCAGACTAACCCCGGGGACAAGTTTTGCAATACTTGAGTTTCCGGTCCGACGGCCAGCGGGAACAGGGCAATGACGATGGCGAAGAAAATCAGCGGATTGGCCAGCTCCGCCGGGCGGCGGAACAGCAGTCGGGATTCACGGGCAACCAGCAGGCCGAACACACTCATACCGCCCAATTCCCCAGATCGATGTCGCGATAACCGGCCGGCATCCGGCTCAAGGTGTGGTGCGTGGTGAGCACCACCAGCCCTCCCCGTTCGCAGTGCCCGGCCAGGTGTTCTTCAAGCTGTGCCACGCCCTGCTTGTCGAGGGCGGTGAAGGGTTCGTCGAGAATCCACAACGGCGGGCTGTCCAGATACAACCGCGCCAGCGCCACGCGGCGCTGCTGGCCGGCAGACAGACTATGGCAGGGAACATCCTCGAAACCACGCAATCCAACCGCCGCCAGGGCCTGCCAGATGGCGTCGCGTTCGGCGGGTTGATGCAGGGCGCAGAGCCAGGCGAGGTTTTCTTCCGGCGTAAGCAAGTCCTTGATCCCGGCGGCGTGACCGATCCACAACAGGTTGCGTGCCAGTTCGCTGCGTTGCTCGCCCAGCGGCTTGCCGTTGAGCAGCACCTGACCGTCAGTCGGCTGCATCAGGCCGGCCAGCAAGCGCAACAAGCTGGTCTTGCCGCTGCCGTTGGGACCGCTGATCTGCACCATATCGCCACTGGCCAGTCTCAATTCGAGATTGTCGAAGAGCAGTCTGAGATCACGTTCACACGCGAGGGCAACGGTTTGCAGGACAGGACTGGTCAAGGGATCACGGGCCTTATACGGTTCAAGTCGGCTCTGGCGCGGCCGTTAAAGAGTTGCAGCATAAATGCAATGACGGCTCAATCCAGAGAGCTGCGTCAAACAATTGCTATGTTTTTTGAACGAATGGAAGGACGGGCGGCATTATACATGTCGCCATCTTCTCTCCAGAGTGCATTTTCCTCAGGTTGTGTCCGCGTATGACAGGCGAAATGAACATCCTCCCGCTCCCGCCCACCACCCCGGCGACCGCTCGCCCGCAGGTGGGTGAGCTGTTGAAGTTGCTGACGCCGGTCGACGGGCTGATTGCCGCCGGCCAGAGCGCCAAGGCCGAGGTGTTGTCGCTCAAGCAGGCGGATCAGACCTTTCAATTGCTGCTCAAGGTGACACTGGACAGCGGCCGTCAGACCACCGTGCAAGCCACCAGCAATCTGCCGCTGCCTCAGGGCACCAGCCTGGCGATCACCCAGCCGTCGGCGGGCAATCTGGCGATCACCGTGCAACAGGCCATCGCCAGCAGCGTCGCCACCCTCACCCGCATCGACACCGCGCAATTGCCGGTCGGCACGCTGCTGCAAGGCAAGGTGCTGACGGCTCAGGCCCTGCCACAGGTGCCGGGGCAACCGACGGTGTTCCGCTCGATGGTCAGCCTGCTCAACACCGCGCTCAGCGGCAGCACCCTGAGCATCGACAGCCCGCAACCGTTGCGCATCGGCACCCTGCTGTCGGCGCTGGTGCAAGACTCGCAGACCCTGAAGTTCCTGCCGCTGAGCAATCGCCAGGAACAACTGGCGGTCAGCCAGCAACTGGTCAGTCAGCAAAGCCGTCAGGGTTCGCTCGACGGCTTGCTGAAAATGCTCCAGAGCCTGCCGCCCGCCACTGATCAGACGTCCCGGGATTTGCGCGCCGCCGTGGACAGGCTGCTCGCCAACCTGCCCGACGTGCAGCAACTGAGCACCCCAAAAGGTCTGGCCCAGGCGCTGGCCAACAGCGGTGTGTTCCTGGAGACCAAACTGCTGACCGGACAGAACCCGACGCTGGTTCCGGACATGAAAGCCGATCTGCTCAAGCTGATCGCCCAGCTCACCCCCGGCCTGCCGGGCAACACCAACCTGAACGCGATCATCGCTGCCAACACCCTGGCCCAGGCGCTACCGAGTTTCGTGCGCAACGCCCTCGGCATGCTCGGTCAGGTCAGCGCGAAACCGGTGCCAAGCAGTTTCCCGCTGCCCGACCGGTTGCTGCAAAGTCTGGAAGGCGAAGGCGATCTGGAGCATCTGCTGCGCCTCGCCGCAGCCGCCGTGTCACGCCTGCAGAGTCATCAGCTGTCGAGCCTGGAGCAGACCGGCGTCACCGACGACGGCCGCCTGCTCAGCACCTGGCAACTGGAAATCCCGATGCGCAACCTGCAGGACATCGTGCCGCTGCAGGTCAAGTTCCAGCGCGAAGAAGCGCCGCAGAACCAGGAATCGAACGAGCAGCGCCGCGATGAACGGGAACCGAAACAACAACTGTGGCGCGTCGATCTGGCGTTCGACATGGAACCGCTGGGGCCGATGCAGATTCAGGCACAGTTGATCAGCGGCAGCCTGTCCAGCCAGTTGTGGGCCGAGCGGCCGTACACCGCGAGCCTGATCGAAAGCAATCTGACCGCACTGCGCCAGCGTCTGCTGGATTCCGGGCTGAATGTCGGCGACCTCGACTGCCACCTCGGCACCCCGCCGCAAGGCATCCAAACCCGCCTCGAACACCGCTGGGTCGATGAAACCGCATGAATGACACCACCGCTCCACGCCAGGCCATCGCCCTCAAATACGACGGCAGCCACGCCCCGACCCTCACCGCCAAGGGCGACGAAGAACTGGCCGAAGAAATCCTGCGGATCGCCCGCGACTGTGAAGTACCGATCTACGAGAACGCCGAACTGGTGAAGTTGCTGGCGCGCATGGAACTGGGCGACAGCATTCCTGAAGAGCTGTACCGCACGATCGCCGAAATCATCGCGTTTGCCTGGAACCTCAAGGGCAAGTTCCCGGCGGGACACAATCCGGATGCGCCGATGGTCGAGAAAGACGTCACCGATCGCGGCGACGATTATTGAGACTTCAAAGACGCCTTCGCGAGCAAGCTCGCTCCCACATTGGTTCGGCGTACACCGATCTAATGTGGGAGCGAGCTTGCTCGCGAATAGGCCATCAGCTTGAGCGCAAAAATCAGTTCTTGTGCAGCTTGCGCATCAACTCCGCCTCAGCCTGGGTCAACCCGCAGGACTGGGTCAGCTCATCAACACTCGCGCCCATCCCCACCAGCTTCGCCGCCTGGGCGAATGACAGGCTGGAAGGATCGCGCTGTTCGAGCTGGGAGATTTTGTCCGGGATCGGACCGACGACCGAGCGCAGCTCGTGCAGGGCTTCGCCCATGCGCACGTTGCCGTTCTGGTAATCGTCGACACGCTTGGCCAGGTCCTTGATGCGCTGATCACGCAGCGCATCGCCCTGGGCCTGTTGCGCAGCAATCAGGCGCTGCGCCTTGATGTACGCCAGAAACATCGCCAGCGTGCCTGCCCAGAACAGGAACAGGACAATGACCGCTACCTCCAGAATCAATCAGATGTTCTCCAGTTCCGACCATTCTTCTTCAGTCATCATCTTGTCCAGCTCGACCAGGATCAGCAACTCGTTGTTCTTGTTGCATACGCCCTGGATGAACTTGGCCGACTCTTCGTTACCGACGTTCGGTGCGGTCTCGATTTCCGACTGACGCAGGTAAACCACTTCAGCCACGCTGTCGACCATGATGCCGACCACTTGCTTGTCGGCTTCGATGATGACGATACGGGTGTTGTCGCTGATCTCGCCGCTCATCAGGCCGAAGCGCTGACGGGTATCGATCACGGTCACCACGTTGCCGCGCAGGTTGATGATGCCCAGCACGTAGCTTGGCGCACCCGGAACCGGAGCGATCTCGGTGTAGCGCAGGACTTCCTGAACGCGCATCACGTTGATGCCGTAGGTTTCGTTGTCCAGCTTGAAGGTCACCCATTGCAGGATCGGATCTTCGGAACCCTTTGCCGCCGTAGCCTTGTCGTTCATACCCTAGCCCCTCGAAAAACCGCGCCTGGCGGTGTGTGTTTCGTTCGCCGGCATTTGAATGCCGGTACTCTCTTTATGTCGGTTTGTGGTTCGGCTTACTGCCGGACATGTGCTTTGCCCCACCGCTGGCGATCAACTCGGCCAGAGCGGAGACATCGAGCAAGGCGCACATGTGTTCAATCACCGTGCCGGCGAGCCATGGCCGCTGACCCCGCTGACTTCTCCATTTGATTTCATTCGGATCCAGACGCAGCGAGCGACTGACCTGATGCACCGCCAGGCCCCACTCGTAACCCTGAACCGAAATCACGTATTGCAGACCCTGACGGAAGTCATCGCGATAGCGATCCGGCATGACCCAGCGCGCGGTGTCCAGCACCTTCAGGTTGCCGGCCTGGCTCGGCAGGATGCCGAGGAACCACTCCGGCTGACCGAACAGTGGCGTCAGTTCGTGGCCGGCCAGCGAATAGATCGAGCCCAGGCACACCAACGGCACCGCCAGCGTCAGCCCGGCCACGTCGAACAGCAGGCACTCGAACGCTTCCGACGCCCAGGCCGGACGGCCATCGGTTTCCACCGGTGGCGGCGTATTGCTGGGTGGCAGATGCACTTCGACCAGCGGCGCCACCAGGGTCGGCTCGACCGGGGCTGGCGCAGGCGCTTCAGGCGCGGGCTCTGGCACCGCCGGAGCCGGAGGGCTTTGCAGAAGCTGGGATTGCAGCAGCGGTGCCAGGGTCGAAACCACGCGCACCGGTTCAGGCTCTTTGATCAACGTCGCAGGTGCCTTCGCCACCACAGCGGCAGGCGCTACGACCGGGGCGACCGGCCGGGCGGCTTTTTGCGCATCCCGGGCCTGCTCTTCAAGCACGGCAGCCTGGAATTCATCGAGTGCCGCAGCAGTTTCGACCTCCTTGGCCGGCGCTGCGATTTCCTGCTCGACCTCGTCTGTCACTTCCTGCAGCAAGCTGTCCAGATAGGACTGCACAGCCAGTTGCGGACGCGAAGTCAGTTTGATCGGCCGATTCATGCTCAAGCCACCTGCGCAACGAGTTGCTGCGCCAGCAGATGCTTGAGCAGTGCGCGGTAAGCCAGCACGCCACGGCTCTTGCCGTCGAACTGCGAAGGGGTGACACCGGCACGACTGGCGTCGCGCAGACGGGTATCGACCGGGATGTAACCCTGCCAGATCTCGTCGGGGAATTTGTCGCGCAGCACGCGCAAGGTGCCCATCGACGCCTGAGTGCGGCGGTCGAACAGGGTCGGCACGATGCTGAACGGCAGCGCCTGTTTGCGCGAGCGGTTGATCATCGCCAGGGTGTTGACCATGCGCTCCAGGCCTTTGACGGCCAGGTGCTCGGTCTGCACCGGGATCACCAGTTGCTGACTGGCGGCCAAGGCGTTGACCATCAGCACGCCGAGCAATGGCGGGCTGTCGATGATCGCGTAATCGAAGTCCTGCCACAGCTGCGCCAGACTCTTGGCGATCACCAGGCCCAGGCCACTCTGCCCCGGCGACTGGCGCTCGAGGGTGGCCAGCGCGGTGCTCGACGGCAACAGGGAAATGCGTTCATCGCTGGTGGACAGCAGCAACTGGCCCGGCAGGCCTTGCGGCACGCCGCCCTTGTGCAGAAACAGGTCGTAGTTGCTGTGTTCCAGGCTGTCGGGGTCGTAACCGAAATAGCTGGTCATCGAGCCGTGCGGGTCGAGATCGACCACGACCACGCGCTTGCCCGCCTCTGCCAGCAAACCGGCTAAAGCGATGGAAGAAGTGGTTTTACCAACACCACCCTTTTGATTGGCGACTGCCCAGACTCTCATTCAGATCGTTCCTCCCGGCCGGGATACTCGGCCGAGACATGGTTCAGCGTATTAATGCGGGCGACGGAGAATTGACGGCACTCTCGCGTCCCGGCGTCTTGACCGGGGTCGGTGCAGTTTGTGTGCCAGCACGCTTCAACGCGGCGTCCGGTGTTGCATTGGCGGTTCCGGTGCCGGTCAGGCTGCGGCGCACATCGAGATTGCGCGACACCACCAGCACCACGCGACGGTTCTTCGCCCGGCCTTCGGCCGTGGCGTTGTTGGCAACCGGCTGAAATTCGCCGTAGCCCACCGAGGCCAGACGCCCAGGGTTCACGCCCTGCATCGCCAGCATGCGCACGATGCTCGCCGAACGCGCCGAGGACAATTCCCAGTTGGTCGGGTACTGCGCGGTGCGGATCGGTTGATCGTCGGTGAAGCCTTCGACGTGGATCGGGTTATCGAACGGTTTGAGGATCGCCGCGACCTTGTCGATGATGTTGAACGCGATGTCGCTCGGCATCGCATCACCGCTGCCGAACAACAGGCTGGAGTTGAGTTCGATCTCGACCCACAGCTCGTTGCCGCGCACGGTCATCTGGTTGCTTGCGATCAGGTCGCCGAATGCGGCGCTGATGTCATCGGCGATGCTTTTGAGCGGATCGCTGGCCCCGGCGATGCCGGCGTCGACCTGTTCGGCGTCCTTGACCAGCGGCTTGGCCGGGGTCACGGTCTTCGGTCGTTCTTCACCGATCGGAATCGGCTTGAGCGCGCGGTCGGAGTCGGTGAAGACCCCGATCAGCGCTTCGGAGATGATCTTGTACTTGCCTTCGTTGATCGACGAGATGGAGTACATCACCACGAAAAAGGCAAAGAGCAAGGTGATGAAGTCGGCGTAGGAAACCAGCCAACGTTCATGGTTTACGTGCTCTTCATGCTGGCGACGACGTGCCATGAGGTTAGTCCCTTAATCCATGAAGCCCTGAAGCTTCAACTCGATGGAGCGTGGGTTTTCACCTTCAGCGATCGACAGGATCCCTTCCAACAACATTTCGCGATAACGCGACTGTCGCAACGCGATTGACTTGAGCTTGGCGGCAACCGGCAGCAATACCAGGTTGGCACTGGCCACACCGTAGATGGTAGCGACGAACGCGACCGCAATCCCGTTGCCCAGCTGCGACGGATCGGCCAGGTTGCCCATCACGTGGATCAGGCCCATCACCGCACCGATGATGCCGATGGTCGGCGCGTAGCCACCCATGCTTTCAAACACTTTGGCCGCTTCGACATCGCGGGCTTCCTGAGTGTAGAAATCCACTTCGAGGATGCTGCGGATCGCTTCCGGCTCGGCGCCGTCGACCAGCAGTTGCAGACCTTTGCGCGAGTAAGCGTCGGGCTCGGCATCCGCCACGCCTTCCAGGCCCAGCAGACCTTCCTTGCGGGCGGTGAGGCTCCAGTTGACGACGCGGTCGATGCCGCCCGCCAGATCCACACGCGGCGGGAAAAAGATCCAGGCCAGAATCTGCATGGCGCGCTTGAACGCGCTCATCGGCGATTGCAGCAGCGCGGCACCGATGGTGCCACCGAGCACGATCAGCGCCGCCGGGCCGTTGGCCAGCGCGCCGAGGTGACCACCTTCAAGGTAGTTGCCGCCGATGATGGCGACGAACGCCATGATGATCCCGATAAGGCTTAGAACATCCATCAGACGCATGCCTCGACCAGGTGCTTGCCGATATCGTCCAGGCTGTACACCGCGTCGGCGAGGTCAGCTTTGACGATGGCCATCGGCATGCCGTAGATCACGCAACTGGCTTCGTCCTGCGCCCAGATCGTGCTGCCGCCCTGCTTGAGCAGGCGTGCACCTTCACGGCCGTCGGCGCCCATGCCGGTCAGTACGACCGCCAGAACTTTGTCGCTGTAGGATTTGGCCGCAGAGCCGAAGGTGATGTCCACGCACGGCTTGTAGTTCAGACGCTCGTCGCCCGGCAGGATTTTCACCGCGCCACGGCCGTCGATCATCATCTGCTTGCCACCCGGTGCCAGCAGCGCCAGGCCCGGACGCAGGATGTCGCCATCCTCGGCTTCCTTGACGCTGATGCGGCACAGCTTGTCCAGACGTTCAGCGAAAGCCTTGGTGAAGGCTGCCGGCATGTGCTGGATCAGCACGATCGGTGCCGGGAAACTGGCCGGCAACTGGGTCAGAACCCGTTGCAGCGCTACCGGGCCGCCAGTCGATGTACCAATGGCGACGAGCTTGTAGTTTTTGCGTTTCGGGGCTGGCGACGAAGCGCTGGCCGCTGGCGCGCGAGTCGGTGCAGGCGCAGGTGCCGGACGGGCCGGAGCACTGTGGCTGCCAAAACTCGAAGTCGCCGGCGCAGGAGTCGGCGCAGGTGCAGGTGCAGCGGCAGGCGCCGGCGCACTGTAGGCACTGAAACGACGGTTGCTGCGCGAGATGCTGTGTACCTTCTCGCACAGCAGTTGCTTGACCTTCTCCGGATTGCGGGAGATGTCTTCGAAATTCTTCGGCAGGAAATCCACCGCGCCGGCATCCAGCGCATCCAGGGTGACCCGGGCGCCTTCGTGGGTCAGCGAGGAGAACATCAACACCGGCGTCGGGCAGCGCTGCATGATGTGCCGCACGGCCGTGATGCCATCCATCATCGGCATCTCGTAGTCCATGGTGATCACATCCGGCTTGAGGGCCTGGGCCTGATCGATCGCCTCTTTACCGTTGGTTGCCGTGCCGACAACCTGGATGCTCGGATCCGCTGAAAGAATTTCCGAGACGCGGCGGCGGAAAAAACCCGAATCGTCCACCACCAGGACTTTGACTGCCATAAACACTCCATTAGGTGCGGCGGGACGTTGTCGCCCCGCCGCCCCGGATTCAAATACGCCGTGCGGCGTAACGCTTGAGCATGCTCGGAACATCGAGAATCAGTGCAATGCGGCCGTCACCGGTGATGGTGGCGCCGGACATGCCCGGGGTTCCCTGCAGCATCTTGCCCAATGGCTTGATGACCACTTCTTCCTGGCCGACCAGTTGATCGACGACGAAGCCGATCCGCTGGGTGCCCACCGAAAGGATCACCACATGGCCTTCGCGCTGCTCTTCGTGAGCGGCGGAGCTGACCAGCCAGCGCTTGAGGTAGAACAACGGCAGCGCCTTGTCCCGCACGATCACCACTTCCTGGCCGTCCACCACGTTGGTGGTCGACAGGTCGAGGTGGAAGATTTCGTTGACGTTCACCAGCGGGAACGCGAACGCCTGGTTGCCGAGCATCACCATCAGGGTCGGCATGATCGCCAGCGTCAGCGGCACCTTGATGACGATCTTCGAGCCCTGGCCCTTGGTCGAGTAGATGTTGATCGAGCCGTTGAGCTGGGAAATCTTGGTCTTCACCACGTCCATGCCGACACCACGGCCGGACACATCGGAGATCTCGGTCTTGGTCGAGAAACCCGGGGCGAAAATCAGGTTGTAGCACTCGGTGTCGCTCAGGCGATCGGCGGCATCCTTGTCCATCACACCGCGTTTCACGGCGATGGCACGCAGGACGTTCGGGTCCATGCCTTTGCCGTCGTCGGAGATCGACAGCAGGATGTGGTCGCCTTCCTGCTCGGCAGCCAGGATCACCTTGCCGCCACGGGCCTTGCCCGAGGCTTCGCGTTCTTCCGGCGACTCGATGCCGTGGTCGACCGCGTTGCGCACCAAGTGGACCAGCGGGTCGGCCAGCGCCTCGACGAGGTTCTTGTCGAGGTCGGTCTCTTCACCCACCAGTTCCAGGTTGATCTCTTTCTTGAGCTGACGCGCCAGGTCGCGAACCAGACGCGGGAAGCGGCCGAAGACTTTCTTGATCGGCTGCATCCGGGTCTTCATGACGGCGGTCTGCAAGTCGGCGGTGACTACGTCCAGGTTCGACACGGCCTTCTGCATCGACTCGTCGCCGCTGTTCAGGCCCAGACGTACCAGACGGTTACGCACCAGCACCAGCTCACCGACCATGTTCATGATTTCGTCGAGACGCGCGGTGTCAACGCGAACGGTGGTCTCGGCTTCGCTCGCCGGTTTTTCCGGTGGCGGAGTCGCCGGTGCACGGGCCGGAGCCGGTGCCGCAGCGGCAGCCGGTTTCGCCGGTTCGGCTTTCGGCTCAGGCGCTTTCGCGGCGGGTTTTGCCGCAGCGGCCGGGGCCTTGGCAGCAGGCGCTGCAACAGCTGCAGCATTGCCGGCGGTCACGACGGCGCCGGTGGCGACATCAGTGAACTTGCCTTTGCCATGCAGATCGTCGAGCAGCGCTTCGAACTCGTGGTCGGTGATCAGATCGCTACCGGCCGCAGCCGCTGCCGGAGCAGTCGTCGCAGGAACCGAAGCAATCGCCGACTCCAGCGCATCGACGGCAAAGTTGCCCTTGCCGTGCAACTGATCGAGCAAGGCTTCGAATTCGTCGTCGGTGATGTCCGAGCTGTCGCCCGCCGCCGGAGCCGCCGGGGCAGCGGCCGCCGGGGCCACGGCGTCGGCCGCGAACTGGCCCTTGCCATGCAACTGGTCGAGCAGCGACTCGAACTCGGCGTCGGTGATTTCATCGCTGGCCGCCTCGTCGGAAGCAGGCGCGGCGGCAGCCGCCGGGGCCTCGGCTTCAGCCTTGACGGCGCTCAGCGAGTCCAGCAACTGTTCAAATTCGTTATCGGTGATGTCGCCGGAGTCGCCGGTTTCGTTTTCAACGACCAGCTCTTCGATCATCTCGGCAACGGGCGAAGCCGGGGCTTCATCCGCCGATTGCGGCTCGGCCAGGCGCGCCAGAGCGGCCAGCAGTTCCGGGGTGGCGGCGGTGATCGGGCTGCGATCACGGACTTCGCCGAACATGCTGTTCACCGCGTCCAGCGCTTCGAGCACCACGTCCATCAGTTCTGCATCGACGCGTCGCTCACCCTTGCGCAGGATGTCGAACACGTTTTCGGCGATGTGACAGCACTCCACCAGCTCGTTGAGCTGAAGGAAGCCGGCGCCCCCTTTTACAGTGTGGAAACCGCGAAAAATTGCGTTGAGCAGATCTGCGTCATCCGGGCGGCTTTCCAGCTCGACCAGTTGTTCGGACAGTTGCTCAAGAATCTCGCCGGCCTCAACCAGGAAATCCTGAAGGATCTCTTCATCGGCGCCGAAGCTCATTAATGGGGTGCTCCTACAGGTCTAAAAACCCAAAAAAACTCAAAATCCAAGGCTGGATAGCAAATCGTCCACATCGTCCTGACCGGACACAACGTCTTCTCGTTTATCGGCATGAATCTGCGGACCTTCACCCTGCGAGAGATGTTTTTGTGGATCTTTTTCAGCAAGCATCGCCGCACGGTCATGTTCGATGCCCGCAAAGCGGTCCACCTGGCTGGCCATGAGCACGAGCTTGAGCAGGTTGCTTTCGACTTCGGTGACCAATTGGGTCACACGCTTGATCACTTGACCGGTGAGGTCCTGGTAATCCTGGGCGAGCAGAATGTCGTTCAGATTGCTCGACACCGCGCGGTTGTCCGCGCTGCTGCGTGCCAGAAAACCGTCGACCCGGCGCGCCAGTTCACGGAACTCTTCAGCCCCGACCTCACGGCGCATGAAGCGGCCCCAGTCGGCGCTCAAGGCCTGGGCTTCGTCAGCCAGGCCATTGACCACAGGGGTCGCGCTCTCCACCAGATCCATGGTGCGGTTGGCGGCAGCTTCGGTCAGTTTGACCACGTAGCCCAGGCGCTCGGTAGCGTCGGTGATTTGCGACACTTCCTCAGCCTGTGGCATGTGCGGATCGATCTGGAAATTGACGATCGCACTGTGCAGTTCACGCGTGAGCTTGCCCACTTCCTGGTACAGGCCACGGTCACGGGTCTGATTGAGCTCATGGATCAGTTGCACCGCGTCGCCGAACCTGCCCTTTTCAAGGCTTTCGACCAGTTCGACCGCGTGTTTTTTCAGGGTCGACTCGAAGTCGCCCTGTGAAGATTCTTTATGCTCCATAGCTCCCCCGCGCGTTCATCAGCCGATGCGTTCGAAAATCTTCTCGATTTTTTCTTTCAACGCCTGGGCCGTGAAAGGTTTGACCACATAGCCGTTCACGCCGGCCTGGGCCGCTTCGATGATCTGCTCGCGCTTGGCTTCAGCGGTCACCATCAGCACCGGCAGGTGCTTGAGTTTTTCATCGGCGCGCACGTGGCGCAGCAGGTCGATACCGGTCATGCCGGGCATGTTCCAGTCGGTCACCAGAAAGTCGATGCTGCCGCTGTTGAGCACCGGAATGGCGGTGGTGCCATCGTCGGCTTCAACGGTGTTGGTGAACCCCAGATCACGCAACAGGTTCTTGATGATCCGCCGCATCGTTGAGAAGTCATCAACGATGAGGATTTTCATGTCTTTGTTCAATTCGACCTCCAAGCAGTCTTAAACGCGCCCAGCACCTGGACGCGCCATTTCAATCAATCCGGCAAAACACTCGATGACTGTCTGGAGCACAACAGATCGAGACCGGTGCCGTTCACCACCGCACCAGCCTCGTTCGCAGTGTCCCCACACTGCCTTCAGCGCGCTCGCCACTCCCCCAAACGCCCCCGCAAGCGGGCCGCGCACTGGCTGTGTAACTGGCTGACCCGCGATTCACTGACGCCAAGGACTTCACCGATCTCCTTGAGGTTCAGCTCTTCGTCGTAGTACAGCGCCAACACCAGTCGCTCACGCTCCGGCAAATTGGCAATCGCGTCCGCCAGCGCGGCCTGGAAACGTTCGTCCTCCAGATCGCGCGACGGCTCCAGATGAGCACTGGCGCCATCCTCGTGCAGCCCTTCGTGTTCGCCGTCCTGCAACAGGTCGTCGAAACTGAACAGCCGGCTGCCCAGGGTGTCGTTCAAAATCCCGTAGTAATCGTCGAGACTCAATTGGAGTTCGGCCGCAACTTCGTGATCTTTAGCGTCACGGCCGGTTTTAGCTTCAATTGCTCGAATCGCGTCGCTGACCATGCGCGTATTGCGGTGAACCGAGCGCGGTGCCCAGTCCCCCTTACGGACTTCATCGAGCATCGCACCGCGGATCCGGATGCCCGCGTACGTTTCAAAACTGGCGCCCTTGCTCGCGTCGTATTTGGTCGAGACTTCAAGCAGGCCGATCATCCCGGCCTGGATCAGGTCTTCGACCTGCACACTGGCCGGCAATCGCGCCAGCAAGTGGTAGGCGATGCGCTTGACCAGCGGCGCGTAACGCTCGATCAGCTCGTACTGCGCATCACGCGCCGACTTTTTGTAAAGGTTCATACCGCTGGCGGTCATAGCACAGGTCCTGCCGTTTGCTGCACGAGGCGCTCGACGAAAAATTCGAGGTGGCCGCGCGGATTGGCGGGCAGCGGCCAGGTGTCGACCTTCTGTGCGATCGCCTTGAACGCCAGTGCGCACTTGGAACGCGGGAAGGCTTCATAGACCGCACGCTGCTTCTGCACCGCTTTGCGCACGCTTTCGTCGTAGGGCACCGCGCCGACGTATTGTAGGGCGACGTCGAGGAAGCGATCCGTGACCTTGGTCAACTTGGCGAACAGATTGCGACCTTCCTGCGGGCTCTGGGCCATGTTGGCCAGGACGCGGAAGCGGTTCATGCCGTAATCGCGGTTCAGCAGCTTGATCAGCGCGTAGGCGTCGGTGATCGAGGTCGGCTCGTCGCAGACCACCAGCAACACTTCCTGCGCTGCGCGAACGAAACTGACTACCGAGTCACCAATACCTGCAGCGGTGTCGATCACCAGCACGTCGAGGTTGTCGCCGATGTCGCTGAAGGCCTGGATCAGGCCGGCATGCTGGGCCGGGCTCAAGTGAACCATGCTCTGGGTGCCGGAAGCGGCCGGCACGATGCGGATCCCGCCGGGGCCCTGCAACAGCACGTCGCGCAGCTCGCAGCGGCCTTCGATCACATCGGCCAGGGTACGTTTGGGGGTGAGGCCCAGCAGAACGTCGACGTTCGCCAGCCCCAGGTCGGCGTCCAGCAGCATGACCCGACGGCCAAGCTCTGCCAGGGCCAGGGACAAGTTCACTGACACATTAGTCTTGCCGACGCCACCTTTGCCGCCGGTCACCGCGATCACCTGTACGGGATGCATGCTGCCCATGTTATTTCTTTACCTTGTCTTGCATAGACGGAGGCCACATTACTGGCTGCGCGTTCACAACCGGAACAATGCATGGCAGACCATCGATGTAGGTACAAAAACGGTTCATTACCTCAGCCAACCTGCTTGGTCGGGCTGTGGTAGATATCAGCGAACATGTCAGCCATGGCTTCTTCGCTGGGTTCTTCCTGCATTTGCACACTGACGGCGCGGCTGACCAGTTGATGACGGCGCGGCAGATGCAGATCATCCGGAATACGCGGCCCATCGGTCAGGTAGGCAACCGGCAGTTCGTGACTGATCGCCAGGCTCAACACTTCGCCAAGGCTTGCCGTCTCATCCAGTTTAGTCAGGATGCACCCGGCCAGCCCGCAACGCTTGTAACTGTGATAAGCGGCGGTTAGAACCTGTTTCTGGCTGGTGGTTGCCAGCACCAGATAATTTTTTGACCGAATGCCACGACCGGCCAGACTTTCCAGCTGCATGCGCAGGGCCGGATCGCTGGCCTGCAGGCCGGCGGTGTCGATCAGCACCACGCGCTTGCGCAGCAGAGGATCCAGCGCCTGCACCAGGGACTGGCCCGGATCGACGTGGGTCACCGACACATTGAGGATGCGGCCCAGCGTTTTGAGCTGCTCCTGCGCGCCGATGCGGAAACTGTCCATGCTCACCAGCGCGATGTTCTGCGCGCCGTACTTGAGCACGTAGCGGGCGGCCAGTTTGGCCAGGGTGGTGGTCTTGCCCATGCCGGCAGGACCGACCATGGCAATGACCCCGCCCTCTTCCAGCGGCTCGACTTCCGGCACGGCAATCATTCGTGCCAGATGCGCCAGCAGCATGCGCCAGGCCTGACGAGGCTCGTCGATCTCGGTGATCATCGACAGCAGATCGCGGGACAGCGGGCCGGACAAACCGATGCGTTGCAGACGACGGTACAGATTGGCCTGGGCCGGACGACTGCCTTGCAACTGGTTCCAGGCCAGGGTGCCGAGTTGCACTTCCATCAGTTCGCGCAGGCTGTTGAGTTCAAAACGCATCGAGTCCAGCGCACGCGGGTCAACGCCAGCGGAAACCGGTGCAGGCGCCGGTGCCGGACGGGCCGGAGCCTCGTAGGTCGGTTCGGTCAGCGGTTCGGCAGCGGTCAGCGGCAGGCCGGCCGTCAACGGCAACCCGGCGAACAGCTGGCGATTGGTGTTGCCGTCGGCTTCGCCACGCAGGCTCAGCTCGGCCTGGGCGGTGACGATGCGCGACTGAGTCTTGCGCAGCTCATCCTCGAGTTCCATGTTCGGAACACGCGGGGCCAGCGCCGACAGTTTGTAATCGAGCGCCGCCGTCAGCTCGACGCCGCCGGCGATGCGGCGGTTGCCAATAATGGCGGCATCAGCGCCCAGCTCATCACGAACCAGCTTCATGGCCTGACGCATATCGGCGGCGAAAAAACGCTTAACTTGCATAAACCACTACCTCAGCCGTTGGGCCCTACTGTCGCAACGATGGTCACTTGCTTGTTGTCCGGAATTTCCTGGTAGGCCAGCACATGCAGTCCGGGAACTGCCAGGCGACCAAAGCGCGAGAGCATCGCGCGAACCGGGCCTGCTACCAACAGGATCACCGGCTGACCTTGCATTTCCTGGCGCTGCGCCGCTTCAATCAGCGAACGCTGCAGCTTCTCGGCCATGCTCGGCTCCAGCAGAACGCCCTCTTCCGAGCCTTGTCCTGCCTTCTGCAGACTATTGAGCAATATTTGTTCCAACCTTGGCTCCAGCGTGATAACTGGCAGCTCCGACTCAGTCCCTACAATGCTTTGGACGATGGCACGGGAAACGCCGACCCGCACAGCGGCCACCAAAGCGGCGGTATCTTGACTCTTGGCGGCATTGTTGGCGATGGCTTCGGCAATGCTGCGGATATCGCGCACCGGCACGTGTTCGGCCAGCAACGCCTGCAATACTTTGAGCAGCTGCGACAGCGTGACCACGCCCGGCACCAGCTCTTCGGCCAGCTTCGGCGAGCTCTTGGCCAGCAATTGCATCAGTTGCTGTACTTCTTCGTGGCCGATCAGCTCGCTGGAGTGCTTGTACAGAATCTGGTTCAAGTGGGTCGCAACCACGGTGCTGGCATCGACCACGGTGTAACCGAGCGATTGCGCCTGCGCGCGCTGGCTGACCTCGATCCACACCGCCTCCAGGCCGAAAGCCGGATCTTTGGCGGTAATCCCGTTGAGCGTGCCGTAGACCTGCCCCGGGTTGATCGCCAGTTCGCGATCCGGGTAGATCTCGGCCTCGGCCAGGATCACGCCCATCAGCGTCAGGCGATAGGCGCTCGGCGCCAGGTCGAGGTTGTCGCGGATGTGCACGGTCGGCATCAGGAAGCCCAGATCCTGCGAAAGCTTCTTGCGCACGCCCTTGATCCGCGCCAGCAACTGGCCGCCCTGGTTGCGGTCCACCAGCGGAATCAAGCGGTAGCCGACTTCCAGGCCGATCATGTCGATCGGGGTCACGTCGTCCCAGCCCAACTCCTTGGTTTCCATGGCGCGGGCCGGCGACGGCAGCAGCTCCTGCTGGCGCTTGACCTCTTCCAGCGCGACGACCCTGGCCACGTTCTGCTTCTTCCAGAACAGGTAAGCGCCACCGGCAGCCAGAGCAGCCATGCTCAGGAACGAGAAGTGCGGCATGCCCGGCACCAGGCCCATGACCGCCATCAGACCGGCAGCCACCGCCAGCGCTTTGGGCGAGGCGAACATCTGGCGGTTGATCTGCTTGCCCATGTCTTCCGAGCCGGAAGCACGGGTCACCATGATTGCTGCTGCTGTAGATAACAACAGTGATGGCAATTGCGCCACTAAACCGTCACCGATAGTCAGCAAGGCGTAAACCTTGCCCGCATCGGCGAAGCTCATGTTGTGCTGGAAGATACCGACGGCCATGCCGCCGATCAGGTTGATGAACAGAATCAGCAAGCCAGCGATGGCATCACCACGCACGAATTTGCTGGCACCGTCCATCGAACCGTAGAACTCTGCCTCCTGGGCCACTTCCTGACGACGGGCCTTGGCCTGGGCCTGATCGATCAGACCGGCGTTAAGGTCGGCGTCGATCGCCATTTGTTTGCCGGGCATCGCATCGAGGGTGAAACGCGCGCTCACCTCGGAAATCCGCCCGGCACCCTTGGTCACCACGACGAAGTTGATGATCATCAAGATCGCGAAAACCACGATACCGACCACGTAGTTACCGCCGATCACCACCTCACCGAAGGCCTGGATCACCTTACCGGCAGCGGCGTGGCCGTCCTGACCGTGGAGCATCACCACACGGGTCGAGGCCACGTTCAGCGCCAGTCGCAACAGCGTCGCCACCAGCAGGATCGTCGGGAACACCGCGAAATCCAGCGGCCGCAAGGCGTACACGCAGACCAGCAGCACGACGATGGACAGGGCAATGTTGAAGGTGAAGAACACGTCGAGCAGGAACGGCGGCACCGGCAACATCATCATCGCCAGCATGACCAGCAGCAACAGCGGCACACCCAGATTGCCCCGACTGAGGTCGGCAATGTTCGAGCGAGCACTGTTGATTAACTGAGAGCGATCCACCGGTTTTCCCCGTTCCTTTAAAGCAAACTTTTGACGCCCGAAGCAGGCGCACGGCGGCTACTGCAAGAAGCCTTCCAACTTTTGCGGGGGATTGAAATAGAGGGGCGACGGACCTGAATGAGAGGGGGCAAGTGCACCGAGTCCGGCGCAAGCCTGCCCCAGCGACAGAGCAATGCGAAGATTTGAAATCTCGCCGGTCAACCGGCAACCAAAACATGGGCTTTCGTAATAGGACCGAAAGACAGCGCTGCGCTATCGAGGTAGTGCGTTCCCTTGAACACACTTTCCCCGCCGACATCAACAACCTCCTCGTCAGCCTGCATAAGCACCACTCTGGTTTCAGGTGCGGCGCCAGAGAACAGATCATCACTCTCCATCAGATTCAGGGCCCATTCGAAGAATATGCGCGGCAGGTCGCTGATCTCGATCAGTGGATAGCCCGCACTCAGGCGAAAGTACTGCCTGGCTGTCACACGAAGCCAATTGTTGACGACAACGAACGAGGGTTTTTCATACCTACGCTCCAGCGGTTCACCCCCACTCGACCATTGATCCATGTAAAAGCTGGAGTGGGTAAACAGGGCAAACAACGCTTGGTTATCGCGGATATTACCTGCCGCATCGAAGAAGTAATTGTAGGCATAGTGATAGGCGAACCCACCCATTTCAGGCCGGATCGCATTGATCGGCCAATCAAGATAATTCGGGATGTACTGATTGGCCATGACCATGAAATTGAGAAAGTCCAGCTTCAGGTCGAACGTCACCTCATAGAAGATGGCCCGCTCTCCTGCGTCCCTTTCCAGCCTCCCTGAAACAAACTCCAGCTCCATGCCCGACAGTTTTCGGTAAACGCGCGTCGCCATGATGAATCCCCGACTTCCAAAGAAAGAATCGTCAGCCATCACACTCACGGTGCGCGAGCTCATGATGGCAAGAGTGCCGGGTTTATGGGGCGCCAAAGAGTAATGGTTGTCTACTGTCAGATCTGACAGGTGTTGAACTATTTCAGATAAAAGGCACAGCTCGCTTGGGTAGGGAAAAGGAGGTTTTGAGCGTGATTTTCTGCTGACCGCAATGCCGCACGCTCGCGAAGGGGCCCGAGAAAGCAGCACGAAGTGTCTTTTAAATTCGGATGTTTAAAAGACACCTTCAGACACGCCTTGGAGGCTACGAATTCTTGCGCCATTGCCTACAGCTACGCCAGAATCCGCCGGCTTGTGCGCCTTGGGGTCGGGTTCTATTGTGGATCGGTCGCTGACGAATCAGCGATCGGGTTTAGCGACCCGAACTTTCTCAGTGCATCGGCGTTCGTGACTTCGTTGTGGGACTTTTCGTCCGCAATTACGTTATGGCGGCTGTATGCGGGAGACCTTTGGGTCTGCCGGGGTGCCTGAGACCGGTTCGCTAACCTGCGTACAGCTGCCACCTTCACTTGTTTAGCGATAGGTAAGAGTGGCCCCATAACTCAGGAGCTTCACCATGATCAAACCAACACCCAACCCACCCGAATCCGATCCTGCTTCGCCCTACGAATCCCTCGATTCCAGAAAGCTTCACGAAGCCGCCGACCGCGCCCTCGATCACTATCTCTGCCCGCCCGGCGCCACACCACCACCGCGCAAAACCCGCAGAATGTACGCCGTCACCGCCGACTTCAAAAACGAAGAGCTGCTGGTCGATGCCTGCGAAACCCTGGCTTCCGCCAGAACCATCGTCAATGACTTCACCCATCTCATGCCCGCCTCGCAGCGCAGGACGCTGGTGGGGGTTGCACAACTGATCATGCTCGGGGAGCTGGCAGTAAATCGGGTGCTGGACAATCTGGAACTACCGACGTCGCCGAATCCGGTGTAAAGGCTTGAGTGATGTGTCATGACTGCTGACGTCATCGCGAGCAAGCTCGCTCCCACAGTGATTTGTGGTGTGCTCATATTTTCAGAGCGACGCTAAACCTGTGGGAGCGGCGGTGCGACGATTCGACTTGCTCGCGAAAGCGACCTCACAGGCAACACAGGTCATCGGGCATGAAAAAACCGCCACCGGATTCAACCGGATGGCGGTTTTTTTGCGTCATCACAATCAGGAATCGCGCCGCAGATCCGGCGGAATCGGCAGGTCGTCCTTGAGCGGATCCGGGCGCTTGCCCTTGCCGGCCTGATGCTGGCGGATCTGGTAGACGTAGGCCAGTACCTGGGCGACTGCCAGATACAGGCCACTGGGAATTTCTTCTTCCAGTTCCGTGGAGTAATAGATCGAACGCGCCAACGCCGGCGACTCGAGAAGCATGACGTTGTTGGCCACGGCGATTTCGCGGATCTTCAGCGCCAGGAAGTCGCTGCCCTTGGCCAGCAGCATTGGCGCCCCACCCTTCTCGGCGTCGTACTTGAGCGCCACGGCGTAGTGGGTCGGGTTGGTGATGACCACGTCGGCATCCGGTATCGCGGCCATCATCCGCCGTTGCGACATCTCGCGCTGGACCTGGCGAATCCGCTGTTTGACCTCCGGCCGACCTTCCTGGTCCTTGTGCTCGTCGCGCACTTCCTGCTTGGTCATCTTGAGTTTTTTGATGCTCTCCCAGATCTGCACGGGCACATCGACAGCCGCGATGATGATCAACCCGCACGCCAGCCACAGCGAGCTCCAGCCCACCAGTTGCAGGCTGTGGATGATCGCCCGGTCCAGCGGCTCATGGGCGATGCGCAACAGATCGTCGATGTCCGAGTTGAGCACCACCAGCGCCACACCCAACGTGATGAGAAACTTGGCCAGCGCCTTGAGCAGCTCGATCACGGCCTTCATCGAGAACATCCGCTTGAGGCCCGCCGCCGGGTTCATCCGGCTGAACTTGGGTGCCAGCGAACCGGCGGCGAACAACCAGCCACCCAACGCGATCGGCCCGAGGAAAGCGGCCAGCAACAGGGTAATCATGATCGGCTGGATGGCCAGCAATGCCTGTAACCCGGAGTTCATCAGGAAGGTCGCCATGGAACGCTCATCCATGATCACTTCCCGCGACAGCGTGAAGTTCTGGCGCATCAGATCCATCAACTCCTGCGCCAGCATTCCGCCAAAAACCAGCAGCGCACCCGCACCGGCCAGCATGACCGCCAGGGTGTTGAGTTCCTTGGAACGCGCAATCTCACCCTTTTCCCGGGAGTCCTTTTTGCGCTTCTCGGTGGGGTCTTCTGTTTTGTCCTGACCGCTTTCGCTCTCAGCCATGACTCAGCGCGCCTTTGCCAGTTCGCGTAAAAACTGCAAGGCCTCGGTGGCCAGCGGTTGATACTGATTGAGAATGTCCGCCAGCCCGACCCAGACAATGAACAGGCCGAGCACCAGGGTCAGCGGAAAGCCGATGGAGAAAATGTTCAGCTGGGGTGCAGCGCGGGTCATCACGCCAAAAGCGATGTTGACCACCAGCAGCGCAGTGACCGCCGGCAGCACCAGCAATAACGCGGCGCCCAGCACCCAACCGAGTTTGCCGGCCAGCTCCCAGTAATGCGTGGTCATCAGCCCGCCGCCGACCGGCAGCGTGGTGAAGCTTTCGGTGAGCACTTCGAAGACCACCAGATGCCCGTTCATCGACAGGAACAGCAGGGTCACCAGCATCGTGAAGAACTGCCCGATCACCGCCACCGACACGCCGTTGGTTGGGTCGATCATCGACGCGAAGCCCATGCCCATCTGGATCGCGACGATCTGCCCCGCCACCACGAAGGCCTGAAAGAACAATTGCAAGGAGAAGCCCAGCACCGCACCCACGAGGATCTGCTCGGCAATCATCAGCAGACCGCTGAGATCCAGCGGGCTGACCGCCGGCATCGGCGGCAGGTTGGGCGTGATCACCACGGTGATCGCGAAAGCGAAGTACAGACGGATACGCCGGGGCACCAGCGTGGTCCCGAAGACCGGCATCACCATCAACATCGAGGCGACACGAAACAGCGGCAGCATGAACGTCGCCACCCAGGTACTGATCTGGGTGTCGGTCAGCTGAAGCAGCGATTGCATGGCTTAGCCGATGACCATCGGAATGTTTTTGTACAACTGCGTGATGTATTCCATGAACGTCTGCACCAGCCACGGGCCGGCGACGATCAGCGTTACCAGCATCACCAGCAGACGCGGCAGGAAGCTCAGGGTCTGTTCGTTGATCTGGGTGGCGGCCTGGAACATCGACACCAGCAGGCCCACCAACAGACTCGGGACCACCAGGATCGCCACCATCATGGTGGTCAGCCACAGGGCTTCGCGAAAGATGTCGACCGCTACTTCCGGCGTCATGGCGATACACCTCCGAAACTGCTGGCCAGGGTGCCGATGATCAGCGCCCAGCCATCCACCAGCACGAACAGCATGATTTTGAACGGCAGGGAAATGATCAGCGGCGAGAGCATCATCATACCCATCGCCATCAGCACACTCGCGACCACCAGGTCGATGATCAGGAACGGAATGAAGATCATGAAGCCGATCTGGAACGCGGTTTTCAGCTCAGACGTCACGAACGCCGGCACCAGAATCGTCAGCGGCGCAGCATCCGGAGTGGCGATGTCGGTACGTTTGGACAGGCGCATGAACAGCTCCAGATCGCTGGAGCGGGTCTGGGCGAGCATGAAGTCCTTGATCGGCACCTGGGCCTTTTCCACTGCCTGCTGGGCGGTCAGCTTTTCCGCGAGGTACGGCTGCAAGGCATCGTTGTTCACCCGGTCGAACACCGGCGCCATGATGAACAGCGTCAGAAACAGGGCCATGCCGGTGAGGATCTGGTTCGACGGCGTCTGCTGCAAACCCAGGGCCTGACGCAGGATCGAGAAGACGATGATGATCCGGGTGAAGCTGGTCATCAGGATGACGGCGGCCGGAATGAAGCTCAGCGCCGTCATGATCAACAGGATCTGCAGGCTGACCGAATACTCCTGCGCGCCCTCGGCGTTGGTGCCCAGCGTGATCGCCGGGATCGACAACGGATCGGCGGCAAACGCCAGCGGCGCGGCCAACATCAGGGCCAGGGTCAAGACGATGCGCAACGCACCCATTACTTCTTATCCTTCTGATCCTTGCCGAGGATCTTCAACAGATGCTGGGCAAATTCCGGAGTCGCTTTGTCGGCGGTGCTCGGCACCTCGACCGGCTCTTTGAGCACGTGCAGCGCAGTGATGGTTCCGGGGCTGAGGCCGAGCAGAATCTGCTCGTTGCCCACCTGCACCAGCATCAGACGGTCACGCGGCCCGAGCGCGCGGGAACCGATCAACTCGATCACCTGGCCCTTGCCGGCGGGACCTGCCTGCTGCACCCGGCGCAACAACCAGGCGAGGAAGAAGATCAACCCCAGCACCAGCAACAGCCCCAGCACCAGTTGCGTCAGTTGACCCGCCACGCCGCTGTTGACGGCCGGGGCAGCCGCCGCTGCGGTGGTCGCCACCGGCTCGGCCGCCAGCACGCTGAACGGCAACGCCAGCGCCAGACCGAACAAAGCCCCCAGAACCTTTTTCACTCAGCGCAGCTTCTTGATGCGTTCGCTCGGGCTGATCACGTCAGTCAGACGGATGCCGAACTTTTCGTTGACCACCACCACTTCGCCGTGGGCGATCAGGGTGCCGTTGACCAGCACGTCCAGCGGCTCACCGGCCAGACGATCAAGCTCGATCACCGAACCCTGGTTGAGTTGCAGCAGGTTGCGGATGTTGATGTCGGTGCTGCCCACTTCCATCGAGATCGACACCGGGATGTCGAGAATCACATCCAGATTCGGGCCGTCCAGCGACACCGGCTCGTTGCTTTTCGGCACGCTGCCGAACTCTTCCATCGGCAGACGGTTGGAGCCCGAAGCGCTGGCGTCGGCGGCCAGCAGCGCGTCGATGTCGGCCTGTCCGGCTTCACCGGTTTCTTCCAGGGCGGCAGCCCATTCATCGGCCAGTGCCTGATCGTCCTGGGTGTTCATATCGTCGTTCATCATTTGTCCTCGGCGGGCAAAAAACCGGTAAAAGAATCAGGGAGTGAGGGCGCCGCTTCAGCGGCGCTCGATCGGCTCGATCACCTGCAACGCGAGGTTGCCTTTGTGCGAGCCCATCTTGACCTTGAAGGCCGGCACGCCGTTGGCGCGCATGATCATGTCTTCCGGCATTTCGACCGGAATCACGTCACCCGGCTGCATGTGCAGGATGTCGCGCAGTTTCAACTGGCGGCGAGCCACGGTGGCACCGATCGGCACGTCGACGTCGAGCACGTCCTGGCGCAGGGCGTTGACCCAGCGTTCGTCCTGGTCGTCGAGGTCCGACTGGAAACCGGCGTCGAGCATTTCACGCACCGGCTCGATCATCGAGTACGGCATGGTCACGTGCAGGTCGCCGCCACCGCCGTCGAGTTCGATGTGGAACGTGGAAACCACGATCGCTTCGCTCGGGCCGACGATGTTGGCCATGGCCGGGTTCACTTCCGAGTTGATGTACTCGAAGTTGACTTCCATGATCGCCTGCCAGGCTTCTTTCAAATCGACGAACGCCTGCTCCAGCACCATGCGCACCACGCGCAGTTCGGTCGGGGTGAATTCACGCCCTTCGATCTTGGCGTGACGGCCATCGCCGCCGAAGAAGTTGTCCACCAGCTTGAACACCAGTTTGGCGTCGAGGATGAACAGCGCGGTGCCGCGCAGGGGTTTGATCTTGACCAGGTTGAGGCTGGTCGGCACGTACAGCGAGTGCACGTATTCGCCGAACTTCATCACCTGTACGCCACCGACGGCAACGTCCGCCGAGCGGCGCAGCATGTTGAACATGCTGATACGGGTGTAGCGGGCAAAACGCTCGTTGATCATTTCCAGAGTCGGCATGCGTCCACGGACGATGCGATCCTGGCTGGTCAGGTCGTAGCTTTTGACACTGCCGGGTTCGGCAGCGTTATCGGTCTGTACCAGACCATCGTCGACGCCATGCAACAGCGCGTCGATTTCATCCTGGGACAGCAGATCCTGCACGGCCATGTCGTGTTCCTACTGCAGTACGAAATTAGTGAAAAGCAACTGTTCGATCACCACTTTGCCCAGCTCTTTCTGCGCCACTTCCTGGACGCTGGCTGTGGCCTTCTGGCGCAGCATCTCTTGACCGACCGGGGTCGCCAGCGTGGCGAAATCCTGACCGGAGAAGAGCATCACCAGGTTGTTGCGGATTACCGGCATGTGCACTTTGAGCGCTTCCAGATCCGCCTGATTGCGCGCCAGCATGGTGATGCTCACCTGCATGTAGCGCTGACGGCCGTTCTGGTTGTAGTTGGCCACGAAGGCCGGCGCCATCGGCTCGAAAATCGCCGGTTGCTTGCCGACCGGTGCCGCTTCGGCGGCCGCCTGGGGCTTGCTCTGGGCACTGTGCATGAAGAACCAGGTCGCCCCCACGGACGTACCGATCGCCAGCAACAGACCCAGCACGATCATGATGATCAGCTTGAGTTTGCCTTTGGTTGCGGGGTCTTTTACTGCTGCAGCTTCGCTCTTCGCCATGCCAATAATCCGTCACTAATCGGGTTTTCACAGTCGCACGGCAAGGCAAGAGCAAGTGTTATGCCAGAAGTGTTGGAGGGGTAGACAGGGGCAGCGCAAACAACTGTGGGAGCGAGCTTGCTCGCGAAAGCGGTTTAACATTCAACACAGGTGTTGTTCGTCAAAAAGCCTTCGCGAGCAAGCTCGCTCCCACAGTTAATTTGCCTTGAATATCAGGCGTAGTAGTCGACGGCGCTGGAGCCGATCACGTGTGTGGCCGTAGCAGCCGCTTCAGCCACGGTCGCAGACGTCAACTCTTCTTCCGAAGAGTCCAGGCGACCACCAGCAGCACGGGTGCGCCCCGTCTGGCCTTGTTGCGCCTGCTCCTGGCTCTGACCCTGCCAGCCACGGTTCTGGTCGGAAACGTTGACGTCGACCTGGCCCATGCCTTGCTGGGTGAACATCTCGCGCAGGCGGTGCATCTGACCGTCGAGGGCTTCACGCACGCTCGGATGCGCGCTCATGAAGGTCACCTGGGTCTGCTGGTCCGGCACCATGTTCACCCGGATATCCAGCCGTCCCAGCTCGGCCGGCTGCAACTGGATGTCAGCCGCCTTCAAGTTGTTGCTCGACAGGTACATGACGCGGTTGACCACTTCTTCGGTCCAGCCGTTCTGGTGCATGGCAATCGGCTGGTTCACCGGCACCGCGTTGGCGGTTTTCGGCGTGGCAGCCTGAGTCAGCGCCGCCAGACGGTTGGCGAAATCATCCACGCGGGTATCGCTGGTGGCAGTCTTCAGGTCTTTCAGGCCGTCATCGATCAGACCGCTGAATGCCTTTTCGCCGCCCTGGCTGGTGCTGTCCTTGTCCGCCTGCACATCAAGCATGCTGGCCATGCCGGCAGCGAAGTTCTGCGCCGAGGTCAATTCACCGTCAGCCTGAGCCTGGGCCGGGGTGGCCTTGGGTTGAGACTGACTGGACGCGGAAATGTGCCCACTCTGCTCCATGGCCATGCGCACGGCAGGCAGCGAATCCAGCGGATCCGCCTCGGGGTCGAAAGCCGGGTCAGTGGCCGGTGCCGGATCCTTGACCATACCCGGCAATGCCGCCACGGCTGATTTGTCGGTTTCCGGTTTTGCGGCGGTATCGACGACAGGGGTGGCGGCTACCGGTGCGGTAACGACGGGCTCTACCGCTGCCACCAGTGCCGGATCCACCGGTGCTGTGTCGACAACAGGAGTCGTTGCGGTATCGGCAGTCTCATCATCAGCAGCAGTCTTGTCGTCCGTTGCCGCCGTCGCCGGTTTGTCGGCGGGCAAGGCTTTGCCGCTATCGGCAACCGCCGGCGCCGGGGCGGCAGACTGATCCTTGCCCAGGTCTTTCTTGCCGCTGTTGTCAGCCACCTTGTCACGGGCAGGTTTTGCCGAATTGTCGACGCTTACCGAGGGTTTGTTCGGGCCTTGATCGGCGAACACCTGAGCGAAGCTGGAGGCCTTGTCCCCGGGCTCTGCGGCCACTGCCGATGATTTGGCCGAGGCAGCTTGCGCCTTGGCCTGGGCGGCGGTCTGAAGAAGAATGTTGGGGCTTGCAGGCATGGCACGGTCTCCGCTGCACTGGGATCGTAGGTACAGTTGGGATAGATGACTGCAAGTGCCGGGCCAGTTTCGTCAGAATTGCGACAAAACCGCCCGACGGCAGGTTCAGTGGGTCAGCGAGCGCTGCCGCTCGGCGACATAAACGGGCCGCACATCGGCGAATTCGCTATGGATATCGGCGACCAGCTTGATGATTTCAGAAGGGCTTTTGTCTTTGGCATGCTGTTCCAGCTCCTGGCACAACACCGCAAGACGAATCGCGCCCATGTTGCTGCTGCTGCCCTTGAAGCTGTGCGCAACGGATGACAATGCATCGGCATCGGCAGTCTGCTGCAACTCCCGCAGGCGATTTTCGGAATCGGCAAGAAAGGTATCCAGCAGTTCCGGATAGCTGTCTTCCATCACTTCCCGCAGCGCGCTTAGCGCCTCGTGGTCCACATGTGTATCAGCCACTTGTTCACTCCTTGATCAAGAATGCGCGGATTATGCCAGAGCCTCCCAGAAAAACTCCACGCGGGCACTGCGACCATCGTCCGACCAGCTCGGGTTTTTGCTCAACTGCCGGATCAGACTGACACCGCGTCCCGACAGACGGACATCGTCGAGCGGCTGTTCCATCACGCGCGAGACATCGAATCCCTGGCCGCTGTCCTCGACTCGCACCACCAGACAACCGCCCTCGCCTTCCGGCCGCACCTGCAAATGCACGCGCACGTAACCGTCCTGCAAGGCCTCGAGGCGCGCATTGCGCTGCTCGTAATAACGGGCGAAACCTGAGGCATCGCGCTTGAGGCTTGAATCCAGACCCAGCACGCCATGTTCCAGCGCATTGGAATAAAGCTCGGCCAGCACGCTGTACAGTGCGCCACTCTGCGCCCGCAAGCCATGCACCTCAAGCAGCAACTGCAACAGGTAAGGCAGCGGATTGAAGCGTTTGAGCGTGGCACCGCGAAATTCGAAGCTCACCGACCAGTCCAGCGGACAGGACTGGCCACTGTCGGAATACACTGGCGCCGTTGGATTGACCTGCGCCATTTCCAGCAGGCTGACCTCGACCATGCTCACATCGTCCCGGGCCTGGCCGCGAAAGTCCTGCAACGCCTGCTCGATTTCCTCGAACAGCCGATCCGGCTGGCGATTGGCGGCGAACACCTTGTGCAAGCGCTCGACACCGAACAACTGATCGTTGGCATCGCAGGTGTCGATGACGCCGTCCGAGAGCAGGAATACCCGGTCACCCACCGCCATCGGGTGAACCTCGGTGCGGTCATCGAAGGTCTGCGGGCTGAGCACCCCCAACGGCAAGTGGCGTGCCGCCAGCGGCGTACGCTCCCCGGTGGCGAGGCAATGCAGATAACCGTCAGGCATGCCGCCGTTCCAGACCTCCACCGAACGTCGCTGAAAACTCAGGCACAACAGCGTGGCGCAACAGAACATGTCCACCGGCAGGATGCGCTTGAGCTTGGCGTTCATTTCCCGCAGGGTCTCGGCCAGACCGTAACCTTTGGCGGTCATGCCATAGAACACTTCGGCCAGCGGCATCGCGCCGACGGCCGCGGGCAATCCATGACCGGTGAAGTCACCGAGCAACACATGCATGTCGCCGGACGGGGTGTACGCGGCCAACAACAGATCGCCGTTGAACAGCGCATAGGGCGATTGCAGGTAACGGATGTTCGGTGCGCTCAGGCAACCGGAATGCGCGACCTTGTCGAATACGGCCTTGGCGACCCGTTGCTCGTTGAGCAGATAGTCGTGATGCCTGGCGATCAGGTCGCGTTGCTGAAGAACCGTGGCCTGCAAACGCCGCAAGCGATCCATCGCCTTGATTTTGGCGGCGAGGATCACCTGGTTGTAAGGCTTCGCCAGAAAGTCGTCACCGCCGGCCTCAAGGCAACGGGCCAGGGCTTCACTCTCGGTCAGCGAGGTGAGGAAGATGATCGGCACCAGGCTCTCACCCGCCAGCTTCTTGATCTGCCGCGCGGCTTCGAACCCGTCCATCACCGGCATCATGGCGTCCATCAGCACCAGATGCGGCTTTTGCCGGATAAACGCCTCGACCGCCTCCGCACCGTGGGTGGCCGTCAGCACTTCATGCCCCTGACGACGGACGATGGTCGACAACAGCAGCCGGTCGGCGGCACTGTCTTCGGCGATCAGGATTGTCAGCGGCTCTTGCGGCTGCATGGCCGTCAACTGATGTCGAACAGTTTGTCGAAGTTGGAGATGGCGAGGATTTTCTTCACGTCGGAACTGCTGTTGACCACGCGAATTTCCGAGTCGTCGCCACCGACGTGATCACGCAACAGAAGCAGCATGCCGAGTGCCGAACTGTCGAGATAAGTCGCCTCCTTGAGGTCGACAATCACCGACTCGGGCTGCTCTTTTTCGTAGGATTGGCGAAATTCCTGATGCTTGGCGAAATCGAATCGCCCCTTGACCGAAATCGTCAGTTTTTTCTTGTCCGCAGAAACTTCTGTAACGACTGACATGTACTGGCTTCCTTGTCATTGACGAACGTGTACAAGGTTTAGCACTTGGAGGGGCCATGGGCAAGGCGCGATGGCGTCGGGATTTGTGCGAGATCTGCCCGTCAAAACGCCTCGTGGCGAGGCAAACGCTGGGACAATTCGTCCAGCAGCTTCTGTTCGCGCTTGTCTTCGGCGCGCTGCGCTTCTTCCATATAGCGTTGTACAAGCTTGCGCAGACCTTCCACCCGGGCGAATGCCTGCTGCCAGGCATCACGAGCCTTGTCCAGGTTGTTCTGGTGCCATTGCAGGCTCTGGCGCTGCTGATCGACAGCGGTGTCGAGTTGCGCGAGAAAGCCCTGAAAACCGAGCAGCCATTGCCCGGACACGCCGGTGCTGCCACGCACGATCCATTGTTCGGAGTAATCCAGACGGAAGGCATGCAAGTCGGCGAGTTTGCTCTCGGCCACTTTCACCTGCCCCTGAAAATAACCCAGGCGCTGCACGGCGGTTTTCTCGGCCTTCTCGGCCATGTCCACCACCGGCGCCAGGCGCGCGGCTCGACTCAGGGCCATGACGGATTACCCGCCGGCCGCCGGGGCGAAAATCGTGCTGAGGTACGCCTCGCTTTCACCCAGACTGATGTTGTCGTTGAGACCCTGACGCAGATACCTGACCAGCTGCGGTTGAAGGGAGATGGCCGTGTCGGTTTCGCGGTCGCCGCCCGCGACATAGGCACCGACGCTGATCAGGTCGCGACTCTGTTGATAGCGCGACCACAGCTGCTTGAAGTATTGCGCGCGCGTCATGTGTTCCGGCGACACCACCGCCGGCATCACCCGACTGATCGAGGCTTCGATATCGATGGCCGGGTAATGACCTTCCTCGGCCAGCCGCCGCGACAGCACGATGTGCCCGTCGAGTACACCCCGCGCGGAGTCGGCGATCGGGTCCTGCTGGTCATCGCCTTCGGACAATACGGTGTAGAACGCGGTGATCGACCCACCGCCCTTCTCCGCGTTACCGGCGCGCTCCACCAGTTTCGGCAGTTTGGCGAATACCGACGGCGGATAACCCTTGGTCGCCGGCGGCTCGCCGATGGCCAGGGCGATTTCCCGCTGGGCCTGGGCGAAACGGGTCAGGGAATCCATCAGCAACAGGACGTTCTTGCCCTTGTCACGGAAATACTCGGCGATCCGCGTGCAATACATCGCCGCGCGCAGACGCATCAGTGGCGCATCGTCCGCCGGCGACGCCACCACCACGGAACGCTTGAGGCCTTCTTCACCGAGGATGTGCTCGATGAATTCCTTAACCTCACGACCCCGCTCACCGATCAGGCCGACGACGATGATGTCGGCTTCGGTGAAGCGGGTCATCATGCCCAGCAGCACCGATTTACCGACACCGGTACCGGCGAACAGGCCCAGACGCTGACCACGACCGACCGTCAACAAACCGTTGATGCAACGGATGCCGACATCCAGCGGCACGCTGATCGGGTCACGGTTGAGCGGGTTGATGGTCGGGCCGTCCATCGGCACCCAGTCTTCGGCCTTCATGCCGCCCTTGCCGTCCAGCGCACGTCCGGCGCCGTCCAGTACGCGACCGAGCATGCTCATGCCCATCGGCAGGCGACCGGTGTCAGCCAGCGGCACCACACGGGCGCCCGGCGCAATGCCGGCCACGCTGCCGACCGGCATCAGGAACACCTTGCTGCCGGAAAAGCCCATGACTTCGGCTTCAACCTGGGACGGGTGATAGGTGTCGTCGTTGATCACCATGCAGCGGGTGCCCATGGCGGCGCGCAGGCCTTCGGCTTCGAGCGTCAGGCCGACCATGCGCAGCAGGCGCCCTTCGAGGATCGGCGCGCCGGCGATTTCGGTGGCCTCGGCGTAAGTGCTCAGGCGCTTGGCGAAACTGGTGCGTTCAAGGCGCATCGGGGGCGTCCGCGAGCGGTTCTTCTGCGACCGGTGCCGGTTTTGGCGACTCCGGCAGGTCCAGGCTCAGGTCCGGCGCAGCCGGGTGCAGGGCCTGTTCGTGCAACTGGTCGAACAGCTTGGCCATGACCTGGCTGACGCGGGTTTCGATGCTGGCGTCGATCCGGCTGTGATCGGTCTCGACCCGGCAACCGCCCGGCAGCAGCGATTCATCCTCGACGATGCGCCAGGTTTCCTCATGACGTTCGCGCAAGGCTTTGATCTGTTCGAAATCCTGCGGATTGACGTACAGCCGCACATTGCCCACGCCCAGCGGCAACAGCTTGAGGGCGTCGCGCATGACGTGTTCGATCTGCGTCGAGTCGATGGCCAGTTCGCGCTGGATCACCTGACGGGCGATGTGCTGCACGAGGTCGACCAGCGACTTTTCAATCTGGGTGTCTTGCTCGGCGATGGGTTCGAAGAGGTGGCCCATCAGTTGCTCAAGGCTGTTGACCTTGGCCGTCAGGACCACTTCGGCTTCCTGGCGCACCTTGAGGGTGGCGCTGTGAAAGCCTTCCTTTTCGCCGATGGCGAAGCCCTCGTTGTAGGCTTCCTGACGGATGCTTTCGAGTTCTTCCAGAGTCAGTGGCTGGACCTCTTCCAGCGGCACTTCTTCCATTTCCGGCGGTTCAGGCTCCGGTTCCGGCTCGGGCTCCGGTTTCGGCGGGTCGAAGCTGGGCAAGGCCCAGGTATCGAAGCCGCGGACGTCCCGGGCACGGATCAGGTCCGTCACATCGTCGTCATGCTTGTCCATGGGCTTAGATCATTTCCTCGCCGCCCTTGCCACCGAGCACGATTTCTCCGGCTTCGGCCATACGGCGGGCGATGGTGAGGATTTCCTTCTGCGCGGTCTCCACGTCGCTGACGCGCACCGGGCCCTTGGCCTCGAGGTCGTCGCGCAGCAGTTCGGCGGCACGCTTGGACATGTTCTTGAAGATTTTCTCCTTGACGCCTTCGTCCGAACCCTTGAGGGCCAGCACCAGCACATCGGAAGACACTTCGCGCAACAGCGCCTGGATTCCGCGGTCGTCGACATCGGCCAGGTTGTTGAACACGAACATGAGATCTTCGATCTGACCGGACAGGTCTTCGTCGACTTCGCGGATCGAGTCCATGAGCTGGCCTTCGATCGAGCTGTCGAGGAAGTTCATGATGTCCGCCGCCCGCTTGATGCCACCCAGAGTGGTGCGCGAGGCGTTCGAGTTGCCGGAGAACTGCTTCTCGAGGATCTGGTTCAACTCTTTCAACGCGGCCGGCTGTACGGTGTTCAACGACGAGACACGCAGGATGATGTCCAGACGCACCTTGTGGTCGAAGTTGCCCAGCACTTCACCGGCCTGATCCGGATCGAGGTACGCGACCACGATCGCCTGGATCTGCGGGTGCTCGTAACGGATCACGTCGGCAACGGCGCGCGGCTCCATCCATTTCAGGCTGTCGAGGCCACTGGTGTTGCCGCCCAGCAGAATGCGGTCGATCAGGCCGTTGGCCTTGTCTTCACCCAGGGCCTGGGTGAGCATTTTGCGCACGTAGTCGTCGGAGCCGACGCCCAGGCTGGTCTGGTCGCCGACGATGTCGACGAACTCGCTCATGACCTGCTCGACCTGCTCACGGTGGACGTTGCCCATCTGGGCCATGGCCACACCCACGCGCTGGACCTCTTTGGGGCCCATGTGGCGCAGCACTTGTGCGGCATCGGTCGAACCCAGGGACAGCAGCAGGATCGCGGCTTTATCGACCCGGGACAGTTTGGCGACGGCGGCTCGGTTATCACTCATCTGCGTTAATCCACTCTTTCACGACCTGGGCCACACGACCCGGATCTTCTGCCACCAGACTCTTGATTGCGTTCAACTGAGCGTCATAACCCTCGCTCGGGCTCGGCAGCAGGATGCTGGTCGGGCCGCCGAGGCTGACGCGATCGTTGGACAGTTCACCATCCAGACCGCCCATGCCACCGAGTTCCATGTCGCCGCCCAGACCGGCCAGCTCCTTGCTTTTGCCGCCACCGGTGATGTTGTTGAGCACCGGACGCAGCACGCCGAACACCAGCACCAAGATGAACAACACGCCCAGCACTTGTTTGACGATGTCCCAGAACCATGGCTGGGAGTAGAACGGAATATCAGCGATCACTTCGCCGCGCTCGGCGGAGAACGGCATGTTGATCACGCTGACGCTGTCGCCACGGCTGGCATCGAAGCCGACGGCGTCCTGCACCAGACGGGTGAAGCGCGCCAATTCGTCGGCGCTCCACGGCGCACGGGTGGTTTCGCCGTTGGCCGGGTTGATCTTGACCTGATCGTCCACCACGACCGACACCGACAGGCGATTCAGGCGACCCTGCTGCTGTTTGGTATGGCTGATGGAACGGTCGAGCTCGAAGTTCTTGGTGGATTGTTGACGCTTGTCCGCCGGGTACGGCGCGAGCATTGGCTGGCCGGTGGCCGGGTCCATGATCTGCTGACCGTTGGCATCAACCAGTGGCTGGCCAGGTTGCACCATGCTCGCCGGGGCCGCTGCGCCACCGGTGGTTTGCGGTGCCGAAGCCGGCGACGGCGGCTGGTTGCTCAGGGCACCCGGCACACCTTGCGGGCCATTGCTGGCGGTGCGTTGTTCGTTGACCGACTGCTCGCTGCGCAGGGCCGGTTGATCCGGGTTGAACTGCTCGGCGGTCGATTCGACGGCACTGAAATCAATGTCGGCCGAGACTTCAGCCTTGTAGCGATCGTTGCCCAGTACCGGTTGCAGAATGTTGTGCACACGCTGGGTCAGCATGCTTTCCATGCGGCGGCTGTAATCGAACTGCTTGCCGGCCATGGTCATTTCGGCGTTTTCCGCCTGATCCGACAGCAGGTTGCCCTTCTGGTCGACGACGGTGATCTGCGATTTGCTCAGCTCGGGAACGGAGGTTGCCACGAGGTTGATGATGGCAACCACCTGGCCAGGCTCCAGCGAACGACCGGAGTACAACTCGACCAGTACCGAAGCGCTTGGCTTGCGTTCGTCACGCACGAACACCGAACTTTTCGGGATCGCCAGGTGAACGCGCGCGCCCTTGACGTTGTTCAGGCTGGAAATGGTGCGGGCCAGCTCACCTTCGAGGCCGCGACGGTAACGGGTCGCTTCCATGAACTGGCTGGTGCCCAGCCCCTGTTCCTTGTCGAGGATTTCAAAACCGATGTTGCCGTCGCTGGGAGTGACACCAGCGGCCGCAAGTTTCAGTCGCGCACGGGACAGGTCATCGGCCTTGACCAGCAAGGCGCCGGAGTTCGGTTCGACGGTGTAGGGAATGTCGGCGGAGGCCAGAGTGTCCATGACCTGCTTGGCGTCCATGCCGGCAAGGCTGCCGTACAGAGGCCGGTAGTCCGGTTGCTGCGACCACAGCACCACGGCAAAGCCAATCGCCACGCTCGCGGCCAGGCCGACCAACAGGCCCACCTGACGCAGCACGGTCATCTCGGAGAGGTTTTCCAGGAAGGACAGGCCGAACAGCGGCGGTTTGCCGTCTATCGGGGTGGCCTTGGCCGGAACGTTATCGGCGACTGCTTCTGCCATGACTCAATCTCGTCCTTAAACCGGCATCTGCATGATGTCTTGATAAGCCTGAACCAGCTTGTTGCGCACCTGGGTCAGGGCCTGGAACGACACGCTGGCTTTTTGCGAGGCAATCATCACGTCCGTCAGATCGACGCCGCTCTTGCCGATTTCGAACGCGTTGGCCAATTGACTCGAAGCCTGTTGGGTATCGTTCACTTTGTTGATGGCCTGACCGAGCATGTCGGAAAAGTTGCTGCCTGCCACTTCCGGGACAACGGAAGTCGATTTCGGCTTCGACATGGCGTCCATTTGCATGGCCTTCATGTCCATCATCAACCGATTAAATTCAATACCTTGGCTCATGGTCTACTCTCTTGGGCGGCCCGCAATTTTTTGACACTCACTCGGCGGGTACTCAGGTGTTAGCAACAACGGTGCCAGCTCATGGGCACCGCTTTCAGAAAAGCCGTTTCAAACGTTTGCGCCACTGGTCAGGTCGCGAACAGGTAGCCTTCGACATCCATGCCCGCATCGCGCATTTGCGCCAGTTTGTAACGCAGGGTGCGCGGGCTGATGCCGAGTTTTTCCGCCGCTTCCTTGCGCCGACCGCGCTCGGTGCGCAGGGTGTCGATGATCATCTGGAACTCGCGGCGACGCAGGTCATCGCCCAGCGCACCGGCCGAGTCCGCCTCGATCTCGACTTCACGAATGACCGGTACAACCGGCGCAACCGCCGGCAATGGAGCGAACAGCGCAGGCCCGGAGAGACAGAAATCCTGCGGCTGGATCAACCCGCCCTGCTGGAGAATCAAGGCCCGCTGGACCGCGTTATCCAGCTCGCGCACGTTGCCCGGCCACGGATAACCAATCAGGCACGCTTGCGCCTCGGGCGAAAACTTCGCCATCGCATGCTTCATTTTATTGACGTGTTTGGCCAACAGACGCTCGGCCAGCGGCAGGATATCGGCGGTGCGCTCGCGCAACGGACGCCAGGCCAGGGGAAATACCGACAGACGATAGTAAAGGTCTTCACGAAACCGCCCCGCCGCGACTTCGCCGGCCAGATCCCGGTTGGTGGTCGCCACCACGCGAATATCGAGGGTGATCGGCTTGCGCGCACCGACCCGCTCCACTTCCCGCTCCTGCAACACCCGCAGCAACTTGGCTTGCAAGCCCAGGGGCATTTCGGAAATTTCATCGAGCAGAATGGTGCCGCCGTCCGCCTGTTCGAACTTGCCGGCCTGGGCTGCGATGGCGCCGGTGAACGAGCCTTTTTCGTGACCGAACAGGGTCGCTTCGAGCATGTTGTCCGGGATCGCCGCACAGTTGATCGCAATGAACGGCTGACTGGCGCGATGAGACTGCTGGTGAATGTAGCGCGCCAGCACTTCCTTGCCGGTACCGGACTCGCCGGAGATCAGCACGGTGGAATCGCTGCGTGCGACCCGCGCCGCCAGATCCAGCAATTGAGCACTGGCGGGCTCGACCGCGATCGGCCCTTCAGCGTCGCTGATACCGAGACTGCCCAGGGCGTGACGCGCTACCAGATCCAGCAGGGCCTTGGGCTCGAACGGTTTGACCAGATAATCCGCCGCCCCCTGGCGCATCGCATCGACCGCGCGCTCGACTGCGCCATGGGCAGTCATCAGCAGCACCGGCAATTGCGGCTGCCGCGCGCGCAGCAAGCCGAGCAATTGATGGCCGTCCATGCCCGGCATGTTGACGTCGCTGACCACCAGACTGAACGCTTCGCGCTCGACGGCCTTCAGCGCCTCTTCGGCCGAACCCACTGCGTGGTAGTCGTGGCCGGCCAGCAACAGCGTATCGGCCAGCGCCTCGCGCAACGAGCGGTCATCCTCGACCAGCAGAACCTTGATGCCCATGACCTTCACTCAGCTCCCTGTACAGCAGAAAACAACGGCAGGATGACCTGCGCGCACGTACCGCGCCCGACCCGCGAACGCAGCTGCAATTCTCCCTGATGCGCACGCGCCACGGCCTTGACCACGGTCAGGCCCAGGCCGGTGCCGGTGACTTTGGTGGTGAAAAAGGGCTCGCCCAACCGCGCCAGCACTGCCGCATCGATACCGCTGCCGCTGTCACTCACACACAGGCGCAAGGTGTTGTCGCGGGTATAGCAATGCACCTTCAGACGCACCTCGCCGGCACTCGCCTGAATCGCGTTTTCAATCAGATTGAGTAACGCCCCGACCAGCGTGTCGCGGTTGCACAGCAACTCGCCGGCGTGGCTGTCGCACTGCCAGCGAATCGGCAGATCCTGCACATGGGTCAGCGCCGCAGCCTGTAACGACTGCATCAAGGCGCCGGGCGTGACGCGATCGGTCAGCGGCAGCTCACCGCGAGCGAACACCAACATGTCGCGCACCTGATGCTCCAGCTCGTGCAGGCGCTCCTTGAGGCGCCCGGCGAAACGCTGCTGGGTGGCGACCGGCAATTGCTGCTCGGTCAAATGACTGGCGTATAACAATGCGGCGGACAACGGCGTGCGAATCTGATGAGCCAGCGACGCGACCATCCGCCCCAGGGACGACAGTCGCTCGTGGCGGGCCAACTGATCCTGCAAGTGACGGGTTTCAGTCAGGTCGTTGAGCAGCACCAACTGCCCCGGCTCGGCATCCAGCGAGCGGGTGGCAATCGACAGGCGTCGACCGTTTTTCAAGGAAATTTCGTGGCCGTCATCTTCACGGGGCGCGAAGCAACGGGCGATGACATGGCGCCACAACTCGCCTTCCAGCGGCAGGCCAAGCAATTCTATGGCGGCGGGATTGGCCTCGCACACGATGCCGTGACCGTCGATGACGATGACGCCACCGGGCAACAGATCGAGAAGGTTTTGCAGACGGTTGGCCAGCCGTTCTTTTTCCGCCAGTTCCTGCATGCGCTGGGCGCTGACTACGGCCAGCTCACCCTTGAGCTCGGTAACCCGGGCTTCGAGCATGCTGTAGGAGTCGGTCAGCTGGCTGGACATTTGATTGAACAGGGCGAATGCCTGCTCAAGCCCTTGGCGGCTCGCCTGCTCTACGGACGGCAGTTGCCCCGAGGACTCGGGGACAGAAGACATCTGGGAGGCTTGGGGCATTGTGCTCTCTCGCTTGGCTGACCGTCAGTTAAACGGAACGTTGCGAGGGATGTAGCAATACCCGTGCCTAAAAAAAACCGCCTATAAATGAAGCAGTTGAAAAACAGGCGTCAATCATCCGCCTGTTCATCTCCTTCACGACGGCTCATGCCGTACTTGCGCATCTTCTCCACCAGCGTGGTGCGGCGAATGCGCAGGCGTTCGGCGGCGCGGGCCACGATGCCGTTGGCGTCGTCCAGCGCCTGCTGGATCAAGCCCTGCTCCAGACCACCGAGGTAGTCCTTCAGGTCAAGACCTTCCGGCGGCAGCATGGCGTTGGCGGTGAAGTCCGGCGTATGGCCGTTGATCGCCACACGCTCTTCCAGATCGCTGCGCAGGCTGTCGACCATTTGCTCGTCTTCGTCGTCGACGTAGCGGAATTTCTTCGGCAGCTCGACCACGCCGATCACCCCGTACGGATGCATGATCGCCATGCGCTCCACCAGGTTGGCCAGCTCGCGGACGTTGCCCGGCCAGCCGTGGCGGCACAGAGACATGATCGCAGCAGAGTTGAAGCGGATCGAACCGCGCTTCTCGTGCTCCATGCGCGAGATCAGCTCGTTCATCAGCAACGGAATGTCTTCGACGCGCTCACGCAGCGGCGCCATCTCGATCGGGAACACGTTCAGGCGATAGTAGAGGTCTTCGCGGAAGGTGCCGATCTCGATCATGCTTTCGAGATTCTTGTGGGTCGCCGCGATGATGCGCACGTCGACGCTCTGGGTCTTGTTGCTGCCCACGCGCTCGAAGGTGCGCTCCTGCAGCACACGCAATAGCTTGACCTGCATCGGCAGCGGCATGTCGCCGATTTCATCGAGGAACAGCGTACCGCCGTTGGCCAGCTCGAAACGACCGGCACGGCTGGTGATCGCGCCGGTGAAGGCACCCTTCTCGTGACCGAACAGCTCGCTTTCCAGCAACTCGGCCGGGATTGCTCCACAGTTGACCGGCACGAACGGCGCGTCGCGGCGCTTGGAATGGTAATGCAGGTTGCGCGCAACCACTTCCTTGCCGGTGCCGGACTCGCCGAGGATCAGTACGCTGGCGTCGGTGTCGGCCACTTGCTGCATCATCTGACGCACATGCTGGATCGCGCGGCTGGTGCCGACGAGACTACGAAACAGGTTGGGCTCACGATGACGGCCGCGCTCGCGGGCCTGGTCGTACATCTCGCGATAGACCTGGGCGCGGTGCAGGGAGTCCAGCAGTTTGCTGTAGCTCGGCGGCATTTCGAGGGTCGAAAGTACCCGGCGGCGCTGGTCTTCGGGCAAGTCAACCGAAGAATTATCGCCCATCAGCAAAACCGGAAGGAACTCATCCCAGGTTGAGAGTGTCTTTAACAGGCCCAAAAGCGCACCAGGAGCATTGACCGTCCCGATCAGTACGCAAATGACCTCACGACTAGACGACAAAGAGCCGACTGCCTGCTGCCAGTCATGGCTTCCGCAGGGTAAATTTTCTTCGCCAAGAAAATTCAAGATCACCGCCAGGTCGCGGCGGCGGACGCTATCGTCATCGATCAGCAGAATTTTGGTTTCACGCCACATGCAATAGCAACTTCCCTAGTCAACTCAATGCCCAAAATGAGGGGCAAGCGAGACGCTTGCAGGACACCTTGTGCCTGTAGACGCCTGAAATCTGAAAACAGCCACTAGTTAAGTCAAAAAACCGTGCACAGTCAAATTTATGGCGCACATGTCTGGATTAACTGAGGGTTAATTAACCAAACAGATGGTAAACCTTTGCCGCATTCTGCGCTTGGGTGATCTGCGACATCTCGTCGACTATCGCCTGACGCTCACCCATGGCGACTTCAAGCAGCTGCTTGTAAACGTGCAGCAACTCCTCAAGATTGTCCCGCAGCGCTACCTCATCAAGAGACGCCTCACTCATGACATCTTCCATGCAGGAACGGCAATCGAGATCCAGTTGACCGATCGCCTCCCAGTTGCGCTCGGCCAGGGCACCGACCAACGCCACTCGGGTTTCTTCGATTCGCTGCAATACAAGACTCATGATGATCTCCTTAAAACTGAGGAGCAGGCGTAGGAGCAATGGCGTCCCAGCCTTCTTTTACCGTGCTCAACAAGCCGGCAACCTCGTCCAGAATACGCGGGTCGCTGCTGATGTTCGCCTCGGCGAGACGCTTCATCATGTAGATGTAAAGACCATCCAGATCTGCCAGCGTATCCGCGCAATTTTCCAGATCCAGGCCTTCACGCAGGCCGCTGACGATGCCAATGGCCTTGCTGATCGACGTGCACTTGGCAGGAATATCCTTGCGCTCGATCGCACCCTTGGCCTGGGCGATACGGTCCAGGCCGCCTTCCATCAGCATTTGCACCAGGCGATGAGGGCTGGCTTCGGACGTCTGAGCCTGCGCACCTACTTTCTGGTATTGCCGAAGGGCTAACATCGGATTCATGTTCTACCTCATTTGCCACAATGACTCGTATGAACAGTGTATCGCCAGCGAGTCGAAAAACTTTAGACCATAAGACAAAAACCCGGCGCACGCTCGAAAGCGTAGCCGGGTTTTTGTCGCTCTTGCATATTACTTCGCGGATTGCTGAGCATTCAGCGAGCTGAAGAACGACGTGATGTTGCTCGCCGTAGCCTTCATTTGCCCTACCAGCAAGTCCATGGCGTTGTACTTGGCAGTCAACGTCTTGGTCAGGTTGGCCACACGCAGATCCAGCGCCAGTTGCTGGGAAGTGAGGTTACGTGTGTTGTTGTTCAGGATAGTCAGGCGCTGATCCAGCAGGCCGGTGGTGGTCTTGCCATCGGCCGAAGCCTTGAGGTAAGGATCCACGGCCTTGCTCATGCGCGCCAACAGACCATTGGTGTCGTTGGTGCCAGTGAACATCTCCTGGACCTTGCCGCTCATGCCCGGAGTAGCCATGGCCTTGTTGAATGCAGTCGTGTCGAACGTCAGGTTACCGGTATTGCGGTCGGTCATGACCCCCAACTGCGACAGATAGGCTATCGGGCTGCCAGCGGTTGCACTCGGGGCGGTAATTTGCCCACGGATATCGGCAACCAGCGAGCGCGCCAGGGAGTCACCGGTGAACGCCGCCTGAACGGTCAGCTTGCCATCTTCGTCCGGGGTCGCCTTGGACAAGGTGTCGATGGTGTTTTTCAAGGTGTTGTAGGCATCGACGAACGCCTGAACCGACGTCTGCAAACCTTTGGTATTACCGTCGACAGTCACCGTGACAGGTGTCGGTGGCGTACCCGGGCTGGCCGTTACCAGGTTCATCGTCAGACCGCTGATAGCACCGGTAACCGTGTTGCTCTTGCTGGTCACCGCCAGACCATCAATGGTCAGCGACGCATCCTTGGCGAGGCCATTGACCGCGCCGGAGTCACCGGCGGCCGGGTTGGAGCCCATCGACTGGGTACCGTCGATTTCCAGGCCGGCAATGCCGCTGACTTTCATGTCGGAGCCGGCGCCAGTCTTGCTCGAACTGATCACCAGGCGCGAAGCACCCGAGCTGTCGGTCACAATGTTGGCGGAAATACCGTTGACGGCCTGAGCCGAGTTAATCGCATCCCGGGTACTCTGCAAGGTGGCATTGGCCGGGATCGTGACATTGTAATCAGTGCCATTCTGAGTGATTTTCAGGGTACCACTCGGAATGGCACTGGCAGCACCGCCGGCAAAGGATGCACTGGCTATTTTCGAGCCGGTAGCCAGATTATTCACAACAACACTGTAAGTACCCGAGACGGCGGTGTTATCCGCAGAAACCCCCAGAACGGCCGGAGTGCCCGAAGTTGCCGTGTAACCGGCAAACGCTGGATTGGTCTTGCTGCCCAGATTGGTCATCGCGGTCTGGAATGCGGTCAGCGCACTCTTCAACGTGCCGATACCGGAAATCTTCAGCGTGTTGGTTTTAGTCGCATTATCGATCTGCGTCTGCTTCGGCGACTTGTCGGCATTGACCAGCGCAGTAACGATTGCACCGATGTCCAGGCCGGAGCCCAGGCCCGAACCCGGTAAAATTGGACTTGCCATGTGCATCTCCCTTGGGGTTGTTGCCAGTCTTTTGACCCTTGCCGGCGCCTAAAGAACTTCAAACACTATTCATGCCAGTTATCAGACTTTGGCGTCGAACAACACGTGACTTGCGTTGGCGAGGCTGTCTGCCAGCTTCAGGGCTTCTGCGGAAGGGATCTGTCGTACGACCTCGCCCGTCTCGCTTGCGATCACCTTGACGATGACCTTCCCGGAATGCTCATCGATCGAGAACTCCAGATTGCGCTTGATCGACTGAACGAACTTCTCGATCTCCTGCACCGCCAGCTTCAGCTTGTTTTCATCGGCTTCCTGGCTCTTTTTCGAGGCAGGAACCGCTTCAACGGTCTGAGGCTTCGTTTCCACCGGCTTGTCAGCAACGGTATTGGCTGGCTTGGGAGCCGGATAAGACACGTTAAGCTTGACGCTCATGTCCATGCTCATCACCTCATAACGTAAAAAGCGAGAGAGCACGCAAGCGCACTCCCCCGCTAAAACTCATTCCGAAATTACTGAAGCAGCTTCAGTACAGCGGAAGGCAGTTGGTTGGCTTGGGCCAGAACAGAGGTCGAAGCCTGTTGCAGGGTTTGCTGCTTGGTCAGGTTAGCAGTCTCTGCGGCGAAGTCGGTATCTTGTACGCGACCTTGTGCAGCAGTGGTGTTCTCGGTGATGTTCTGCAAGTTCTGGATGGTGCTGGTCAGGCGGTTTTGCGAAGCACCCAGGCTGGCACGAGTTGCACCGATTGCAGCGATAGCGGCGTCGATTGCAGTGATCGCGTTGTCGATGTTCTGCGCAGCAGAACCAGCACCAGTACCCGAAGTACCGGTCAGAACTACAGTACCGCTACCTACGGACAGGCTGACGGCGTCGAACTTGGAGCTCAGTACCAGGTCGATGTGGTTAGCCGAACCGGTGTTTGCACCCACTTGCAGAGTCACAGTACCAGCCGAACCGTCCAGCAGGTTTTTGCCGTTCAGGTTGGTAGCGGCCGAGATACGGGTGATTTCGTCAGACATCTGAGCGAATTCAGCGTTGGTAGCGGTCTGGTCAGCAGTACCGTTGGTACCGTTACGTGCTTTAACAGCCAGTTCACGCATACGCTGCAGAATGTCGGTCGAAGCTTGCAGAGCGCCTTCAGCGGTCTGGGCAACGGAGATACCGTCGTTGGCGTTCTGGATTGCCTGGGTGTTACCGCGGATCTGGGAAGACATACGGTTGGAGATCTGCAGGCCAGCGGCGTCGTCTTTAGCGCTGTTGATTTTCAGGCCGGAAGACAGGCGCTGCATCGAAGTCGACAGAGCGTCGGAAGCGCGGTTCAGGTTTTTCTGAACGTTCAACGACGTGGTGTTGGTGTTTACTGTTAAAGCCATGACGAATTCCTCGTTGGTTGGGTACTGCGGCTTCCGGCCCTGGCAACCGCCGGGTATGGCCTAGAGAACCTTCGTAATAGTTATCGTCGGGTTTGCAGGTTGCTTGAGGGCTTTTTTGAAAAAATTTGCCATCAACCTGCCACCCCCAAGAAAACAAAGACTTAGCAGCACTTTACCTTCGAAAAAATGACGTCATAAAACCGTCCGTGGCGCAAACCTGCGGGCCAGTGCTGTCGGCTTTTCTCAAGCCGCAGAATTTTCCAGCAACCCGATCAATTCGTACTCCATGAAATCGGCGAGCCCGAGCCAGTCCTGGCACTCCTGACATTCGAGCATTCGCGTGAGCACTTGCGCCCACGACTGCTGGATATCCGGCGAAGCGGACACCAGCAATTGCTGTGCACCTTCGAATACATCCACCATCTCCAGCGCCGCTTCGACATCGCGCCCCAGGCGAAACAGGCCGGCGCACCGCCGGCATTCGTCGATACAGCCTTGCAGCGCACTCATTGCACGAACTCCTGATTGAAACGCGTCCCGGCAATCAACGCACCTGCGCGGCTACTGTTGAAAAACTCGACGTGCGGCTGACTGGCGATGTATCGCTCCAGCACACACAGATAACCGCGAAAATTGAGCTGCGTACTGACACGCTCGCCGAAGCCGTCACGCACCCAGTGTCGCGCCTGATTCACCGAGGGGCCCAGGTCACCGTCACTCCAGCCGGCGTGGGTCTTGTTCATCGGGAAGGCAAAATCGGCGCCGAACAGCGTGATCCGCGCCGCGCCCATCTTCACCGCCAGATCCACCGCCGGATGAATCACACTGCCGCCCACATGCAGCAGCGCTCTTGGGTGCTGCTCACGCAACGCCGCATAGACCGGACTCAGCGAATAACCGCCGTAGCGCTTGCCCTTCCATGCCCTCAACACCTCAGGGTCGCTCATCGGCAAATACACCAGCGGGATGCCGTCGGACTCTTCAAAGGGCAAATGCCGGAAGCTGATGCGCTGGTCGATGCTCACCACGTAGTCGGGCACGATCCCGTGCTCACGCAGCGGGCGATAAGCGGTATCGACACAGATGAACAATGGACGCCCGGCCCGCTCGCGAATCGCGGCCAGTCGCTCGAAATGCTGCTCAAGGGTCGGTCCGGTGCCGATCACATAAATCTCCCGACCGGCACAGGTACCGAACAACGTCGCCACATCATCGTCAGCGAGCAATACCGGCAAGCAATCCTGCAGACGCTGTTGAATGAACGGTGACTGCGGATCGAATTCACGGTTGTTGAAGCTCAGGTGTACTTCGCTGACCAGTCGATCACGAATCTTCGCGTTGAAGTCATCGGCCAGCAGCATTTCGGCAGGCAATGCGAAGAACGGCGTGCAGATGTCGGGCAGGTCGCCGGCGTAGAGCAATTCAACCCGCGAATCCTGCAGCCACTCACGCTGATCGAGCAGTTGCAGCACCAGAGCAAACAGCGCGCCATTGAGGATGTGTACGTAAAGTCGCTCAAGCCCGGCGCGCTCCAGCAGCACCGTGGGCAGATCACCCAGGCCGGTGCCGTAGACGTGCAGCTGCGGCTTGTCCGCCGGCAGGCTGGCGGCCTGAATCTGTGCCTCCCGGACACGATCATGACGACTGGTGAGCTGAATGCCGCCGATGCTTAGCGTCGAGCCCAGCCCTTGCGTCAGTTCGGCCTCGATCGCCGAACTGTCTTCGTTCAGCAATCGTGCGAACAGCGCCGGCCAGCGTCGTTCGATGACTTCAGCGTTGGCCTGGAAAAACTCGCTCATGGCGCCTCGCGCTCCCTTCAGGCAAAAAAATAGCGTTCAAGGTTACCCCTTGAACGCTCTTTTTGTATCCGTCGTTTTTGGTGGATTCAAGGACGATAGATAATCGCCGAACCCCACGACAGTCCGACACCGAAACCACTGATCGCGATGCGATTCCAGTCGGAATCAAGCACGTGCTTTTCCAGCAGCAACGGCACGCTGGACGACACGGTGTTACCGGTCTCGACCATGTCCTTGATGAACTTCTCCGGCTCGCCTTCGAAGCGCCGCGCCACGGCATCGACAATCGCCGCACTGCCCTGGTGAATGCAGAAGGCATCGATGTCATCGGCCTTCAGACCGGAATCGTCGAGCAGTTCGTGCAGGTGCGCCGGGACTTTGAGCAGCGCGAAGTTGAACACCTGACGGCCGTTCATGAAGAACACGCCATCGGTCACCTTCAGGTGCGGTGCGCCGGAACCGTCGGTGCCGAACTTGGCCTTGCCCAACGCCCAGACCGGGTCTTCGCCCATCCAGGTCGCGGTGGCGGCGTCGCCGAACAACATGGTGGTGTTGCGATCTTCCGGATCGACGATCTTCGAATACGGGTCAGCGGTGATCAGCAGGCCGTTCTTCAGGCCGGCGGCTTCCATGAAGCCCTTGATCGCGTAGATGCCGTAGACGTAACCGGAGCAGCCCAGGGAAATATCGAACGCCGCGACATGGGTCGGCAGGCCAAGCTTGTCCTGCACGATTGCAGCAGTATGCGGCAAGCCTTCTTCGTCACCGTTCTGGGTCACGACGATCAGCGCATCGATGGATTCACGTTTCAGCTCAGGGTTGTTGGCAAACAGCGCATTGGCCGCTTCAACGCACAGATCGGACGTTTCCTGTTCTGCGTCTTTACGTGGCAGGAAGGCCGAACCGATCTTGCCGAGGATGAATTCTTCATCCTTCTCGAATTTTGCACCTTGTGCGTAATTGTCCACGCCGGCTACAGGAACGTAGCTCGCAATGCTTTTTATGCCAATCATTACGGCTTCCCAATAATAAACAGCCCAATACCACCGCTCGCAAGGATTCGAGGGGCGCCGACAAACAGAAAACGGCCGCCACAACAGGCAGCCACGGGGAGCGCAAAGGGCTATCACTGGAACCGAAAACGGGCCAGGCGCCATCTCCCCGGTCATTACAATACAGTGAAGATGCGCGTTATGACTCGCAGGTCACGCTATTTTGCCGAATCGGTGCAGATCGGGTTATTCGACCAGCGACCAGTCCAGTGGCGTGCCGCGTTTGATCGGCGCGCGCGCGCGGCGGCCGAGGACGGCATCGGTGTGCCTGGGCGGCAGACCGAGACCGGGACGAATGGCGCGCAGGTTGGCCGCCGTGAAGGGTTCACCGGCCGCCATATCGGCCGTGACGTACAGCGACCGACGGTAAACCAGCGACTTCTGCTCAGCCTCGGTCACGCCGTAATGCACCTGGCCCATGGCCTGCCAGGCGCGTTCGGTCTCGACCACCAGGCTGGCCAGCTCCGCCGGTTCCAGTGAGAAATTGGCGTCCACGCCACCGGCTGAACGGTCGAGGGTAAAGTGTTTTTCCACCACCGTGGCGCCGAGGGCCACCGCCGCCACCGATACGCCGACACCCATCGAATGATCGGACAGCCCGACCTCACAGCCAAACAGCTCACGCAAATGCGGGATCGTGCGCACGTTGCTGTTGATCGGCGTCGCCGGGTAAGTGCTGGTGCATTTGAGCAGTACCAGATCCTTGCACCCGGCCTCGCGGGCAGCGCGTACGGTTTCGTCGAGCTCGGCGATGCTGGCCATGCCGGTGGAAATGATCAGCGGTTTGCCGGTCGCCGCGACACGGCGAATCAAAGGCAGATCGGTGTTCTCGAAACTGGCGATCTTGTAAGCCGGCACATCGAGGCTTTCGAGGAAATCCACGGCGCTGTCGTCGAACGGCGTCGAAAACGCGAGCATGCCCAGTTCCCTGGCCCGGGCGAAGATCGGCGCATGCCATTCCCAGGGTGTGTGAGCCTTTTCATACAGATCGTAGAGCGAGGTACCGGCCCACAGACTGTTCGGATCCTTGATGAAGAATTCGCCTTCAGCCAGATCCAGGGTCATGGTTTGGGCAGTGTAGGTTTGCAGTTTCAAGGCATGCGCACCGGCCTTGGCCGCCGCTTCGACAATCTGCAAGGCGACGTCCAGCGACTGGTTATGGTTGCCGCTCATTTCAGCGATGATGAACGGCGGCGCATCGGCACCGATCTGGCGGTTGCCGATCTTGAAACTGCTCATTGACTGGATTCCTTCAAAACCTTGGTGAACGCACAGGCACTCTGAGTGAACCCGGCGTCACGAAAAACATTCATCGAGGGCCGATTGGCCGGCAACACCTGGGCGGTGATGGCGGTCATCTGTGGCCAGTGCGCGGACACAAAAGCCTCACCCTGCGCCAGCAACGCCCTGCCCCAACCCAGACCGAAACGCCCCTCGAGCAGATACAGCGAAACCTCTGCCTCCAGGCCGCGCAAATCGTAGCGCAGGACGCCGACCGGGCCGTCATCTGCTTCGGCCACCAGCAACAACCGCTGAGGATTGCGCAGGCTCGCACCCAGCCAGTTCAGATGTTGCGACCAATCGATCACGCCGCTGTCCAGTGACCAGCGGCGCACTGCTTCGGCATTGCGCCCGTCGAACAACAATTGCGCGTCATCCGGCGTCGCCAGGCGCAACTTGAGCACCGCACCGACCAGTGCCGCCGCTACCCGCAACGCACCGCGCCCGTCGACCAGTTGTCGTGAACGCTCGGCCAGGCTCTGACGCAGATAAAAATTGTCGACGACAAAACCGATGGCATCACGCAGTTGCTCGACACTCACCTGCTCCCGCGCGCCCATAAACACATGCGCTCCGGCCGCCGCCATCACCTCGCCGTTGGCCTGCTGGTTGTTCGATACCGCAATGCAGATCGTCGGCAGGCCCAGAGCTGCACGCTCCCAACTGGTGCCGCCGCCGGCACCGATGAACAGGTCGGCCTCGGTCATACGCCGATGAAAATCGCTGACGAAGCTGTGCAGACGCCAGTGCGGCCGCGATTCGGCCAGCGCCTGCATCTCTGCCCAGGCCGGGTTGTCGGCGCCGGCGACGAAATCCACTTCAAGCGCCGAAAAATCCGCCAGCGCCAGCATCGCGTGATGGGTCTGACGAGCCGCATCGAAACCGCCGAAATTCACCAGTACCCGACGCGCCGCGGGTTTGATCTCGATGGTCGGGCCACTGAATTCTTCACGCAGCATGGCAAAGCGCGGGCCGAGCAGCGTCCGGCACCCGGCGGGCAGCAGCGGCTGATAGTTTTCGCTGAGCCCCGACAGATTCTGATTGAGCAGCAGATCCACGCTGTAGCGACGGGTCGCCAGATCGTCGACGGCGGCGATCCTTGGGGCAAAACGACGGGCAGCGGTCTGCCAGTGATGATCGAGGCCGTAATGGTCGGCGATCACCCAGTCAAACTCAGGCTGCCCTTCCAGTTGCATTGCCAGCGCATCGATATCCGCCTGCCACGGCAGCATCGATTCGATGGCCTGCTCCGGGTCTTCTCCGGCATAGCGATCCGGCAACGCGAAGGTCTCGAAGCCTTCGCTCTGCAACGCATCGAGCCGATGGCCGGGCAACCGACGGCAGGCGAACGCGACATGGCTGCCTTGCGTGCGCAGTACTCGCGCCAGCGTCAGGCACCGGGCGATATGGCCGCTGCCGATGGTCGGCGAGGCGTCAGCGCGGATCAGTACTCTCATTGCAGCTCTCCGCCAGCCTTGAGGGCGGCGTAAAGGTATTCAGCGCGTTTCCAGTCTTCGACGGTATCGATGTCCTGCACCAGATACCGGGGCAGGATCACCGGCAGGCTGGCCGACGAATACAGCACCTCGCCCCCCAGCCACGCTTCGCTGCGCCCCCAATAGAACTGGCCGGCATCCTGAAAGGCAGCCGGCAGATCCTGTGAACGGGTATTGCGAAATTCGGGGTACAACGCCGTCAACGCACCCTGTCCGTCGAGGGTCAAGGCGCGCTGCACCGGAAAGCCGAAATCGGTGACTGAAAAAGCAAAGGACTTGTCCGGATGCTGCGCCAGCAACTCCAGGCCCTGTCGCAGAAACCGCGCCTGCAACAACGGCGCGGTGGCGTACACACAGCAGGCGTAATCGAAGGCCGGCAGTTGCTCCAAGGCATGCACGATCACCGCTGCGGTGCCGGTGAAATCATCGGCCAACTGCGCCGGACGCATGAACGGCACGTCAGCACCGTTGGCCCGCGCCACGTCGGCGATCTCTGCATCGTCGGTGCTGACCACCACCTGCTCGAACAACCCTGAATCAAGGGCGGTGCGAATCGAGCGGACAATCATCGGCACACCGTCGAACGGTTTGAGATTCTTGCGCGGGATGCGTTTACTGCCCCCGCGGGCCGGGATGATTGCGACGTTGTTCAAGGACGTTTTTCCAGCAGGAACCAAGTGATGTCGTCCACCGGAAATTGCGGATCGCGGTGATAACCGAAGCCGTAATCCAGCAGTTGCAGATCAGGATAGCGATCGAGCATTTCCCCGGCGAAGTCGCGCTTGAACAGCTTGCCGCTGTTGCCGCGATAGGACACCTCCACCGGCGACGGATTGTAGTACTCGGCGATCAGGATGTAGCGCGAACTCAACTCATACAGTTGCGCATAGGCCGTCGCCAACAGCTCCGGCGCCAGATGGATCAGCACGCCTTTGCTCAGGGTCAGATCGTATTGGCGCTCACGGGGAAAGTCGAACAGCGAGCCGTGCCAGATGTTCGCAATCTCCAGCGCCCGAGCCTGGGCACAGGCGCTGGCGTTGATTTCGACTCCGAACAGTTCGCAGCGCGGCAACAGCTGACGCAATGCCTGCAAGTTGTTGCCGGCATTGGTGCCCAGTTCCAGCAGGCTGTCGATCCGCCCGGCCCGGGTCAGCGCCTTGGCGAACAACGCCAGATTGGCCGCCACCAGTGGCTGGCCGACGTTGCGGTCAACGTACTGGTTGCCGAACTCGCCCTGCCAGAATTGTTCCTGCTCGCTCAGATCACGCATTACCGTTTTCCATCCACCGCCGCGGCGGCAATCATTCAGTCAACCGACGCAATTGCTCGACCACGTAGTCCTGCTGCTGATCGCTCAGCAACGGAAACAGCGGCAGACTGATCGCTTCGGCGTAATAACGCTCGGCTTCGGGAAAGTCGCCCTCGGCAAAACCCAAGTCACGATAGTACGGCTGCAAATGCAGCGGAATGTAGTGCAGGTTCACGCCGATACCGGCGGCGCGCAAGCCTTCGAACACCTGACGGTGACTGAGGCTGATGCGCTCGGTCTGCAAACGCACCACATAAAGATGCCAGGCCGATTCGGCGTCCGGCTGGATGCTCGGCACGGTGACCGGCAGGTACGCCAGCAGACGGTCGTAACGCGCGGCCAGTTCCCGACGGCGTGCAATGAACTCATCCAGTTTTCTCAGCTGCGACAGGCCCAGCGCGGCTTGCAGATCGGTGATCCGGTAATTGAAGCCCAGCTCGACCTGCTGGTAGTACCAAGGACCGTGGCTGGGCTCGGTCATCTGCTGCGGATCGCGGGTCATGCCGTGGCTGCGCAGGCGTTGCAGGCGCTCGGCCAGTTCCGGGCGATTGGTCAGCACCATGCCGCCCTCGCCGCTGGTGATGATCTTCACAGGGTGGAAGCTGAACACGGTCATCGCGGCAAATTCACCGCAACCCACCGGGCGTCCGGCATAGCTTGCGCCGACCGCGTGGGACGCATCTTCGATCACGGTAAAGTTGTAGCGCTCGGCCAGTTCGGCAATCCGTCGCATGTCGCAGCTCTGCCCGGAGAACGCCACCGCCACCAGCACTTTGGGCAGCGTACCGTCGCGTTCGGCAGCATCGAGTTTGTTCGCCAGAACTTCGGCATCGAGGTTCCAGGTCAGCGGATCGATGTCCACGAAATCCACGTCGGCACCGCAATAACGGCCGCAGTTGGCCGACGCGAGAAAGGTGTTCGGCGTGGTCCACAAACGATCACCCGGGCCCAGCCCCGCCGCCACGCAGGCAATGTGCAACGCCGCGGTGGCATTGCACACCGCCACGGCGAAATCGGCCTGACAACGCTCGGCCACCGCCTGCTCGAAGCGTTCGATGGTCGGGCCTTGAGTGAGCCAGTCGGACTGCAACACCTCGACAACCGCGTCGATATCCGTCTGATCGAGACTTTGCCGACCGTAGGGAATCATACCGACAGCTTCGCGTGCAGGTCGGCGATCTGCCCCACCGAGAGGAAGTGCGGGTTGGTGTCGGAGCGGTACTCGAAATCTTCGCCGACCGGCACGCCACGTTCACCGAGTTTGTCCTCGGCAAAATCCACGTCGACGCTGGTAAAACGAATCGACGGCTGGATCGTGTAGTGATCGGCAAATTCCAGGGTCATCCGCGCATCGTCCAGCGGCACCATCAGCTCGTGCAGTTTCTCGCCGGGACGGATGCCGACGCTCTTGTGCGGCAGGTGCTCTGCCATTCCCCGCGCGAGATCGACCACGCGGATCGACGGGATCTTTGGTACGAACACTTCACCGCCGTGCATGCGCGCAAAGCTGTCGAGCACGAATTGCACGCCGTGATCGAGGGTGATCCAGAAGCGGGTCATGCGCTCGTCAGTGATCGGCAGTTCTTTTGCGCCGTCGGCGATCAGCTTGCTGAAGAACGGCACCACCGAGCCGCGCGAACCGGCGACGTTGCCGTAGCGCACCACGGCAAAACGCGTCTGCTGTTCGCCAGCGATGTTGTTGGCGGCAACGAACAACTTGTCCGACAGCAACTTGGTGGCGCCGTACAGGTTGATCGGGCTCGCGGCCTTGTCGGTGGACAGTGCGACGACTTTCTTCACGCCGTTGTCGATGGCGGCAGCGATGATGTTTTCCGCGCCGTTGACGTTGGTGCGGATGCATTCGGTCGGGTTGTACTCCGCCGCCGGCACCTGCTTCAACGCCGCGGCATGCACCACGTAATCGATGCCGCGCATGGCCTGACGCAGACGATCGGCGTCGCGCACGTCACCGAGGAAGTAACGCATGCAGGGCGCGTTGAACGTCTGCTGCATTTCGTACTGTTTAAGCTCATCCCGGGAGAACACCACCACGCGCTTGGGCTGGTATTGCTCGAGCAGGCGCGCAATGAACTTGCGCCCGAACGAGCCGGTGCCGCCGGAGATGAAAATCGATTTTCCGTTGAACATGTCTTGAGTCCCGTTCCCTGTCGACCTAGGCGATCAACTGTGCCCAGTTCAGAGAAGCACTGTCGTTCAGGACAAAGCCTTTGCCGATCAGGCTCAGGTTGGCGTTGTAGGCCTGATCCCCGGCGAAAGTCGCCGCCCATTTTTCCTGCAATGCAGCCAGTGCCTGGCCTGCCTGATCGATCTCGCCCTGATGGATGACTTGCACCGATGGCGTCCAGACGGTCAGGTAACCGGCCTGGCCGGCCTTCAGGCACAGGTCGACATCGCTGAAGCCGGCAGCGAACGTGCTGTCGTCCAGACCGCCCAGAGCCTCGAACAATTCTTTGCGCACCATCAGGCATACGCTCGAAACCGCCGAGTAGTTCTGATCCACGGACAACCGGTACAGATAGCCTTCGGCATCGTGTTTCTCGCCGACGAATGCCGAACCGACGCCACCGTTCATGCCCAGGATCAGGCCGGCCTGGCTGACCTTGCCGTCGCGGTCGACCAGTTTCGGGCCAACTACGCCGACTTCCGGACGCAGGGCATGGTTGAGCAGCGAGTCGAGCCAGTTCGGGTTGACCACTTCGGCGTCCGCCGCCAACAGCACCAGGAACTCGCCCTGAGCTTGCTGGCTGGCCGCGTTGCACAGTGCGGGCGTGCTGAGCGATTGATCGGCACGCAGCACACTGACTTTCGGATGCTGATAAGTCCCGAGCCAGTCATTGACCTCGGCCGATTGAGAAGCCTTGGTTGCAATCAGGATTTCGTACTTGTGATAACGGGTGCGCAACAGCACACCTTCCAGGCAACGTTGCAGAGCAGGCAGATCGTCCCCGGCCGCTATAACGATCGACACCAGAGGACGATCGCTGTGGTGATAATCGATCTGGTAAACACCCGGCAGCGCCGACGTGACCTTGGCTTTGTAACCGCGGTTGCCTAGATGACGCAGCAATGCCAGACGCTCATGGGCGTTCTCTTCCAGCTGCGGTGCCTGAGTGATCAGCAGCGGTTCATCGAGGTGCGCCAGGCAGTTCAGGCCACCTTGCTCAATGATGCGCAGTAGCAGGTCGAACTCCAGCGCCTTGCTGAAATCGGCGCGGTAGCCGTCGACTTCCAGCAGCACTTCACGCCGGACCAGCCAGTGCCGCGCCATCAGGCCTGGCAGGCTCAGCAACAGATCGAGATTGAAGCCCGGACGGAACACGTCCATCAGCGCACCGTTTTCCCGTCGCTGGATCTCGTCCGTGGAAACGGCATTGATGCCGTCGGCATTCATCAACTCCAGGCTGGCGCGCAAGAGGCCACCGGCGGTGAACTCATCCCCCGCTTCGGCCAGAAGCAACCAGTCGCAAGGCGACTGACGAGCGCTCTGGTTAAGCTTGTCGACAAGATTGTCCGGCGTAACACGGACAAAGTGCAGGGTGTTCTGCGCAGTGGTCGCTGCCGGGGCGTCACCAGTGGTGAACACGACAATGCGGAACGCCTTGGATTGACCTTCGAGCAGGCTGTCGAGGCTGACCTGCAACTTGTCGATATCGTTATCCATGTCCACCAGGAAGATGCCGAACTGCGGGCCACCACCGTTGGCGGCCAGGTGTTCGGTAATCGACGCGATCTGCCCGGCATCCGCCTGACGCGACGCCAGCCACTTGAGCAGACGCCCGGACTGCATCTTGTCAAACACCTGCTGATGGTCGGCGACGGTCAACGCTTCCATGCGGGCGATCCAGTCACGCATCGTCTGCGCTTCGTCATCCTCGCCAGACAGTTCCAGTTGCACCGCCAGGCGTTTGGCGACGGTGCGGTTGAACGCGTTGAGGTCGTGGGCCTGCCACAGACGGTCGAGCACACTTTCAGGGGTATCGTTGTTGCGCGCCTCGATCAGATGCGCCTGACGGGTCCACACCCCTTCAAGACCTTCCAGTTGAATGCGGCCGGCCGGCATCGCGTGCAGCATGAATTCAAACTGCGCGAGGCGATCAAAGAACGCCTGGTTGTAGAACGGCATTTCGACGTACTGCAGAGGTCCGAAACGGCGATCCGGACGCTTGAGTTCCTGGTTCCAGGTGGACTGGATAATCAGCTCTGCCGTCAGGGCCCGATTGGTTTGAAGGCTGTCGACCATCGCCTCGAAACTTTTAAGGGCAAAGGCCTTGCCCTGCTCTGCATTCAGATCCTTGATACCAGTCGGCAATCCCGCCAGAAACTCGGCGAAGGCTTCGCGCTCGGCCACCGATTTAGGATCGATGTAAGTCAGCGAGTGGTACACCTCGGTGCTGTGCTCGGAGTTGCCATAGTTGATCTCCCGCACCACATACGGTATCGGCAGGATCCGTGCCTTGGCACTGGCCAGCAGGAAGTAAACATGGCCGATTTCCTGCCACTGGAAACTGGTGCCCGGCGGCAATGCCGAATGCCAGGTTTTCATCAGGTCGGTACGGGTCACCGCATAGAACGGCGGGATGTACTGACTCATGTAGTCCAGGACCCGATCCTGCGCCCGCTCGGACGCATAGTCCTCCTGCACTTTCTTGTCGCGACGGTAGTAGCTCACGCCACCGGCCAGTGTCAGGTACATCAGGCAGTAGCCGTGGCACATGCCGTAGTCGCGATTCGCCTCCAGGAAGCCCACCGACTCGGCGAGCGAATCGTGCAGGATGAAGTCGTCATCGGCTGCCAGCACCATGTATGGCGTGGTCAGTTGCTCCACGCCATAGGCCAGTTTGGCCTGCATGCCCCAATAGGCGAATTGCGGCACGTGGTGGTAATCGACCGAAGAAAAGTCGCCTTCAGGCCGCTCGGCGGTGGAGTCCAGCACCATGATTCTGCAGGGCAGGCTGCTGTAGTACTTGACCGCCCGACGCAGGAACGCCGGACGATTGTGCGTAATCAGCACCACGGTCAACAGCTCGTTGAGCGGTAGCGTCAATTCAGAACCGAACTTGCCTTGCATAACTTCTCTCCACAACCGGCGACTCGCCGAGACAACGCTTTTGTGATGTTGCGAATTAACGAACGCGACGCAGATAGCCGTCCGGCGCCACGGTGATCAGCAGCTTGTTCTGCAGCTGAACATCGATCTCGAAATCCTTGTTCTCTTCCAGGTATTTCCACACGGCGGTCTTCGGGTTGTCGCCCGGGCCCCATGGACGATCCGGGAAGAAGTCGGCCGGCATGTCTTCAACCACGGTGTCCATCACCACGCAGTAGCTGTCGACCGAAACCAGTGGCGCGTAGAGGCGCAGCTCTTCGAGCACGTGGTCGTGGGTGTGGTTGGAATCGAGTACCAGAATGACTTTCTTGCCTTCGGCTGCCGCGCGTACCTGGGCAGCGATGGCCGGGTCGATGCTCGAACCTTCGATCATCTTGATGCGCTTGCTCATCGGATGGCTTTCGATGGCTTCGCGGTTGTGCGGGCGGATGTCCAGGTCAATGCCCAGCACTTCGCCGTGCCCCTGCAGCTCCAGCAACGAGGCGTAGTAGATGATCGAACCGCCGTGGGCGATGCCGCACTCGATAACCAGATCCGGCTTCACCTGCCAGATGATTTCCTGCATGGCCATCATGTCTTGTGGCAGCTGGATGATCGGACGGCCCATCCACGAGAAGTGGTAGCTGTACTTGTGCTTGGCCGATTCGTTGAAGAAATCCCGGGCCAGGCCGGTGAGTTTCTGGTCGTCACCCTGTTGGGCGATCTGCTCGCGGCATTCGGCTTCGAAAGCTTTGTTGATGCTGTTGTCGGTCATTTTCAAAATCTCAAGGGTCACTGGAACGAAGCGCTGTCGACGGCGTGATAGACGTAACGTCCACCGGTCATCCGCTTGATCTCTTCGAGGTAATTGGAATTCATCACAAACAGGTTGGCGCCCTCGGGCAAGGCATCCATCGCCTCTTGCGGCGAGGACACCCGGGCGCCGCTCAGGGGCAGGTAACGCCCCTGCTTGGCCGGGTTGATGTCGACCACCCGGTCCACCGCCACGCCGGCGCGTTGCAGGAACAGCGAATAGATCACGCCCTTGGACGAGGCGCCCCAGATCGCCGAACCCTGCTCGGGCGCGCCCTGGATGATCTGCACCGCGCGCTCGAGGCTGGCAGTGAAATCGTCCGGCAATGCCAGGCGCGGCACCGGTTGTTCGGGGGTCAGGCGCAGCGTGGCAAGGTCAGCGACGATGTACAGGTATTGGCCACCGAACAGGTGACCGGCCTCGTGCACGGTGCCGAACATCCGGCGCAGGTCGTCGAGGCGGAAGTAATTGACGTGCTCGTAGAACAGGTCGAACCAGGCGCGGTGTTCGAGGATCCAGTCGAAGCACGGCACTTCGATGTAGATCTGCCCACCGCCCTGATTGGCTTCGGCGATCACCGCCAGAAAGCTCAGCGGATCCTGGATGTGTTCCAGCACGTGACGCAGCACGATGGCGTCCGCTTCCAGGCCCAGACCACGGGTGAACGGGGCCTTGATCACGTCGGCGTTCTCGCCTTCGTAGGCCGGGTCGATGCCGGTGATGCGGTAGCCCAGGCCTTTGAGCAGCTCGAGGAAATAACCTTTGCCGCAGCCGACTTCGATCAGCTCCTGACCCTTGAAGTGCCGGGCAATGATGCCTTCGACATCGCTCAGGTGTTTCTGGAACTGGCCGGAATGGGCCTGCTCGTTCTGGTAGTCGGCGTCGTAGCTGAGTTTGTCGGCATCGAACGCTGCATTGAAGATCAGCCCGCTGCGTTCATCCTGCACCAGCAGCATGTCGGCGCTGGCCGATGCCTTCGCCGATTCGGGATCGGCAAAGGTGCGGTTCTGCAACACCGGCAGGTCGGTAACCCGATACAACTCGTGCCTCATTGCGGCTCTCCCAATAACTGTTGCAAGCGCTCGGTCACCGCCCAGAACGCCAGCGGTTCGTGGGTGGGATACGGGTAGTGGCCGAGGTTCAGGGCGATGGTCGCGCCGCGCTCACGCACGCGCTGTTCAACCAGTGCCCGCACGGAAACCGGCTGGCCGCTGGCGCAGTTGAGCGTGCCGTCGAAATCGCGTTTGTGCAGGATCGCGGCGAGGTACGCGGTGGCCGTTTCAATTGCCAGGAAGTCCCGCAGCTGTTCACCGGCCGACATGTTGAACGTCGCATCGCCGGCATCGATTGCCCGGTCCAGCGCCGCCAACAGACTGTTGGGGTTCTGCCCGGCGCCGTGCAGATAGAACAGCCGTGCCCATTGCAGGGTGAACGGATGCTCCTGCTGCAAATTTTGCAGAAACAGGTGCAGCGTGTGCTTGGCCAGCCCGTACGGATTGGCCGGCTGTGCGTCGTTCTGCTCGCTCAGCGGGCCGCTCTGCATGCCGTACTCGAAACAGGTGCCGGTCACCAGAACCTGCTTTACCCCCGCCTCTACCGCGCCTTTGATGAAGCGGTAGTCGGCCATCAGGTTGTGCTCGAAATGGAACAGCGCCCGGTAGTTCGGCAACCCCGGCCAAGCCAGGTGCGCGAGTGCATCGACGCCCTCGGTCAGCGCGCGCGCATCCAGATCCGCCGCGTGAATATCCGCGCTCACGAACTCGACGTCATTGATCCATGGCATGTCCGCGGCTTTTTGTGCATCACGCGCAACCGCCCGCACCGTGCACCCACGGGCCAGCAATGCCGCGACTAGGTGACGACCGACGAAGCCCGTGGCTCCGGTGACCAGGACTTTCACAGCACGCTCAACTCAGGCACGGCGATCACGAAGTGGCCGTCCCACTGACGCACCTGGGCCAGTTGCTGGCTGACTTCATGCAGCAGGTTCCACGGCAACACCAGCACGTAATCCGGCTTCTCGATATCGATCTGCGCCGGCGCCACGATCGGAATGCGGCTGCCCGGCAAAAACTTGCCCTGTTTGTGCGGATTGGCGTCGGCGACCCAGGCCAGCAGATCCGGTTTGACCCCGGCGTAGTTGAGCAAGGTGTTGCCCTTGGCCGCAGCGCCGTAGCCGACCACACGCTTGCCATCGGCCTTGGCCTGCAACAGGAAGCGCAGCAGGTCATGCTTGATGCGTTCGGCAGCCGGCGCCAGCGTCGCGTAATACCCAGTGGTTTTCACGCCTGCGTCGAGTTCGGCCTGCAACTGCTGTTGTACGGCCGGCTGCACGGCACGGCGTTCGCCGTCCTTGCGCTGGACGAACACCCGCAGCGAGCCGCCATGGGTGGTCAACTGGCTGACATCGAACACTTCCAGGCCGTTGCGCTCGCACAACGTCTGCACAGCGGTCAGGGACAGGTAGGAATAGTGTTCGTGGTACAGCGTGTCGAACTGCGCGCCGGCCATCAGCGTCAGCAGTTGCGGGAATTCGAAGGTCGCGACGCCGGTCGGCTTGAGCAACGTGGCGAAACCACCGAGGAAATCGTTGATGTCCGGCACGTGGGCCAGCACGTTGTTGGCGGCCATCAGGTCGGCGGCCCAGCCTTCGCTTTTCAGCTGTGCGGCGGTGTCGCGACCGAAGAACAGTTCACGGATCTCCAGGCCTTTTTCCCGTGCCGCCTTCGCGGTGCTGTGGGTCGGCTCGACGCCCAGGCACTGAATGCCGCGACCGGCCACGTATTGCAGCAGGTAACCGTCGTTGGCCGCGACTTCCACCACGCGGCTGTCGGCGGTCAGGCCAAAGCGCTCGACCATCTCGGCCACATAACGCTCGGCGTGAGCCAGCCAGGTGCTGGAGAACGAACTGAAGTAGGCGTACTCGGCGTCGAACAGGCTGTCGGCGCTTGTGTAATCCTCAGTCTGCACCAGCCAGCATTGCTGGCACACGGCAACCTTAAGCGGCACCCATTGTTCGGCCTGCTCCAGCCGATCGGCATGCACATAGGCGTTGGACGGTGGCGAGGTGCCGAGGTCGATCAGCGGCAGGCTCAGCGGTGCGGCGCACCCACGGCAATTCATAGACGCACTCCAGCAAAGTGTTGATCGAGCGCGGGATGGCTGGAATCCCGCGCCGACAAATTATTGACAGGCAACGGCCAGGCGATTGCCAGCCGTGGATCGTTCACCGACAGACCGCCCTCGTGCTCCGGCGCGTAATCGGCGCTGTGCAGGTAAAGCAGTTCGGCATCGTCGGTGAGGGTCTGGAAACCGTGGGCGAAACCGGCGGGGATCAACAGGCTGCGACCATCGCCGGCCTTCAGGTGCTCGGCGTGCCAGTGCAGGAAGGTCTCGGAATCCGGGCGCAGGTCCACCGCCACATCCCACACTTCGCCGCGCAGGCAGGTGATCAGTTTGGCTTCCGGCGCGTTGGCGTTCTGGTAATGCAGACCGCGCACGCTGCCCTTCTCGCGGGTGCAGGAATGGTTGATCTGGCGGATGTGGAATTCGCTGCCGAACGCTTTCAGGCTGCCCTCGCAGAACAGCCGTGCGAAGTGCCCGCGCTGATCTTCGAAGCGTTTGTGCCGGACGCTGAACAACCCGGCCAGCGGTAACTGTTTCAAGGAAAACTCGCTCACAGCGCGCCCCGGTACAGGTTCAGTTGGCCGAGGGTCACGGTGCGCATGTCGTCGCCGTTCTGCCACGCCAGATGCCAGTCGAGGGTCTGGGTCAGGCATTGCTGCAACGACCAGCGCGGTTGCCAGCCCAGCACCTGACGTGCGCGGCTGCTGTCCAGACGCAGCAGGCCGGCTTCGTGCAAGTCACTCTTTTCGATACGCAGGCCACGGGCCTGAGGCCAGCGGTGGGCGAGCAGTTCGACCACTTCGCCGACGCTGCACATGTCCGCTTCACCCGGACCGAAGTTCCACGCCCCGGCGTATTCCGGGCCTTGTTCGTAGAGCCCGGCGGCCAGTTGCAGGTAGCCGGCCAGCGGCTCCAGCGCGTGTTGCCAGGGACGTACGGCTTGCGGGTAGCGCAGGGTCACCGGCTCATCTGCGGACCAGGCTTTCAGAACATCGGGAATCAGACGTTCAGGGGCGAAATCACCGCCGCCCAACACGTTTCCGGCGCGCGCAGTGGCCAGGGCCAGACCGTGCTCGGCGTACTTGTCGGCCGGGAAGAACGATGCCGCGTAAGACTGCGCCAGCAACTCGCAGCACGCCTTGCTGCTGCTGTAAGGGTCATGGCCACCGAGGGCTTCGTCCTCGCGATACGGCCACAGCCATTCCTTGTTGGCGTAGACCTTGTCGGTGGTCACCAGCACACAGGCACGCACGCAACCGACCTGACGAATCGCTTCGAGCAGGTTGAGGGTGCCCATGACGTTGCTCGAATAAGTGCCGAGCGGATCGCGATAGCCTTCGCGCACCAGCGGCTGGGCCGCCAGGTGCAGAACGATCTCCGGCTCGGTGTCAGCGATGATCTCGAGCAAGGCGCCGAGGTCACGCAGATCGCCGCGCTGATCGTTGATGCCTTCGCTCACGCGCGCCAGTTCGAACAGGCTCGGTTCGGTCGAAGGATCCAGGGAAAAACCGCTGACTTGCGCGCCGAGGCTTTGCAGCCACAGGGTCAGCCAGCTGCCCTTGAAACCGGTGTGACCGGTGACCAGAACCCGCTTGCCGCGCCAGAACTCCGGACTCAGACCCATTGCTTCCATGGGGCCTCCCCGCTCTGCCACAGCGCTTCGAGATGGTTCTTGTCGCGCAGGGTGTCCATCGGATGCCAGAAACCTTCGTGCTCGAAGGCTTTCAGTTGTTCGTCCTGGGCCAGTTGCGCCAGCGGTTCGGCTTCCCAGGTGGTTTCATCGCCGGCGATGTACGACAGCACTTTCGGCGACAGCACGAAGAAGCCGCCATTGATCCAGCCACCGTCGCCCCGCGGTTTTTCGGTGAAGCCGAGTACCTGATCGCCCTGCCTCTCAAGGGCGCCGTAGCGGCCCGGTGGCTGCACGGCGGTGACGGTCGCCAGACGGCCGTGGTTCTTGTGATAGTCGACCAGTTGCGCGATGTTGATGTCGGAGACGCCGTCGCCATAGGTGAAGCAGAACGCATCTTCGTCCTTGAGGTAACGGCCGGCACGCAGCAGACGGCCACCGGTCATGGTTTCCTCGCCAGTGTCGATCAGGGTGACGCTCCACGGCTCGCTGTAGTTCTGGTGAACGTCCATGCGGTTGTTGCGCATGTCGAACGTGACGTCAGAGGTGTGCAGGAAGTAATTGGCGAAGAAGTCCTTGATCGCGTAGCCCTTGTAGCCGAGGCAGATCACGAAGTCGTGGATTCCGTGGGCGGAATACTGCTTCATGATGTGCCAGAGAATTGGCTTGCCGCCGATCTCGATCATTGGCTTGGGCTTGAGGTGCGACTCTTCACTGATGCGCGTGCCGAGGCCACCCGCCAAAATAACTGCCTTCATCGTCTCCCCTCTTCTACGTCACAGGGCTCGGCCTCGCTGTTGCAGGCCTTTGCGGCTGAACCTTGCCAGTCCGGGCGCAGGTCAATGACCGCGAGCGCTCGTTTTATGGCGATTTGAGGGGGACTTGCAGGAAACGCGCCAGCTCCGCCAGCCCTGCGTCGGCGGGACATCCGGGCATGAAAAAGGGATGAGTCCGTTGCCGGAATCATCCCTCTCATCAAGCTACTTCACTGCATCGAACGGATCAGCCAAACATCGCGAATCCATCGATCGTGGCCGGCAGGTCGTAAACCTGGCCGTCAGCGGTCTGCAGATGCTCGATGTTGTTGTACCCGGCGTACCAGCCCTGCAGCTTCACGCCGCTGTCGGGAATGCCGGTGCTGCCGTCGTTGGCGCCGTGCAGATAGGCGTCATCACCGATGCGAGTGACGTTCAACTGGCTGAGATTGGCGACGGTGTTCAGGATCAGCGTGTCATTGAAGTCCCAGCCTTCGTCCTGGATCGTCACCAGCCCGGTGGTGTTCACGATATAGGTGTCATCCCCCATACCACCGAGCGCGACGCCGCCAGTACCGGACTGACCCGCCAGGTTGAGAACCAGCACGTCATTACCGCTGCCACCGGACAACAGATAATTGCTGCCTGTGCCGGTCAGCACGTCATTGCCGTCATCACCGAAGGCACTGCCGCTGTTGACCGTGACGGTGTCATCGCCCTGGTCTCCATGGGCCACTGTACCCAGGTCATTCACGGCACTGACGATGACGTCATCACCCGAACCGCCAGACAGCGTGTCGGCTTGCGCAACATCGCCGTCGAGACCGGACTTCAGTCCGCCATAAAGGTGATCGTTGCCTTCGCCACCGGTAAGCTGGTCATCGCCGGTGCCGCCTTCAAGGATGTTGTCGTCCGAATTGCCTTGCAGCGAATCGTTGTACTTGCTGCCGCGCAGGCCTTCGATATCAATGTAGGTGTCGTAAAGCGCGATGCCGCTTTGCGGCCCCCAGTTCAGAGAAGCACTCAACCCTTCGCTGCTGTCGTCATAGCTGACGATGTCGATACCGGCCCCGCCTTCAAAGCGATCACCGCCCGCGCCACCCAGAAGGACGTCATTGCCGGCGCCCGAAACGATGACGTTGTCCCCTTCATTGCCGTAGCCAGTGAAGTCTGCCGTGCCGGTGTAGGTCATGTTTTCAATGAACGGATCCATGTGCATCGACGACAGGCTGGTGTACACGTGGTCGGTACCACCGAAGAGGTCCGTCTCGACAATACTCACACCGGCGCTGTTGATGATGTACACATCGTCGCCCCTTCCACCTTCCAGCGTCACGCCCGCGACGTTGGCGGTGAATCGGTCAGTGAACGACGTCCCGATGACTTTCTCGACGTTCAGCAACGTGACATCCGGACCCGCTTGCTGACCAATGCCGATACTGACGCCATCAAAGGAGTGGCGGTAGCTCACGGTGTCGTAGCCATCGGCGCCATCCACGATCATCGCGTTATCGAGCAGATACACCATGTCATCGAAATTCGATCCCTGAATCGCCTCGATGCCAGTGAAGGTGTCGCCAGCAGCGATGGTCAATGCGTCGTAGTTCTCGAAGTCCTGGACTCTCACACCTTCAAGGCTGTCGGAATAGCTGACAGTATCGAAGCCTTCGCCACCCACGAAGTGATCCGCGCCGGCGCCACCCCAGAACCAGTCGTTGCCGGCACCGCCGATGATCTCGTTGTCACCGGCATTGCCGTAACCCTTGAAATCGCCGGTACCGGTGAAGGTAAGTTTCTCGATGAACGGGTCCATCTTCATGGTGTTGAGGTGAGTGCGCAGCTCACCCGCAGCGACTGTCGTCGAAGCATCGTTGAACTCGACGCTCACCCCGAGGACAAGGCGTAATAGCTCGCCGTATCAAATCCATCCCCGCCATCCAGCAGATCATTACCGGCACTTGCCAGCAACACATCATCCGACTCCAGTCCATTAAGTTGGTCATCACCGTCGGTGCCCAACAGGACATCGGCATCACTCGTTCCATTCACTACTGACATTTGCGTCTTCCTTGCGTTGTTGTTGAACCGGAACCTGCCTCGCGGGCACAAGCCGATCACGCCAGCAGCCACCGTCCGAGGTCAGCGAATAGAGAAGTATCGACAGGGAAATCCCAGTGCTTGAGGCTCTGCGGTGAAAAAAGTATCGATACCGATACCAATGGAATGCTGAAGACGCAAAAAAGGCGACTCGATAGTCGCCTCTTTTTCAGCAGTGCCGGTCAGTCCGCCAGCCAGCCGTTTTCCCAATACCGCAGGTTGTCGCCGCGCAGCACGTAGTCGCGCAGTACGACTTCACGCAGTTGATCCCCCATGCGGTAACTGGCATCCGGATCGGCCAGGTGCATCCGGATCGCTTGCAGCCACTCCTCAGTGGAATTGGTCTTGACCCGGGTGCACGGCAGGTAACCCTGATAGGCCTCGGTATCGGTGCAGACCACCGGGTAGCCGCATGCGCCGTACTCCAGCAGACGCAGGTTGCTCTTGCAGTCGTTGAAGATGTGGAACTCCAGCGGTGCCAGGGCCAGGTCAAGGTTGAGGCTGGCCAGTTTCGCCGGATACACATCCAGCGGGATCACGCCGTGGAACTCGTGCATGTACGGACGCAAGTCGTCCGGACACATGCCGAAAAACACCCAGTCGACCTCGTTCGCCAGTTCGCGAACCACATCGGCAATGACCGCCAGATCACCGTGGTGACTGGTGCCGCCACCCCAGCCAACGCGCGGCTTTTTCGAGGTGCGACGCTGGCTGCGCAGGTCGGTCCACAAATGCTGCGACAACATGTTCGGTACGACCCGGATGTCGTGGTGCATGTTCGACAGGACATTGGCCAGCGGCTGGGTAGACACCACCACACGATCGCAAAGACCGATTGCCCGCCGCACCAACCGCTCCATTTCGTGCTTGTTCGGCATGTTGCGGATATGCGCGTTGCGATGAGGGACATCGATGACATAGTCATCGAGCTCGTAGATCCGCCGGGCGTTGAAAAAGTTTTTCAACGGTGGAATTTCCTCGATGGCACCTTCCGAGTAGCGCCCTTGCAATACGATCACGTCGGGCGACTGGCGCTCGATATCGATGATCGAAGGCAAGCCGTAGCAGATCCGTCCTTCGGCACGATTGGCCGCCTCAAGCTCGATCATCGGCTGACTGATGCGGTAGTGACCGATGGCGGAAGCGTTGATCGGTACCGCCAGTACGTTTGGCAACTGCGTGCGCAAAAACGGGCTCCAACCGGTACGCAGGCCCGGCTCCAGACTGAAGCTGGAAGCGCCAACACCTTGCACCGCCAGATTGACGTTGAACGCAGGGTCGCGCGCGATGAGCGGCAACCAGCGCTTGTAGAACGTCTCGTGCTCCTGAAACTGCTGTTGCTGCTCTTCTGCCGTAGCCTCGATCGTTGGCCGCGCACCCAGCGCCAGCTTGGCGTAAGGCGTCCAGACCACCAGATAACCTTCCCGCCCCACACGCAGACAAAGATCCGCCACATTGAGGGCCTGCGCCAGGTCCTGCTCGTCGAGCCCGTCGGCAGCCTCGAAAACGGCCTTGCGAATCATCAGGCAATCACCGCCGACAGCACTCAGGTCATGCACCGCCTGCAAGCGGAACATGTACCCGTCTGCCTGCAACGTTTGACCATAAAAGGGCAATCCCACGGCACCCTGCATGCCCAGAATCAGGCCGGCATGCAGCACGCAACCGTCCGGATTGTAGATCTTGGCGCCGACCACTCCGACTTCCGGGCGCTGCGCATGATTGAGCAGTTCGTCCAGCCAGTCGGACTGGGTGATGACTGCAAAGGAATTGAGCATCAGCACGTACTCACCGCGCGCCTGACCTACCGCAAAGTTGAGCGTGGCGGCTGCGTTGCCCTGCTGCGCAAAATTCAGCACGCGAACCCGATCGCTGCCCAACTGCGCCATGCCGTCCAGCCAGGCCAGCGCTTCGGCACTGGTGCTGCCGTTATCGACCAGCAACAGCTCGTATTCGGTGTAGGCGGTTTTTTCCAGCAGCGTCTCGACGCAGCGCTGCAAGGCGGCAGTCTGATCCTTGGTCACGATAATGACCGAGACCAGCGGACGCCGTGCGTGATGATAGTCGACGCGATTGAGCAGCTCGGAGCTGCCACTGCGAATGTCATGGGCCAGCCCGAGCCGTTGCAGATGCGCTTCGAGCACGCGCGGATTCTGTTCGATGACGCCTGGGTCCATGAGCCATTTGGACAGGTCGAAAGGCGACTCCAGCATGACCTCGGCGATGTGGCCGATAACCTGGGTGCCATCTTTCTCGACCAGTCGCCACAGCACATCGTGCGGCGCCAGCTGAGCGAATTCAGGAGCAAAACCACCGAGTGCCAGAAAACGCTCGCGCTCGAATGCCAGTGCCCGCCCGACATAGGGGTAGCTGCGCATCAGGTCGAGGTTGAAATCCGGTTTGAACGCAGGCTCTGCCGACTCCCCGTTACGCAAACTGCCCTCGTCGCTGTACAGGCACTTGAGCGACGGGAAATGTACGATGCGCTCGGCCATGATCAGCAACGCCGGGGCCACCGGACGATCGCCGGCCTGCAGCAGGTAGAACCAGTCGGCTCCCTCCAGTTGCGGCAGCAGCGTATTGATCTGCTCCATGCCGTCGTCTTGCAGGGGCATGCGAAACACTCGCCCGTCGAGTTCGGTATCGGTACACGAGGCAGACAGGACCAGAATCAGCTCTGGTGGATAATCCTGAGCGGCAAGCGACGCCAGCGTGCGTTCGACACCGTCACGGCTGCCCTGCCGGTCGATGACGATCGGCACGATCCGTGGCTGATGCGACCAGCCGGCGAGGGTTTCCGGCAGCAATGTGCGCTGACCTTCGGTCAGCACCCGGCAGCCGAGCCACTGCGCATAGAGCTCGGCAAAACTCCAGCTGTCGATGCCGACGCTCCACTCCTGACGGCTCTGCTTGGTGCCAAGGGTGCGACTCAGCGGCAACTCTTCCCAGACCCGAGGCTGTTCGTCGGCCTTGGCCAGTGGAATGTAACGAACCCAGCCCGGTGCAGGTGCCGACTCACCGCTGCGGGCCTTGAGCATCTGCGTCATCCACTCACGCTCGACTTCGAGGGCATCCTTCATCGGCTGTTGCGCACTCAGGCGCTCCGGGTATAACCGCTCGGCGCTGAGTACGTTGTTGGACACGGCAAGGTTGCCGCGCCGCAGCAGGCAGACATACAGGGCAAAATCCAGCGACGCGACAAAGCAGTGCCCGTCCTGAGTCAGGGCCGGCAACAGCTCTTCAACGTCGGAACGCCGGAACAACGCGTTGGTGAAGCCACCGAGGACGTTGACCGGGAACTTCTCGAAGATGCCCAGCAGATCGTCGCCCTTGAACAGCCCGCTATGTGGCGACAACGAGGTGTTTTCCAGGCGCGCGGGCAGGATGATGTCCTGCGCATCCCAGAACAGTCTCTGGGCCAGCACCAGGCTCACCTCCTCACGCATCATCTCCTGGGCCTGCTGCCGGATGCAGTCGGCATACAAGTGATCATCGTCGCACAGGAACTTGATGAACTCGCCCCGCGCCTGACTCAGGCATGCCTTGAGGTTGCCGATCATTCCCAGGGTGCGCGGATTGCGCACGTAGCGCACCTCGACGCCGGACTCCTTGATGACCGACGCAACGATACGTTCGATCTCGGACCCCCGGCTGTCATCGCAGACGATGATCTCCAGAGGGCTGTAAGTCTGGCTGACGGCACTGTTCAATGTCCGCTCGAAAAAGCGCGGGTTGAAGGAAGGAATGACCAGACTGACAAGGGGGAGTGAATTCACGGCGGACTCGCAAGCGGCGGGAACCCGCCCGGAACAGCGAGCCCTTTGAAACCGCAAAAAAAGACGATTGATACAGAGCGATCAGAGCAAGCGGGCGCTTGCGCGCCCGCTCAGGCTTCAGATCTTGTTGAACAGGCCCAACTGAGAGATTTTGCTGAACGCCAGTTGCGAGGCCTGCAGCATGGTCTGCTGCAAGGTCAGGCGGGTCATCACTTCGGCCGGATCCGAATCACGGATCGTGCCCTGAGTGGTGGAGTTTGCCAGCTGCAGGCTCTGGTTGGTGGTGCTCTGGTCATCCAGCGACTGCCCGCGGGCACCGATGGAGGTTACCGCGCTGCCGATCTGGTTGGCGGCGCTGTCGATGTTGCCGAGGCCGGCTTCCATGGCACCCTGGAATTTCTGCTTGGCCACCGGATCACCGTCGATCGGGGTGTTCAGTGCCGTGACCATCTGGCCCAAGGTGTCGAGCACGTTCTGGGTCTGGTGGTTGTTGGACTGGATCGAAAACTGGTCACCGGCCGCCGGCGTGCCACCGAGGGCGAAGGTCACACCCGCTGCCGTGGCGTTGCCGCCCGCTACGGTACCCGACGAAATCGGCTTGCTGTCGGCAGTGACAGGCGCCGCGTACAGGTCGAACGCGGTGGCGCTGGTGAACTTCAGGACTGCGCCGCCGCCCGACGGGAAGGCGGCGTCGTAGGCTGCCTGGTTGGTGACGCTGGAACCGGTGATGACCGCGGTCGACGGGTTGCCCGGGCTGCGCGAAGCGGTGAACGAGTCCGGCGAAGCCGACAGCTGGAAGCTGTGACCGGCAATGACCGCGTCCGGGTTGGTATCGCCGGCCTTGAGGTTGATGTTCAGCTTCATGTCGACGCCACGGAAGCTGACCGTCTGGTTGGCGCCGTTGCTGTTGCTGATCAGACCGTTCTGGCTGGCCTCGGAAGTCACGTCATTGCCCAGGGCATCGGTGATCTTGATTTGAGTGCTGCTGATGAAATCCACGGTGTACGGCTGGCCGGCGGTGAATTTCGCGTTGTAAGTCGCAGCGGTGCCGACGATCCCGTTGGTCAGCACCACACGACCGTCATCGACCGCCGGAGCCGTCATGGTGGTCTGGGTCCGGGCGGTATTGATCGTCTGCTGGAAAGCATCCCAACCGGTGGTGTTGGTGGCCACCGACAGGCCGTCGCCAATGCCCAGGTTGATCTGGGTCTGGTCACCGTTGTAGGTGTAGGTGCCATCGGCGTTCTGCGAGTACGGCGCGGTATCGGTCTTCGAACCGGAGAACAGGTAATTGCCGTTGGCATCCTTGGAGTTCATCAGGCCCAGCACTTGTTGCTGGATCTGGCTCAGTTCGGCGGCGTAAGCCTGGCGGTCCTTGTCGGTGGCGATGCCGTTGTTGGCTGCCAGTCCGATTTCCTTGGCGCGCTGCAAGGCATCGGTGATAGCCGTCAGCGTGGATTCCTGAACGGTCAGCGCGCTCTTGGTGGTATCGATGTTGCCTTTGTACTGATCGAGCATCGCGGCCTGCTGGCCGAGCTTCAGCAAGCGACCGGCACCGATCGGATCGTCGGCGGCGGTGTTGATGCGCTGCAGGCTGCTGGCTTCGTTCGCGGTCGCGACAGCCTTGCTGTAGTTGCGCTGATATTGAGCAGCTTGCGTCGCGTAATACTGAGCGGTGGAAATGCGCATGAATTACGACTCCTTAAAGACTGTTGATCAGCGTGGCGAAGGTTTCCTGCGCAGCCTTGATGATCTGCGAAGACGCTGTGTAGTACTGCTGATACTTGACCAGGTTGCCGGTCTCTTCGTCCAGGTTGACCTGAGACAGCGAATCACGCGCGCCCTGCGCCTGATCCAGAATGGCTGTGGTGGCTTCGATGTCGGACTTGCTCTGCGCGGCCTTGGTACCGACGTTGGTCACCAGTTTGTTGTAGGCGTCGGTCAGGCTGATGCCCTTGCTGCCCGAACCGGTGTCCACGGTCTGCTTGGTCTGCAGGCCGACCAGCGCCTGGGCGTTGCGGTTGTCCGAAGACGCCGCGCCGGTCAGGCTCATGGTGAAGGTTTCGCCGGCCTTCGGGGTTGCGCCCACGGTGGTCTGCACGGTGAAGGTTTTCTGCACGTTCGGCGTGACGCTGGTGTCCATCACCGGCGCGCCGGTGGAGTCGACCATGCCGATCTTCAGGTTCAGGGTGTTGGCCTGCCCCGGCACGATGGTCCCGGTGCCGATGGTGTTGCCCTTGGCGTCGACCATGTTGTACGACTGGCTGCCGCTGGCGACCGCGCCGAACACCAGCTTGACCGGGGTCGAATATTTGAGTGCGTTCTGCAACTCGGCCTGGGAGGTCGGGTTGTAGATGTCGATGGTGTCGGTGAGCGTCGGCTGGGTGTAGGTGCCGGAGTTATTGGCACTGGCCACGCCGGTCAACGGTGCCGCCGCCGCGATTTTTTTCGGGTCGGTGAGCACGGTCTGGATGCTCGAGGCCGCGCCACGGGTCGGGGTCACCTTGAAGGTGTCGCCGGCGCTCAGGGCACCGCCATTGAGGGCCAGGGTGAAGCCGTCGATGACCGGAGGCGGCGTGGTCGTGGTGCTGAACGAACCCATGTCGGTACCGTCCGAGCGCTTGACCGTGTAGTTGGTCGCGCTGGTGAAAGTGACCTGGTAATCGTTGGTGGTCAGCTTGCCGGTGTCGCTGATGGTGACGTCAAGGTTGCCCGAACCTGCGCTGTTGCTCGCCTGGGCAATGCTGCGCTGACTGATCAGCGCGGCACTGTTGATGTTGTTGAAAATCGCTGCGCCGAAGTCACCGTTCTTGTCGATGCCCTGGGCTTGCTGACGGTTGACCTGATCGGCGATCACCAGCGCCACGCGGCCCAGCTCGTTGAGCGAAGGGTCGAGCACTTCCTTGCGATAGCTCAGCAGACCGCCGATTTCGCCACCGCTGATCACTGAAGTGATGTCGATGGTGCTCGAACCGCGGTCCATCTGGATGCCCATGCGCGACGGGTCATCCTTGCTCGGCACGGTGCTCAGGGTGTTGGTGGTGTTACCGACAACCAGCGGCTGACCGCTGCCGACGTAAACGTCGAAGCTGGTGCCGCGCTCGACGACCTGCGCGCCGACCAACTGGGAGAGCTGACGCACGGCTTCGTTGCGGGTGTCGAGCAGATCGTTCGGCTGGCCGCCGCTGGTGGAAATCTCGCCGATCTTCTGGTTGAGATTGGCAATCGAGGTGGCCAGTTTGTTGACCTGGGCCGCCATGTCGCCAAGGTTGCCGTTGATCGTGGTGTTCTGGTCGTTGAGCTGCTTGGCCAGTGCGTTGAAGCGGCTGGTCAGGGCTTGCGCGCCGGTCAGCACCGATTGACGCGAAGTGTCGTCGGTGGCCGAGGTCGATACGCCCTGCATCGAGGTAAAGAACTTTTGCAGCACGCCGGTCAGGCCGGTGTTGGTGTCGGACAGCGAGCCGTCCAGTGCTGTCGCCTGCGCGCCATAGGCGTCGGCTTCGCTGCTCAGCGAGGTGGCGGTGTGCAGCTGCGATTCGAGGTAGGAGTTGTACACCCGGCGCACGTCGGCGAGGGTCGTACCGGTACCGATGAACACGTTGCCGTACTGAATCGAGGACTTGGTGCCCTGCACGGTTTGCTGACGCGAATAACCGGCGGTGTCGACGTTGGCAATGTTGTTACCTGTCACAGCCAGAGAAGACGAACTCGCGGCCAGCCCCGACATCCCGATATTGAGCAAACTCATGATTCAAACCTTACCTTGTGTTTATAAGGGCGTTGTTGAAACGCCGGCCGCAGCGTAGTTCTGATTGACCGTCATCTGCCTGGCAATCTGCGAAATCTTCGTCGCGTAGTTCGGGTCGGTCGCATAACCGGCCTTCTGCAATTCGCGTACAAACTGTTCTGGGTTATCGGCCGCCTTGAGCACATCTTGATAGCGATTATTGCTCTGCAGCAAAGTCACCAGATCGTGGAAGCTGTCCTTGTACGAGGCGTAGGAACGGAACTCGGCCGTCTCCTTGACCATCTGCCCATTGCGGAACTCGCTGGTGATCGCTCGGGCCGAATCGCCCTTCCAGTTGCCGCTGGCCTTGATGCCGAACAGGTTGTGACTGCTGCTGCCGTCCTGGGCGCGCATGACCGACTTGCCCCAACCGGTTTCCAGCGCGGCCTGAGCCACCAGATAACGCGGATCGACGCCAATGCGTGCGGCGGCTTCCTGCGCCATCGGCAGCATGGTGTTGACGAATTGGTCAGCGTTGCTGAACGCGCGTTTGGCCGGCGCCAGCGGAATCTGCGCCATGGCGCGACCGTAAATCTGCATCTGTCCGCCGGAGGCCTTGTCCGCCTCGGCGCGGTCCAGCCAGTCGCCGTTGTACAGCGGGCCGGAACCGGTGACAGCGGCAGTCGTGGCGCGTTGCGGCAATTGAGTGGCCGCTGCCGGCGTGGCCGACGGCACCAGGCCTGCGAGCAAGCGATCCGCCAGTTTCGGCGGCAACGCCAGACGACGCTGGTTGATCATTTCCATGTCGTTGCGATGGGTCAGTTCGGTGTTCGGCGCATGCACCGAACGCGACGCCCACAACGGACGCTCGCCATTGAGTCGCGACAACGGGCCATGGGTGGCCACGGTGCCAGCGGCAATCGGCGTTTCCACCGCAGCGGCCCTGGCCAGCGCTTCCTGCTGCTTGGCAGCGGACGCGGCCGCAGCCTCGCCCGGCGCCATCGGTTTGTTCTTCGACATCTGCTTTATCAGCACGTCGGCCAGGCCAATGCCACCACCCTCGCGGGACATGGAGACCGCCAGTTGCTGGTCATACATTTCCTGGTATTGCTTGGCGGCCGGGGTGTTGAGCGGGTTGTCCTGGCCCAGCGCCTCGGTGGCCGAACGCATCGACTTGAGCATTTCACCGAGGAACAGCGATTCGAATTCCTGCGCGACCTTGCGCATGTTCGCATCGCTGTTCTTGTCGCCGACCTTCAGTTGGTTCAAGCGATTGAGGTCGGAGTACGAGCCCGAATCGCTGCTGCTGACCAGACCGCTTTTGCGCATATCCATGGTCGCGGTCCTCAGATCACGATCAGGTCGGCTTGCAACGCGCCGGCCTGCTTCAGTGCTTCGAGGATCGCCATCAGGTCACCCGGCGCTGCGCCGACCTGGTTCACCGCCCGCACGATCTCGTCGAGGGTGGTGCCCGGGCCGAACTTGAACATCGGCTTGGCTTCCTGTTCGGCATTCACCCGCGAGCGCGGCACCACGGCGGTCTGGCCGTTGGACAGCGGACCCGGCTGGCTGACGATCGGGTCTTCGGTGATGGTCACGGTCAGGCTGCCGTGGGTCACGGCGGCCGGCGATACCTTCACGTTCTGGCCGATGACGATGGTGCCGGTACGCGAGTTGATGATGACTTTCGCCACCGCCTGACCCGGATCGACTTCGAGGTTTTCCAGGATCGACAGGTAGTCGACACGCTGGCTCGGATCGAGCGGCGCGGTCACACGAATGGAACCACCGTCGATGGCCTGGGCGACACCAGGGCCGAGCATGTCGTTGATCTTGTCGACGATGCGCTTGGCGGTGGTGAAGTCGGAACGGTTGAGGTTCAGCGTCAGGCTGTTGCCCTGGTTGAACCCGCTCGGCACCGAACGCTCGACCGACGCACCGCCAGGGATGCGACCGGCCGACGGAACGTTGACGGTGATCTTCGAACCGTCACGACCTTCGGCATCGAAACCGCCGACCACCAGGTTGCCCTGGGCGATGGCGTAGACGTTGCCGTCGATACCCTTGAGCGGAGTCAGCAACAGAGTGCCGCCGCGCAGGCTCTTGGAGTTACCGATAGACGACACGGTGATGTCGACCTGTTGACCCGGTTTGGCGAACGCCGGCAGATCGGCACTGACCGACACCGCCGCGACGTTTTTCAGCTGCACGTTGCCCGATCCCGGCGGCACCTTGATACCGAACTGCGAGAGCATGTTGTTGAAGGTCTGCAGGGTGAACGGGGTCTGCGTGGTCTGGTCGCCGGTGCCGTTGAGGCCGACCACCAGACCATAGCCGATCAACTGGTTGGAACGCACGCCGGAAATGCTGGCGATATCTTTCAGCCGCTCGGCGTGGGCACCAAAGGCTGCGGACATCAACGCCGCAGCGAGCATGAGGCTCTTGAAATTCAACGTAGCCACCTAGAAAGGGAACAGCGGGCTGAGGAAGAAACGGTCGAACCAGCCTGGCTGACTCGCATCGGCGAACGAACCGGTGCCCGAGTAGGTGATGCGCGCATCGGCAACCCGGGTCGACGACACGGTGTTGTCAGTGGCGATGTCATCGGCGCGCACGAGGCCGGCGATCCGCACCAGCTCGTCGCCGGTGTTGAGGGTCATCCACTTCTCGCCACGCACGGCGATGATGCCGTTGGGCAAGACATCGGCGACGGTCACGGTGATCGAGCCGGTCAGGGTGTTGCCCTGTGCGGCCTTGCTGTCGCCCTTGGTTGCGCGGTCGCCGCTGTAGCCGACGTCCAGGCTCAGATCGTTACCGCCCAACGGGTTGTTGGTGGTGCCACTGCCGCCGAACAGCGACGTCAGGCCGATGCCGGTCTTGCTGTTCTTGGCCACCTGCGAGTTGGCGTTTTTGCTGGCCTGGGTCTTCTCGTTCAGGGTGATGGTGATGATGTCACCGACCCGGAACGCCTTGCGGTCGCTGTACAGGTTCTGCTCGAAACCGGCCTGATAGATCGAGCCGTTGTTGGCGGCCGACGGCAACGGTGTGCGCGGCAACACCGGGGCGTAGTAAGGATCATTGGGCTTGGGCGTCGGGGCGACGCAGCCCGCGAGCGAGACGACCCCACTCAATGCCACAACAGATACAAAGCGCTTCATGACCCTTACCTCACGGTGTTGCAGGCGACCTCATGGCCGCCTCATAGACTTGATTACAGATTCTGCGTTACGAACGAGAGCATCTGGTCGGCGGTGGAGATCACCTTGGAGTTCATCTCGTACGCACGCTGAGTGGTGATCATGTTGACCATCTCTTCCACAGTGCTGACGTTGGAGGTTTCCAGGGTGTTCTGCAGGGTGGTACCGAAACCGTTCAGGCCCGGAGTACCGACTTGCGGTGCACCGGAAGCGGCGGTTTCCAGGAACAGGTTGTTGCCCACCGCTTGCAGACCGGCCGGGTTGATGAAGTCGGCGGTTTGCAGGTTGCCGATCACTTGCGAAGCGGCGTTGCCGGCAACGGTGATCGACACAGTGCCGTCACGGCCCACAGTGAAGGTCTGGGCGTTGTTCGGGATGACAATCGCCGGCTCCAGGGCGAAACCACTGGCGTTGACGATCTGACCGTTGGAGTCGAGGTGGAAAGTACCGTCACGGGTATAGGAAGTGGTGCCGTCCGGCTGCAGGATCTGGAAGAAACCGCGACCGTCGATGGCCATGTCCAGCGGCTGCTCGGTGGTCTGCAGGCTGCCAGCGGTGAAGTTTTTCTGGGTGCCGACGATGCGCACACCGGTACCCACCTGCAGACCCGACGGCAGTTCGCTGTCCTGGGTCGACTGGGCGCCTGGCTGACGCTTGATCTGGTACAGCAGGTCCTGGAATTCGGCGCGGTCACGTTTGAAACCCGTGGTCGACACGTTGGCCAGGTTGTTGGAAATGGTGGTCAGGTTGGTGTCCTGGGCGGACAGACCGGTTTTGGCAACCCATAGAGCCGGTAGCATTCGATTCTCCTCGTGCGCCTGTTTTACGGCGCGACGTTCTGATAATTAGCTGATCTGCAAGACCCGAGCCATGGCCTGGTCATCGTCTTTGGCGGTGTTCATCATCTTGACGTGCAGTTCGAACTGCTTGGCCAGGGCCAGCACCGACGTCATTTCTTCCACGGCATTGACGTTGCTCGACTCCAGGAAACCCGACACCAGTTTGACGTTGGCATCGGCCGGCGCAGGCTGGCCGTCCTTGGTGTAAATCGAACCGTCCAGGCCCTTGTTCATGTTCTTGATGTCCGGGTTGACCAGCTTGATCCGGTCGACTTCGGCCATGACGCGCGGACCTTCGCCCATCGCACGGATACTGATGGTGCCGTCTTCACCGACTTCCACCTGCTGTTCCGGCGGCACGGCGATCGGCCCGCCATTGCCCATGACCGGCATGCCGTTGCCGGCACGCAACACGCCGAGGGCATCGATATTGAGGCTGCCGGTGCGCACGTAGCTTTCCCCGCCATTAGGGTTCTGCACGGCGATCCAGCCGTTGCCCGACACGGCGACGTCGAGGTCGCGTCCGGTCTGCACCAGCGAGCCCGGCGTGAAGTCGGTGGCGGGCCGTTCGCTCATGGCAAACGCACGCGCCGGAAAGCTGTCACCAAACACCGGCATCGAACGCGCCTGCTCCAGGTCGCGCTGAAAACCATTGGTGGAGATGTTCGCCAGGTTGTTGGCATGAGCCTTTTGCGCCAGTGCGTTCTGGCTGGCGCCGGTCATTGCCACATAAAGGTACTTGTCCACACTCTTTCCTCTGCATGCCGGACGTTTGCCGCCCACCGCTGTACTGCTGAGCCATAAGCAATTTGCAGACCAACTTTTTTCTGGCGGCCAAGGGCCCGGTAAACAAAGGACTTGAGGGATTTTGCGGGAAGGAGGGAAATGTATCGAAGACGAAAAACCGGCGGTGTCATGCCGCCATGTGGCAAGGCATTACCTTTTCACTGCCTATAGCGCCGCCTTCGCGAGCAAGCTCGCTCCCACAAGGTCTGCCGCCAAATGAAGCTTTACTGTAGGAGCGAGCTTGCTCGCGAAGAGGCCATAACAGACATACATCTGCAGGCTATGACTCCGCCTTGCCGACTTCGTATTCACGCAACTTGTTGGCAATGGTCGTATGGGAAACCCCAAGCCGCTTGCCCAGTTGCCGGCTGCTCGGGTGTTCGGAATACAGTCGCTCCAGCACCGCTTTCTCGAAGCGCCCGACAATCTCGTCCAGCCCGCCTTCGAGGGAGAAATCGCCAAGCGGCTGACGCACACCATAATCCGGCAGGCGAATATGCTCAGCCTTGACCGTGCCGCCGTCGCACAGCGAAACCGCCTGGAACAGCACGTTCTCCAGTTGCCGCACGTTGCCCGGCCAATGGTAGTGACTGAGCCGTTCCATCGCCGCCGGCGCCAGTTTCGGCAGCGGGCAACCGATCTGCCGGCTGGCCTGATCGAGAAAGTGCTCCACCAGCGGCGTCAAACCGTCCAGACATTCGCGCAGTGGCGGAATGTGCAGCGACAGCACGTTCAAGCGGTGATACAGATCCTGGCGAAACTCGCCCCGCGCGCACAGCTCCGACAAGTCGACCTGGGTTGCACAGATCACCCGCACATCCAGGTAAACCTCTTCATCACTTCCCACGCGACGGAAGCAGCCGTCCTGCAGGAAGCGCAGCAATTTCACCTGCAAGCGCGGGCTCATTTCGCCAACGCCATCGAGGAACAGCGTGCCGCCCGCCGTCAGTTCCAGTAGCCCGAGCTTGCCTTCGGCCCGCGCCCCTTCAAAGGCACCGGGGCCGTAGCCGAACAGCTCGGTCTCGGCCATCGACTCCGGCAGGCCCGCGCAGTTGAGCGCCATCAACGGCGACTGACCACGCGGACTCGCCAGGTGACAGGCCCGCGCCAGCAATTCCTTGCCGGTGCCGGTTTCACCTTCAATCAGCAGTGGCGCATCCAGCGGCGCCATGCGTCGTGCTTCGCGCACCACCGCCGCCATCACTTTCGAGCTCTGGAAGATGCTGTCGAAGCCACGCAACTCCTGCTTGCGCACGTTGTAGATGCGCTCGCCGACACGATCCGCCCGGTGCAAGGTCAGCACGGCACCGGCCATGGCCTCGCTGTCGTCGTGCTCCGACTGCAGCGGCGCAATGTCGGCCAGAAAGATGTCGCCCTTGACCTTGACCCGCATGCCATTGATTCGCGATTTATTGGCGCGCACCAGCTCCGGCAGGTCGAAATCTTCGGCGTAACGCGACAGTGCAATTCCCGGCACCTCGTCCACTCGCACCCCGAGCAACTGCGCCGCCGCCCGGTTGGCCGCGACGATGGAACCGCCCATGTCGATCGACAGCACCGGAAACTCGAGCGCGCCGAGCAGCGCATTCAACTCCATATGCCGCCGTTCGCTGGGCATCAGCCCTACCCGCTTGACGCCGAACACACCGGCGATGGCCTCGAACTTGGGTCGTAGCGCCTGGAACTGAATGTTGATCAGGTTCGGGCAATGCAGATAGATCGCGTTGCCGTGCTCACCGCCGACCTCGCCCCGGGCGACGTTGATCCCGTACTCCACCAGCAAGTTGAGGATGTCGCGCAGGATGCCGATGCGGTTCTGGCAGTGGACTTTGATACGCATATAAAGGCCCGACAAAGAAAGGATTGAACACAATCCCTGCGAGAGCGAGCTTGCTCCAACAGGTTTTTGCCGCGCACCTTGGTCTCTTTTTCTGCCCGGGCGCGCAAATAGTCGTCAAGATTATGTGACAGCCATCGACCTTTTCAAACCCGGCAGTCGGCACAAACACGACGCATCGCCCGAAGCGTAACGAAAATTTTACGAATTATAGAGACTTTTCCTACTCGCCCGATCTTCAACCTGCTGCAACAACGAACGTTCCGGGGTATTTCTCAGTCCATCGCAGGACATAACAAGAACGAAATTCCCCTCGCAGGAGAGCAGTATGAAGCAGACGCAATACGTGGCCCGCGAGCCCGATGCGCAAGGTTTTATCGACTACCCCGCCGAAGAACACGCGGTGTGGAACACGCTGATCACCCGCCAGATGAAAGTGATCGAGGGACGTGCGTGCCAGGAATACCTGGACGGTATCGAAAAACTCGGTCTGCCCCACGACCGCATTCCGCAACTGGGCGAGATCAACAAGGTGCTCGGCGAGACCACCGGTTGGCAGGTCGCCCGCGTCCCCGCGCTGATCCCCTTCCAGACCTTCTTCGAATTGCTCGCCAGCAAGCAGTTTCCGGTGGCCACGTTCATTCGCACCCGTGAAGAACTGGACTACCTGCAAGAGCCGGACATTTTCCACGAGATCTTTGGCCACTGCCCGTTGCTGACCAACCCGTGGTTCGCCGAATTCACCCACACCTACGGCAAACTCGGCCTTCAGGCGACCAAGGAAGAACGCGTTTATCTGGCGCGCCTGTACTGGATGACCATCGAGTTCGGCCTTGTGGACACCCCGCAAGGCAAACGCATCTACGGCGGAGGCATCCTGTCCTCGCCAAAAGAAACTGTTTATTCGCTGTCGGATGAGCCCGAGCATCAGGCTTTCGATCCGCTGGAAGCCATGCGCACCCCATACCGCATCGACATCCTGCAGCCGCTGTATTTTGTCCTGCCGAACCTCAAGCGCCTGTTCGACCTGGCCCACGAAGACATCATGGCCATGGTCAAGCAAGGCATGCAGCTGGGTCTGCACGCACCTAAGTTTCCGCCAAAACCAAAAGCCGCGTGACCCGCGACTTTTGCTTACAAGTGAGTCTGTCAGTCGTCGCCACTTTGGTTTAGCGTGGCGACATTGACCGCCAACATAAAAAAACACCTTCAGATTTCAGGAAGTCCACCATGTCCACTTTGAACCAAGCCCACTGCGAAGCCTGCCGTGCCGATGCCCCACAAGTCAGCGATGAAGAATTGCCGATCCTGATCAAGCAGATCCCTGACTGGAACATCGAAGTACGCGACAGCATCATGCAGCTGGAAAAAGTCTTCCTGTTCAAGAACTTCGAGCACGCCCTGGCGTTCACCAACGCCGTCGGCGAGATCTCCGAGGCCGAAGGTCATCACCCGGGCCTGCTGACCGAGTGGGGCAAAGTCACCGTGACCTGGTGGAGTCACTCGATCAAGGGCCTGCACCGCAACGACTTCATCATGGCCGCACGCACTGACGAAGTGGCCAAGACCGCAGAAGGACGCAAGTAATGCACTTCGACGCCATCGGCCGGGTGCCCGGCGACCCGATCCTCGGTCTGATGGAGGCCTACGCGCAGGATTCCAACCCGCGCAAGTTCGACCTCGGCGTGGGCGTCTACAAGGATGCCCAGGGCCTGACGCCGATCCCCGAGGCGGTGAAAATCGCCGAAGCGCGGCTGGTCGAAAGCCAGGACACCAAGACCTACATCGGTGGCCACGGCAATCCACTGTTCGGCAAGGTCATCAACGAGCTGGTGCTCGGTGCCGATTCGGCACTGATCGCCGAGCAACGTGCCGGCGCCACCCAGACCCCGGGCGGCACGGGCGCCCTGCGTCTGGCAGCGGACTTCATCGCGCAATGCCTGCCGGGCAAGGGCGTATGGCTGAGTAACCCGACCTGGCCGATCCACGAAACGATTTTCGCGGCCGCCGGCGTCAAGATCAGCCATTACCCGTACGTCGGCAGCGACAACCGCCTCGACGTCGAGGCAATGCTCGCCGTGCTCAACGAAGTGCCGAAGGGCGATGTGGTGCTGCTGCACGCGTGCTGTCACAACCCGACCGGCTTCGATCTGAATCACGACGACTGGCAGCGGGTGCTGGAGGTGGTGCGTCGCCGCGATTTGCTGCCGCTGATCGACTTTGCCTACCAGGGCTTTGGCGACGGTCTGGAGCAGGATGCGTGGTCGACCCGACTGTTTGCGGCCGAGCTGCCCGAGCTGCTGATCACCAGTTCCTGCTCGAAGAACTTCGGCCTATACCGCGACCGCACCGGTGCGTTGATCGTCAGTGCGAAAACCACTGACAAGCTGATCGACATCCGCAGCCAGCTGGCGCACATTGCCCGCAACCTGTGGTCGACGCCACCGGATCACGGCGCAGCTGTCGTCGCCACGATCCTCGCCGACCCGGAGCTGAAACGCCGCTGGGCCGACGAAGTGGAAGCCATGCGTTTGCGCATCGCCCAGTTGCGCAGCGGCCTGGTGGAAGCGCTCGAGCCGCACGGTCTGCGCGAGCGCTTTGCGCACATTGGCGTGCAGCGCGGGATGTTCTCCTACACCGGCCTGTCGCCGGAACAGGTGAAAAACCTGCGCGAGCATCACAGCGTGTACATGGTCAGCTCGGGCCGGGCCAACGTCGCCGGGATTGATGCAACGCGTCTTGACCTGCTGGCCGAAGCGATCGCCAACGTCTGCAAATAACCCGCCCGCTGATCCTGCTCACTCCCACGTTGATCGTTCCCACGCTCAGCGTGGGAATGCCTCAATGGACGCTCCGCGTCCGCTTCGGCAGGGACGCGGAGTGTCCCGGCTGCATTCCCACGCGGAGCGTGGGAACGATCTGGCGCACTCATCGCGAGCAGGTTCGCCCCCACACTTGCCCTGCGTCACCCTGTCGCACTTGTCTAGACAATCCCGCCCGTCGAAACAGATGGATTTAAAAATCTGTTTGTCACTTTTCCTGCTGTATCCTGCGCAGGCTTTCTGAAAGCGCGGATCTACCAGATCTATCAACAGACTTAGCGAGGAGCGCAACCATGCACGAGATTCCGAATCTCCCCTTCCCAAGCCTGCACGTACCTGAGCAGACGACCATGCAACAAGCCGGTGCCCAACAGCCCGAGCCGAAAGAAGCCGCCGAGAGCCGTCCGGCCGACAGCGAAGAGTAAGCAACACCCGCCGTACAGACCGTGTGGAAAGCGCTAACATGCGCTTTCCACACTGCCTGAAACCTGAGCCTGCCATGACCGACGAAACCTTTAACGAACAACAGGCTGAAATCCTAATCGGCGCCACCGAGAAGATGATCGAGATCTGGAGCCGTCTCTCGCCCGAGAAACAGGCTGCACTGCTCGCCCGTTTCGGCAGCGAAGAAAACGCACTGGCCGCACTGGTCACCACGCAATTGGTCGCCCCGGCCAAATAGTTTTACTTTTCCCCGCCCCAGACGCGTCCGCATCGGTATCATGAGCAGCCTATCTATTCTGCTCTTCCCGTGGATCGTAATTCATGTCGTCCTCTATGCCAGAACCCCAGCGCCCGCTGGCAGTCACGTTGCAAGTCGTTTCCATCGTCCTGTTCACCTTAATCGGCTACCTGAACATCGGCATTCCGCTGGCGGTGCTGCCAGGTTATGTCCACAGTGACCTGGGCTTCGGCGCGGTCATCGCCGGGCTGGTGATCAGCGTGCAATACCTCGCCACCCTGCTCAGCCGTCCGTATGCCGGCAAGATCATCGACAACCAGGGCAGCAAACGGGCGGTGATGATTGGTCTGGCCGGTTGTGGCTTGAGCGGTGTGTTCATGCTGATTTCGGCATGGACGCCCAACCTGCCGTTGCTGAGCCTGATCAGCCTGTTTGCCGGCCGTCTGGTGCTGGGCAGTGCGGAAAGTCTTGTTGGCTCAGGCTCGATCGGTTGGGGCATCGGCCGCGTTGGTGCAGCCAACACCGCCAAGGTCATCTCGTGGAACGGCATTGCCAGTTACGGCGCACTGGCGGTCGGTGCGCCGCTGGGGGTATGGCTGGTCAGCCATTTTGGTCTGTGGAGCATGGGCGTGAGCATTCTGCTGCTGGCCACGCTGGGGCTGTTGCTGGCCTGGCCGAAAACCGCCGCGCCGATCGTGGCCGGCGAGCGCCTGCCATTCATGCATGTGCTTGGGCGGGTATTCCCCCACGGCTGCGGACTGGCGCTGGGCTCGATCGGCTTCGGCACCATTGCCACCTTCATCACCCTGTATTACGCCACGCAGCACTGGGACAACGCCGTGCTGTGCCTGAGCCTGTTCGGCGCCAGCTTCATCGGTGCGCGACTGCTGTTCGGCAACCTGATCAACCGCCTCGGCGGCTTTCGCGTGGCGATTGCCTGCCTGTCGGTGGAAACCCTGGGCCTGTTGTTGCTGTGGCTGGCGCCGGACGCGCATTGGGCATTGGCCGGTGCGGCATTGAGCGGTTTCGGTTTCTCACTGGTGTTCCCGGCGCTGGGCGTGGAAGCGGTGAACCTGGTGCCGGCCTCCAGCCGAGGCGCAGCGGTCGGGGCCTATTCGTTGTTCATCGACTTGTCGCTGGGTATCACCGGACCACTGGCGGGAGCGATTGCGGCGGGCTTCGGTTTTGCCTCGATCTTCCTGTTCGCCGCCCTCGCAGCGCTGAGCGGTCTGGCGCTGAGCGTCTATCTCTACCGCCACACGGCGAAATACCGCGAAGACTAGAAATCCACCTTGCCGCGCCCGGCCTTGATACTGCCGCGCTTGGTCTTTGACTCCAGCCGACGTTTCTTTGAGCCCAGCGTCGGCTTGGTCGGCCGGCGCTTCTTCTCGACCTTGGTGGCGCTGAGAATCAGCTCGGTCAGACGCTCCAGCGCATCGGCGCGATTCTGTTCCTGCGTGCGGTACTGCTGGGCCTTGATGATCAGCACCCCGTCACTGGTAATGCGACTGTCGCGCAGCGCCAGCAGCCGTTCCTTGTAGAACTCGGGCAAGGACGAGGCGCGAATGTCGAAGCGCAGATGCACGGCGCTGGAGACCTTGTTGACGTTCTGCCCGCCCGACCCTTGGGCACGGATGTACGTCAGTTCGATCTCGGCATCCGGCAGATGCACGTTGTTGGAAATCACCAGCATGGAAAAGCGTCCGTATTCAGAACCCGCAGGATACCGCGAAAGCACAAAAAACCCGGCACTTGGCCGGGTCTGTTGTTTTTGCAACGACGCTTACTTGGCAGCGTTCGCGGCGTGCAGCACCTGTTGTGCACCGCGCTTGTTCTTGATCACGTAGCAGACCCACATGAACACCACCCACACCGGAATCGCGTACACCGAGACCTGAATGCCCGGGATCAGCAGCATCACGCCGAGGATGAACAGAACGAACGCCAGGCAGATGTAGTTGCCATACGGGTACCACAGCGCCTTGAACAGCGGCTTCTGGTTGGTCTTGTTCATGTGCTGGCGGAACTTGAAGTGCGAGAAACTGATCATCGCCCAGTTGATCACCAACGTCGCAACCACCAGCGACATCAGCAGTTCCAGCGCGTGTTGCGGGATCAGGTAGTTGAGCAGCACGGCCACCAGGGTCACGGCTGCCGACGCCAGGATCGAACGCACCGGCACGCCGCGCTTGTCGATCTTCGCCAGCGCTTTCGGCGCATCACCCTGCTCGGCCATGCCCAACAGCATGCGGCTGTTGCAGTAGGTGCCGCTGTTGTAAACCGACAATGCGGCGGTCAGCACCACGAAGTTGAGGATATGCGCGGCCGTGTTGCTGCCGAGCATCGAGAACACCTGCACGAACGGGCTGCCGCTGTAGGAATCGCCCGAAGCGTTGAGGGTTTCCAGCAGGCTGTCCCATGGGGTCAACGACAGCAGGATCACCAGTGCGCCGATGTAGAAAATCAGGATCCGGTAGATCACCTGGTTGATCGCTTTCGGGATCACGGTTTTCGGTTTGTCGGCTTCGGCTGCGGTGAAACCAAGCATTTCCAGGCCGCCGAAGGAGAACATGATGATCGCCATGGCCATCACCAGACCGCTGACGCCGTTCGGGAAGAAGCCGCCGTGGGACCACAGGTTGCTCACCGCCGCCTGCTCGCCGCCATGGCCGCTGACCAGCAGGTAGCTGCCCAGGGCGATCATGCCGACGATCGCCACGACCTTGATGATCGCGAACCAGAATTCGGCTTCACCGAAGACTTTGACGTTGGCCAGGTTGATCGCGTTGATCAGCAGGAAGAATGCGGCAGCGGTGACCCAACTCGGGATCTCCGGCGCCCAGTAGTGGATGTATTTGCCGACCGCAGTCAGCTCCGACATGCCGACCAGGATGTACAGGATCCAGCAGTTCCAGCCCGACAGGAAGCCGGCGAAACCGCCCCAGTATTTGTGCGCAAAGTGGCTGAAGGAACCGGCCACCGGCTCTTCGACGATCATTTCACCGAGCTGGCGCATGATCATGAAGGCGATGAAGCCGCAGATGGCATAGCCGAGGATCATCGACGGACCGGCGGATTTCAGCACCCCGGCCGAGCCGAGGAACAATCCGGTACCGATCGCGCCACCGAGGGCGATCAGTTGAATATGGCGATTTTTCAGGCCGCGTTTCAGCTCGCCTGATTGCGAGTTTTGTCCACTCATGAAAAAGGTCTCACGCAAGGTTTGATGATGTTCAGTAGACGTTGCTGCAAGGTGGCGATTTCAGCCAACCTTGATCAAACCCCAGCGCAGGCACCAGGAATTCAGCTTTTTTACAACGGTCATGCGTCACCTGTTTGTTTTTATCTGTGACGAAATCGAACCCGACACGCTTGTGACGCGGCGGAGTGAACAAGGCGGATAAACCTTGAGGTTTGCGCGATTACGCAGAGGGTCACAGTTAAAACGCGGCGCATTGTACACCGCTAACCCCCTGCTGCCAGACCTCGCCGGATCAGCGTGTCGGTTGCCGGGATTGCATGTGTCCACCCCGGGAAGCCCGGGCGGCTGCAAAAATTGAGTCAGGCCTTTGCAGGCCATCGGCGTGGACGATGGAAAATCCGCCCCACGTGGAGAAGTGAAAATGGATAACGGCGTTCATTGCGCCTCCTTCTTGTTATGCACCTGCACGACAGGCATGCAGCGCATCTCACCCTCCAAACGACACTGAAACAAGCGCGCAAGAGCACCGCGCAACACCCGGCGGGGCTGGTTCCGGCAGATTTTCCTTACAGCTGGACACAAGCTCCCGAGTCACGGGGCGGCGACGGCTTTTTCGTAAATATTCTCTGACAGCGCGTAACGTAAAGTTTCCATTCCAGACCCATCCAAGCCGTGCCCGGCGCCTGACGTTAGCTGGCTAACTATTTGAAAGGCGTCAGTTTTTTTGTTTTAAAACAAGAAAAAACACCTCAAAAAAAGAAATAAAAAAATCAAAAAAAAACGCCAACTCCAAGAGTTGGCGTTTGCTGTTTCAGCTTGAAGCTTGCCGCTCGAAACTTGCAGCTGCCTTATTCCGGCTTCTTGCGACCGAAACCCGGACGCTGGCCGGAACCGGCCGGTGCACCACGGTGCTTGCCCGATGGCTTGTCATCGTCTGCCAGCTTGATGCCTGGACGCTTCGGCGCCGGCTTGGCCGGGCGCTTGGTGTCGGCTGGACGATCCGCCACCGGCGTACCGCGACCTTCGCCGCGCTCGGTACGGCCATTGGCCGGACGCGGAGTACGTGGACCACGCTCGCCATCCGGACGTGCTGCCGGTTTGCGACCTGGACGCTCGCCTTCGATCTGCGGCTCCCGGGCCGGACGCGGACCGGCGCCAACCGGCGCACCGTTGGCCGGACGCAGCGTGCGTACGCGCTCGGTACGGGCCATCGGACGCGACGACTTGCGCTGCATGCGGTCGAGCTTGTCTTTGCTCTTGGCGTTCAGTTGCGGCATGGCCACCGGGGTCAGGCCGACTTCAGCGCTCAGCACGTCGACTTCGTACTGGCTCATTTCGCGCCAACGGCCCATCGGCAGGTCGGAGTTGAGGAACACCGGGCCGAAACGCACACGCTTCAGGCGGCTGACCACCAGGCCCTGGGATTCCCACAGGCGACGTACTTCACGGTTACGACCTTCCATCACCACGCAGTGATACCAGTGGTTGAAGCCTTCGCCGCCCGGCGCCTGTTGAATGTCGGTGAAACGCGCCGGGCCGTCTTCCAGTACCACGCCGGCCTTCAGGCGCTCGATCATCTCGTCGTCGACTTCGCCTCGTACACGTACCGCGTACTCACGATCCATCTCGTAGGACGGGTGCATCAGGCGGTTGGCCAATTCACCATCGGTGGTGAACATCAGCAGACCGGTGGTGTTGATGTCGAGACGACCGATGTTGATCCAGCGGCCTTCTTTCGGACGCGGCAGCTTGTCAAACACGGTCGGACGGCCTTCCGGGTCGTCACGGGTGCAGATCTCGCCATCGGGCTTGTTGTACATGATCACGCGGCGAACCGACTCGGCGGCTTCTTCGCGCTTGATGACCTTGCCATCGATGGTGATGGCGTCGTGCATGTCGACACGCAGGCCCAGGGTGGCGTCTTTGCCATTGACCTTGATCCGGCCCTGGCTGATCCAGGATTCAACATCGCGGCGCGAGCCAACGCCGATACGGGCGAGGACTTTCTGCAGCTTTTCGCCTGCTGGGCCGATTTCCTGGTCGTCTTTCTGCTTGATGTCACTCATCTGGGCACCTCCCGGTGTGGTCTGTTCAGCGGCGCTGAGAATTGAGCTGCTGAAGCGTTGAAATCTGGGTTTTCGGGCGAAGGGATCGCCGAAGGGTCGCGAATCATACGCGGATGTGGCCGCGCGCGCATCAGAGACTAGTCGATCAGGGCAAGGTTATTTCTTTTTCCGCCGACCGGTGGCCCCGAGCTTGATCAGACGCAGCGCGGCTTCGGCCAGTACGGTGCGCTTGTCGTCCTTGTCGAGTTTCTTCCAGGCCCGGATCTCGCGCTTGCTGCGGCCGCAACCGACGCAGATGTCGTCGCTGAACTTGCAGACGTTGATGCACGGGTCTTTGGTCGAGCTCATGCTCAATCCTCGAACTCGCGACGTTCGGCTTCGATGGCTTCGGCCAGGGCGCGGGCTTCGGCTTCCTCTTCGCTCAGTTCTGCCTCGGCGGCAGGTTCTGGTGCTGGCTGTTCCAGACGGGCGACGGCAGCCAGCAGTTTTTCCCGGGCTTCGGCCACGCCGAGCACATCGTCTTGCTGCTCAGGCTCAGGCTCGGGCTCGGATTCGGATTCGGGCTCATGCGCAAATTCAGGCTCAAATTCAGATTCAGGCTCACCCTCGTCCGGCGGCTCGACCGGATCGGATTCAAACCCCGTCGGCATGGATTCGGCGCCCGCGCCGTCACGCAGCAAGTCGTCGAAGTCGGTCTTGATCCCCTCCTCCATGCTGTCCAGCTCCAGCAGCAGGGTGTGGAAACTGGTTTCTTCCTTCGGTTCTTCCGGCTCGGCGCTGGCGTCGGCCAGTTCCTGCAAGCCCGGCGGCACCGGGGCGTCGTCGAAGTCGAGTACCGGATCGGCCTCCATTTCGCGCAGCTCGGCCAGTGGCGGCAGTTCGTCGAGGCTTTTCAGATTGAAGTGATCAAGAAACAGCTTGGTGGTGGCAAACATCGCCGGTTTGCCAGGCACGTCGCGGTAACCAACGATGCGGATCCACTCACGCTCCATCAGCGTCTTGACGATGTTGGTGTTGACCGCCACGCCCCGCACGTCCTCGATTTCGCCCCGGGTGATCGGCTGGCGATAGGCGATCAGCGCCATGGTTTCCAGTAGTGCCCGGGAATAGCGCTGCGGACGCTCCTCCCACAAGCGACCAACCCACGGCGCGAACTTCTCGCGGATTTGCAGGCGATAGCCGGAGGCGACTTCCTTGAGCTCGAACGCCCGGCCCTCGCAGGATTTGCCGAGCAGGGTCAGGGCTTTCTTGAAAACCGGCGGTTCCGGGCGTTCACCTTCTTCGAACAGTTCATACAGGCGCTCAAGGGATTGCGGCTTTCCCGAGGCCAACAGAAAGGCTTCAAGCAGGGACGCCAGCTCGCGGGGTTCAGTCAGATTCATATCGGGACTCGTTATTCGGCTCGGGCTCGCACGTGGATCGCGGCGAACGGCTCATTCTGCACCAGCTCGATCAGGGATTCCTTGACCAGCTCAAGGATCGCCATAAAGGTCACCACCACGCCGAGCTTGCCCTCCTCGGCGGTGAACAGCTCGACGAACGGCACAAATCCGCCGCCCTTGAGCCGCTCCAGCACGTCGCTCATGCGCTCGCGGGTGGACAGTGCCTCGCGGCTGACCTGATGGCTTTCGAACATGTCGCCACGGCGCAGCACCTCGGCCATGGACATCAGGATTTCTGCCAGTGCCACGTCCGGCAGCAGCTTGCGCGCGCGGGCTTCCGGAGCGTCGAGCTTGGGCACGATCACGTCGCGACCGACTCGGCTCAGGCCATCAATGCCTTCGGCAGCAGCCTTGAACCGCTCGTACTCCTGCAGGCGGCGGATCAGTTCGGCGCGCGGGTCTTCTTCTTCGTCTTCGACGGTTTCGGCCCGGGGCAGCAGCATCCGGGACTTGATCTCGGCCAGCATCGCGGCCATCACCAGATATTCGGCGGCCAGTTCCAGACGCACCGACTGCATCAGCTCGACATAACCCATGTATTGGCGGGTGATTTCCGCAACCGGGATGTCGAGGATGTTGATGTTCTGCTTGCGGATCAGGTACAGCAACAAGTCGAGCGGGCCTTCGAAGGCTTCGAGGAAGACTTCCAGGGCGTCCGGCGGGATGTACAGGTCCAGCGGCATTTCCGTGACCGCCTGGCCATAGACCATGGCAAACGGCAGTTCCTGCTGGGCACCGGCCTGGGGATCAACGGTTTCCACTGCGGACATTCAGGCCTCGACCATGAATGGCGCCGGATCGCCGCAACCGACGCGGATCACTTCCGGATCATCGCCCGTGAGGTCGATCACGGTGGAGGCCTTGATGCCGCCGGAACCGCCATCGATGATCAGGTCCACCTGATGCTCGAGCAACTGGCGCATTTCGTACGGATCGCTCAGCGGGTCTTCTTCGCCCGGCATGATCAGGGTCACGCTCATCAGCGGCTCGCCCAGTTCGGCCAGCAAAGCCAACGCGATGGGATGGCTCGGCACCCGCAGACCGATGGTCCGCTTCTTGGGATGCAGCAACAGACGCGGCACTTCGCGAGTGGCGTTGAGAATGAAGGTGTACGGTCCCGGCAGGTGGGCTTTGAGGATTCGAAAGGTCCCGGTGTCGATCTTGGCGTAATTGCCCAGTTGCGACAGGTCGCTGCAGATCAGCGCGAAGTTGTGCTTTTCGTCGAGTTGACGCAGGCGTCGAACGCGCTCGATGGCGTTCTTGTCGCCGATCTGGCAACCGATTGCGTAGGAAGAGTCCGTTGGATAGACCACCACCCCGCTTTTGCGGATGATTTCGACCGCCTGTTTGATCAGGCGCGCTTGCGGGTTTTCCGGATGAATCTGGAAAAATTGACTCACATTCTCTACCTGTTCAGACGGCGGCAATAACTGTGTCATGTTTGAACCGACACCACAGGGGTGGAAGGTCCTCCGGCACCGGCCGGTACTGGCCGATCTCCGACCAGCCACCAGGGCCATGGAAATCACTGCCGGCAGTGACCAGCAGACCGAACTCACGGGCAAGGATTGCAAGGCTGCCCACCTGTTCCGCAGGCTGGTGACCGTTGACCACTTCGATCGCATGCCCGCCCGCTTGAATATAGTCGGCAATCAGCTTTCGGCGCTTGCTGCGGGTGAAATCGTAATGCCACGGGTGCGCCAGGCTGACCCAGGCGCCGGCGGCGCGCAGCGTGCCGACAGTGTCTTCGAGGGTCGGCCAGTGCTGTTTGACGTCCCCCAGCTTGCCGGCGCCGAGCCATTTGCGAAACGCCTCGGCGCGATCCTTTACAAAACCTTCACGCACCATCCAGTCGGCGAAATGCGGACGGGCCGGCGCATTGCCGCTATCGCCCAGTTCCTGCTGGATCTGCCGCGCGCCATCGAGCGCATTCGGCATGCCCTTGAGGGCGAGCTTGCGGCTTATTTCCTCAGACCGCAGCCAGCGGCCGTCGTGCAATTGCGCAATCGCCTCGACCAACGGTGCGGCGTTGACATCGAAACCGTAGCCGAGCACGTGAATGGTCGCCCCGCCCCAGGTGCAGGACAACTCGACGCCATTGACCAGTTGCATGCCCAGTTCTTCGGCCGCGATACGTGCTTCGGCGAGACCTTCGAGGGTGTCGTGATCGGTCAGGGCCAGGACTCGCACGCCGTTCTCGAACGCACGCGCAACCAGTGCCGCAGGCGCCAGGGCGCCATCGGAGGCCGTGCTGTGGCAGTGCAAATCAACATTCACGGGGATGAGTAACCTCAAATCAGCTGGCGCTATCGCGCGCCCATATGTTTGTTATTATGCCGCCACATCCAGCTTCTGGCTCTCACTGTGAAACAATTCATCGATTTCATCCCGCTTCTGCTGTTCTTCATCGTCTACAAACTCGATCCACGCACCGTCGACGTTGCCGGCCATGAACTGACGGTAGGCGGCATTTACAGTGCCACCGCCATGCTGATCATCAGCTCCCTGGTGGTGTACGGCGCGCTCTTCATCAAGCAGCGCAAGCTGGAGAAGAGCCAGTGGCTGACGCTGGTCGCCTGCCTTGTGTTCGGCAGCCTGACTCTGGCCTTTCACAGCGAAACCTTCCTGAAATGGAAAGCCCCGGTGGTCAACTGGCTGTTTGCCCTGGCCTTCATCGGCAGCCATTTCATCGGTGACCGCCTGCTGATCAAGCGCATCATGGGCCACGCGCTGACCCTGCCGGATCCGGTCTGGACCCGGCTGAACATCGCCTGGATCGCCTTTTTCCTGTTCTGCGGGGCCGCCAACCTGTTCGTCGCCTTCACCTTCCAGAGCATCTGGGTGGACTTCAAGGTGTTCGGCAGCCTGGGCATGACCGTGCTGTTCCTGGTCGGTCAGGGCATCTACCTGTCCCGTCACCTGCACGACGCCGATACCACAACGCCAAAAACCGAGGACTGACATGCTCTACGCCATCATTGCCACCGACGTCGCCAATTCCCTGGACGCCCGCCTCGCTGCGCGCCCGGCGCACCTTGAACGCCTGCAAGTGCTCAAGGGCGAAGGCCGCATTGTGCTGGCCGGCCCGCACCCGGCGATCGACAGCAATGATCCGGGCGCAGCAGGTTTCAGCGGCAGCCTGATCGTTGCCGAGTTCGACTCCCTGAGCGCGGCGCAAGCCTGGGCCGATGCCGACCCGTACATCGCCGCCGGCGTCTACGCCAACGTGATCGTCAAGCCGTTCAAGCAAGTCCTGCCGTAACCTCCCCCGCCAATACCTCAACGCGATGAACCTTGTCGGCTCATCGCGTTCTCAATCGCTCATTATTCTCGTTTGCCGGCCGACAACCTGCCCAATATCCATTTGGAAACAGGAGTCGCGATGCGCAAGGGTCCGTTGTGTCTGATGTTGGTCACGTTGTCGATCGTGGCGCCCGCTCATGGTGAAGAAAGCACCGAAGACGGCAATTCCACGCCGCTTTCATTGAGCGCCGGCAGTCAGATCACTGAGTTGCAGCAGCGCCTGAAGGTCAGCGAGCAGCAACGGGAAGAACTGAGCAGACAACTGCAAAATGCCGACAACACCCGCGAAAGCGCCCAACTTGCCCGGCTGCGCCAGGAGAACCAGCGTCTGAAGCTGCAACTCAAGGAAGCCCAGGCCAGCCCGCTGCCGCGCCTGCTGACCGAACAGCAGCAATGGTTCGTCACCGGGGCCGGGGTAGCGCTATTGGCGCTGCTCTGCGGTATCTTTGCCAGTGGAGCAAGCCGAAAACGTCGGCAATGGCTAAATTGAGTGAGTCATGAGCGAGCTGTTACTGATTGATGATGACCAGGAGTTGTGTGAACTCCTGAGTAGCTGGCTGAGCCAGGAAGGCTTTCAGGTCCGGGCCTGCCACGATGGTCAGAGCGCCCGCAAGGCGCTGGCCGAAACCGCGCCGGCGGCCGTGGTGCTGGACGTGATGCTGCCCGATGGCAGCGGCCTGGAACTGCTCAAGCAACTGCGCAGCGATCACGCCGACCTGCCGGTGTTGATGCTCTCGGCGCGGGGCGAACCGCTGGACCGGATCCTCGGCCTGGAACTGGGCGCCGACGATTACCTGGCCAAACCCTGCGATCCGCGCGAACTGACCGCCCGCCTGCGTGCCGTGCTGCGCCGCAGCCACCCGGCTGCCGTGTCGACCCAGCTCGAACTGGGCGACCTGAGCTTCAGCCCGGTGCGCGGCGTGGTCAGCATCGACGAAAAGGAGTTCACCCTCACCGTCTCCGAAAGCCGCCTGCTCGAAGCCCTGCTCAAGCAACCGGGCGAGCCGCTGGACAAACAGGAACTGGCGCAGATCGCCCTCGGCCGCAAGCTGACCCTGTACGACCGCAGCCTCGACATGCACGTCAGCAACCTGCGCAAAAAGATCGGCCCGCACCCCGACGGCCGCCCACGCATCGTTGCCCTGCGCAGCCGTGGCTACTACTACAGCCTCTGATTGTCTGTAAGTTTTGTCAGGTCGGCGCGAAAACGTGTTTACCCAAGCTTTACACAGCGCTGACCGCCGCTGACCTTGATCTCCGTAATCTGTACTCATCCGGAACGTACCGGGAACGAGACAAAGGAGATTCACCATGCGCAAGACACTTATCGCTCTGATGTTTGCCGCTGCCCTGCCGACCGTCGCCATGGCCATGCCACAAGATGGCGGCCCGATGGGTGGCCCGCTGGACGGCCCGCGCCATGGCGGTCAGATGCACGGCATGCACGGCAAAGGCCCGTACAGCGAGCTGGACCTGTCCCGCGAACAGCGCGAGCAGATCCGCAAGATCATGGGCGAGCAGATGCACGAACGTAAGCAGACGGTCGAAAAATACCTGGAGAAACTCTCGCCAGCCGACCAGAAAGCCATGAAGGACGAGATGGCGGCCAACCACAAGAAAGCCGAGTCCGATGTCCGCGCCGTGTTGAAACCGGATCAACAGAAGAAATTCGACGAGATCCAGAAGAAACAGGCCGAGCGTCGCGCCGAATGGGCCGAGTTCAAAGCCTGGAAAGCGCAACAGCCGCAAAAAGCGCAATAATGTTCTGACCCGACGGTTCACGCCGTCGGGTCTTTGTTTATCCAGCCCAATGTGGGAGCGAGCTTGCTCGCGAATGCGAAGTGTCAGTCAGCATGTTCTTGTCTGATCCACCGCATTCGCGAGCAAGCTCGCTCCCACAGGGTTTTGCGTGTGTTCTGAGGAATAATTGTGCGTTCATTGTTCTGGCGTATTCTCGCCAGCTTCTGGCTGGCCATCGCTCTGGTTGCAGGGCTTTCCATTCTGCTGGGGCACATGCTCAACCAGGACGCATGGATCCTCAGCCGCCATCCGGGCCTCAACACCCTGGCCGCCGATTGGACGCAGACTTACGAAGCCCAGGGCGAAGACGCCGCACAGGACATCCTCGAACAGCGCAAACGCCAGTACCACATCGACGTTCAAGTGCTGAACGAAAGCGGCGACCCGCTGGTGCGCGGCACCTTCCCCCGGCGTGCGGCCGCCTTCGAGGCGCGGCAGCACAACGATGACCGACGCCTGCCATGGAGGCGTCTGACGGACGAATTCACCAGCGACAAAAGCGGCGACACCTACCTCTTCATCTACCGCATCCCGCACCCGGAACTCGACGCCTGGCACCGCGAAAGCCTGCTCTGGCCGTTGAGTGCGCTGGGCATTGCGTTGGTGGTGCTGACCCTCTTCAGCCTTCTGGTGACGTTTTCCATCACCCGCCCGCTCAGTCGCTTGCGCGGCGCAGTGCACGACCTCGGCCAGACCACTTATCAGCAGAACAGCCTGGCGCAACTGGCCAACCGCCGCGATGAATTCGGCGTGCTGGCCAACGACTTCAACCGCATGGGCGCCCGCCTGCAAAGCCTGATTGGCAGTCAGCGCCAGTTGCTGCGCGACGTATCCCACGAATTGCGCTCACCGCTGGCACGGCTGCGCATCGCCCTGGCACTGGCTGAACGGGCGAGCCCCGAAGAACGGGAAAAACTCTGGCCGCGTCTGACCCGCGAATGCGACCGGCTGGAAGCGCTGATCAGTGAAATTCTGGTGCTGGCGCGGGTCGATGCCGACAACGCCAGCGCCGAAGACGTGGATCTGAATGCCTTGCTCGCCACCGTGCAAAAGGACGCGCAACTCGGCTCGCCGGAGCAGACGGTGCGGCTGGAAGCCGAGCCGGCGCTCAATCTGACAGGCTGGCCGACCATGATCGAACGCGCCGTGGACAACCTGCTGCGCAATGCCCAGCGCTTCAACCCGGTCGGGCAGGCAATTGAAATGCAGGCGTCACGTCAGGGCGAGCGGATCGTGGTCAGCGTGCGTGATCATGGGCCGGGGGTGCAGGCAGAGCATCTGAGCCAGTTGGGCGAACCGTTTTATCGGGCGCCGGGGCAGACCGCTGCCGGGCATGGCCTGGGACTGGCGATTGCCCGACGGGCGGCGGAGCGGCATGGCGGGACGCTGGTGCTGGCCAATCATCCGCAGGGCGGTTTTGTGGCCAGTCTGGAGTTACCGCTGGAGCCGGGAGCTGTTGTACAGCCCTGATGGAGTCAAGCCTTTGCCGGCCAGGCGCTGACAAACTCCGCCAGATCAACCTTCTCGGCCACCCGCGGTTCTTTCTGCGGCGTGCCGAGGTACAGGAAGGCAATCACCTCTTCGTCATCCGTCAGGCCCAGGCCCTTGGCGACATGTTTCGAGTACGCCAGATCACCGGTACGCCACACCGCGCCAATCCCCTGCGCATAAGCCGCCAACAAAATTCCGTGCGCTGCACAGCCCGCCGCCAGCCGTTGCTCGGCCTTCGGGTATTTGACGTGATCCTGCAACCTGGCGATGACCACGACCACCAGCGGCGCGCGCAGCGGACCGTTGCGCGCCTTGTCGATCATCGCTTCAGTGACTTCGCCTTCCTGCATTTTTGCAGCTTCGGCCAGCAACTCGCCCATCTGCTCACGCGCCGCACCTTCGACGGTCAGGAAGCGATACGGCTGCAAATGGCCGTGATCCGGTGCGCGGGTCGCGGCGGCAAACAGCACTTCGCGCTGTTCGGCGGTAGGGGCCGGATCGATCAGTCGTGGAACGGAAACACGGTTGAGCAAAGCGTCGAGAGCCTGCATCGGCCACCTCCTGAAAAAAATGTCCGGCTATTCTAGCTGCAAGTGATCCAGACGCGTCGGTTTACATGCCTTGCACCGCAGGTAGAATGGCGCCCTTCCCACATCAGCCCGAGCGGACTTCATGGCGTTGCCGACCTTACGGATCATTGGTTTCATCATCGGCATCTTCCTGATCACCCTGGCCATCGCCATGGTCGTGCCGATGGCCACCCTGGTGATTTTCGAGCGCACCGGCGATCTGCCGTCGTTCCTCTGGGCGAGCATGATCACCTTCGTCGCCGGCCTCGCGCTGGTGATTCCGGGGCGTCCGGAACACATCCACCTGCGCCCCCGTGACATGTACCTGCTGACCGTCAGCAGCTGGCTGGTGGTGTGCATTTTCGCCGCACTGCCGTTTTTGCTGACCCAACACATCAGCTACACCGACTCGTTCTTCGAAAGCATGTCCGGCATCACGGCCACCGGGTCGACCGTGCTCAATCATCTGGACGACATGTCCCCCGGCATCCTGATGTGGCGCTCGCTGCTGCACTGGATCGGCGGCATCGGCTTCATCGGCATGGCGGTGGCGATCCTGCCGCTGCTGCGTATCGGTGGCATGCGCCTGTTCCAGACCGAATCCTCGGACCGCTCGGAAAAGGTCATGCCCCGCTCGCATATGGTGGCGCGGCTGATCGTGGCGGCGTACGTGGGCATCACGATTCTCGGCAGCCTGGCGTTCTGGTGGGCCGGGATGAGCCCGTTCGATGCGATCAACCACGCGATGTCGGCAATTTCCACCGGCGGGTTCTCGACTTCCGACCAGTCCCTGGCCAAGTGGACGCAACCGGCGGTGCACTGGGTGGCGGTGGTGGTGATGATCCTCGGCAGCCTGCCGTTCACCCTGTACGTGGCAACGCTGCGCGGCAACCGTCGGGCGCTGATCAAGGATCAACAGGTGCAGGGTTTGCTCGGCATGTTGCTGGTGACCTGGCTGGTGCTCGGCACCTGGTACTGGTGGACCACCAACCTGCATTGGCTGGACGCGCTGCGCCATGTGGCGCTGAACGTGACGTCGGTAGTCACTACCACGGGGTTTGCATTGGGGGACTACAGCCTGTGGGGCAATTTCTCGCTGATGCTGTTCTTCTATCTGGGTTTCGTCGGTGGCTGTTCCGGATCGACGGCGGGTGGGATCAAGATCTTCCGCTTTCAGGTCGCCTACATCCTGCTCAAGGCCAACCTTAACCAGCTGATTCACCCACGGGCGGTGATCAAGCAGAAGTACAACGGTCACCGCCTCGACGAAGAAATCGTCCGTTCGATTCTGACCTTTTCGTTCTTCTTCGCCATCACTATCTGCGTGATCGCCCTGCTGCTGTCGCTATTGGGCGTGGACTGGATGACTGCGTTGACCGGCGCCGCCAGCACCGTGTCCGGCGTCGGTCCCGGCCTGGGCGAGACCATTGGCCCGGCCGGCAACTTCGCCAGTCTGCCGGATGCGGCCAAATGGATTCTGTCATTCGGCATGCTGCTCGGCCGATTGGAGATCATTACGGTGTTTGTACTGTGTATTCCGGCGTTCTGGCGTCACTGATCGCGTTCGGCGCTTCCAGCAACCGCGCCCGGTAATCGCCGGGCGTGGTGTCGAACCAGCGACGGAAGGCGCGGAAGAAGTTGCTCGGATCGGCAAACCCCAGCAGATAGGCAATCTCCAGCAAGGTCATGCTCGGCTGCGCCAGGTATTGCTCGGCGAGTTCGCGGCGGGTGTCGTCGAGCAACTGCTGAAAACTGGTGCCCTCCTCCTGCAAGCGCCGTTGCAAGGTTCGCTGCGACAGATGCAGGGTCTGCGCTACCGTATCGCGCTTGGGCTCGCCCTGGGGCAGCAAACGACACAGGACCTGTCGTGCTTTGTGGGTCACGCGACTTTCCGAAAACCGCGCCAGATATTCCCCGGCAAACCGGTCGTGCAACAGCGCCATCGCTTCGTTGGCGGTGGGCAGTGGCGCTTCCATGTCGGCCCGTTCGAAGATCAGCGCGTCGTACGGCGCGTTGAACACCAGCGGTGCATGAAAGGCTTGTTTGTAGGGTTCAAGATCATCCGGCTCGTCGCCCTGCACCAGCACTTTGCGCGGGTGCAGCATGCGCCCGGTCAGCCAGCCGCACAGCGCCAGCGCGCAGGCCAGCGAGGCTTCGGCACTTTGCCGGGTCGGCGGCAGGTGATCGCCATGCACCGTCAGAATCAGCGCATAACCTTCGTCGAGCAGGCGAAAACTCAGGTCGGCACTTTCGGCAATGATTCGCTGATAACGCACCAGTCGCTGAAAACCTTCGGCCAGCGTATTACTGGACATCAGCGCATAACCCGCGACATGGAACGAAGCCGGCCGCACCACTTTGCCCATGTTCAGGCCGATGGCCGGATTGCCGGACAGCTCGACCGCCCGTTGCCAGAGTCGGGTCATGGAATCCTGTGGGAAGCGTGCATCCGGATCATCCAGCGCCGCGTAATCGAGCCCTAGCTGTTTGAACAGAACCCGGCAATCCAGGCCGTCCATTTCCAGTGCTTTGACAATCCCCATTGCCCAGCTTGCAGAAGTCGTTCGTTCGCTCATGGCGTTTTTTCTTGGATGACATGATGAGCCGCATTCTACGGCGGATTTTCCAAGGATAGTAAAGTGGCGCCGATTGTCACTGGCCGACGCCATTGATCACTCTAGACTCAAATAAGCTACCCGCCGAACAACTTGCAATCAGAACAACAACCACAGAGATCGCAGTCGTGGAAACCATCAGGCATTTCAACAGCTTCGCCGAGTTCTATCCGTATTACCTCAGCGAGCACAACAACAGCACCTGCCGTCGCCTGCATTTCATCGGTACGACGCTGGTGATCTTCATTCTTGCCCTGACCATCGCCAAGGGCGCCTGGCTGCTGTTGCTTGCGTTACCGCTGGCGGGCTACAGCTTTGCCTGGGTCGGCCATTTCTTTTTCGAGAAAAACCGCCCGGCCACCTTCCAGCACCCGTTCTACAGCCTGCTCGGCGACTTCGTCATGTACCGCGACATGATCCTGGGCCGCGTGCCGTTCTAGAAATTCCGACCAAGAGGATTGCCGATGAATGCCACTGCCCGTTTCACCCACATGAAGGACGGTACACAGGACGACTGGGCGATCATTGCGGCGGACTTCAGCGCCTACGCCCGCCAATTACCGGGCCGGATCATGGCCCACCTGAAACTGCTGGAAGGCGATTTCGGCGGTTTTCCGGTGGATCGCCTGACCCACTCGCTGCAAACCGCAACCCGCGCCTTTCGCGACGGGCGCGACGAGGAATACGTGGTCTGCGCCCTGCTCCACGACATCGGCGACACCCTCGGCTCCTACAATCACCCGGACATCGCCGCCGCCATCCTCAAGCCGTTCGTCAGCGCCGAAAACCTGTGGATGGTGGAAAAGCACGGGATCTTCCAGGGCTACTACTTTTTCCATCACCTTGGCATGGATCGGCACCTGCGCGAGCAATTCAGCGACCATCCGCAGTTTCTGGCGACCGCAGAGTTCTGCGCCAGATACGACGCGGCGGCGTTCGACCCCGAGTACGACACCTTGCCGTTGAGCTTCTTCGAACCGATGGTGGAAAGGCTGTTCGCCCAGCCGAAAAACTCGATCTATAAAGCGGCGATGGAAGAGCACACCCCCGCATAAAGACAATCCCGCTCCCACAGGGGCCGTCGCTCAGGCCAGCTCGGCAACCTTCGCGGCTTTCAATTCGGCTTCCCGCGCCTGTGCATCAGCCAGGCGATACAGTTCGATCGTGCCGTCCCAGTGTTCGATCAGCGCCGTGCACGACTCCACCCAGTCGCCACAATTGAGGTAATCCACCTCGCCGACCTTGCGGATCTCGGCGTGGTGAATGTGCCCGCAGACCACGCCGTGCAATTCGCGTTTCACACACTCGTGGGCGATGGCTTCCTCGAAGTCACTGATGAAGCTGACCGCAGTCTTCACCTTGTGCTTGAGATAAGCCGACAGCGACCAGTAGCCGTAACCGTGTTTCGCCCGCCAATGATTGAGCCAGCGGTTGAGGGTCAGGGTGAATTCGTAGGCCGAATCGCCGAGAAACGCGAGCCAGCGGTGATAGCGGGTGATCACGTCGAACTGGTCGCCGTGAATCACCAGCAGATGCCGGCCATCAGCCGTGACGTGCACCGCCTCGTCGACCAACTGGATATTGCCCAGAATCAGTTTTGAATAGCGGCGCAGGAATTCGTCGTGGTTACCGGTGACGTAAATCACCTCGGTGCCGCGTTTGCTCATGGTCAGCAAACGGCGGATCACATTGGTGTGCGCCTGCGGCCAGTACATGCCACCGCGCAGCTTCCAGCCGTCGATGATGTCACCCACCAGGTAGATCTTGTCGGCGTGATAGCCCTTGAGAAATTGCGACAGATGCTCGGCCTGGCAATCCCGCGTGCCCAGGTGCACGTCAGAGATCCACAGGGTGCGAACCCGTTGTTTACGGCTGGGTCTGGCGAGCTCGGCGCTGGTCATGGGCAACCCTCTGCGATGTTTTCGCCACTGTGCGCGCGCCCGGTTAATCGACCATGACAAGCATGCGTCAGTCGTGTGACAAACGCGCCGCCCCTGTGCCGGTGTAGACTGGCGGCTCGCCCGGAGACCACCATGCAACCGATCCTGACCCTGCGCCATTACAGCCACGACCTGATCGCCCACAGCCACAACCACGCGCAACTGGTGTTCGGCCTGTCCGGCGCGCTGGATTTCGAAGTCGCAGGGCGTGGCAGTCAGGTAATGCAGCAGAGCTTCGTGGTGATCCCCGCCGGTGCGCATCACGCGTGCGGCAGCCCCAAGGGCAGCCGCTGTCTGGTACTGGATGTGCCCGACGAACAATGGCTGACACGCTCACTGGGCGATCACGCCGATGCCAGCCGCCGACTGCTGGACAACGCCGCCCGTTTGTCGCTGGACGCGGGGCAAGGTCAATTGGTCAACTGGCTGGCGAACAGCCCGGTGGACGATCCGTTGATTGCGCAACAGGGCGCGGTGTTGCTGCTGGCAAGCCTGAGCCACGTGCCACCCACCGAGATCACCGCGCGCCGCCTGCCCTTTGCGGCACTCGATGCGCACATCGAGCAGTACGCGGCTTATCCGCTGCAAGTCGCGGATCTGGCGCGCGTCGCCGGGTTATCCAGCGCCCGGCTGCATGCGCGGTTCGTCGCCGAATGCGGGCAAACACCGATGGACTACATTCGCAGCCGACGCCTGCACAAAGCCGTCGCGCTGTTGCGCAACACCACGCTGCCCGTCGGTGAAGTGGCCTGCCGAGTCGGCTACAACTCGCAAAGTGCGTTTTCGGCCGCCGTCCTGCGTGAATTTGGTATCTCTCCTACACAATTGCGGCGCGAGGCTGACGACAAAAGTCGATAGCCTGCCGACAGACTTTCCCGTCGGGACACGCTTCAATGTGTGCCTGTAATGGTGTTTGAAAAAGGACTGCAATGACTCCCCGTACCGCCCTGGGCGCCCTGCATATCGGCGCACTGATGTTCGGCCTGACCGGCGTCTTCGGCAAACTCGCAGCCGCAACGCCCGCGGTCATCGTGTTCGGACGCGCCGCGTTCGCCGTGCTGGCCCTGGCCTTTTTCGCCCGTTTCGCCCAACAGGGCGGCTGGCAGAAATTGCAGGCCGTCGACTGGCGACGACTGGCCCTGAGCGGCGTGCTGCTGGCCGGCCATTGGGTAAGTTTCTTCATTGCGGTCAAGGTCGCGGGCGTCGCCATCGCGACCCTGGGTTTCGCCAGTTTCCCGGCCTTCACGGTGATCCTCGAAGGGCTGATCTTCCGCGAGCGCATCCGCGCCAATGAAATCATTCTGGTGGCGCTGGTCAGTGTCGGGCTGGTGCTGGTGACGCCGGCATTCGATCTGGCCAGCGGCGCGACTACCGGCCTGCTCTGGGCAATCCTGTCCGGCCTGCTGTTTTCCCTGCTGTCCCTGACCAACCGCGCCAGCTCCGGACGTATCCCGGCGGTGCAGGCGGCGTTGTGTCAGAACGTGGTGGTGGCGCTGTGTCTGCTGCCGGTCGCGGCGCCGCAACTGAGCCAAGTGCGCGCCATCGACTGGGTGTGGATCGGTCTGCTCGGGGTGTTCTGCACCGGCGTTGCCCACAGCCTGTTTGTCGCCAGCCTCGCGGTAATCAAGGCCCGCACGGCCGCGGTGGTGTTCGCCATGGAGCCGGTGTACGGAATTACCGTGGCCTGGCTGCTGTTCGATGAAAATCCGACCCTGCGCATGTTGATCGGCGGCGCGTTGATCATCGTTGCCATCGTGGTGTCGAGCCGGATGTCAGGCAGCAACGACAGGAAAACCGTCGCGGCCGAGGCGACCTCTCACTGAGTACGATCGTTGTGGCCCAAGTCGCGATCAGGGTCGATCTGGTCGCGCACCCGCTGCTTGAGCACCTTGGCCTCCGGGAAACCGCCGTCGGCCTTGCGTTCCCAGATCTGCACGTCGTTGCAGGTAATGTTGAATATCCCGCCGGTGCCCGGCACCAGCGACACTTTGCCGAGATCATCGCCAAAGGTGCTGAGCAGTTCTTGCGCCAGCCACGCGGCGCGCAACAGCCACTGGCATTGCGTGCAATAGGTGATGACGATTTCCGGTTTTGTGTCGGTCATGCGCTGAAACTCCTGAGCCAGAGGGGCGCCGCTATAATAGCCGGCTTTATCGCTCGCCCCGAGACTCACGATGCGTCGTCTTCTGATCTGCCTGCTGCTTGGTTTCCTTCCCCTGTTCGTTCATGCCAGTGAGGCAACACGCCCGAAAGTCGGCCTGGTGCTGTCCGGCGGCGCGGCCCGTGGCCTGGCGCACATCGGTGTGCTCAAGGCCCTGGAAGAACAAGGCATCAAGATCGATGCGATTGCCGGCACCAGCATGGGCGCGGTGGTCGGCGGCCTGTACGCCTCGGGCTACAAGATCGACGAACTGGAAAAACTCGCCCTGACCATCGACTGGCAGCAGGCACTGTCCGACGCCCCGCCCCGGGAAGACGTACCGTTCCGGCGCAAGCAGGATGACCGCGACTTTCTGGTGAAACAGAAACTGAGCTTTCGCGACGACGGCAGCCTCGGCCTGCCATTGGGCGTGATTCAGGGCCAGAACCTTGCGCTACTGCTGGAAAGCCTCTTGGCCCACACCAGCGACACCCGGGATTTCGACAAGCTGCCGATCCCGTTCCGCGCCGTGACCACCGACATCGCCAACGGCGAAAAAGTGGTGTTCCGCAAAGGTCACCTGCCCCAGGTGATCCGCGCCAGCATGTCGATCCCGGCGGTGTTCGCCCCGGTCGAACTCGACGGCCGCCTGCTGGTGGATGGCGGCATGACCGACAACATCCCCCTCGACGTGGCCCGGGAAATGGGCGTCGACGTGGCTATCGTGGTCGACATCGGTACCCCGCTGCGCAACCGCAAGCAACTGGTGACCGTGGTCGATGTGCTGAACCAGTCGATCACCCTGATGACCCGGCGCAACTCCGAAGAGCAACTGGCGACCCTGCATCCCGATGACGTGCTGATCCAGCCGCCGCTGGCCAGTTTCGGCGCCACCGACTTCGGTCGGGGCCAGGAGATGATCGACGCCGGCTACCGCGCGACCAAGGCTCTGGACGTACGCCTCGCCCGCCTCAAACCCGTGCAGTCGCAGGACGCCGAACTCAATGCCGCCCGCGCGCCGGGCCAGCGCACGCCGATCATTACCGCAATCAAGGTCGAGAACGACTCGAAAGTCGGCGACGACGTGATCCGCTACTACATCCGCCAGCACATCGGCGAGCCGTTGGACCTGGGTCGTCTGCAAACCGACATGGGCACGCTGTATGGCCTCGACTACTTCGAGCAGGTGCAATACCGCGTGGTCCACAAGGGCGCGGATCACACGCTGGTGATCAGCGCGCGGGGCAAACGTACCGGCACCGATTACCTGCGGGTCGGCCTCAACCTGTCGGATGACATGCGCGGCGACAGCGCCTTCAACCTCGGCGCCAGTTACCGAATGAACGGCATCAACCGCCTCGGCGCGGAATGGCTGACCCGAGCACAAATCGGCGATAAACAAGAGTTGTACAGCGAGTTCTATCAGCCGCTGGATGTGGGCTCTCGCTATTTCGTGGCACCTTATGCGTCGTTCGCCGCGCAAAACGTCGACTCGGTTCTGGACAACGATCCGATCGCCCAGTATCGCGTCGAGCGCTACGGCTTCGGCCTCAACGTTGGCCGGCAGATCGGCAACAGCGGCGAAGTGCGCTTCGGCGTCGGCGAGGCCTGGGGCAAGGCGGATGTGCGGATCGGCGATCAGGATCTGCCGAGCGAAAACTTCAACGAAGGGTTCTATGCGCTGAAGTACTCGTTCGACTCGCTGGACAACGTCTACTACCCCCACGAAGGCGAAGACATCGGCCTGACGCTGGTGCAGTTCGAACCGAGCCTGGGTTCCGACACACGCTACCGGCAGTGGGAGTTCAAACTGGACAAGGCCATGAGCAGCGGCCCGGACACGCTGATCCTGGGCGGTCGTTACGGTCGCACGCTGGACGATGCCAACGTGGTGACCTCCAGTTTCCTGCTCGGCGGCGCCCGGCAATTGTCGGGTTTCCGCGAGGATGCGATCTCCGGGCAAAACGTCAGTCTGATGCGCGCGGTGTATTACCGCCGCCTTACCCCGCGCTCATACCTGCCGCTGGACTTCCCGTTGTACGCCGGTGCGTCACTGGAAAGGGGCCGGGCGTGGAACAACGACAATGAATTCGACAGCGGCTACATCAACGCCGCCAGCGTGTTCATCGGTTTCGATACGCCGCTGGGGCCGCTGAATTTCAGCTATGGCCTGAACGATGCGGATGAGCAGGCGGTGTACCTGAACCTCGGGCAGACGTTCTGACCGTCGTCAGCGAATCCCGGCCAACAGCGTGCGCGCCGTTTGCTTGAGAGGTTCGTCAGCCTCTTTGAGCAGTTCGTTGAGCAAGGCAATGGCGCTATCGATATCGCCGTCATCGATGCAGGTCTGGGCCTGTTCGAGTTTGCCGGCGTTCTCGGCGTCCGAGGGTTCGGGTTCCGGGGCTTGCAGTTCCAGTGGCTCCAGGGAGAGCGCTGGGCCGGGATCGCCAAACTCGTTGAGAAAGTCCTCGTCCAGCGGCTGCGTTTCTGGTTCGACGATCCATTCCAGTTCAGCGGTTTCGGCATCGTCGGGCAGGGTTTCCGGCAGTTCGAAATCCTGTGGCAATACCTGCAGATCGGAGCCCAGCGTCGATGGAGCCTGCTCAGGTTCGGCGCTGGCCGGGCGAGCTTCCTCAAGATCCCAACTGGAGGCCATCGAGAGCTGGTCCAGATTCAGTTCGAAATTGTCTTCGACTACCGGTTCGACAGGCCCGGAGGATTCGATCGGCAGCTCGGCAATCACCGGGGCCGCCGCCACCAAAGGTGCGGCGCTGACCAGTTTCGGGTAGCGGGCGCGAATCTCCTGCAAGCGCTGATCCTCGACCCCGAGCTGACGCAGACGGGCTTCCTGCTCGTCATAGGCCGGCGAGTCGCCTTGCCGCCCCAGCACTTCGAGCAACTGCACGCCGAGGTCAATGCGCTCCGGCTCCCGCTGCAATGCATCACGCAATAAACCGGCAGCCTCGCTCAAGCGACCGTAGGCCAGATAAATGCCGACCGCTTCCAGCACATCGCCGTTGGCGTGGTCTTCGCGATGTTCGACCGCACTGTGCACGGCACTCGGCTGCATTGGTTCGGTGTCGTCGACCGGGAGTTCGTTTCGTACCGGCAGGAACGGCAACGGCGCAGCAGTCCCTTGCGCCTGCTGGCGTTGCCGGCGCACGTACAGCCCTGCCACCGATAATCCCAGGACCAGCAACAATCCGCCGAGCAGCGGCCAGTTGAGTAAATCCTCCTGAGACTCGACCGGGGCAATGACCGGCGCCGGCACAGGCACCACGGGTGTTGCGGGTGCCGGTGGTGCCTGTTGCACTTCAATCAGACGGGCCTGCAGCTCGCCGAGCTGTTTCTTGCCGTCAGCGATCAGCACTGCCTGGGCCTGAAGCTTCACGTTCAATTCATCGATGGTTTTTTGCAGTTGCTGGTTCTGCACAAGGCTCGCCGCCAATTGCTCGGCCTGCGCGTCAGCGACCGGGGCCGGTGGCTGCACGGGTGCAGCAGGTTTGGCCGGCGTCGTTGCGGAGGGAGACTCGGGGGTCGGGAATTCCGACGATTGCGCACGCGCAGTCGGCTCGTCGGTGGCCGGGACTATTCCCGGTGAACCCGGCGGGTCGATCAGCACGATGTATTCGCGCAGCAGGTGGCCATTGGGCTGATCGAGTTGCACCAGGAAATTCAGAAAGGGTTCATTGACCGGTTTACTGGAGGTCACCCGGATCATGTTGCGATTGCCGCGCAGAATCGGGGTGAACTTGAGGTCATTGAGAAAGAACACGCGTTCGATGCCGGCGCGGCCAAATTCGTCCGCCGAGGCCAGACGGATCGCCAGATCGCTTTCGCTGACGGCCCCGACATCCACCAGGGCGATGTCAGCCTTGAGTGGTTGATTGAGGGCCGAATGCACGGTGATGTCACCGAGCCCCAACGCCAATGATGCGGTGGACCAGGTGAGAACACCGGCCACCAACAGTGAGTTGGTGCAACGCAGTACCACGTGCCGACTTCCGAGCATGAGCATCCCTTAAATAAGCAAAACCGACTTCTATGCGTTCGCACATCCGGTACGAACACGATATTGCCCAGTAGTTCTTATAGTCCGCCCAGCGCGATCTCTCAAAAAAACGGCACGCGGTTATGCCTCAAGACTTTTCCAGGTTGGCCAGAATGTGCCCGTGAACCCGCATGCACACCTTCATGTCGGCCTCATCGATACCCTCGAACAATTCCTTGCGCAGTTGCGTGGCGATGGTTTCAATCTGTTCGATCAGCGGCAGGGCCGGTGAGCACAACACGATTTTCTTTGCCCGGCGGTCTTCCATTACAGACTGGCGTTGCACCAGTCCCTGGCTTTCCAGGCTGTCGAGCAGACGGGCCAGGGTCGGTCCTTCGACGCCGACGCTTTGCGCCAGCTCACGTTGGGTCGGCGCCTCTTCGAAACGCGCCAGATGCAGCAGCACCAGCCAGCGCGCCTGGGACAAACCCAGGCCGGCCAGCCGGCGATCCAGTTCGGCACGCCAGCCTCGGGACATCTGGGCCAATTGCATGCCAAAACGGTGTTGATCGGTTAACGGCATAAAACACTCATGATTAGACTGAACAAATAGAGAAAAACTAATTATTAGTCAGCTAAGCATGACATTTGCCTATAGGCAAGAGGCGCCCCGTACTGAATCGTTACAACCGCATGAGGGTTGGCACAAACGCCCTCTTACATTTCAAACTCCGATTGCAGCGCAGCCCGCACGCAGTACAGCACGCCTTCCGGTACACGACCGGCAAACAGCTCGGCCACTTCGGCGACGGACGGCAGTTCGCCTTCGCCGTCCAGGAATGCGTCCTGGACTTCACCCATCAGGTCTTCCGGCAAATCCAGCGCCTGTTCCAGCGACAACTGCTGCTTGCCGATGGCTTCGGCGAGCATGGCGTAGACGTTTTTTTCCGAGCACTGCAACTGACCGGAAATCTGCAACGGTGTCATGCCGGCGCGGGCCAGAGTGATCAGTTCGTGGCGCACGTCGGCCACGACTTTCGGTGCCTCGGCCTCGCCGCCGAGCACTTCGAGGAAAGCTTCGCCGTAACGCTCCAGCTTGCGCGCACCGACGCCGCTGACCCGGGCCATGTCGGCCAGCGAGGTCGGCTGGCTGCGGAGCATTTCCAGCAGGGTCGAGTCGGGGAAGATGACGTACGGCGGCACGCCGTGTTCTTCCGCCAGTTTGCGCCGCAGGGCACGCAACGCTTCCCACTGTTCGCGCTCTTCGCCACGCACGAGCTGGCTGGCCTGGCTCTTGCTGCCGCTCTTGGCGGTGATTTGTGGCTTGAGGTCGCGGCGCAGCTCCAGGCTCACTTCGCCCTTGAGCAGCGGCCGGCAGGTGTCGCTCAAACGCAGCCCGCCGTAGCCTTCATGATCGACGTCCGCCAGGCCACGGGCGACCAATTGGCGGAACAGCGAACGCCATTCGCTCTCCCCCAGCGCCTTGCCCACGCCGAACACAGACAGGTGCTGATGGCCGAAGCTGCGAACCTTTTCGTTGTCTTTGCCCAGCAACACGTCCACCAGATGGCCGACGCCGTAACGCTGCCCGGTGCGGTAGATCGCCGACAGCGCCTGACGCGCAGGCTCGGTGGCGTCCCAGGTCTGCACGCCGTCGATACAGTTGTCGCAGTGGCCACATGGCTCGGGCATGTCTTCGTCGAAATACGCCAGCAGTGCCTGACGGCGGCAGCGGGTTTCTTCGCAGAGCGAGAGCATGGCGTCGAGTTTGTGCTGCTCCAGACGCTTATGGCGTTCGTCGCCCTCGGAGTTCTGCAGCATCTGCTTGAGCATCACCACGTCTTGCAGACCGTAGGCCATCCACGCGTCCGCCGGCAGGCCGTCACGGCCTCCGCGCCCGGTTTCCTGGTAATAGGCTTCAAGGGATTTGGGCAGATCAAGGTGAGCGACGAAGCGCACGTTAGGCTTGTCGATACCCATGCCGAACGCCACGGTGGCGACCATGATCAAGCCTTCCTCGTTGAGGAAGCGCTTCTGGTGATAGGCGCGCAGATCGTTGGGCAGACCGGCGTGGTACGGCAGCGCCGGGAAGCCCTGCTCGGTGAGAAACGCGGCCACCTCTTCGACCTTCTTGCGTGACAGGCAGTAGACGATGCCGGCATCGCTGCGCCGCTCGGCGAGGAACGCCAGCAACTGCTTGCGCGGCTGCTCCTTGGGCACGATGCGGTAGAAGATGTTCGGCCGGTCGAAGCTCGACAGGAAACGCTCGGCGTTCTGCAAATGCAGACGGGTGACGATTTCTTCCCGGGTACGCTTGTCGGCGGTGGCAGTCAGGGCGATGCGCGGCACGTCGGGGAACATTTCCGCCAGTTGCCCCAGTTGCAGGTATTCCGGGCGGAAGTCGTGGCCCCATTGCGACACGCAGTGCGCTTCGTCGATAGCGAACAGGGCGATGTTCAAGCCTTGCAGAAATGACAGCATCCGCGGCTGCACCAGACGCTCCGGCGCCAGATAGAGCATTTTCACTTCGCCACGCTTGATCCGGTTGGCGAGGTCGCGCTGTTGTTCAGCGCTTAATGTGGAGTTCAACGCGGCGGCGGCCACGCCCAGCTCTTCGAGGGTGGCGACCTGATCGTCCATCAGCGCGATCAGCGGCGACACCACCACCGCCAGGCCGTCGCGCAGCAGCGCCGGCACCTGGAAGCACAGCGACTTGCCGCCGCCGGTCGGCATCAGGACAAGGGCATCACCACCACTGGCCACGCGCTCAATGATTGCACCCTGACGGCCACGGAAACTGTCGTAGCCGAAGATGTCCTTGAGGACGCGTTGAGCCTGTTCGAGCATAAAAACTCCAAAAATCCACCGAAACATCCCTGCACAGGCTGGTTCAAGACAGCCGAGGCTGCTTTAAACAAAACGTAAGGGCGCATTGCATGACGCCGTACGGATTCAGCCGCGACACCGGCAGGGATCGCAAAGCGCGGCAGTATACCCGAGCCCTCCCCGGCAAAGGGCACCGCCGATAAGAAGCTTGTGCGGGCAAATCTGCCGTGCGGCTGGCTTGAGGGCTCAAGAAGGCCTAGAATTCCCGCATTGTTTATTCCCCCAAGGTAGCCCTTTAATGTCCTTCGCCGAGCAACTAACCCGCCTGCAAGTCTTCCTCGACGCCGACGAGCTGCATGAAGAGGCGCTGGACTACGTGGCCGCACACGGTTACCTGACTGCTCTGTCGATCTGCGCCGATGTGGTGCCGGATCGTGAGTGGATCGACGCCCTGTTCGCCGAAGAGCCGCACTACAGCAGCGAAGCCCAGCGTGAAGAGATCGAAGCCACGCTGATCGGCCTGAAAGCTCACATCGCCCGCCAACTGGCGTCGGATGAAGAATTCGAGCTGCCGTGCGAACTGGACCTGGGCGACGACCCGGACGACTCAGAGCTGCGCGGCTGGTGCATCGGCTTCATGGAAGGCGTGTTCCTGCGCGAAGCGGCCTGGTTCGAAACCGCCGAAGAAGAAGTCAGCGAAATGCTCCTGCCGATCATGGTCGGTTCGGGCCTGTTCGACGAACAGCCCGAGTTCGAAGATATTGCCAGGGACGCCAACCTGATGGACGACATGATCGTGCAGATTCCAGAAGCCCTGACCGCGCTGTACCTGCTGTGCCAGGCACCTGACGAAAAACCGGCGATCCTCAAGCCACGTCACCACTAAGATCCGGCCTATGGACAACCCCATAGGCAAGCGCCCCCTGATGTTGCGCTACATCCTGCTGGCCACCGGCTGGCTCAGCGTGGCATTGGGGGTGATCGGGATCTTCCTGCCTGTTCTCCCCACGACTCCCTTCCTGCTGCTGGCAGCTGCCTGCTTCGCCCGCAGCTCTCCGCGTTTCTATCAATGGCTGGTCGAGCATCCCCGGCTCGGGCCATGGATCCGCGACTACCTCAATGGCAACGGCATTCCGCTCAAGGGCAAGGTCTACGCGATCGGGCTGATGTGGGCGAGCATTCTGTTCTCATGCTACCTGGTGCCGCTGCCGTGGGCGCGCGGGTTCATGTTGACCAGTGCGGTGCTGGTGACGGTCTACATTCTGCGACAGAAAACCCTGCACAAACGCTGAGCGCTCAGCGACCGCTGGTCTAAAAAACCTGCGCACCTGTCAGATCTGACAGTACCCCTCCCTCCTCCCCTCAGGTTCAATAAAAAACCGTCTGCGATTCCATTGCGTGCTCGTTCAGGAGTTTCGTCATGCCCACCAAAAGCCTGCTTCTGTTTCCCGATCTCAATCAGCCCGTCACAAGGGCGCTTCGGCCCATGCAGATCAGCGGCGCAGTCGCGCCAGTCGTGGATGCCGATGGCGGGATCAATATTGCAGCGGTCGAGGAAAGCGCCAATGGCGTGTTGTGCGTAATTGTGGCGTACCTCGACATGCTGGAAGGAGATAAAAATATTGTTTACTGGGACGATGTCCCGGTGTTCACCCGAATGGTTGAAGCGGGGGAAAAAGACAAGCACCTGTTCTTTTATCTGCCCAAAGCGCTGTTCTTTCCCGGTCTGCATGAATGCTTTTATGAGTTGACCCGGTTTGGCGAAACCGCGCCGGACGATCCCTCTGTGTTGTCACTGTTTCGGATCAAACTCACCAGCCCCGGTGGCCGAGACAGGGAACCCCATCTACCCGACGGGCACTCCGAACTGCACATCGCGCAACTGCCGCAGGAAATCATCGATCAGGGAGTGATCGACGCCGAGTGGGCGAAAAAAGGCATTCCGCTGACTGTTCGTGCCTACCCGGAAATCACACTGCGAGACACGATTCTGATGCGCTGGGGCAGCCATACCCTGGCGCCGCACCTTGTTACACAAGCTCAGGCAGAGGGCAAGGACCCCATCGTGATCGTCGCCAAACAGGAAGACATTCTGGCCGGTGGCGACAGCCCGACGCTGGAAATCAAGTACGACCCTCACGATGAAGTATGGAACTGGTCTTCCCGGCACTCCAAACGCACTCGGATTGCCGTCGACGCCGGCGCCTGGCGGCTGCAAGCCCCGATCATCAAGGAATCGGTTAATGGGATCATCACCATCATCAACTTGAATAAGGAGAACGTCACGGTCCAGGTCCCTATCGCGGGCTCAGATTTCGCGCTGAAAGATTCAATTGAAATGACCTGGATCGGCACCCCTTTTACTGGCAAGCCGTTGATTCACACCGAAACCAAACTGGTGGAAAGCATCCCGAGTGTCTTGCCATTCGAGGTGCCGTACGCGCAAGTCCGCGCCATCGCCATGGGCCGGGCTGATGCCTCCTACGTGCTGACGAAAGCGGACGGAAGTCCGCCGCTATCCTCCAAACGCGAATTTGCCGACGTGGTGGGTGACGTTTCAATGCCGGACGCACCGACGATTCTCGAGTTGCTGGGCGACATACTCGAGCCGCACAGGCCTTACGCCACGGTGCGAATCGGGTACGCAGCCATTGCCAATGGCGATCTGGTCGCCGGTCACTGGATAGGTGAAAAGTCCAACGGTCAGCCCTATGTCCATGAGTTCACTCATGCCGTCAGTGACAACGAGGCAAAAGAAGGCTTTTTCACTGTTGACGTCGGCGCAGAGCACATCAACGTGCTCGACAACGGCCGTCTCGATCTTTGGTATACCGTGTCCAATGACAAACCGGAGTTCTACGGCATCAGTGATTCAGAGCATCTGTTGGTCAGGGTACAAGGCGTCACCGCGACACTGCGCAGGCCCGAGGTGGAGGAAGCCGGCAAAAATCCAGATGTGCTCGACCCATCCAAAGTCTTCGATGTCGTCCACATATTCATCGAAAATCCGCCGACGCAAAAAGACGACATCGTGACCTGGTATTGGCAAGCGACCCATCCGTTCGGCAGCATCAGCGACTGGGTGCCCATCACCTCGCTGAGCGCCGGTAAACCGCTGCGTTTCAGGGTGCCTGCGGAATATGTCACTCGCAATATCGGGCAGTACGTCAAGGTGCGTTACTCGCTAAAGCACGCGACCACAGGTTTATACAGTCACTCCGCCGTACTCGACCTGCTGATCGGGTCGCTCGTAGGTGAATTGCCACCGCCACAAGTCAAACAGGCACCGAACGCCATACTAAAAGCAATGGATGGGCTGAATGGTGTTGATGTCAACGTCAGCTACGACACTATGGATCCGGCCCTCGATATCATTCCCCTACATTGGATCGGCACTCCAGGCGCTGGTACATCAACAGATCTTGAGCTGCCCGGGCACAGCAGTGGTAGCGTGAACTTTCACCTTCCCCTGACGATTATCGGTCCAAATATCAACAAAACTGTGGACGTGAAGTACTTCGTGCGCCGCTATGGCCACGAGACAGAATCAGAGTCGTTGGGCCTGAGAGTAACGGGATTCGACGACCCCGAGAACGATCTGCCTCGCCCACAAGTGCGTCAGTCAGCCAACCAGATTCTCGACCTGATGACGTTCAGTGGCGATGCCAACACGCTCGTATCCAAGTGGCATTACATCGCACTCAAGCAACGCATTTGGCTGAGGCTGGAAGGCAAGACAGCAGCGGGCAGCGACCACGTCATCCGGATGCTCGATGGCGTCGAGATCACGCCGGCGCAGGTCAGCAGCGGGCTGAATGAAGTGCTGCTCAGAAGCGAGTTGATGAAACTGGGGCATTCCACACCGGCAAACGTGATTTGCAAAGTCTCGTTTGATGGCACCAATCAGGAAGTCAATGCGATTGAGTTCCCGAAATTATCGCTGACGATCAGAACCCGGTACGACTGGCTGACGCCGAAGATCACCCATGTGACTGACGCCAATGGGGAGGTTACAGAGGGCGGCGAAACCTTCTTTGAGCAGGTCACCATCAAAGGCACCGCGACCCGGGATGAGAAGGTCGAGATTTTCGATGGCTCCACCTCGCACGGCAATGTTGACGTTGGGGTTGATGGCATCTGGAGCAAGACCCTGCTCAACCTCCAGATCAAGGATTATCACATTACAGCTCACGCTCTATATGCAGCGGACCCGGTTTCCAGCCTGATACGGGCCTTTACGGTGAAGGCGGCGGTGCCACCCACCATCACCAATGCCCAGGATTCCAAAGGCACCGTGATTCCAGATCGCGGCACCACCGTCGACACAACCGTGAAACTGACGGGCAGCGCCAGCGAGGGCGAGCAGGTGGAGATCTTCGACGGCGCCGCCAGCAAGGGCAACGCCACAGCGGACCCATCGACCGGCATCTGGACCAAGGACCTTACGGGCCTGAGCGTGGCAACGCACAGCTTCACCGCCAAAGCACTGTATGGCGCGGGTCAGACTTCGGGGGCACGGACACTGACCGTGACTGCGGTGGTGGCCCCCACCATCACCAATGCCCAGGATTCCAAAGGCACCGTGATTCCAGATCGCGGCACCACCGTCGACACAACCGTGAAACTGACGGGCAGCGCCAGCAAGGGCGAGCAGGTGGAGATCTTCGACGGCGCCGCCAGCAAGGGCAACGCCACAGCGGACCCATCGACCGGCATCTGGACCAAGGACCTTACGGGCCTGAGCGTGGCAGCGCACAGCTTCACCGCCAAAGCACTGTATGGCGCGGGTCAGACTTCGGGGGCACGGACACTGACCGTGACTGCGGTGGTGGCCCCCACCATCACCAATGCCCAGGATTCCAAAGGCACCGTGATTCCAGATCGCGGCACCACCGTCGACACAACCGTGAAACTGACGGGCAGCGCCAGCAAGGGCGAGCAGGTGGAGATCTTCGACGGCGCCGCCAGCAAGGGCAACGCCACAGCGGACCCATCGACCGGCATCTGGACCAAGGACCTTACGGGCCTGAGCGTGGCAGCGCACAGCTTCACCGCCAAAGCACTGTATGGCGCGGGTCAGACTTCGGGGGCACGGACACTGACCGTGACTGCGGTGGTGGCCCCCACCATCACCAATGCCCAGGATTCCAAAGGCACCGTGATTCCAGATCGCGGCACCACCGTCGACACAACCGTGAAACTGACGGGCAGCGCCAGCAAGGGCGAGCAGGTGGAGATCTTCGACGGCGCCGCCAGCAAGGGCAACGCCACAGCGGACCCATCGACCGGCATCTGGACCAAGGACCTTACGGGCCTGAGCGTGGCAGCGCACAGCTTCACCGCCAAAGCACTGTATGGCGCGGGTCAGACTTCGGGGGCACGGACACTGACCGTCGAAGTTCACACCGCTCCGTCGCTCGATTCAGTAAGAGACTCCCGTGGTGAACTGCAGAACAATGGAGCGACCACAGACACTTCAGTCGCGTTGCAAGGTCGGGTAACGCCTCTGCATCAGGTCCAGATCTACGATGGAGGCACGCCAAAACACAATACGACTGCTCTGAGCACCGGTATTTGGACCACTACGCTGGCAGTAGGACTGGGTGGACATACCATCACCGCACGGGCTGTAACGACCGGACAAACGTCAAACGCACGAACCTTCACCGTCAACTCGCCGATTCCACCACTGAATTTCAACACAAGCCCGGTGACGTTGAGCGGCAAGATCTACCTGATTCCCGGCAGCCCGCAGACCCTTCCAGCTTTCGGTCCGGGAACCTCCGTTCAACATCAAGCGTCTGGAGGCCAACCCAGTTATCGGTATTCCTCCGAAAACACCGCGGTGGCTCATGTTGATGGCGGCAACGGTCTGGTAACCGTCAGGGGACTAGGTACAACAAGGATTACAGTCACGGATGCCGCCAACCAGACAAAGAGCTATACCGTAACCGTGACAGGCGTCATCCAATGTATCGCGCTGGGTAGTAATTGGTGGTCGCACATTATGGACGCTGCTCGTAACCAGGGAGCAAGGGTGCCTTCGTTGGGCGAGTTACGGGAAATACACAGCGCTTATGGAGGCCGCTGGCCATTGGGTAACGGAATGTATTGGACGTGGGAGGAAAGGCCTGTGCCTATCAACCCCAACCCGTTTTATCACTGTAAAAATCTGGTAACCGGAGCGGAAAATCACCACATGGCTATCACAATCCAACTTGGAGTTGGCATCAAACCTTAAGCATCGTTCCTGGACACTCTTGCGCAAAGAGTGTCCAACGGCATCAGGCAAAACCAATTAACTGAAATGACAAGGCCGCTGCTCATCGACAGAGCAGCGGCCGTTAGGGTATCTCGCTGATTACGAAACACCTTCCCTTTACCAAACAGTAGTTAAAAGCTGTACCGCCCCCCAAGACTCACCCCAAACGGCTGCTCAATATGCTCCCCATTGGAATAGTCCAGATCGACATGCACCTGCCACTTCTCCGACAGGGCCACCGCCACCCCCGCACCAAACTCCGCCCGGGAACCTGACAAGTCATTGTTGAATACGTTGTTTTCGTTGACCTTGACCTTGTTGTTATTGGCGAACTCATGGGCAATGGCCGCGCGCGCATAAGGTTGCGCCACAGCACCGTTGCCGATATCAAAATTGCGCCCGAACGTGGCGCCAGCCTTGCCCAGGAATGAGCGAGTGCGATCGCCATCGGCCTGCATGTCGTTGTCCAGGCTGAAGCGTTTGCCCTGGATCTGCGCGGCTGAAAACTGCGCGAAAGGTTCGATGAAGTAATCGTTGCTCAACTTGATGTGACGACCAGCCTCAACCGATGCACTGAAACCCCAGTTATCGTAATCGCCCTTGGCACGCGTGCCGTCACTCATTCCAACCTTGGCCTCATTGCGAAAGCGGTTGAATTTCAGCACGCCATCAACGTAGTAGCCGGTGTCGCGGTCCATCCACGTCACGTAAGGCCCGAAGTAGTAACTCTTGACCGTGCCTGAAGTACCGTGTTCAAGATTCAGGTCCGATTGACTGTAGCCCCCCATCACGCCCACCAGAACATCGCTGTCATTCACCCGGGCATCAGCTCCGAGGGAAAGCCCTTGCTGGTTCTGCCTGTACGCCACACCGGAGCTTTCTGACACGTTGTACTGATTGCCATAGGTGCGTGCCCAGGCGCCCGGCTGGCCACCGTTGAAGCGCAACTCACCCATGCGGCTGCGCAGTGAACTGGCTTCTCCGTACAACAGGGTGATCGGAGAGTTGAACAGGGCCAGCACCGCACTGGCACCAGGGCTGATCACCTGGGTGGTCGGATCGAGGAACCATTCAGTGCCGCCGGTTCCAACCGGTCGCTGGGCCAGGTCATAGGACCAGGTGCCGAGATCCACTCGCCCGCCTGTCAAAGCAAATTGCGCATCGCCAGCGGCGGTGTGCACCAGGGTCAGTTGCTGTGGATTGACTGCGTCCAGACCGGACGCCGCCACCAGCAAACCGAACTGCCCGGTCGCCACACCGGTGACGTTGAGGAAGTCATGCTGCCCCGTGGCGAAGTTGCCCTTCATGGCGAAAGTGCTGGAACCATCGGGCGAGCCGGCCAGCGTACCGACGTTCAACTGGTAAAAGGTATTCGGCACATCCTGCGCACCAAAGCGAACCGTCCCGCCATTCATCGCGAGCGTTCCTACGGTGTCGTTGCCCGTCAGGGTCCAGATCGCACCACTGTTGACGGTCACGGCATTGACCTTGTCGAGACGGCCGGTGAACTGCGAACTGTTCTGCAGGGTGACGTTGGCGGTCGAACCGTTTTCGACCAGCACATCGCCGGTCATCCGGCCTTGATCGAAGGTCAGGTTGCCGGTGCTGTTGCCGGCGATGTTGATGTTGCCCTGCAACTCGCTGTTGGCGACGGTCATGGCGGCGGTGGAGGCACCCTGGACGTCGAGCAGATTATTGTTCCCGGCAAGCAGCCGGGCGCCGTTCGACAGGTTGATGGTTGCATTGGTCCCGCGATCAACCAGAACTGCAGATCCGTTGATGCCTTGAACAGTGGCGTTATCCAGCGAGAGCGTACGGGCGCCGACATTGGCCGTATCGTTGACCATGCGCACGCCTGTCGCCTGACCGGTGATGACCGTCCCGGCGGAGGCGTTCAACGCGCCGCCAAGAAGATTCGCACCAATGCCATTGCTGCCAGTACCGGTCACTTGCGTATTGGCCAGCGACAAAGTGCTGAGCCCCGTGACTTGCGCGCCGAAAACATCACCACGGATCTGACTGTTGGAAACATCCACAGTAGAGCCGCCAGCGGCAATCGAAGAACGGTTGACGGCCAGACCGATGTCGTCGCTGGTCACATTGGCCTGGTTGATGGTGCCCCGGCTGCTGGTGACCAGAATGCCTTCGACGCCAGGATTGCTGACGACCGTGGCGCCATTGATGGTCAGTGTCGATCCGGATCGAATGGTAATTGACTGGGTGGTGGCACCATTGACATTCAACACTGCGTTGTTACGCACCAGATAATCGATCGGCGTTGTCGTCGAATCGATATTCAGCGTCGTGTTATCGACAATGGTGGCTGCCAGTATGCCGCCGCTGGAAATGGAAATGGCTGGCATGACCATCAGAATACTCAACGCGTCTTTTACAGAAAGACGTTCAAGCCGCCCGCCAAATATTCTCATGACTTACCCACCTCTGATATACCCGTGCAAAAGTGCGAAATGCATTTTCGTAAAGAAATAGAGCGCGAAAACTAATCGGATTCCTCAAAAAAAATGTAGGACAAGTCCGATAAACAAGGAAGAAAAATCCCTGACACTGATTTTATAAAAACGGGAGGCAACAGCCTCCCGTTTTTTTCTTTCAAATACTACAAGGTGTCGCATCACCATGCCTCATGAGCACCCTGACCAGGTGTCGCACTGACGGTGTAGGCCGCCCATCAATCACGGCTTCATAACTCACCGCCCCCCATGCATTTCCTGTATCAAGAAACTGCTGATACGGAAAGCGTATGGTAAAACCATTTTGCACATCCGAAGAATCCGGCTTATATGTAATCTTATCGTTATTACCCGGTATCTCAGTATTACCAGCGGAATCACTGTAGCCCTGATAAGTAAAAGTCAACGTCTGACCTTCCAGTTGCGGTTCTCCCCCCGGAATAAAAACCTCGATACATTTTATAAGCTCTGGATGGCTTTGCAATGAAGGGCAATTCAAATAACCAAAATCCGGATCGAGATGCTGGAAGGTTGCCTGAGGCACACTCCCCGGTCTGATGAACACATCTACATCCCGCGGCAGTGAGCGCTCTTCGTTATCGTTCACATCAGGATTGGTGACCTTATAAGTCACTGGAACTTCAGTGCCGTTCCCACCAGCATCTACAACTGACCAATCAATTGTCCAATCCAGGTCAGTCTCCGTACCATCCAACTGAAGAACACCGCCTTCAGCGTCTGTAACTTCAACTCCGTTCCAGATCAGAGTGGCAATATCCTTATCCTTGATACCCAGGTAAGCGGCCACTGTTACGTCAACATCCTGATCCTTGTCCAGCACCGTCAAAACGTTTATCGGATTGCCGCCCGCCCCTTGAACATCGACTGGAAGAAAATCGGGATTTGGGTCATCTGGACCTTCGCCGTCCCCTGGCCGGCGCAGATCGACTAGTACAGCGTCGTTTTTGGGGGGATTACTGGCAGGATGTCGAACCGTTCCACGTTTTATTTGATAGCTGACCTCAATGGTTTTTTCTCCGAGATCACCGTTATGCCAGTACGAATAAGGAATCTCTACATAAGTAGGGAAGCCAGCGATTTTTTGTGCTGGCACTACAACGCCATCGACGGTGACCTCAAGTTCATCACCCTCCACAAAATTGTCGTACTCAGCTTCGATCCCTACTCCAGGGCGCATCCGAGCGTCGGCGAGGTCGATCTTCTTCGGTGCCATGTCGTTATCAAACAGCGGAATACTTGGAGGTAGCAGATTTGCTGGAGGGTCCGTCAATGTTACGTTCACTCGTTTGAAAGGCGAATTTAGACTTCGGTTGCCTTTCCGATCCGTACGATAGTAAAAAATCGCTCTCTCACCCTCTTCATTTCCGACCATTGCGGTCGTCAGATTAAAGGTAACGGGATCAAGAGAATCGACAACAGTAAAATCTCCTACGTGTACCGGTGTCGGAAATGTCGAGCCAAAATAACATTCATACTTGTCCCCTATTTTTATATCGGCGACCCTTGGCATGGTAATCAGGACAAAACCGTTGGCATCCAGATAAGGCTTGGTAATCCCGTTGGCCTCCACCTCCGGAGGAAGAGAAACAAGACCGCTGACATCAGGTGGCGCAGTGTCGATATTGATGAGCAGATCCGGAATATCTTTAGTGTTCCCGCCATGATTGAGTACATAGCTCAACAAGTGCGGACCCGAGACATTCGTAAGCCCTGCTGGCAATACCATTGGAATTTCAAGAATTACAGGATCAAGAGGGGTTCGGTAGGTATACCGGGTGCCTTGCCGAGTGCCATTCCAAGTCAGATCTATAAACCCGTCAACGGGAGGATCATCGTCAGACCCGTCGAACCTGAGGACATTCACTTTCAATGCAAAACCCTGATACTGTTTGTGCAATTGATTCGGTTCATCGTCCATCTCATCAGGCAGCAGAGGATTATCATCATCCAGCTCAGGCGCTTCATAGCCCGCTTTCGGTGAATTTCGGAGAATACTCAAATAACGCTCACGACTTTGTACCGGGGTCAACTTAATGACATTTTTCATTTTGCTCATCCTTTCAATGACTTGATTAAATGACAAAGGGTATTGCATCCCCGTGCCAGAACACCTGGAACCAACCGCAAATCAAAAAACACTGCATTGGCACGACTGTGCGCATCAGCAGTTATTACACGCACAAACTTCCTGAAACACTTGCCCTTCGGGGAAATCACTCATTACAAAGATCCTTATCCGGTCCACAGACTTCCCCGCTGGGCATGGTTCTATTGATGATTACAAAATCCGGCCTCGACTCTCCCCGCCCACCATTGCTCTTTCTCAAAAAATAACGACAGAGCGCCGATCCGTTATTGACCATGGGCGCAATCAACTTTTGATAGTCCGTCACCAGCACGTCAAAACCATTGCGTGCCTCATCAATACTCAGCGTTTTCGGGAAAGAGTCTGCAGCGCCCGCAATAGGAGAAGTACCGTTGGGGCCCAGACACCCTTGCCAATGCAGCTCGACAACGTCGTTCTCGTCGAACGCGTCATTCCCTTTGACATGAACTTTTACATGCACCCACAACCGCGGGTTGGCGCAGCAATTGAGTAGCCCTTGTCGCCCGCCATCCGGGAAGGTCGGCTCGGGCAGATTCCTGATGATGATGATTGCCACGTTCACCAGGGTCGTCGGGGCCAACTGCTGATTCACACCGTTATCGGTGACGTAGCGCACGGGTAGTACGGGGTTTTCCTTGTCCAGGTCGATAAACGCCCAGGGGATGCTGAAGAAAATGATCTTCCCGGCCGTGTCCCCAGGCTGAACCTCGTACTCCGCGACGGGTGTGCTGATGGCTCCCCAATACAGAAAGACCTTTTCCCCCGGTACGGGATCGTCATGAAGCGCCAGTTGCCCTTCGGCAGGCAATTCGTAGTCATCGGGCAGCAGCTTGTTCAGCTCTTTTGAAACGGCGCCGTAAATCTCGACCTTTGCCAGCCTGGTGTTCAACAGTGCAGGTGCGTCGGGATGGTCTTGACCTGCGACTGTAAAGTTGTAGGGCACGGTTGTTTCAGGTGACGGCAGCGTCGGTATCCCGCCCCGGCTGACGCGGTAGTCGACATGCGCGTCCATGGGCCCGAGCCCGTCAGCCGTCAGCGTTGCCCAGGGCACGGTCGCGGTGAGTGGAAATGCCGCAGGATCGACATCAAGCGGTGCAAGATCATGACCGTTCCACCGGATCAGAAGTTCGTCGGAAGCATCCGGGTTGTCATAAGGGTCGATTTCGACCGTAACAGCCTTCTGGTTCGTGGCCCCTTCGCGGGCATGCTCGCGGTCGATCAATCCCCGGATCGACAAGGGCACACGAGGCGGCTTGAGGTTGCCGGGGCCGGGTCTCAGATCGACAAACACCGGCAACAGCGTGGCGCGCGGCCCGATGTTGCCGGCCCAGTCACGCAACTTGTAATAAAAATATCGTGGGCCGTGCCCTCTGGCCCGAATGTCCGCTTCATAAATCGTGATGATCAACTGTTTCTGATCGATGTCCGGCTGGCTGAACTCTTGCTCGCGAATTTCCTGCTCCGAATCCGGCGGATTGTCGCTGTCGGTCAGGAAATAGATCGCACGATCCCGTGCCTTGGCATCCACATAAAACGGGACTTGAAACCTGACCTCGCCAAAACGGGTGAGATAGTCGTCGGTAATGACGTCACCGGGAACGTTCAGCAATATCAGGGCTCCGGGGCTTTGCCCATCATCCGGAGGCAGCCGATCTACCGTCACTCGAGTATCAAAGGAATTTTTCTTGTTCCCACCGTAATTCAACTCGTAGGACAAGGCGTAAATGCCATGCGCCAGCTTGTCCCGCGGGACTTTCAAGACCTTCTCACCCGGCGTATCGAATGTATCTTTGTACACCGGAGTGAAAGAGCCGCCCTCCAGCACCCAACTGATGGTAATGATGTAAGGGATGGGATCAGCGAAGGGGGGCGGTATCCAGTCGGGGACAATCACCTGCAGATCATCGCTTAAAGCACTGCGCGGCAGCAGCCCATCAGGACTTTCATCGCCGTTCTCATCCTTGAGGATGATCGGAACCCTGGGTTTTTCCAGTTCGGGATCTACAGAGTCGATCTGGTTTGGAGTCATCGGCATTACGGACGCCCTCTCACGAAATGGCCACGCCTCTTGAACATCTGCACGTTATCTGCAGGTTCATGATTCGTTGCTCTGACGTGATTTAACGGCGTTGCACATTCGCCGGCTACTGTCAGAAATTACAGGTTTTACTACCGTTCGTCGGGGATTGGGCTTGCAGTCAATTCGGCAGAGCGGCATAAACAGAAATGTTTAACAAACATACTCAGTGGCTGACCGACTCAGGCTACCCAGCCTCGCGCCGATGCCTACGCATCCTCCAGAATCCGCCGGTTTAGCGATGAGGCGTGGCGGCTCCGTCCAATCACGGAGATTCGCCATGATCAAACCCACGCCAAACCCGCCGGAAGTCGATTCGATTCGCCCTACGAAACCCTCGATTCAAAGAAACTCCATGGGACGGCGGGTTTTATCATTTCAGCCTTCAGGTCAACCGTTCGTCTTAAACCCGCCCGCACCTGTAATTTCTGACAGTAGCCAGCCTCGGTTCAGCGCCATTCAATACCTCCATCGCCCCGCCATTCGATCGGAGTTCGCGCCATGACTGTCAACATTCCCGCTGGTTCATCACCCCTGCTGCTCAAAGCGCTCGACATTCCCGGGAGAACCGGCCCCGTGTCGCAATCGCCGGATGTCTGGGGCCTCAACCTTGCGGCCGTGCGGGACAACTTCCCCAAACAGGGCCTGTTGTGCCGCGCCGGGCCGTGGGGGGCCATGTACCGGGGCGACCGGTTGGTGATTTATTTGGACGGCCAGCCGGTGTTCAACAAAACCGTCGACGATCATGAGGTCGGCACGGCGCTGTCGATGTTTGTGCCCGCCGCGCGCTTCAGTGATGGCTCGTCCACGCTGTCCTACGCCGTCACCCGGCAGGGTGGAACGGCCGAGCCCTCCGAAGTGATGCAGGTGCTGATCAAGCTCACCCGCCCCGGTGGCCATGACACCGACGAAGGGCCGGGGCACTCGAAACTGAAAATGACGATCCCCAGGGAAATTCTCGATGGCGGCATCGACAAGGACAACATCGCCGCCGGTGTGCCGATCACCATTGGTCCCTCCGACGACGGCCCGCAGCCTTACGCCAATGCAACGGCCGGCGATTTGGTTCAGGTGACCTGGGGCGGGGTGTTCGTCATCCACGGGCCGCTGACTCAGGAGGAGGCCGACGGTACAGTGCCGCTTGTCGTGCAGATCACCGAGGCAACCATTCGCGAGGCGGGTGACTCCGCAGATGCCGGTCTCGCCGTGGCCTTCGAGCTCTACGACATGGTCGATAACCGCTCCGAAGACTGGAGTTACGAGCAGCGTGTCAGGGTGGAGTCCGATACCGACAGACTGGCCGCCCCCATCTGCAAGGAAGCGGTGAATAACGAGCTGGATGCCGACAAGCTGGGGGATGCCTGTGGCACGGCGCAGATCCTTGCCGTGGACAGCAACAAGTTCAAGGTGGGTGACACCCCCATCGTCCGGCTCAAGGGCACACCGGTTGAAGGGGCACAGATCGACATGGAAATCACCGGCGAGGCGCTGGCCAGTGTCCCCAGCATCCCCGAGATCCCGATACCCAATGCCGCGCTGCGGCAGTTGGCCAAGACCCAGATCAGCCTGTCCTTTCGCCTGAAAAAAGCCGACGGTTCCGCCGACCTGCTGTCCAAGACCCAGTTCATCAATGTCATCGGCGAGATCCAGCGGTTACAGGCCCCGGTCGCCCTCGACGCGGCACAGGGCGCGCTCGATCCGGACTTGGCACAGGCGCGCATCGAGATTCCATTCGACAGCGCCTTTGCGGCCGGCCAGGCGATCAAGCTGATCTGGCTCGGCACCCGGCCTGACCTGAGCACCTACCTGCCTGACCTGCCGCTGCGCCCGATTACCAATGGCGATATCACGGCCGGTGTGCCCTTGCTGATCAACGTCCCGGGCCTTCATCTGAAACAGATCGAAGGCGGCACGCTGGATCTGTATTACCAGTTGCTGATCGACGACGCGGTGCTGGGAACGATGAACCGCGTCAACGCCACCCACGCCATCCGCGACTCGATTCACGCCGAGATCCTGAACGTCGGCGAACCGAGGAAAGAGCTGCCGGAGCCGAAAGTGGACGGCGTGGTGGACGGCGTATTGCCGGCGGACACGGCCGGCACCACGTTGACCGTTGAATACCTGAACACCGTCAAGGATGACGAGGTGACCGGTGTGTGGCTGGGCTCGAAAACCGGTCGGTATGACGACTCGCTCAAGCTGTCCTCGTTTACTGCCGGTCAACCGGTGCCGTTCCCCATCAACGCCGAGTTGATCAAGGACAATGAAGGGGGAACTGTCGAGGCGTTCTACTCCATCAAATGGGCGGATGGACGGCCGACCAGTTATTCCGATGAGAAGGCATTCAGTGTGGGTGTGGCGCTGGACCTGACGGCACCGCGCATCAAGGAAGCGCCGAATGACCTCAGCCTGATCCCGAATAACGCCAAGGATGCCCTGACCGCCATTGTGGATTACGCCGGCATGCAGCTCGGTGACAAAATCATTGCCACCTGGACCGGTGCGGCGGGCACACCAGCAGGAGGCTCACACACGGCGCCGGAAAAAACCGTCACCGTGCTCGGGGCGCAGGAGATACCGCTGGCCAAGAGCGTGGTGGCTTTCAACCTGAACAAAGCGGTGACGGTCAGATACACGGTGAAACGCGGCAGCGGTGAGCCGTTACCGTCGGATGTCCTCCCCTTGGCGGTAAAGGCACTGGAGTTGAATCAGTCGAACGTGCCGAAGATCCTTCAGGCGGCCAACGGCGGCGACGGACCAGAGCTGGATCTGAGTGTGATCAAAACTGCCGCCACTTTTCGCGCCCCCAACTGGCCACTGATTGCCCTGAATCAATATGTGTGGCTGTGGATCAAAGGCACATTGGCCAATGGCGACACGTACGAAAAATTGCTCTGGACACCGCCAGGATCTAAAACCAATCCAGACTGGATCACGAGTCACTACGATTACAACACTCCCGCAGCGATCTTGAACGAACTTCAGGGGCTCAAGCATGACACGCCGTTCACCCTCGAACTCAAGGCCGGGTTGGGGGGAGTCTGACCGAAGCCGAAGCGGTGTCCTTCCCGCTGCGAACCTATACGGTCAAGGCTATCCCGGATGTAAAACCGGTCATCACCCGAGCGGAGGATTCCGAAGGCGTCGAAATCCCCGACGGCGGCGTCACCGTCAAAACCAGCGTGACGCTCATCGGCACGGCCGCCGAGAACCAGAAGGTCGAGGTATTCGATGGCACGACGTCCAAAGGGCAGCCTCCCGCCGATCCGACGACCGGGATCTGGAGGCTGACAGTGACCGACCTGACCGTAGCGCCTCACAGCTTCACCGCCAAGGCGTTGTATGGAGATGGGGCGACTTCGGCAGCGTGGGACTTCACCGTAGTGGCCCCTCTTTCGATTAAAACCAGCGACATGAATTTGGACGGTTTTTCTGTGAAGTACGATGGTTGGCCAAAAACTGGACAAGACTCTGTTGGAAACACAGAAGTTCGGCAAGCTCAGGGAGGAAAAAAACCCTACACTTACTCGTCGCTTGCTCCCTTGGTCGCTTCTGTGGATCAAAGCGGAAAAGTTGTAGGCAACCGCCGTGGCACAACAACGATTACGGTCACTGACGCCCTGCAAAACAGTGTTCAATACCGAGTTGTTGTGAGCAATATCTTCCGTCTTGTTATAAATGAGCAGCGAACTTCCAGCGCAACAGCGATTGCATGGATGCAGTCTCTTGGAGGCATTTCAACGCACGGAACACAGGTAAGTCGTGATCTCTCCCGTGTTTATTTTGCCCCAGTGCCAAGGGCATCCGAATATTGGGCGTGTGCTCGACCCCCCGATGCCCCGCATCTCAACTATGTCATGCAGCAAACTGGTTTTACTTACGGTAGTCGATATGATGATATCTTAATTGGCGCATGGTGCTTGATCCCATTCTGAGAGCTGCAAAAACCTCGGAATAAAAGGGGACGCATTTATTTACCAGTCCCCACTATGAAAACCCGCACTTCCTTTCAAGGGGAGTGCGGGTTTTGTCGTTTCCGAGCCTTCGGAAACCCTCGTTGAAGAGTGTTGAAACTTATGTCCGAAAAGCTACATAACCTTGCGCCTTTGCCTACGCATCCGCCAGAATCCGCCGGCTTGTGCGCCTAGGGGGCGGGTTCTATTGTTTGGCGGTCGCTGAAAAGCAGCGATCGGGTTTAGCAGCCCGGATCTACTCTAGACGCACAATGCCGTTCGTTCGTGATCAGGCTCACGCCTGTCAGTTCACGTTATGGCGGCTTTGCGTGGGGCACTTCGGTGCGCCGGGTTCTAGAGTCCTGGTCTGCTAACCCGCGTACGGCCGCCACCTCTTTCGTTTAGCAGCGAAGCGTGGCGCCTCCACTACTCTAGAGGCTTTATCCATGGTCAAACCCACGCCAAACCCGCCGGAAGTCGATTCGACTTCCCCCTACGAAACCCTCGATTCCAAGAAATTCCACGAAGCCGCCGAACGCGCCCTCGATCATTACCTCAATCCGCTGCTCCCCCGAAAACCGCTGCTCAAACCCAATACCCGCTACCTCATTGCTCCCGGCATCGACAGCGAAGAACTGCTGGCCGACGCCTGCGAAACCCTGACTTCGGCCAAGGTCATGGCCAATGACTTCGCCGGGCTGGTGGACGGCTCGCATCGGCATGTGCTGCTGGGAATTGCGCAGCTGATCATGCTGGGTGAGCTGGCGGTGAACCGGGTGCTGGATAATCTGGAGGTGAAAGCTGAGGCGCCCGCTGTAGCCTGATCGCCTGATCGTTCCCACGTCGAGGCGTCGAACCGTCCGCGTGGGAATGCAGCCCGGGACGCTCTGCGTCCCAAAGAGCGGACGCAGAGCGTCCATTGAGGCATTCCCACGCGGAGCGTGGGAACGATCGAGCCTCTGTCGCCTGAGCAAAGAAAAACCCGCCGTCCCGTTTGATCGGGACGGCGGGTTTTGTCGTTTCAGCCCCGGCTCACACCGTGTCCACCTTCAACGAATGATCATTCAACATGCCGTTGATTATCGTCGCCGTGTCGTGCCCGCTGGCGATCAGCCCGCCCGCCCCCGGCGTCACGCCGTAATGGCTGGCGAGGTTGACGCCGGCCAGGTCGATGGTCTGGTTCGGCGTGGCGCCGGCCATGGCGCTGACATTGATGCTGGTCATGACAGAGGCGCCGCTGCCGGTGACGGTGAAGTGCAGGTAGTCATCCAGTGATGCCGACGTGCCGTTTTCACCTTGCAGCAGTTGCGACAGGTCGAGCTTGTCTGTGCCGGGGGTGAAGTCGGTGACGAGGTCATGGCCGCTGTTGCCCTTGAGCCACTGGAAGGTGTCGGCGCCCGGCCCGCCGGTCAGGGTGTTGTTGCCCATCCCGCCGATCAGCAGGTCATCGCCCCCGCCGCCGTTGAGGATGTCGTTGCCCAGGCCACCGTTGATGACGTTGTTATTGTTGTCGCCGGTCAGGGTGTCGTTGAAGTTCGAGCCGACCAGATTTTCGATGCCGGTCAGGGTGTCTGTCCCGGCGCCAATGGTGTTTTGCGCACCGAGCAGGCCGAGGTTGACCGTCACCCCGGCGGTCGCATGGGCGTAGCTGGCGGTGTCGATGCCGCTGCCACCGTCGAGCAGGTCGTTGCCCGGGCCGCTGTAGAGCAAGTCGTTGCCGGCGCCGCCGTGCAGTTCGTTATTGCCGGAGCCTGCGGTCAGCACATCGTTGCCGTCTCCGGCATTGATAATGTTGTCACCGGTGCCGGCCACCAGCACGTCATCGCCCGAAGTGCCGGTGAGGGTGTGGCCGTCCTGGTAGCTGATGGTCACGTTCGCCGTATCGCTGCCGCCATGGTTGTCGTTGGCGGTGTAGGTGCCGTGGTAGTCCGGGGTGATGTCTTGGGCCCCGGCGTAGTTGAGGGTCATGGTCAGCTGGTAGTTCTCCGCCGCATTGGCGTTGCTGCCCGTGGTGTTGGTGATGTTGGTGATGTGGATCTGATAGACGCCGTCGGACGTCGCGGTCAGGGTCTGGCCGTCCGCGAGGGCGATGTACGCGCCGCCGTTGATCGAGTACTCCATGGTGATGTGACCGGCCGCCAGGTTGTGGTCCAGGTTGAGGGTTTCGCCCTGGCGCAGGTTGACGGTGATGCGGTCTTCATCGTTGGCGTTGGTGTTGGTCACAGCACCGAGGTAACCGCTGACCACCAGCACGGCGGTCATGGTCGCGGCGTTGGCGCTGAACGCATTGCGCACGTTGGCCAGGTTCTGGTTGGCGGCGGTGTTGGCATTGGTGCCGGTGAAGCTGATCGCGCCAGTGCCGGTGAAGTCTGCCGATTTGGAGATCCAGCCCGTGTTGAACGAGGTTGGCGTGGCGTTGAGGGTGTCGCCGTTCGGATCGGTGTCGTTGGCCAGCAGCAGTTCGCCCGGCACCACGATATTGCCCGACAGCACGTTGGTGATGATGTGGTCGTCCACCGCCACCGGAGGCGCGTTGGGGATCACTTTCACGGTCAGGGTCGAGCTGGCGAGGTCGCCGTCGTTGTCGCTGAGGGTGAAGCCGATGTTCTCGGTGATCACCACGCTGGTGGTTTTCTGCGAGGTGTAGCTGTAGTCGCCGGTGTCGAGGTTGACCACCAGGGTGCCGCTGTTGTTGGTGGCGATGCTCAGGGTGTTGTTCACCGTGTTGAAGGTGCCGTGGTTGGCGCCGCCGCTGGCGGTCAGCGACCCCTGGCCGCTGTTGGCTTTCGGGTCATAGGTGTAGGTGGTGCCGTCGACCACGATGGACTTGATGAACCCGCCATCCGCGCCGAACGTGCCGCCCTCGCCCAGCAGTGAACCGGTGACCGGCGCACCCTCGACAGTGCCGGAGAGCACCGAGTTGAGCTGGTTGAGATCGGTGACCACCACCGCATTGGTGTTGGTGTGCGTGATGCCGTCGTAGGCCAGCGGATCGAGGTTGGCGTTACTCACGCCGCTGCCCAGGCCGATCGCGTAGTTCTTGATGTTGTTGGCATCGAGGAACGCCTTGAGCGTCGCCTCGTCGGCGGTGCCGATGTCACCCTCGTTGGGTTTGCCGTCGGAGAAGAAATAGCCGACGTTCTGCGCCCCGGTGAGTTTGCCGGAGGTGTTGAACGCGTTGTACATGGTCGCCACGGCCGCATCGTAGTTGGTGCCGCCGCCCGCACTCAGGCCGGCCAGAAGGGTCTTGGCCGTGGCGACATCGACCCACACCGAAGTGCGGTCGGTGGCGTTGCTGCTGAAGGTGACGAGCTGCACTTTCACATCACCCAGATCGTCGTACTTGTCGAGCAAGGCACTGATCGCCTGCTTGGCCAGGTCCAGCCGCGACAGGCCCGGTACGCCGGAGGCGTCGGCCATGCTGCCGGAGATGTCGAGGACGATGAGGATGTTGGAGTCGATCTCCACCGCCGCCACCGAACGATCCGACGCTACCGCTTTGGGCACGTCGTCGACGATGTTGACCACGAGGGTGCTGGTGGTGCTGTTGCCCAGCGCATCGGTGGCTTTGTAGGTGAAGCTTTCGCTCAGGGTGTTCGGCCCGTCGTTGGCGTTCGGCGTGGTTTTCGGCGCCGAGGTCAGGGTGTAGGTGTAGGTGCCGTCGGCGTTGAGCTGGATCTGCCCGTAAGTGCCGGTGGCGCTGCCGACCAGGGTGTAGGTGATCGCCCCGCTGCCGCCGCTGACCGAACCGACCAATGTGCCGCTGGCAGTTTCGCCGGTATTGGAAGGATCGCTGCCGGTGACCGTGCCGGGGGCCAGATCCTGGCCGTCCTTGGTCAGGTCGAGGGCTTTTTCGTAGACGGTCACGTCCTGATCGGTCGAGGCCACGAGTTTGCTGTCGGCGACGTTGACGGTGATGGTGGTGGTGCTTTCGTCGCCGTCACTGTCGCGGATGGTGTAGGTGAACGTGTCGGTGGCGCCCGGCGGGCTCACCGAGTTCGGGTTGCTGTGATAGACCGCGTTGCCGGCCGCATCGAGGGTCAGGTAACCGTAGCTGCCGTTGATGTTGCTGTTGAGCCCGCCGATGGCCGAGGTCGCAGTGTCACTGCCGGCACGCACGCCGACCACAACGGCCGCACCATCGGCACCGCTGACATCATTGCCCAACGCGCTGATGTTGACCGTGCCGCCCTCCGCCACCGAGCCGGTGTCGGCCTTGGCGGTCGGCAAGTCATCGATGATGTTGACGTTGATTTGCCCGGTCGCAGTGCTGCCATCGGTGTCCGTCGCCACCACGTTGAAGTTCTCGGTGAGGCTGTTGGCGCCGTTGGCGTTCGGGTGGGTTTCGTTATCGACCAGGGTGTAGCTGTAACTCACCACGCCGGTAGCCGGGTTGTAACCGGTGATGGTCAGCGTGCTGCCCAGCGGAGTGACGATCGATTGCGGGAAGCCTGCGGCGACGCCGTTGGTCATCACGGCAATGCCGCCCACGGTCAGGGTTTGCAGACCGTCGAGGGCCGTCACAGTGAAGGTGCCGCTCTGGGTCAGCGCCGGGATGTCGGGGCTGGTGCCGTCGCTGAGGTTTTTCTCGTAGACGGTGAGTTCGCCGCCATTCACGTCGAGGCCGTTGAGGACCACCGGATCGTCGTTGTTGTGGATGTTCAGCACCAGGTTGGCGGTGCTGGTGTCGCCGTCGGCATCGGTCAGGGTGTAGGTGAAGGTCTCGGTGCCGTTGCCACCGCCGTGCAGGTTTTTGAAGTCCGCATCGTTGGTGTCGAGGGTGTAGGTGTACGTGCCGTTGGCGTTCAGCACCAGGGTGCCGTAAGTGCCGATGAAGGTGCCGGGGGTGATCGGGCCGGCATTCGGACCGGTCGCCACCACGTCGGCGCCTTGCACGTCGTTGGTCAGCACGTTGCCGTTGAGGGTCAACTGGGTTTCCGACGCGGTGCTGGCGTTGCTGTCGTTGATCGCCTTCGGCACGTCATCGACGATGTTGACCACGATGGTGCTGGTGACGACGTTGCCCAGCGAATCGGTCGCCTGGTAGGTGAAGGTTTCGGTCAGGGTGTTGGCGCCGTCATCGGCGTGCGGGGTGGTGCTGGCCGGTGAGGTCAGGGTGTAGGTGTACGTGCCGTCGGGGTTGAGCACGATCTGCCCGTAGTTGCCGGTGGCGCTGCCGACCAGCGCATAGCTGATCGCACCTACAGCGCCGGTGACCGAGCCGACCAGCGTGCCGGACGCTGTTTCCCCGGTGCTGGCCGGATCGCTGCCGGTGACCGTGCCGGCGGCCAGATCCTGGCCGTCCTTGGTCAGGTCGAGGGCTTTTTCGTACACGGTGACGTCGTTGTCGCTGACCGCTTTGAGGCAGCTGTTGTAGACGTCGATGGTGATAGTGGTGGTGCTTTCATCGCCATCGGAATCGCGCACGGTGTACACGAATACGTCCACCGCACCCGGGCCGCTCACGGCATTCGGGTTGCTGTGATAGACCGCGTTGCCGTTGGCGTCGAGGGTCAGGTAGCCGTAGGTGCCGTTGATGTTGCTGTTGAGGCCGCCGATGGCTGAGGTCGAGGTGTCGGATCCGGCGCGCACGCCGACCACGGCACCGCTGACAGCCGGGCCGTCGGCGCCGCCGATGTCGTTGTCCAGCACGTTGCCGCTGACGGTGCCGCCCTCCTGCACTGACGTTGCGTCAGGCTTGGCGGTCGGCAGGTCATCGATGATGTTGACGTTGATCTGCCCGGTGGCGGTGCTGCCATCGGTGTCGGTCGCCACCACGTTGAAGTTCTCGGTGATGCTGTTGGCGCCGTTGGCGTTCGGGTGGGTTTCGTTATCGACCAGGGTGTAGCTGTAGCTGACAACGCCGGTGGCCGGGTCGTATCCGGTGATGGTCAGCGTGCTGCCCAGCGGCGTGACCGCCGATTGCGGGAACCCGGCCGCGACGCCGTTGGTGATCACGGCAATGCCGCCCACGGTCAGGGTCTGCAGACCGTCGAGCGCGGTGACGGTGAAGGTGCCGCTCTGGGTCAGCGCCGGAATGTTGGGGCTGGTGCCGTCGCTAAGGTTTTTCTCGTAGACGGTGAGTTCGCCACCGTTGACGTCGAGGCCGTTGAGGTAGACCTGATCGTCGTTGTTGTGGATCTGCAGGACGAGGTTCGCGGTGCTGATATCGCCATCGGCATCGGTGATGGTGTAGGTGAAGGTCTCGGTGCCATTGCCACCGCCGTGCAGGTTTTTGAAGTCCGCATCATTGGTGTTGAGGGTGTAGGTGTAGGTGCCGTTGGCATTCAGCACCAGCGTGCCGTAAGTCCCGGTGAAAGTGCCGGCGGTGATCGGGCCGGCATTCGGGCCGGTCGGCACGCGGTCGGCGCCTTGCACGTCGTTGGTCAGGACGTTGCCAGTCAATGTGAGGTTGGTTTCCGAGGCAGTCCCGGCGTTGCTGTCGTCCACGCCTTTTGGCAGGTCGTCGACGATGTTCACGTCCAGCGTGGCGTTGGCAGTGGTGCCGTTGTCATCGACCACGGTCACAGCGAACTGCTCGTTCAGCACGTTGGCGCCGTTGGCGTTTGGATGCGCTTCGTTGTCGACCAGGGTGTAGCTGTAGCTGACGACGCCGGTTGCAGCGTTGAAACCGGTGATGGTCAGCGTGCTGCCCAACGGCGTGACGATGGATTGCGGAAAACCTGCGGCTACGCCATTGGTGACCACGGCGATGCCGCCGATGGTCAGCGTGGTGACGCCGTCCAGCGCGGTGATGGTGAAGGAGCCGCTCTGGGTCAGGGCCGCCGAATCCGGCGCACTGCCGTCGCCGAGGTTTTTTTCGTAGACGGTGAGTTCGCCACCATTCACGTCGAGGCCATTGATGATCACCGGATCGTCGTTGTTGTGGATCTGCAGGACGAGGTTCGCGGTGCTGGTATCGCCGTCGGCGTCGGTAATGGTGTAGGTGAAAGTCTCGGTGCCGTTGCCGCCGCCATGCAGGTTTTTGAAGTCCGCATCGTTGGTATTCAGCGTGTAGGTGTAGGTCCCGTTGGCATTCAGCACCAGCGTGCCGTAAGTCCCGGTGAAAGTGCCGGCGGTGATCGGGCCGGCATTCGGGCCGGTCGGCACGCGGTCGGCGCCTTGCACGTCGTTGGTCAGGACGTTGCCAGTCAATGTGAGGTTGGTTTCCGAGGCAGTCCCGGCGTTGCTGTCGTCCACACCTTTTGGCAGGTCGTCGACGATGTTCACGTCCAGCGTGGCGTTGGCGGTGGTGCCGTTGTCATCGATCACGGTCACGGCGAACTGCTCGTTCAGCACGTTGGCGCCGTTGGCGTTTGGATGCGCTTCGTTGTCGACCAGGGTGTAGCTGTAGCCGACGACGCCGGTGGCCGCGTTGAAACCGGTGATGGTCAGCGTGCTGCCCAACGGCGTGACGATGGATTGCGGAAAACCTGCGGCTACGCCATTGGTGACCACGGCGATGCCGCCGATGGTCAGCGTGGTGACGCCGTCCAGCGCGGTGATGGTGAAGGAGCCGCTCTGGGTCAGGGCCGCCGAATCCGGCGCACTGCCGTCGCCGAGGTTTTTTTCGTAGACGGTGAGTTCGCCACCGTTGACGTCGAGGCCATTGATGATCACCGGATCGTCGTTGTTGTGGATCTGCAAGACGAGGTTCGCAGTACTGGTATCGCCGTCGGCATCGGTCAGGGTGTAAGTGAAAGTCTCGGTGCCATTGCCACCGCCGTGCAGGTTTTTGAAGTCCGCATCGTTGGTGTTGAGGGTGTAGGTGTAGGTCCCGTTGGCGTTCAGCACCAATGTGCCGTAAGTCCCGATGAATGTACCGGGGGTGATCGGACCGGCGTTCTCGCCGACTGGTACGCGGTCGGCACCTTGCACGTCGTTGGTCAGCACATTGCCGGTCAGCGTCAGTTGAGTCTCTGTCGCCGTGCCATTGTTGTCATCGAATGCTTTCGGCACGTCGTCGGTGATGTTGACGTCCAGCGTGCCGGTCGCGGTGTCGCCATTGCTGTCGCCGGCGATCACGGTGAATTGTTCGCTGAGGTTATTGGCACCGTCGCCCGCCGCGTGGGTTTCGTTGCCGTTGAGGGTGTAGCTGTAGCTGACCGTGCCGGTGGCCGGATTGTAGCCGGTGATGGTCAGGGTGTTGCCCAGTTGCGTGGTGATCGATTGCGGGAAACCGATCGGCACGCCACCGACAATCACGTTGATGCCACCGATGCTCAGGCTGCTCAGGCCATCCGGCGCCGACACCGTGAAGCTGCCGGTCTGGGTCAGCGCGCCAGGGTTGGCAGCGGAACCGTCGGGCAGATTGGCTTCGTTGAGGGTCAATTCGCCGCCGGGTACGGACAGGCCGCCGAGGGTCACCGGGTTGTTGACCGGCGTTGGTGGCGGAACAATCGGGGCGGCCTGGCCGTCACCGTTGTCGATCACCGCGTTATGCCGCTCTTCGGGAAACTCCGGAATGCCGTTGAACCCGGCCGTCGGGAAACCGATGACCGGATCGACCCGGCCCGCCACTTCGGTCAGCAACACAAAACTGTGGCCGCCGCCCAGCGCACCCGGCACGCCACCGGTGGCTCCGGGGCCGGCCGCCGTCGCTTCGGCGGTTTGAGTCGGGTCATCGCCGGCGGCAATGGCTTTCTGAATCTGTTCGACGTCGGTCAGTTGCGACTCGCTCGGGGTCACCGCTTCCGGGGCATTGACGTGGGCGGCCTGATCGGCCAGCAACTGGCCGCTCATGGTCAGGCTGCTGTCGCGACCGAGGGTCAGTTCCTGGCCATTTTGCAGATGGACGGCAACCGCCCCTTCTGCTCCGGTGATCAATTGATCGCCTGCAAACAGACGATCACCTTCGACCAATGGGCGCCGACTGCCGTCTGCCGATTGAGCGAAAACCTGACCAATGACTTTAGTGACGATCCCGATGAGCGTTGCCATGTGCATTCCTCCGCTGCCGACCACCGTCGGCGCTGGTTCGCGAAGCAGCCCATGGCTCAAGCGGGTTGTCGGGGCGACGCTCGCACCTCGACAGTTCGTTTCGCAGGTTGCACAAATCCAGAAACGCCAATGCCATCAAGCAGTTGGAGTCTCTGTTCAATGCTGCATTCCCACTAGCGCTACGTAACGGTGGTGAATCACCGAGTGACAAAAAACTGTCGCTCATCAGCCGCTACGCGTCCCTCCCCTTTAGCAGTACTTCGCCGTATGTCGCAAAGTGAGTGGAACTTTCCTCAAGCCTTTCTGTGCTCCCTAACGCGCATAAAACAAAGGCTTTCGAGTGGAACAATGTGCTGGATTTGACGAACCGCATAAGTTTTTTTTGGCATAACCCATATGAAAATTTTTTCTTAGCTACGCTTCAGGATGTTCTTAGCTCTGTTGTTACAGGCATGAAACGCTTTTTACTAAAAATATCGTCAATAAATTGGCGACAGCGAAACACCATCAGGACTCAGGGAGATGCACCCATGCGCGTACTAACCCCCCTCTGCAGCGCGGTTTTGCTGGCCATGGCTTGCACTTCCCAGGCACAGGCCATGAACCTCACCGAAGCGATCCAGAGCACTCTCGCCACCCACCCGGAACTTGCCTCACGCGTGGATGCGCGTCTGTCGGCTGATGAACAAGTGAAGGTCGCCAAGGGCGGCTTCTATCCGTCGGTGGATCTGAACGCTGCTTACGGGCGTGGCTACAGCGACAACACCAACACCCGGGCCTTCGGTAACCACCACACCGAAATCCTCAATTACACCCAGTCCGAGCTGCGTCTGCGGCAGATGCTGTTCGACGGTTTCAACACTGCCAACGAAGTTGAACGCACCAAGGGCGTTTCCAACTCGCGCGCGTATTACGCGCAAGGCACCGCTCAGGACCTGGCCCTGCGCACCATCGAGGTCTACCTCGAAGTGCTCAAGCGCCGTGAACTGGTGACCCTGGCCAAGAACAACCTGCAGGCGCACTTGCGCGTCAACGACCAGATCGGCCTGCGTACCGAGCGCGGCGTGGGCAGCACCGCCGACTCCGATCAATCGGTTGCCCGTAAGGCGCTGGCGCAGAACAACCTCGACACCGCCGAAGTCGACCTGGCGGACGCCGAATCGAACTTCTACAGCGTGGTCGGGCGCATGCCCGATGAGCTGGAAACGCCCGCCTCGACCCGTGGCGAGTTGCCCGCCACCCTGCCTGAAGCCCAGCAGAGCATGGTCGAGAACAACCCGTATCTGAAATCCGCCCAGGCCGACGTGCAATCGGCCGAGAGCCAGTACGAAGTCGCCAAGTCGCCGTTCTATCCACGCTTCGATGCCGAAGCCGCGGTTGGCGCCAACAACAACGTGCAGGGCGACGAGGGCCATGACAACGAATGGCGGGTCGGTGTGGTGATGAACTACAACCTGTTCCGTGGCGGCAGCGACAAGGCGCGGCTGGCCTCCGATGCGCATCAGATCAACCAGGCGATGGACATCCGCAACAACGCCCTGCGTCAGCTCAACGAGAACATTCACCTGGCCTGGAACGCCATGGTCAACGCCAAGAAACAGACCCCGACCGCCCGCGAATACGCCGAGACCACCAAGCGCGTGCGCGCCGCGTATCAGGATCAGTTCGGCCTCGGCCAGCGCACCCTGCTGGACGTGCTCGACAGTGAAAACGAGCTGTACAACGCCAACCGTCGCTACACCGAAATCCGCTACACCGAGGAATATTCGATGTACCGCGTGCTGGCGAACATGGGCCAGTTGCTGAACAAGCAGCGGATCGTGCTGCCGGCCGATGCGATAGCCGCGACCGAGGTGAAGAACGAAGCGCGCTTGCCTGAACTGAAGTAGTCCCGCGTGCGGGCGCTGCCGAAGGCCGCAACCTGATCGTTCCCACGTCGAGGCGTCGAACCGTCCGCGTGGGAATGCCTCTGGGGACGCTCCGCGTCCAGTGACGCGGAGCGTCACGGGCTGCATTCCCACGCAGAGCGTGGGAACGATCAGTACGGTTGAACGCCTCGCAGTAACACAGGGTTGATGTGGATAGCCGAGCCAGTTCAACGGGAGCGATCAATATGACCAGCATGCAACCCGGTAACACCGGGATCGATCCGCGGCTGAGCTTCGATGACCCGTTGCTCGACGGTCTGTTGATCCTCTGCAAACTCCATGGCGCGACGGTCAGTCGCGCCAGCCTGAGCGCCGGCCTGCCCCTGGACAAACAACGCCTGAGCCTGGACCTGCTGCCCCGCGCCGCAGCCCGGGCCGGGTTGCAGGCGCGCTTGCTGCGCCGGGAACTCAACGACATTTCAACGCTCAACCTGCCGGTGCTGTTGCTGCTGGGCAATGGGCGTACGGCAGTGCTGCGGCGGTTTGCCGAAGACGGCAAGGCGCTGATTCTGCCGAGTGAAGCCGACGGCGGCGAGCAATGGGTCAGTCGTGAAGAACTCACCGAACACTACAGCGGCCAGGCCCTGTTCGCCCGTCCCCGGCATGAACTGGAAGACCTGCGCTCGCCTTTGGTGCCACGAGTGCAGGCGTGGTTTCGCGACACCCTGAAGCTGTCGAAATGGCTGTACAGCGACGCGATCCTCGCCAGTTTCCTGATCAACCTGCTGGGCCTGATGGTGCCGCTGTTCGTCATGCAGACCTACGACCGCGTGGTGCCGAATCAGGCCACATCGACCCTGTGGGTGCTGGCGATCGGGTTGTTGATCGGCACCGGTTTCGAACTGGTGCTGCGGGTGGTGCGCGCGCACCTGCTGGACACCGCCGGCAAGAAGACCGACGTGATCCTTTCCGCGACTTTATTCGAGCGCATCACCGGCATGGCGATGAAGGCCCGGCCGGCGACCATCGGCGGATTCGCCCAGAGCATTCACGACTTTCAGGGCCTGCGGGAATTTCTCACCGCCGTGACCCTGACCAGCCTGATCGACCTGCCCTTCGTGGTGTTGATGCTGGTGGTGATCGGCCTGCTCGGTGGCTGGCTGGTGGTGATTCCGCTGCTGGCATTTCCGATCACGATCGTGTTCGCGATGATCATTCAGGCCCGTCTGCGCGATACCGTGCAGAAAAGCCTGAGCCTCGGTGCCGAGCGTCAGGCATTGCTGATCGAAACCCTCGGCGGCCTGGAAACCCTCAAGGCGTGCAGCGCCGAAAGCGAGCGCCAGCACAAATGGGAAAGCACCCACGGCGCCCTCACCCGCCTCGACAGCCATGCGCGCAATCTCTCGGCGCTGGCCACCAACGGCACGCTGTTCATCCAGCAGTTTTCGGGGATGGCGACGATTGTGGCCGGTGTCTACAGCATCATCGCCGGTAACCTCAGCGTCGGTGCGCTGGTGGCCAGTTACATGCTCGGCAGCCGCGTGCTCGCCCCGCTGGGCCAGATCGCCGGGCTGATTACCCGCTATCAGCAAGCGCAACTGACCATGAAAAGCACCGACGCGCTGATGTCCCTGCCCCAGGAGCGCGACGGCAAACAGCGGCCGCTGGAGCGCACGCAACTGCAAGGCGCGCTGGACGCCAACGCAGTGACCTTCCACTACAACGGCCAGAACGCCCCGGCCCTGAGCAACGTCAGCTTCAGCGTCAAACCCGGCGAACGGATCGGCATCATCGGTCGCAGCGGCTCGGGCAAAAGCACCCTGGCGCGGCTGGTGATGGGGTTCTACGAACCGGAAGAAGGCCAATTGCTGCTCGACAACCTCGACCTGCGGCAACTGGACGTCGCCGACCTGCGCCAGCAAATCGGTTACGTCGCCCACGACCTGCCGCTGCTGGCCGGCAGCCTGCGTGACAACCTGACCCTCGGCGCTCGCTACATCAGCGATTCGCGGATGCTCGAAGTCGCCGAACTGACCGGCGTCACCGAACTGGCCCGCCAGCATCCGCAAGGCTTCGATCGGCCGGTGGGTGAACGCGGTCAACTGCTCTCCGGTGGCCAGCGCCAAGCGGTGCTGCTGGCCCGGGCGCTGTTGCTCGACCCGCCGATCATGCTGCTCGACGAACCCACCAGCGCCATGGACAACAGCAGTGAAGACGTCCTGCGCCAGAAGCTGCACGGCTGGGTGCAGGGCAAAACCTTGCTGCTGGTCACCCACCGCACCTCGATGCTGAGTCTGGTGGACCGGTTGCTGGTACTGGACAACGGCCGGATCGTCGCCGACGGTCCGAAAGAAGCGGTCATCGATGCACTGCGCAAGGGCCGGGTCGGCTCGGCAGCGGTCTAGGAGTTGCCCCATGTCTGCTTCGTCTTCTTCAAAACCGCGCGGTTACTTCGACAGTTTCGGCAAAAGCGCCGAAGCCGAATTCATGCCGGAAACCGCCGGCGCCTCGTTGCAGGACGCACCGCGCTGGTCGCGCATCACCGTGTGGCTGGCGGCAGCGCTGTTGATCAGTGCGCTGGTCTGGGCCAAGTTCGCGGTGCTCCAGGAAGTAACGATGGGCGAAGGCAAGGCGATTCCGTCGAGCAAGGTCCAGGTGATCCAGAACCTCGAAGGCGGGATCGTCACCGAGATCTTCGTGCGTGAAGGGCAAATGGTCAGCAAGGGCGACACCTTGCTGCGTCTGGATGACACGCGGTTTCTGTCGAACAAGGGTGAGAGCGAGGCCGATCGTTATGCCCTGACCGCGCAGGTTGAACGCTTGTCTGCCGAAGCCGAAGGCCGGCCGTTCAAGCTTTCGGACGAGGTGATCGCCAAGGCTCCGCAAGTGGCCGAGGACGAGCGCGCGCTGTATGAACAACGGCAACGGCGGCTGGCCAGCGAGCAGCGGACACTGTCGGAACAACTGAGGCAAAAAACCCAGGAACTGGCGGAGTTTCGCTCGAAAGCCAGCCAGTACAGTTCGAGCCTGGCGCTGGTCAATCAGGAAATGAACATGTCCGAACCGCTGGTCAAGACCGGTGCCGTGTCGCCGGTGGAGATTCTGCGGCTCAAGCGCAGCGCCGTGGAAATTCGCGGTTCGTTGAATGCCACGACCCTGGCGATTCCTCGCGCCGAATCGGCCATCGCCGAGATCCGCAGCAAGATCGACGAATCGGAACAGACCTTCCGTTCCGAAGCGGCCAAGGAGCTCAACGAGAAACGCACCGACCTGTCGAAAATCACTGCGTCGAGCATCGCCATCGACGACCGCGTCAGCCGCACCACCGTGACCTCGCCGGTGCGTGGGGTGATCAAGCAGATGAAGGTCAACACCATCGGCGGCGTGGTGCAGCCGGGCAGCGACATGGTGGAGATCGTGCCGCTGGAAGACAACCTGCTGATCGAAGCCAAGGTCCGGCCGCAGGACGTGGCGTTCCTGCATCCGGGCCAGAAAGCCATGGTCAAGTTCAGTGCCTATGACTACACGATCTACGGCGGGCTCAGCGCCAAGCTTGAGCTGATCGGCGCCGACACCATCACCGACGACAAGGGCAACAGCTTCTACCTGATCCAGGTGCGCACCGACAAAAACCATTTGGGCGGGGATGTGAAACCGCTGCTGATCATTCCTGGGATGGTGGCGACGGTGGACATCATTACCGGGGAGAAAAGCGTGCTGGATTACCTGCTCAAACCGGTACTCAAGGCCCGGACCGAAGCGATGCGCGAGCGCTAGTGATTGATCACTCTCACGTTGATCGTTTGATCGTTCCCACGCTCTGCGTGGGAATGCATCCAGTGACGCTCTGCGTCACCGTCGCTAAGGGACGCGGAGCGTCCCGGGCGGCATTCCCACGCGGAGCGTGGGAACGATCAGGGCGAGTGCGATCAGCCTCCGTGATTCTTTTGGAAAGTCTCCTCCCCCATCGCCGCAATCTGCCCCTCGATCAGCGCCTCGAACGGCTTGAGCAACGGCTCGAAAGAGGCTGGTGCTTCCAGCGTCTGCAACGCCTGCACAATCGCCTCAATCGTCGACAACGCCCCCGGCCCCGGTGCCTTGCGCAGCCGATACCGGGAAACCCCGCCCTCGGCCAGCGTCACCCGTGGCAACGCCGCCAGCAGCGGATTGAGGTGCAACATCTTGCGCGCCTTGCGCCACGTGCCGTCCGGCACCACCAGCAGCAGCGGTTCATCGGACGCGGTGTACGCCTGCATCGGCTGCGCATCATCCGCCGGGAACAGCAACCGCGTCTGATAGCCCGGCCGGTTCAGCAGCGCGGGCAGATCCTCGAACACCTCGCCGACAATCAGTTCGGCATTGTTCAAACCGAGCGCCGCCAGCCGTGCTGTGTTGAGCGCGTGGCTGACCTCGCTCGGGTGCTGCAACAGCAACACCCGGGTGCGGCTGTCGAGGCTGGGGATCAGCGGGCACAGGCAATGGGTTTGTGGGCGCAGGCAGCGCGGGCATTGGGGTCTGGACATGTGCTTATGCCTGATTGAGCTGCGCTTTGAGCAGATCGCGGAAAGTCTGGATCAGCGGCTCGCGGCTGCGGCCACGGCGCATGATCATGGAAAACGGCGCCTGATAACCGAAGGTCGCCGGCAGCAGCACCCGCAGGTCGCCCTTGTCGGCCCAGGCCTGGGCGTAGTGCTCCGGCAGGTAGCCGATGTAGGCGCCGGACAGCACCAGAATCAGCTGCGCTTCCATACTTTCTACCGTCGCAGCACTGTGTTTGAAACCGTGGCGCGCCAGTTCGGCCTGGCTCCAGTAGCCCCGACCGACCATGCGTTGCTGAGTGATGACCTGCTCGGGAATCCGCCGCTCGTTGAACAACGGGTGACGGCTGCTGCAATACAGCCAGTGCTGTTCGCGGTACAGCGGCATGTACACCAGACCGCTCATGCGCGTGGAGAATGCACCAATGGCCAGATCGAGGCGGTTGTCCTGCACGCCGAGTTGCAGTTCGTAGGGACTCATCACCGACAGGTGCAAATGCACCGCCGGGTGTTCCTGGCTGTAGGCGCCGATGGCTTCGGCAAACGGCAGGGCCTTGTCGCTGACCGTGGAATCGATCACCCCGAGGTTGAGCGTGCCGCGCAATTCGCCCTTGAGCGCGGCGGCGTATTGCTCGAAACCTTCGAGTTCGGCCAGCAGGCGCAGGGTTTCCTGATGGAACAGTTCGCCCTTGCTGGTCAGGCTGAAACCGCCACGCCCGCGGTGGCACAGCACCAGACCCAGCGCGGCTTCGAGCTGGCTCATGTAGGTGCTGATCGCCGACGTCGACAGGTTGAGTTCCTGCTGCGCGTTGGCAAACCCCTGATGACGCACGACGCTGACGAAGATGCGCAAAAGTTTCAGGTCGGGTAAAGCGTTGGCCATGTCTACTCCAAGGATCGTTCTGCGTAGATCGTTCCCGTGCTGCGCGTGGGAATGCCGCCTTGGACGCTCTGCGTCCGCTTCACGGCTGTGACGCGGAGCGTCACCGGATGCATTCCCACGAGAGCGTGGGAACGATCAGCGAGAAGTCTATCCACCTCCCTGGCATTAGTTTAGAAAATTCTGAACTAAGTATTTGCCCGTAGCGATTCTTCCGCCGCACTACATTTCGCAGAATCGGCCCACAGCGGTGCCCGTGACCTTGCGAATGCGGCGCGCCGACATAAATAAAACAAAGACGATGAGGCCCTACCCGTGGACAAGATTCTTCACCAACCACTGGGCGGCAACGAAATGCCGCGCTTCGGCGGCATCGCCACCATGCTCCGACTCCCCCATGTACCGACCGCTGCCGGCCTGGACGCTGCCTTCGTTGGCGTGCCACTGGACATCGGTACTTCGCTGCGCCCCGGCACCCGCTTCGGGCCGCGCGACATCCGCACCGAATCGGTGATGATCCGCCCGTACAACATGGCCACCGGCGCTGCGCCGTTCGACTCGCTGTCGGTTGCCGACATCGGTGACGTGGCGATCAACACCTTCAACCTGCTCGACGCCGTGCGCATCATCGAAGAAGCCTACGACAACATCCTCGAGCACAACGTGATCCCGATGACCCTGGGTGGCGACCACACCATCACCCTGCCGATCCTGCGTGCCATCCACAAAAAGCACGGCAAGGTCGGTCTGGTACATATCGACGCCCACGCTGACGTCAACGATCACATGTTCGGCGAGAAGATCGCCCACGGCACGACCTTCCGTCGCGCCGTCGAGGAAGGTCTTCTGGACTGCGACCGTGTGGTGCAGATTGGTCTGCGCGCGCAGGGCTACACCGCTGACGACTTCAACTGGAGCCGCGATCAGGGCTTCCGCGTCGTTCAGGCCGAAGAGTGCTGGCACAAGTCGCTGGAACCGCTGATGGCCGAAGTGCGCGAGAAAGTCGGTGGCGGCCCGGTGTACCTGAGCTTCGACATCGACGGCATCGACCCGGCCTGGGCGCCTGGCACCGGCACCCCGGAAATCGGTGGTCTGACGACCATTCAGGCGATTGAAATCGTTCGCGGCTGTCAGGGCCTCGACCTGATCGGCTGCGATCTGGTAGAAGTCTCGCCCGCTTATGACACCACCGGCAACACCTCGCTGCTGGCCGCCAACCTGCTGTACGAAATGCTCTGCGTACTGCCGGGTGTGGTCCACCGCTGAGGGTCGGGTCATGAACGAACGTGATCAGGTTCTGAAAGCGGCCGCCAATCTGGTGTCCGCCTTCGCCCGCAACGATCGCGAAGCCTACTTCGGCGCGTTCAGCGCCGATGCGAGCTTCGTGTTCTACACCCTCGAACAGCCCCTGCTGTCGCGCGATGCCTATCAGGCGTTGTGGGACAGCTGGCGCGCCGAGGATGGCTTCGAGGTGCTGTCGTGCACCTCGAGCAACGCCTTCGTCAGCCTGCAAGGTGATGTGGCGATTTTCATCCATGACGTGGCCACCGAGCTGCGCATGCAAGGGGAGCAACACTTCAGCCAGGAGCGCGAGACGATTGTTTTCAGAAAACAAGCGTCGAGCCTAGAACAACAAGGCCATTGGCTGGCCTGCCACGAACATTTGTCCGCAATGCCGGAAGGGCTGCCACCCCCTTAGCCAAACAGGTGACGCTCACGCACGATGAGCGCGCCTTTGTGATCGGAGCAGATCATGAATAACAACAACAAAGACCAAAGCCTTACGCAGATTGAAACCCACGGGGTCGAACAGATCCCGGACAACGAACGTACCGCCGGTCCCGTGGACTTGTTCCGCATGATCTTTGGCGGCGCGAATACCTTTGCCACCGCCGTGCTCGGCAGTTTCCCGGTGCTATTCGGCCTGTCCTTTCAGGCGGGCGTCTGGGCGATTGTTTCGGGCGTGCTGCTCGGCTCGCTGATCCTCGCACCGATGGGCCTGTTCGGTCCGCTCAACGGCACCAACAATGCCGTGTCGTCCGGTGCGCACTTCGGCGTGCACGGGCGGATCGTCGGTTCGTTCCTGTCGCTGTTGACCGCCATCGCCTTCTTCTCGCTCTCGGTGTGGAGTTCGGGAGATGCGTTGATCGGTGGTGCGAAACGCCTGATCGGCCTGCCGGAAACCGACCTGACCCTGGGCCTGGCCTACGGTCTGTTCGCGATTCTGGTGCTGACCGTGTGCATCTACGGCTTCCGCTTCCTGCTGTGGGTGAACAAGGTCGCGGTGTGGAGCGCGAGCCTGCTGTTCCTGCTGGGCATCTTCGCCTTCGCCGGTCCCTTCGATTCGCACTACGCCGGCACCGTCAGCCTCGGTCAGCCGGGCTTCTGGGCCGCGTTCATCGGCGCCGCGCTGGTGGCCATGAGCAACCCGATTTCCTTCGGCGCGTTCCTCGGCGACTGGGCCCGCTACATCCCGCGTGAAACTTCGCGTCAGCGGATCATGGCGGCAGTGATTTTCTCGCAGATCGCCACCTTCATCCCGTTCCTGTTCGGCCTGACCACCGCGACCATCGTGGCGATCCAGGCGCCGGACTACATCGCGGCCAACAACTACGTCGGCGGTCTGCTGGCGGTGTCGCCGAGCTGGTTCTTCCTGCCGGTGTGCCTGATTGCGGTGATCGGTGGCATGTCCACCGGCACCACGTCGCTGTACGGCACCGGGCTGGACATGTCGAGCGTGTTCCCGCGCCTGCTGTCGCGGGTCAAGGCGACGTTGCTGATCGGCGTGCTGTCGATCGCCTTCATCTTCATCGGGCGCTTCGCGGCGAACCTGGTGCAGAGCGTGTCGACCTTCGCCGTGCTGATCATCACCTGCACCACCCCGTGGATGGTGATCATGATCATCGGCCTGGTGGTGCGTCGCGGCTTCTACTGCCCGGACGACCTGCAAGTGTTCACGCGCGGCGAGCAAGGCGGACGCTACTGGTTCAGCCACGGCTGGAACTGGCGCGGTCTGGGCGCGTGGATCCCGAGCGCGGCGGTCGGCCTGTGCTTCGTCAACCTGCCGGGGCAGTTCGTCGGCCCGCTGGGTGAACTGGCCGGCGGCATCGACATCAGCCTGCTGGTGACCCTGGGCCTGGCCTCGGTGATGTACCTGATGCTGCTGAGCCTGTTCCCGGAACCGGCGCTGGTCTACGGCCCGAAGGATCCCCGGAGCAAAGGCGCCCATGCGCCGGCTGAAGCGGCGCTGCGTCAGGCCGCCTGAAGAAACGAATCGCCTGTGGGAGTCAGCCTTCTCCCACAGTGTTCCACCTCATAAAAAAGACAATCGGAGACACGCCATCATGGCTTTGGATTTATTCGTCGTCCTCATCTACGCGGCCGGCATGCTCTTGCTCGGCTACTTCGGCATGCGCAAGGCCAAGACCAACGAGGACTTCCTCGTCGCCGGACGTAACCTCGGCCCGAGCCTGTACATGGGCACCATGGCCGCGACCGTTCTCGGTGGCGCGTCCACCGTCGGCACCGTGCGTCTGGGCTACGTGCACGGCATCTCCGGTTTCTGGCTGTGCGCGGCACTGGGTTGCGGCATCGTGGCGCTGAACCTGTTCCTGGCCAAGCCGCTGCTGAAACTGAAGATCTACACCGTTACCCAGGTGCTGGAAAAACGCTACAACCCGATGGCCCGCTCGGCGAGCGCGGCGATCATGCTGGCCTACGCGCTGATGATCGGCGTGACCTCGATCCTCGCCATCGGCACCGTGCTGCAAGTGCTGTTCGGCCTGCCGTTCTGGGTCTCGGTGCTGCTCGGCGGTGGCGTGGTGGTGGTGTACTCGGCCATCGGCGGCATGTGGTCGCTGACCCTGACCGACATCGTCCAGTTCATCATCAAGACTGTCGGCCTGATGTTCATCCTTCTGCCAATCTGCCTGTACCGCGTCGGCGGCTGGGATGAGCTGGTGCTGAAACTGCCGGCGACGGCGTTCAACTTCACCACCATCGGCTGGGACACGATCATCACCTACTTCATGATTTACTTCTTCGGCATCCTGATCGGTCAGGACATCTGGCAACGGGTGTTCACCGTCAAGAACGAAAAAGTGGCTCAGTACGCCGGTAGCCTCGCGGGCGTCTACTGCATCCTCTACGGTCTGGCCTGTGCTCTGATCGGCATGGCGGCACACGTACTGATTCCGGATCTGGACAACGTCAACAACGCCTTCGCCGCGATCGTCAAACTGTCGCTGCCGGACGGTATCCGTGGCCTGGTGATCGCCGCAGCCCTGGCCGCAATGATGTCCACCGCCAGCGCCGGCCTGCTCGCCGCGGCCACTACCCTGACCGAAGACCTGCTGCCGAAACTGCGTGGCGGCAAACAGTCGAGCCTGGGTGTGAACCGCCTGTTCACCCTGCTGACCGGTGCCGTGGTCCTGGCCATCGCGCTGGTGGTCAACGACGTGATCAGCGCCCTGACCCTCGCTTACAACCTGTTGGTGGGCGGCATGCTGATCCCGCTGATCGGTGCAATCTTCTGGAAACGCGCAACCACCGCCGGCGCCATCGCCAGCATGGGTCTGGGTTTCGCCACCGCCCTGCTGTTCATGTTCAAGGACGGCCTGGACGCCAACACGCCGATCTACTACAGCCTGGCTGTGGGTCTGGTGAGTTTTGTGGTGGTCAGCCTGATGTCCCGTCGCCCAAACGCGGTGGCCAGCGCGATCTAAGCTGAACACAACGACTTGATGCTTTCTTCGGCGGGTGTGGCGTCGGTTGCCACACCCGTTTTTTTCGTCTGGAGAAAATGCTTGATGAAGATTGTTTCTCGCGATCAGTGGTTCGAAGTGCAAACCCTGAGTGACGGCATTCGGCTGATTCACGAGCCGTACATCCGCCCGTTCTATCGCTGCAACCTGTGGCATGTTCAGGGTCGGGACAAGGATCTGCTGCTCGACAGCGGTTCCGGGCTGGTCAGCCTGCGCGAGCAACTGCCATGGCTGACTGAACGGCCGCTGGTGGCGGTGGCCAGTCACTGCCATTTCGACCACATCGCCGGGCATCACGAGTTTGCCGAACGGCTGGTGCATCCCGCCGAGGCGAACATTCTGGCAGCGCCGGATGGCGAGAACGATCTGAGCCGGGCCTTCGTCGGCGATGACATGTTCGAAGCGCACCCGGATTGCCCGTTGTGCTACGCCGAATACCGGGTCAAGGCAGCGCCCGCTACCGGGTTTGTCGAGGAAGGCGATGTGCTGGACCTCGGCAATCGAACCTTGCAGGTGCTGCACACGCCGGGGCATTCACCGGGCGGGATCAGCCTCTACGAAGCGGCCACGGAAACCCTGTTCAGCGGCGACATCATTTACGACGGCCCGCTGATAGAAGACGCCTACCACTCCAACCTCGACGACTACGCCGCCAGCCTGCGACGCCTGCAGGCGTTGAAGATCCGCACGGTGCACGGCGGGCACTTCGGCAGTTTCTCGGGAGAGCGCTTACGTCCGATGATTGACGAATGGTTGCGCCGACACGCCTGAGGCCTGCTGTACTCCAGTCAGACCAACAACCATAAAGATCTGCAATGAGAAGAGCTGCCGTACGTGCTGCCGTGCACCGGTTCATCCTGCGCCTGCTGGAAAATCGTGAATTCGACGACAACACCAGCCTCGCGCAGCTGGGGCTGGAAAAAGCGGATATCGAGGATCTGATCTTCCATCTGGAAGATGAATTCGGACTGACGGCCTTCACCGCCGAAGAGGACCGGATGCTCAAGACCGCGAAAACCGCGAATGACCTGAGCCGGTTTCTGATGGAAATCGGGCGTCACTGAAAAAACAAAAGATCGCACCCGGTCGCCACTCCAGGAAATGGCGACCGGGTGCGATCTTCTGTCGTTTAAATCCTTTGATCCTTCAAAGCGGGGCATTACCGCCGACGTGGCTGACGCCGACGCTGTTCGTCATCGGTGCGAATCGGGACCGGTTGCAGAGGCGGTTCGATCAAGCCGAGGGCAACACCCAAATCGTGCAGCCAGTTTTGAATTTTCTCTTTCATCGTCATGCCCCCTTCAGGGTGGTGCTGAGCGTCCGGAATTCTGAGGCCGCTTCGCACTGATAATAGTCCGAAGTCCTACGCAATGCTCGGCCAAATCCGCAATGATCTGTTACTGAATTGATCCAAATCCCTGACCGTTCGTTCAAGCCGTTTCCCGCACGTCTTCGCCAGCCACGGGATAGAGCGCCTGCTGCTGTTCGATCCACGCATTGAGGTTGGCCCCAACCATGCCCCGCCGCCACATCAGCCATGTTGTCGCACTGGCAAACGGCTCGGCCAGCGGATGCACCGCCACGCTTTCGCGCCCCGGCAGGCTGGCGAGCATCGACTCCGACATCAGCGCCACGCCACTGCCGGCAATCACGCAGGCGAGCATGCCCTGATAGGACTCGATCTCCATCGCCCGGCCCATCGCCGCCTGATAGTGGGCGAACCACGCTTCCAGCCGCGCGCGGTAGGCGCAGCCATGACGAAAGGTGAACACCGCCCGCCCCTCGACATCCTTGGCACTGCGCACCGGCGGGTGATCGGCCTCGCTGATCAGCACCAGCCGCTCGTTGCACAACGGCACACCGTCGATCCCGGCCAGTTGCGGCGGGCCGTCCACCAGTGCGGCGTCGAGGCGTCCGGTGAGCAGGCCTTCGAGCAATTCACCACTGGGCCCGGACTGCACCTGAAGATTCACCGCCGGATACTGTTTGTGATAGCGCGCCAGCAACGCCGGCAGATGAATCGCTGCCGTGCTGTATAGCGTGCCGAGCACGAAATCCCCCGCGGGTTGCCCGCCCATCACCGCCGCACTGGCCTGATCGCGCAAGGCGAACAGTTTGCCGGTGTAGTCCAGCAGGACTTTTCCTGCAGGCGACAACTGCAAACGCTGACGCTCACGGACGAACAATTCGACACCCAGTTGCTCCTCCAACTGCTTAAGCCGGGTCGACAGGTTCGACGGCACGCGGTGCAAACGTTCGGCGGCGCGGGTGATCGAGCCCTCCTGCGCCACGGCCTGAAAGATCCGCAATTGGCTGAACTCCACAACCTTTCTCCTGAACAGAACAAGTTGCTCACTATTATTCAATTTTAAAGAAAGTCAATCAGTCCTAGCCTGACGGTCATTGAACCACCAACGGAATTCAGACCATGTCCCCGCTGATTCGCTTATCCGCCTGCTTCATCGCCCTGATGATGGCCATGGGCATCGGGCGTTTCGCCCTCACCCCGCAATTGCCGCACCTGCTCAGCGAAGGCCAGATCGACCTGACCGCCGCCGGTCTGATTGCGGCGGCCAACTACCTCGGCTATTTGCTTGGTGCGGTGGATGGGATGTTTTCCCGCCGGCCGGATCAGGTCCAGCGTCGCCTGCACGGCGGTCTGTGGTTGTGCGTGCTGCTGACGTTGGCGTCGTTCTGGGCCAACGGTTTCTGGTCGCACCTGCTGCTGCGCTTCGGCACCGGAGTGGCGAGCGCCTGGGTACTGGTGATGATTACTGCGTTGAGTCAACCGCTGGCTGCGGCGACAGGCCGTCCGCGTCTGGGAGCGCTGGTGTTTGCCGGGCCCGGGCTGGGGATTTTTCTGACGGGACTGCTGGCTCTGTTCTCACATCTGGCGCAGCAGACTTCCGCGACTCTGTGGCTGATTTACGCTGCTGTGGCGCTGGGGATGTTGCTGGCGATCGTGCGGATCCTGCCGCAACCGGGCGTCGGTGTGCCGGCCGCACCGACCGCCGTGAATTCGTCGAATCGCGGCATCGGGCGCTTGGCGGTGGTGTATGCCTTGTATGGTGTGGGCTACATCATTCCGGCCACGTTTCTGTCGCAGATGGCCAACGCGCAGTTTCACGGGCAATGGCAGGCCGATCTGTTCTGGCCGTGCTTCGGCCTCGCCGCTGCGATCGGGGTTTTGCTGGTGAGTTTGCGTCGGCATGATCCAGACACCACCCGGCACTGGTTGATGGCGACGTTGTGGCTGCAGGCTGCCGGGGTTTTCGCTTGCCTGCTGGGCAGTGGCCTCGGCCTGGCATTGGGCGTGATCCTGTGCGGCACGCCGTTCCTGGCCTGCATGCAACTGGTGATGCAACGCTCCCGGGAACTGGCGCCCCACACCACCCAGCGCAACGCCGGCCTGCTCACCGCGTGCTTCGCCGTCGGCCAACTCAGCGGGCCGTTGCTGGCGGCGCTCAGCAGCCATTTCAGCGGTGGCCTGCAACCGGCGCTGGTGATCGCCGGCAGCGGCTTGTTGATTGCCGGCGGTCTGGCATGCAAATCGATTACGGCTGACCGAGGGCTTTGCGCAAACGCCGACGCACCCACTGTTCCGCGCTGACGAAGGTGATGCCGAGCAGCACCAGCACGGCACCGATGATGAAGTTCAGGCTCAGTTCTTCGCCGAGCAACACCACGCCGAAGGTCACGCCGAACAACGGCGTCATGAAGGAAAACACCGCGAGGTTGGCCGCCAGATAACGGCGCAGTAACCAGAACCAGGTCAGGTAACTGAAGAACGACACGACCAGGCCCTGAAACAGCACGCAGCCCACCGCCACGACGGTCAGGCTGACGTGGGTGATCTGGCCGCTGAGCAGCGCAATCAGCAACAGCCCGATGAAACCGACGATCAGTTGATAGAACAGGGTCAGCGTCACCGGAGCCTCCGACAGACGCGAGGCGCGCACCACCACAGTGGTCGCGCCCCAACTGGCGCCGGCCAGCACGCCGAGGGCATCGCCCATCAACATGCGGCGGTCGAGGTTGGCCCACGACACACCGCCGGCAAACGCGATGGCAATGCCGACGAACGCGAGGAAAATCCCCAGCCATTGCACCGGCCGCAGACGCTCGCTGGGCAACAGGAAATGCACGCCAAGCGCGGTGAAGATCGGCGCGGTATAGAGGAACACCGACATGTGCGCGGCGGTGGTCAACTGCAAGCCTTCGGAGATGAACAGGAACTCGAGCCCGAACAAGGCACCGGCCAGCAAGCCGCCGCGCCAGGTCGTGCCGACCTGATCCCAGCCACCCTTCCAGCAGATCAACAGTCCTACCAGCAATGCGGAAATCCCCGATCGCCCCGCCGCCTGCATCACCGGCGCAATGTCGGTCGCCGCCCACTTGATCATCACCTGCTGTACGCCCCAGATCAGGCAAAGGCCGATCATCACTTGCAGGGCAAAACCGTCGGCACTGCGCCGACTGACGCTCACCTCGACACCTCGAACACACACGACATGGCAGTTTTTCCAATGGTCAAACAAAGCCCCGGCTCTTCGTCCGGGGCGAAAAATAGTGAGTGAATTATTAACCAGTCAGCCAGAAAAAGCCGTCTGGAAAAGACATCTGATGCTCCTGCAACGTCAGCGGCGAATGGCTGACGGCTGCACCGTCAATCGCTGGCAAGGCGTCAGTTCAAACAACCAAAAATCAGCGGGCTGATCTGCCAAACCGGCCAGCCACAACAAATCCGACCGAACAAGCCAGCGCCGTGGCAAACGTCCCCCAGGCCCAATCCATCAGCGACACCTGCGCCGACCAGCCGCGCAGCGTTGCCCAGTTGGTCAGGTCGTAAGTGCCATAAGCGACCAGCCCTAGCAGCGCCCCCATCCGGGCGGCGCGTTGCCAGGTCAGCGACGGCATCACCACAAACACCACACAGCCGAAAACGTACAGGCAATAAAAAACCGTTGCCGGCACCAGCAACGGTTTTTCGAGCATCAGCGAACCGAGCAGATCGCGATAGGTCGGCGCCATCAACACACCGAGCCAGAGCCCGTCGAGCAAAAGAAACGTCAGCAGCGTGGCGACGTAGGCAATCAGTGCTTTTTTCATCTGCCCGACCTCGAGTAAGCCCATGCAAGATGGGCCACGGGAGACTCAGGTTAGTTCAATGCGATCGGCGTGAATGACGATCTTGCCTTCCTTGTACAAGGAACCGATGGCCTTTTTGAAGTTGCCCTTGCTGACACCGAACAGGCTGCTGATCAGCGCCGGATCGCTCTTGTCGCTGACGGCCAGGGTGCCGTTGCTTTCGCGCAACTTGGCGAGGATCTTCGAACTCAGGCTGCTGGCCGCTTCCTGCCCTACCGGTTGCAGGCTCAGGCTGATCTTGCCGTCGGCACGCACTTCCTTGATGAAACCTTTCTCGCGCATGCCGGAACGCATGAACTTGAAGATTTCGTTCTTGTGAATCAGCCCCCAATGCTTGTTGTTGATGACTGCCTTGAAACCCATGTCGGTGGCTTCGGCCACCAGCAGATCAACTTCCTGGCCCACGCTGTAATTGGCCGGGGTCTTGTCCAGATAACGATCCAGGCGCGCGGTGGCGGTGATGCGGCGGGTGTGCTTGTCGAGGTAGACGTGCACCACGCAGTACTCGCCAGCGGTCATCTGGCGTTTTTCTTCGGAGTAAGGCAGCAGCAGATCCTTCGGCAGACCCCAGTCGAGGAACACGCCGATGCTGTTGACTTCAACAACTTTCAAACTGGCAAATTCACCGACCTGAACTTTTGGTTTTTCAGTGGTGGCAATAAGTTTGTCATCGCTGTCCAGATAAACAAAAACATTGAGCCAGTCTTCATCTTCGCTGGGAATATCTTTGGGGATATAACGGTTGGGCAAAAGAATTTCGCCGTCGGCACCGCCGTCCAGATATAAACCGAAGTTAGTGTGTTTAACCACTTGCAAACTGTTGTAACGCCCGACTAAAGCCATTTCCAATACCCTCATTGCGTGGGCGGCATTCTACCCGGTTTTGCCGGGTTCGTTGGTCGCCAGATCGGACCACCGAATGAAAATCCGTGGGAAGCCTTGATTTTCCTGGATTTCGCGCCGCACGTGTGCCATTCGTCAGGCCAGCATGACGGGTTTCGCCTGGTCCCGACGTAGCGCGGCATCCTCACATCGAATAAATGTTGTTATTTAAAACAGCGGGTTAGCGGGATATTTCGAATAATTAATCAAGAATAATCCACCTGCCCGCTGGGTTATTCCGGGGGATATTTACCAAGCAATTGTCAACTTATTCCTGTACGATGCCTGGCCGAGTTACTTTTCTACAGGTTAATGGCCGCCATGCGTGTAAAAGCATCCACCAGCAAAGCAAAGCCAGCTCCAGCCGTTGAAACCAGCGAATCGATCAACGATCAGATCGCGGCATTTCTCAAGTCCGGCGGCGAGATCCAGCAAATTGCCAAGGGCGTCAGCGGCCAGACGTTCGGCCCGTCCAAGCAGATCAGCCTGGGCAAGAAATAACGCCCCGCAGCACACCTGTCCAAAGGCGCTTTGAGCTTCGAAGCGTCTGGACCGGATCCCTCGCAAGACCTCTCTGGCGTTTAACTAAACATTCAAAACTACAGAAATCGACGAACGGCCATCGATGCCGATCATTCGCCGGTATCCTTGCACGCGTCTGGATCAAGCGTTTCAGCAGGTTTATCCGCCCTGCGCTCGCTGCTCACGGAGTGACGCATGCTCAAATTTTCCTGTTTATTACTTGTAGGCCTTCTGGCGAGCCCGGCGGCGCACGCGCAGATTTTCCAGCGTGAGCTCGGCGATTTCGACCTCAAGCTCGGCACCACGCCCAGCCGCAGCATGGCTCAGGGGCTGGTCAAACCTTCGGCGGTCGGCTCGTTTCACGGCGGCCTGGACCTGAGCCACGACAGCGGCCTGTATGTCGGCCAGTACGCACCGAGCATGGGTCTCACGCCGGGGAAGAATCTCGAAATCGATTCTTACATCGGCTTTAAACAACCTTTCGATCAGACCCTCGGCTACGAAGTCGGGATGATCCATTACAGCTATCCCAAGGTCGACACCCTCGACAGTCAGGAACTGTTCGGTGGCCTGACCCTGCTCGGCAGCCGGATCGGCATCGCCCTGAGCAACGATCCGGATAAACAGAACAACACCCTGTTTGCCGACCTCGGCGGCAATGAGCCGTTCGGCATCGGGATCAGCATGAAATACACCACCCATCAGCTCAACACGCCGGTCTCGGTTGACGGGGGTTATGTCAGCAGTTTTACCGATTGGTCGGTGAAATTTTCCCGCCCGTTCATGGGCATCGACCTTGACCTCATCTACAGCAACTCCAGCCTCAGCGGCAGCGACTGCTCAGCCTATTCCGGGCATAACAGTCAGTGCGACGGGCTGGTCACGCTCAAGGCCGAACGCGCGTTCTATTGATTGGCTGAACTGCCGGGTCCATCCTGCGTTCACATGAGAATCAGACCCTCAAGGCTGGCTTTCGCAAGGACTCGCCCATGTCTAGCTGGTTCAAACGCCTCGCCGTTCTACTGATCCTGACCCTCGCCCTCGGTGCCTGCAGCCGTGTCGGGCTGGCCTATCGCAATCTCGACGTGATCATTCCGTGGACGCTCAGCGACTACCTGGACATGAACGGCGAGCAGAAAGGCTGGTTCAACGAGCGCCTCAAGGAACATTTGAGCTGGCACTGCACCACGCAGTTGCCGGGTTATCTCGACTGGCTCGATCGCCTGCAAACCATGGTCGAGACCAATCAGGTCACCGACGACGCCCTCCAGGCCCGTACCGAAGAAGCCAAGCAGGCGATCGCCGAAACCGCCCGGGAAATCACCCCGTCGGCGATTGAATTGCTGCAAGGGCTGGACGACCGGCAAGTTGCCGAGATGAACGATGCCTTCGCCAAGGACCTGCAAAAGCGCCAGAAGGAATATCTCAAACCGCCGCTGTCGCAGCAGATTGCCGAACGTGGCGCGCGCATGGACAAGCGTCTCAACGACTGGCTCGGCCCGTTGAGTCCTGCTCAAGAGCAACGCGTGATGGCCTGGTCAACTGCACTGGGCGATCAGAATACTCAGTGGATCGCCAACCGCGCCCATTGGCAGAAGCAGTTCAGCGCGGCGGTGGCGCAACGCAAAAGTCCTGAATTCCCACAGCGGATCGAGACGCTTCTGGTCAATCGTGAGCGTTTATGGACAACGGATTACCAAAAGGCCTACGCCAATACCGAGGCGCAGGCCCGTTCGCTGTTCGTCGATCTGATGGCTGACAGTACGCCGCAGCAAAGGCAGCGCCTGTTGAAAAAGATCGAGGGGGTGCGCAAGGACTTCAATGATTTGAAGTGCCTGAAGGCTGCGCAGAAGAGCTGAGACGCCGCAGAAAGTGGGAGCGAGCAAGTTCGCTCCCACTTTTGTACAAAGCCTCAGGCAATCTGCGCCTTGGAAGCGACCTCATCGAACGTCAGTTCATCCAGCGCATCTTCTTGGTCATCCAGCACTTCACGCGGGTGATCATTGCCGGGAATGCTGCTGTCGATCAGGCTCAGCAGGCTGGAGCCGCGCGGGGTCAGGCTGAAGTTATTGCCGGTGCTGCCTTCGTCATCGCCACGGGGCTGGATGTAACCGCGCAACAGCAGCAGTTGCTCATAGTCGCAGGCCAGCGTTTTCAGGTGATCCAGATTCTCGATCGGCTGGCCCGCCGCCGCTTTTTCCGCCGCGTAGTCTTCGGCAAAAGACCGTGGCGCAAAGCTGTGGCCCGCGCCGTTCTGCACTTCATGCAGCAGGCGTTCAATCAAATCCCAGTTATAAGTCGTCATCCTGATTCAACCTCCGGTGCGCGTGATTTTTTGGCGCGTTCACAGGTTGTGACCGGAGCGTTGCGCCACCGTTCAGGATTATTCGGCGCCCCGACCGACCGGCGGTCTGTCGATTCCCCGGCGTGTTGAACGACTAGTCTGAGACAGACGGCTTCAACCCCGCAGGAGAAATCATCATGAACGTTGAGAATCATCCGGTGGTATCGCGCGAAGAATGGCTCGCCGCCCGCAAGCAGCATCTGGCCGATGAAAAAGCCTTTACCAGGGAACGCGACCGCCTCAGCGCCAAACGCCGCGCCCTGCCCTGGGTGAAGGTCGACAAGGATTACCGCTTCATGGGACCGAACGGCGAAATAAAGCTCGCGGATCTGTTCGGCAAACACAGCCAGCTCGTCGTCTACCACTTCATGTTCGCCAAGGGCTGGGAAGAAGGCTGCCCGGGCTGTTCATTCCTCAGCGACCACATCGACGGCGCCAACCTGCACCTGGCCCATCACGACATTGCGCTGGTGGCGGTGTCCCACGCACCATTCGCCGAATTCCAGGCGTTCAAGCGGCGGATGGGCTGGAAGTTCGACTGGGTGTCGTCGGACGGTTGCGATTTCAACTACGACTTTGGCGTGTGCGCCCGCGCTGAAGATGTTGAAGCAGGCAAGGCTACGTACAACTACGAAAAGACCGACAGCGCCGAGGAAGAAATGCCCGGGCTCAGCGTGTTTTATCGCGCCGACAACGGCGAAATCTTCCATACCTACTCAACCTACGCCCGAGGGCTGGACATGCTGGTCGGCGCCTACAACTACCTCGACCTCACGCCCAAAGGCCGGAATGAGGACGAAATCATGGAGTGGGTGCGGCATCATGACCGGTATGACGGGGCAGCAAAATCCAGTTGCTGCCATGGTGACTGAGCCCCAAACACACTGAACTTTTCACGGGTGACAGCCCTCAACCGGTTAACCCGCCTTAACCGGAACTGAGGCCTGCCCCCATGAAAACCCTGCTCAAACTCACTCTCGCCGCCACGCTCGCCTGCGCCCTGCCCGTCTGGGCCTGTACGCCGGAAGAAGCCACCGCCAAACGCGAGCAACTGGCCAAGGAAGTCGCGAAGCTCACCGAGCAAAATCCGACCAAGGCGAAGGAGATCAACGCCGAGTTGCAGAAAATGGACCTGGGCACTGCCTCCGCCGATCTGCCGGACAAATGCCAGTTGATCGATCAGCGCTTGAAGGAACTGGGTTCGGCGGAGAAAAAAACCGAGGGATAACACCCGCTCAGACAACGGCAGGCTTCGGCATCGATCAGGCTAAATCGATGCCAAAGCCTGCTTCCTTTTGTCCGGAAATTTGCATTAGTGCATTTTATTATTTGCATAAATGCATATTCAGACCTAGGGTTACCCCGAGCCTGATCAGAACCGGCCATCGGAGATGGCAACCGTTGAACACCGATTGCTCGGCAATACCGTTATCCCCGCAAATGCGGAACGTTTGTTTTCATTCATGGAGGATTGAAAAATGTTAACCACTGAAACAACGGCATTCACCGGCAATACCCTGCCCGAATGTCTGATCGGCCATCTGCTCGACCCGCAACTGGTCGAGGTCGAAACGGCTTTACAACAACGCGATCTGGCGGCCGCCAGCCTGAACTTCACGATGCAGCAACAAACCCGGACCAACTGGTGCTGGGCCGCCGCTTCCGCCTCTGTCGGCAATTATTACGGCACCGGGTCCTGGACCCAATGCGCCGTTGCCAGCGCCGCGCTGGATCGCAATTGCTGCAATCAGCCGGGGCCGTGCAACGTGTACGGCTATCTGGACGTTGCGCTGAAGATCACCCGCAGTTTCAACGGCATGAATTCGGGTTCGCTGCAGATGTCGGCCATTCAGAACCAGATCAACATGGGCCGCCCGATCGGCCTGCGCTGTGCCTGGTACGGCGGCGGTGCGCACTTCCTGACAATCTATGGCACCAATGGCAACTACGTGCTGGTCGCGGACTCGATCTACGGCTATTCGACCCGCGCACTGAACTCGTTCCCCGGTTCCTACAACGGCGGCGGCAACTGGACCCACACTTACTTCACGGCAAAAAATTAGGAGGGCGACATCATGCAACTGACTTATCCAAAGGCGCCTTCCAACGGCGTGCAGACATTGCGTCCGGTGCTGCAAGCGGCGCTGCAAACCCAGGGATTTGGCATCAATCGCCAGTTCGCCAGTGCTGCACCGGCGAAAATCAGCCTCAGTGAGGCCTATCGCGGCTACTCGCTGAGCCTGGAGGATCTGAGCCAGGGCAAAGGCCTGAAGGACGCCCGGCTCGGTGACTGGCATTACCTGGTGTTTGCCGACGGCGTGTCGATTGCCGATGCGCAATTGGCCGAAATCCGCGGTCACGTCGAGTTTGCCTCGTTGAACCACGGCAACCTGGCGGCCGCCACGGTCGATGCGCTGAAGCTGGCCGAGCAATCGCCGCAGTTGCAGGGCAAAACCGTCGAGCTGCGAGTGCTGTTCGTTTCGGCGCTGCATGTCGTGGCCATCTGGCTGCACGCGGCCGGTGAAGATGTGCTGATCCCGATCGAGCCGACGCCCAAGGAGCTGGCCCTGACCGGGCTGTACAGCGAGGCAGCCCTGCTCGCGCAGCTCAAACCGAAGGCGGATCAGACCAAGCAACGCTTTGATGCCGACACCCGTGGACAGTTGGGCAGTTGATAAACGCTGGCAATAAAAAAAACCGGACACTGTCCGGTTTTTTTATTGCCTGCCTGAAACGCCTTACTCAGCCGCAGGTGCTGCCGGCTTGCGGCGCTTGAGCGGGGCCATGCCGTCGCTGCTCACCAGAGAGTCCGGCTTCGGACGGTTGGCGCTCTTGCGCTTGGTCGGGGTCTTGGCGGCGGCTTTTTTCTTGTCGCCCTTGGCGTCGGTCTTTTTCTTCTTCACGCCGACGGCCTTGCCCGAGGCCTTGACCTTCTTCGGTCCGCCGTAGGTGCCTTTGACTTCCTTGATGGTGCGGCGCTCGAAGCTCTGCTTCAGATAACGCTCGATGCTCGACATCAGGTTCCAGTCGCCGTGGCAGATCAGCGAGATCGCCAGGCCGTCATTGCCGGCACGGCCGGTACGGCCGATGCGGTGTACGTATTCGTCGCCGCTGCGTGGCATGTCGAAGTTGATCACCAGATCCAGGCCGTCAACGTCCAGACCACGGGCCGCCACGTCGGTGGCCACCAGGATCTTCACGCCGCCCTGCTTCAAACGGTCGATCGCCAGTTTGCGATCCTTCTGGTCTTTCTCGCCGTGCAGCACGAACGCCTTGTATTCCTGAGCGACGAGGCGACCATAGATGCGGTCGGCCATGGCCCGGGTGTTGGTGAAGACGATGGCCTTCTGGTAGGTCTCGTTGGCCAGCAACCAGTTCACTATCTGTTCTTTGTGCTGGTTGTGGTCGGCAGTGATGATCTGCTGACGGGTGGTGTCGTTCAGTTGGCTGACCGCGTTGAGCTGCAAGTGCTCAGGGTTGTTCAGCACTTTGGCGATCATCTCGCGCAGGCCGGAACCGCCGGTGGTGGCGGAGAACAGCATGGTCTGCTGACGGTTCGGGCATTCGTCGACCAGACGCTGTACGTCTTCGGCGAAACCCATGTCGAGCATGCGGTCGGCTTCGTCGAGCACCAGCACTTCGACTTCCTTGAGGTCGAGGTTGCCGGCGTTCAGTTGCTCGATCAACCGGCCCGGGGTGCCGATCAGGATGTCCGGCACCTTGCGCAGCATGGCGGCCTGGACCTTGAAGTCTTCACCGCCGGTGATCAGGCCGGACTTGATGAAAGTGAACTGCGAAAAGCGCTCGACTTCCTTCAGGGTCTGCTGGGCCAGCTCGCGGGTCGGCAGCAGGATCAGGGTCTTGATGCTGACGCGGATCTTGGCCGGGCCGATCAGGCGGTTGAGGATCGGCAGGACAAACGCGGCGGTCTTGCCGCTACCGGTTTGCGCCGTCACCCGCAGGTCACGCCCCTGAAGCGCCAGCGGAATGGCCGCGGCTTGCACAGGCGTTGGCTCGACAAATTTCAGCTCGGCCACGGCTTTGAGCAGGCGTTCGTGCAGGGCGAATTGGGAAAACACGGGTGCTACCTCGAAGATATGCAAAAAATCAGCTGCATAGGTTACCGGTTTCGAGCGCTCAGGCCGAGTTTCTTTATGAAATACGCTGTAATCCGTGGCTTTTTTGTTGCTCGATTTGTCTCCAACGGTAATACACAGTGTCTTAAATGCTCTAATCCCCCGTCGTGTCTTACAGAAGAATCTTCTCTCTCATGGATTTCAAACAGCTCTGGCTCAACGCCCAAGACCTCTGGGGTACCCTCGAACAGCACCCGCTCCTGCACGCCGGCCTGGCTTTGATTCTGCTGCTGGTGATCGCGCTCATCCTCGGACGAGTGGCGCGCTACCTGATCCTGCACGCCAGCCGCATGCTCGGTCGCCAGCCCGCGCTGCACTGGATCAACGACTTTCGGCATAACAAGGTCTTTCAGCGTCTGGCGCAGATGACGCCGTCGCTGGTGATCCAGTTCGGCCTGCACCTGGTGCCGGAGCTGAGCAAGACCGCCACAGTGTTCCTCGGCAACGTGGCGCTGGCGTTCACCATTCTGTTCCTGCTACTGTCGGTCAGCGCGTTGCTCAACGCCCTGCTGGATATCTACGCACGCACCGAACACGCACGCACCCGCTCGATCAAGGGTTATGTGCAACTGGCGAAAATGGTTCTGTACGTGTTCGGCGCGATCATCATCGTCGCTACCCTGATCGACCGTTCGCCGCTGTTGCTGCTGTCGGGTCTGGGTGCAATGTCGGCGGTGATCCTGCTGGTCTACAAGGACACCCTGCTGTCATTCGTCGCCAGCGTGCAACTGACCAGCAACGACATGCTGCGGGTCGGCGACTGGATCGAAATGCCGCAGGTCGGCGCCGATGGCGATGTGGTGGATATCACGCTGCACACGGTCAAGGTGCAGAACTTCGACAAGACCATCGTCTCGATCCCGACCTGGCGCCTGATGTCCGAGTCGTTCAGAAACTGGCGCGGCATGCAGCAGTCGGGTGGGCGACGGATCAAACGCAGCCTGTTCATCGACGCCAGCGGTGTGCGCTTCATCCGCGACGATGAAGAAGAAAAACTCTCCCAGGTGCACCTGCTGACCGCGTACATGGGCCGCAAGAAAGCCGAGCTCAAGGCCTGGAACGAAGCGCAGGGCAACGTCGCGGCAATGTCGGCCAACCGCCGGCGCATGACCAACATCGGCACCTTCCGCGCCTACGCGCTGGCCTATCTGAAGAGTCATCCGGAGATCCAGCCGAACATGACCTGCATGGTCCGCCAAATGCAGACCACGGCCCAGGGCATTCCGCTGGAAATCTACTGCTTTACCACCACCACGGTGTGGGCCGATTACGAGCGGATCCAGGGGGATATCTTCGATTACCTGCTGGCGGTGCTGCCGGAGTTTGGATTGAGCCTCTATCAGCAGCCGAGCGGCGGGGATTTGCGTTCCGGGATATTGCCGGCAGTCCTTGGCGCAAGCCACACTCCACAAGCCGAAAAACATCTGATGTAAAGCCACAAAACCTGTGGGAGCGAGCTTGCTCGCGATGAGGGAGTATCAGTCACTTCATCACTGACTGAACCACCGCCTTCGCGAGCAAGTCGAATCGTCGCACCGTCGCTCCCACAAGTACTGCATCTATTTCGAAATGCCGACTTGTCAGGCCTGCCGTTGCGGTGCCTTGTGCACCATGGTGTAGGCGTAATCGACGCCCATGCCGTACGCGCCGCTGTGTTCCAGCACCAGGTCCATCACCGCTTGATAAGTGTCTTTGTGCGCCCAGTCACGCTGGTACTCGAGCAACACTTGCTGCCAAGTCACCGGCACTGCACCGGCCTGAATCATCCGCTGTACCGACATGTCATGAGCTTCTTTGGTGGTACCGCCGGACGCGTCGGTGACGATGTACACCTCGTAACCTTCGGCCAGGGCTTCCAGGGCCGGGAAGGTCAGGCAGACCTCGGTCCACAACGCGGCGATGATCAGCTTCTTGCGCCCGGTGGCCTTCACGGCGTCAACCAGCGCCTTGTCTTCCCAGGAGTTCATCGAGGTGCGCTCGATCGGCTTCTGCTCCGGGTGTACCGCCAGCAGTTCAGGCCAGATGTAGCCGCTGAAGCTTTCGGTTTCGACCGAGGTGTAGATGGTCGGTACGTTGAAGATCTTCGCTGCCTTGGCCAGGCCGACGGTGTTGTTCTTCAAGGTCTGACGGTCGATCGACTGCACGCCGAAAGCCATTTGTGGCTGGTGGTCGATCAGGATCAGGGCGGAGTTGGTTGGGTTGAGCAGTTCACGGATAGACATGGCGCGTTCCTTTTGATGTCGATTCAAAGTTTCGATTGGGTATTGGGTGAGTCGAGGCGTTTTGCCGTCTTCGGCGTTGTTGTCTCGGCTTGGATGTCACTTTAGGGGCTAGCCGATAAAGGGACAATTACCTAAAATCGAGAATCATTGATTCTAAAAAAGGGACAATCATGGATCGCATCGAATGCATGCGCGCCTTCGTAGTGACGGTCGGCGAGAACGGCTTCGCGGCCGCCGCCCGGGCCATGGACGTGCCCCGCTCGAAAGTCAGCAAACAGATTCAGGCGCTGGAAGAAGCCATCGGCGTGCAGCTGCTGCAACGCACCACCCGCAGCCTGCACTTGACCGAGGCTGGTGCCGAGTATTTCGAAGCAGCGCGGGAAGTGATTGCGGCACTGGACGAGGCCGAGCAGCGGGCGCGGGACGGGGTGGGTGAGTTGCGCGGCGTACTGCGCGTAAACGCACCGATGTCGTTCGGCCTGCGGCGACTGGGCAAGCTGATTCCGCTGTTCCACGAACAGCACCCGAACATCGAGCTGCAACTGGTGCTCAGCGACCAGCAGGTCGATCCGGTGCGCGGCGGGTTCGATGTGACGATCCGCATTGCGAGCATGCCCGACTCGACCATGATCGCCCGGCAACTGGCGCCGGCCCCACGCATCATGGTCGCCTCCCCCGCTTATCTCGAACGTGCGGGCACACCGCAGACACCGCAGGATCTGCGCTCACATCAATGCTTGAACTACGGTTATCTGCAAAGCGGCGTCAGCCTGCAACTGTGCAACGGCAAGGAGACCCAGCGCGTCAACGTCACCGGGCCGCTGCACGCCAACAACGGCGACTTGCTGGCGCAAGCGGCCGAGGCCGGCATGGGCATTGCGCTGCTGCCGGACTTCATCGTCGAAGAAGCGCTGGCGGCCGGGCGACTGGTGCCGGTGCTGTGCGAATGGCAAGCTCCGGCGATCACCATCAACGCGGTGTATTCGTCTGCGCGGCGGGTGCCGCAGAAGACGCGCGCGTTTATCGAGTTTCTGGTGGGGCAACTGGCGCCGAAATAATACCGGCAGGGTTTCTGAACATCACATACAGGGGCTCGAAGCCCGAGCCCTGAGGGAAAACCACCACATAGTCATCAAATCGAGCAGTTACCGAATCGCTGATTGTCTCCAGCACAGGCACTGGACTCGAGCGCAGAAATCCCAGCCGCGGCTCCCTTGCATCGTAAGGTGCCGGGGACGTTTCGAGTGTTTCGAGAGGGCACCAGTTTACGGTCAGCAGCCCGGCTTCATCAGTGGTGAAAGAGTAGGCTCGCACATGTTCATTCCATAACGCACCGCGCACTCGCACATGAGATAACGATTGGTTTGATGCCAGTGTCACCTGATGCAGCGTCTTGATCTCCCTAATACCTCGGTGCATGGTTTTCGCGGGAACGGTGTAACTTCCGCTGCTCATTCTGAAGGGCATCGCAACGGTTCCTGCCGTCACCGCCAGTTGCTGCCAATCCAGCCCCTCAAGCGGAAGGAATTCGGCCAAAGGAACGCATACGCCATACCAGCCCACCTCGGCTCTGCTGGAAAAGTCGAACTGCAGCACCGCTGCATGTTGACGCCGAGTGGCCTCTGCGCCCGAACTGACTTGCCAGGTCAAGTCTGCCACGACTGAACGAATGGACTTTTGCAGTTCGATTCGATGCTCTTCCAGTGATCCTGACAAAGCACCGTCGAGCATGATCGCCGGGCGTGCGTTAGCGTGCGCGAGTGGTGCAAACAGGTTTACTGGCAACCGCAGCGACCCGACTCCCTGATTACGCTGCTCGATCAGACATGCCTGCGCAGTCGTCAACAATGACTCTGCTTCAATTTGAGCCACTGACAAACGCTGATAGAGATCATTTGACCTAGCCGAAAAGCGGTCGCCCGTGGTACTGACTTGCAGGGCAATATTTTGCCATTGCCCCTGCTCTGAACGAGCGAACGTCACGTCACGCTGGGCACTCTCTCTTCGGAACTGAATACGCATTTTCCACGAGCCATATCGAGCCACGGCGGCACGCGAGTCGGCTTCCGCAACTTCCAGAGCACGAATATCCGCCTCTCTTTCAAGGAGATCCAACTGGGCACTTTGCCTCTCGCGCATCTGCCGGATTCGTTGTTGCAGTAAAACAAGAGAGGCCTCTGCAGTCTGTTCTGCTGCAGCCAGTTCCGCGTTCATTTTTTGAACATCCACCAGACTCTGGGCAAGACGCTGCTGCGCCCAGTTCGTTGTCACTGGAGGACTTGCAACGTTGGCCAGAGCCTGCCCTTTGAATATGGCTCGCCCCTGTTGGTGATGCCACGCCTTAAGGTATTCGACAACGGACTCGGATGAGTTGGGATTCGAAGTATCCTCCGGATAGAACAGCAGATCGGCCCCTTTGGCGTGACCTGAAATCTGATCGAAATGATTGATCAACCGGTCGTGGTCGACTTTTGCCAGATCAACTGCCCAGATCCGGTCAACCAATGCCTTGAACTCGGTTTCTGTATATTCATTGAGAGCGGGTTTCAGCTTCATACATTTAAACTTCCTTGTTTTTTGCACGTCGCCATGGATGACATCCAGAAAGGTGTCACCCATGAAGGCTCATTTGATATGAAATTACTCTGGTTTGAATCCAGGCTTGTTATTGAGTGCGCGCCACTCCTTCACTTCTTTCAGGATGCCTTCGGGGCTGTCTTCACGTCCCTCCTTGGGATAGAAGATGACGTCCGAGCGGTCGGGGTGTTCGGTGACTAGCTCGAAATGAGCGACAAGTTTGTCCAGATGGGCCTCTAACGCTACCCCCTCTAACCCGCTGGGAAAGTGCACGAATCCTTGTAGAAAAGATAAAAACTCGGCTTCGGTGTAGTACTCAAATTTATCTTTAAATTTCATTTCCTTTTTTCTCCTGGTGCAGTTGTATGTGTCGCCGTGGCGTCATCACCAAAATATTGTCGATCCCATAAACCTCACCTCCGCTTATAACTTCCACATCATGATGAAGTTCAAACGTCTTTCTTCCTCCTCTCTGATCTGCAACCGGTGGGAAAGGAGCAATGCCGGCCTGCATTCGCCTCAAATTGTGATCAGAAAACTGAAAGCTGAGATCTGAATCAGCAGCCACAGCCCTCCAAAACGCCTCTCTGAACCGATGAAAATTGGCAAACTCCTTCCCTCTCAACTGATCGGCAATCTGCACAGGAATTGACGCCCCCACAGTTCTCGCCGCCTCCCCCAACCAAACTCCGGTAACCGTTTTTCCGATTCCCGTCGCAACCCCCGGATCATCCCTTCGATCCAGAAACAGCACATCCGGCGAAGGCAGCTCCATATCCCCCGGGAACCCCGGAATACTCGCACCCGCCTGCCCTTCATCAACAGCCGGAAACGTCTCGTTTGCCGGTAGGATCGGGATGAGCGGGTTGCCGGGATAAGCCGTGGGGGTCGAGGGGGAAATCGGTGTGGTGGTCGGCCCGAGGTGTTCGCTGCCCGGTGGCACCAGAGGGGTCCAGGTTCCAATGCCCACCGGGGGAATCGGCCATGGCTGGACCGCAGGTAGAACGCCACGTCGTCCGTGGGCACTTTGCGGCGTGACGATGCTGACCCGGTCGAGATTGAACGGGTTCTCGCCGACTGACGCATCGTTCTGAAAGCGCAGTTCGAACTCCCGGCGTTCACCCACCCAGGTACTTTTCGGCGCATAAGGGGCGAAGCCTTGCTCGACGCGTTTTTTGTTGACCTCATCGAACTGGCTGGTGAGTGCCGATTGCTCACCCAATGTCCGCCACAGCGCGTCGCCAAATGCGCCGAACGACTGAATCTCCCGCCCGCGCAACTGGTCGCCGATCTGACTGGGAATGGCTGCACCCGTGCTGCGGCTGGCCGTGTTCCACCAGTCAGCCTTGGCGGGTTGCCCCTTGCCGGTGACGACGCCCGCGCCCAACGGTGGCAGGTTGAAGGACAGGTACATCGGCGCCGAACCCGGCACGCAGATGATGCAGTCCTGAATGCGCAGGTCGACGCCCTTCGGCAAGTCCTGAACAACCGGTGGCAGCAGCGCTATCCGGCCCTGGCTCGGAACCTCTTTGGTGATGCTGGCATCCGGCGTGAACTGCAGGTGTCGGGCCGGTGAGCCTGGGACTTCTGCGGTGTAGTTGCCCGTCAGCGGATCAAGCACCGCGTTGATGACCGGCACACTGGCGCTGATCTCTTTACCAGTGGTGACGGCGATGACGGCGGTACCTTGTGGTACGGCCTCGGGTTTGAGCCGATAAGGCATCTCCACTGATCCGCCGGTGTCAGCAATCGAGCGCAGCGCTTGCTCATCAGAAAGCCCCAGCGCCTGGGCAGGTACGGCGACAGACTGAAACAATCGTCGTCGCTGCTCCGGTGTCAGTTCTCCATCGCCCAGCGTTGGCGAGTACACCATCCCGGCGACGAACACCGTGAGCGGCTTGGGAGCCAGAGTCGCAAGGGAAGAAAGGGAAAGATGTCTGACCGCTTGCTGTACAGCAGCCTCGATGATTTTGCCCGTTTGCTGTGCAGCGCCCTCAATGATCTTGCCCGCTTGTTGGGCAGCGCCCTCAATGATCTTGCCCGCTTGTTGGGCCGCCTGCGCCCCGGCGTTCGTCAACACCATCGCGCCGTGCGTCATCGACGACATCGGAACGGTCAGCGTATTGGCCTGCCGGGTTCGACTTACCCGCGCATCTTCATCAGCCTGTTGCTTGAATCGAACCCGTGCCTCGCGTTGCGCAGCGTATTGGCGCTGAGCCTCCCAAACCGCTTCCCTTGCACGCCAGACCACGGTCTGCTCGGCGTGATGTCTGGCCATTGCTGCGGACTTTTCCCGCAGGGCATGGATCTGCGAGGTGAGTAATCGCGCCTCATGGGCGGCGGTGTAAGCGCTTTCCCAGATCCGGAGGCCGTCGTCGAGCGCCTGGCCGAACTGGCCGAGTCGTGTCAGATAGTCATGGGACGAGCGCGTCAGCGGGTCATGACCATCAAAGGAAAGGGCTGCCGCGTTCTTTGCATCGAGTTCCGCGGATTTGCGGGCGAGCAGCCCGTCGATTTCGCCTTTTTCCTTTGTGATCAGGTAAAGCTGCCAACGCTCACTGTCATCGCTGTTCGGTGGCCTGCGCGAAGCGAGGACTTCTTGCTCCAGTGACGTCGAGAGTTGAGCGGCCCTTTCGGCAAAACGACGATCGACTTCGGCCCTGATGGCGTCATGTCGCTGCGCCAATCCCGCCAGGAACTGCATCAGCGCTTGATGGCGCGCCTGTTCCTGAACCTGCGTGGCGGCTGCCTGAGCCTGTGCCGCTTCGGCTTGTGCCTTGGCTGCTGCCTCAGCCTGCTCTTTTTGTTTTTTTTGAAGTGCCTCGGCTTTGGCTTTGGCCTTTGCCTTCTGCTTCTTCTTGCTGACCTTGCCGAAGCCGCCCGATACCCCGCCACCGCCGCCAAAACCACCGCCCGATCCGTCACTCGAAGCGGGCGGCCCGGTTCGGATGACGACGCTTCCCGACGTTCCATCGTTGAAATTGTTCTGTGCCATACAGTCACTCCTTGTCTGTAGGGCACAGCGTGTCGATCAAGCAGTAGTCAGGTGCGGTACATAGTTATCGCGGTGGAAATAATGGGTGGAATGACAATTCAGCCAATGACTTGCGGCTTGCGAATCCCCAACCGGCTGATCCACACCGCCGCCAGAATCACGCTGCCACCGAGGAACAACCGACCCAGCTCCTCATGCTGATTCCAGATCAACAGGTTCAGCAGCAAGCCCACCGGCACGTGCAGGTTGTTCATCACCGCCAGGGTGCCGCCGTTGACCAGGCATGCACCCTTGTTCCACCAGTACAAACCGAGTGCGGTCGAGACCAGGCCAAGGAACAGCAACACGCCCCATTGAAGCGGTGCTTCCGGCAGGAAGTTGGATTTGCCGAACAGCAGGAACGCCGGCAATGCCACCGCCAATGCGCCGAGGTAGAAGAAGCCGAAGCGCCGGTAGTGCGGCAGATCGCTCGGATGTTTCGCCACCAGATGTTTGTACAGCACCTGCCCGGCGGCGTAGGTGAAGTTGGCCAGTTGCAGCAGCAGAAAGCCCATGAAGAAGTCCGGGTTGATCCGGTCGTAGCGAATCACCGCCGCGCCCGCCACCGCCACCAGTGCGGCGATCAGCGCCCACGGGTTGAAGCGACGGTTGAGCGCATCTTCGATCAGCGTCACATGCAGCGGCGTGAGGATGGTGAACAGCAACACTTCCGGCACCGTCAGTACGCGGAAGCTCAAATACAGGCAGACGTAGGTCACGCCGAACTGCAACGCGCCGATCAGCAGCATGCCGCGCATGAACGCCGGCTCCACCGAGCGCCAGCGCGTCAGCGGGATGAACACCAGCCCGGCCAGCACCACCCGCACCAGTACCGCGAAGTAACTGTCGACATGACCGGCCAGGTATTCGCCGATCAGACTGAAGGAAAACGCCTGGATCAGCGTGACAAAAAGTAGATAGCCCATGCTCGCCTCGATTTCGAATGGCGGCGACGATAGCGGTTTTTGCTTCTGATCGCGAACCCTCAGACAACGGTGGCCCCTGTGGGCGCGGGCTTGCTCCCACAGGGGATGTGCTGCGTTGCAAAAAATCCCGGGCAAAAAAAAGCCCGATCTCGCTAAAGCGTTCAATCGGGCTAGAGCACTCAGGAGCAACAAGTGCAAAGGGAGGTTCGATGCGCGTAGAGCCTTGAAGGGGTTGCGCCAGGTCACTAAAACAATCGGCGATTATCTGGCGATTAACTTATCAAGCGACCTGAGACAGTTTGGCATTGGCCTGGTTGAGGCCTTTCTCCTGGAAGTCGCCGCCCAGGTTCATGCCTTCGGCGTGGATGAAGGTCACGTCGTGGATGCCGATGAAACCCATCACCTGACGCAGGTACGGTTCCTGATGATCCGCCGGGCCGCCGGCGTAGATCCCGCCGCGGGCGGTCAGCACGTAGGCACGCTTGCCGCTGAGCAGGCCTTGCGGGCCGGTTTCGGTGTACTTGAAGGTCACACCGGCACGCAGCACGTGGTCGAGCCAGGCTTTCAGGGTGCTTGGAATCGCGAAGTTGTACATCGGCGCGGCCATCACCAGCACGTCGGCGGCGAGCAATTCATCGGTCAATTCGTTGGAACGGTCCAGCGAAGATTGCTCGCTGTCGTTGCGTTGCTCGGCGGATTTCATCCAGCCGCCCAGCAGGTTGATGTCCAGGTGCGGCACCGGGTTCACGGCGAGGTCACGAACGGTGATCTGATCGGCCGGATGCGCCGCTTTCCACTGACTGATGAAGGTCTGGGTCAGTTGACGGGAAACCGAATCTTGCTGGCGGGCACTGCTTTCGATGATCAGAACGCGGGACATGTTGTGTAGCCTCCATCCGAGAATGTTGTAAGTCGATGGAGTGAAGGTTAAACAGAGTCATATCGATGAAAAAGCGCAAATAATTGCTGCAAAGCATCGAAAAATTCGTTTAGATGCGAGCCATACCCTGTGGGAGCTCGCCCCCACAGGGACCGTGACGCTATTTCGGGGTGCAGCTCAACTTGATGCGCAGCTTGATGATGGTCCGGGTGAACTTGGCCGTGGCGTTCTTGTGCTTGCCCGCGGCCACGTCGATGTTGCGGGTGCGCGGCGCTTCCGGACCGTTGGTGAACACCACCTTGCAGGTCGCGTCGACGTCGCCGTAGTTGTTGACCTGGATGGAGCCGATGTCGCTATCGGTGTCGAACGCGTTGTAGTCGATCTTCAGGCCGTTGAGATCCTTTTCCACATCGATCGGGTACGCGAACGCAGTCAGCGGAAGCAGCGCCAGCAACACACAACAGAATTTTTTCATTCGGCAGTCTCCATGAGGGACCGCCAGCTTAGGACAAGAGGAGCTATTGATGAAAGCGCCCCGCGTGACCCTTGATCAATGGCGAACGTTGCAGGCCGTGGTCGACCACGGCGGATTCGCCCAGGCCGCCGAGGCTCTGCACCGCTCGCAATCGTCGGTCAGTTACACCGTCGCCCGCATGCAGGATCAGCTCGGCGTGCCGCTGTTGCGCATTGATGGCCGCAAGGCTGTGCTGACCGAAGCCGGCGGCGTGTTGCTGCGCCGCTCGCGACAACTGGTGAAACAGGCCAGCCAGCTGGAAGACCTCGCCCACCACATGGAACAGGGTTGGGAGGCCGAAGTGCGGCTGGTGGTCGATGCCGCCTATCCGAGCGCCCGCATCGTGCGCGCGTTGACCGCTTTCATGCCGCAGAGTCGCGGCTGTCGCGTGCGTCTGCGTGAAGAAGTGTTGTCGGGTGTCGAGGAAGTGCTGCTCGAAGGTGTCGCCGATCTGGCCATCACCGGACTGAGCATTCCCGGTTACCTCGGCGCAGAGTTGAGCGATGTCGAGTTTGTCGCCGTCGCCCATCCTGATCATGCGCTGCATCGGCTCAACCGCGAGCTGAATTTCCAGGACCTGGAAACCCAGATGCAAGTGGTCATTCGCGACTCCGGCCGCCAGCAACCCCGGGACGTCGGCTGGCTGGGCGCCGAGCAACGCTGGACCGTCGGCAGCCTCGCCACCGCAGCGACATTCGTCAGCAGTGGCCTGGGTTTCGCATGGCTGCCACGACACATGATCGAGCGGGAACTGAAAGACGGCTCACTCAAGCTGCTACCGTTGGACAGAGGCGGCAATCGCAACTCCAGTTTCTATCTGTATTCGAACAAGGACAAACCCTTGGGTCCGGCGACGCAAATCCTTATCGAACTGCTGCGTACCTTCGACACCATGCCGCTGGACGCACCGTTCGCCGCCCCCGAACAAGCCTGACACGGAGTTCACCGATGGCGTATTTCGAGCATGAAGGTTGCAACCTGCACTACGAGGAATATGGCCACGGCGATCCGTTGCTGCTGGTTCACGGTCTGGGCTCCAGCACCCTGGACTGGGAAATGCAGATTCCCGCGCTGGCCGCGCACTACCGGGTGATCGTCCCGGACGTGCGCGGTCACGGTCGCTCCGACAAACCCCGCGAGCGCTACAGCATCGCCGGTTTCAGCGCCGACATCGTCGCCCTGATCGAGCATTTGAAGCTCGGCCCGGTGCATTACGCCGGGCTGTCCATGGGCGGCATGATCGGCTTCCAGTTCGCTGTCGATCAGCCGCAGATGCTCAAGAGCCTGACCATCGTCAACAGTGCGCCTGAGGTCAAAGTGCGCAGCCGCGACGATTACTGGCAATGGTTCAAACGCTGGAGCCTGATGCGTGTGCTCAGCCTCGCCACCATCGGCAAGGCCCTTGGCGCCAAGCTGTTCCCCAAACCGGAGCAGGCCGATTTGCGCCAGAAGATGGCAGAACGCTGGGCAAAGAACGACAAACGTGCTTATCTCGCCAGCTTCGATGCGATTGTCGGCTGGGGGGTCCAGGAACGACTTTCCCGGGTCACCTGTCCAACCCTCGTCGTCAGCGCCGACCGGGACTACACCCCCGTTTCGCTGAAAGAAACCTATGTCAGACTGCTGCCCGATGCGCGGCTGGTGGTGATCGCCGATTCGCGCCACGCCACTCCGCTCGATCAGCCCGAACGCTTCAATCAAACGCTGCTGGAGTTCCTCGCCACAGCCGATAACCACCCTCAGGATCACTGACCCATGCTGAAAAAACTCGCCCTCGCCGCCGGCACCGTGCTGTTTGCTGCCAACCTGATGGCTGCCACGCCGGCCAAGGCGCCACACGTCGAACTGGTGACCACCAACGGCACCATCGAAATCGAGCTGGACCCGGTCAAGGCGCCGATCAGCACCAAGAACTTTCTCGATTACGTCGACAGCGGTTTCTACACCAACACCATTTTCCATCGCGTGATCCCGGGCTTCATGGCCCAGGGCGGCGGCTTCACCCAGCAGATGCAGCAGAAAGAAACCAAGGCCCCGATCAAGAACGAGGCCAGCAACGGCCTGCACAACGTTCGCGGCACCCTGTCGATGGCCCGTACTTCAGATCCGAATTCGGCCACCAGCCAGTTCTTCATCAACGTCGCCGACAACGCCTTCCTCGATCCGGGCCGTGACGCCGGTTACGCGGTGTTCGCCAAAGTGGTCAAGGGCATGGACGTGGTCGACATCATCGTCAACTCCCAGACCACCACCAAACAGGGCATGCAAAACGTGCCGGTCGACCCTGTGATCATCAAGTCGGCCAAGCGCATCGACTAAGCTTTACAGGGCATATCGAGCGGCGCTGACCTGATGTCACGCCGCTCACACTGATAAAAGGAGAGCCCGTGCTCCGGGCGGTTATCTGATGCTCTATCGCCGTTTCGAACAACTGATCGACATATTCCGCGATGCCCCGACTGCATCCCCGCCGGACCGCGTTCTGCCCTTCTATACCTATTACCTGAAGCAGGTCTGGCCGAGTTTCGCCGCCCTGCTGATCGTCGGCCTGTTCGGTGCATTGATCGAAGTGGCGCTGTTCAGTTACCTGAGCCGCATCATCGACCTCGCCCAGGGCACGCCCAACGTCGATTTCTTCAAAGTGCATGGCGCCGAACTGGCGTGGATGGCGGTGGTGGCATTGCTCCTTCGCCCTTTGTTCCTGGCCCTGCACGACATGCTGGTGCACCAGACCCTGAGCCCGAGCATGACCAGCATGATTCGCTGGCAGAACCACAGCTACGTGCTCAAGCAGAGCCTGAATTTCTTCCAGAACGACTTCGCCGGACGCATTGCCCAGCGCATCATGCAGACCGGCAACTCGCTGCGCGATTCAGCCGTGCAGGCGGTGGATGCGTTATGGCATGTGCTGATCTACGCGATCAGTTCGCTGGTGCTGTTCGCCGAGGCGGACTGGCGCCTGATGATTCCGCTGCTGACGTGGATCGCCGCCTACATCGGCGCGCTCTATTACTTCGTGCCACGGGTCAAGGACCGCTCGGTGGAAGCCTCCGATGCGCGCTCGAAACTGATGGGCCGGATCGTCGACGGCTACACCAATATCGCCACCTTGAAGCTGTTCGCCCACACCAATTTCGAACAGCATTACGCCCGCGAGGCGATCCAGGAACAGACTGAAAAAGCCCAAATGGCCGGCCGCGTGGTCACCAGCATGGACGTGGCGATCACCACCATGAACGGCCTGCTGATCGTCGGCACCACGGCGCTGGCCCTGTGGCTGTGGACGCAATCGCTGATCAGCGTCGGCGCGATCGCCCTGGCCACTGGCCTGGTGATCCGCATCGTCAACATGTCCGGCTGGATCATGTGGGTGGTCACCGGGATCTTCGAAAACATCGGCATGGTTCAGGATGGTCTGCAGACCATCTCGCAACCGGTCAGCGTCACCGACCGGGAGCAGGCCAAACCGCTGGCCGTGGCCCGTGGCGAAGTGCGTTTCGAGCACGTGGATTTTCACTACGGCAAGAAGAAAGGCATCATCGGCGACCTTAACCTGACCATCAAACCGGGCGAGAAAATCGGTTTGATCGGCCCGTCCGGCGCCGGCAAATCGACTTTGGTCAACCTGCTGCTGCGCCTCTATGACGTCGAAGGCGGGCGGATCCTGATCGACGGCCAGAACATCGCCGAAGTTGGCCAGGAAAGCCTGCGCGCACGGATCGGCATGATCACTCAGGACACCTCGCTGCTGCACCGCTCGATCCGCGACAACTTGCTGTACGGCAAGCCCGACGCCACCGACGCCGAGCTCTGGGAAGCAGTGCGCAAGGCCCGCGCCGATGAGTTCATCCCGCTGCTGACGGACGCCGAAGGACGCACCGGATTCGACGCGCATGTAGGCGAACGCGGGGTGAAACTGTCCGGTGGTCAGCGTCAGCGGATCGCGATTGCGCGGGTGCTGCTCAAGGACGCGCCGATCCTGATCATGGACGAAGCGACCTCGGCGCTGGACTCGGAAGTCGAAGCCGCGATCCAGGAGAGCCTGGAAACCCTGATGCAGGGCAAGACCGTGATCGCCATCGCCCACCGCCTCTCGACCATTGCCCGCATGGACCGACTGGTGGTGCTGGAAAACGGCAAGATCGCCGAAAGCGGCACCCACGCCGAACTGCTGGCCCATCGCGGCCTGTATGCGCGGTTGTGGGCGCACCAGACGGGAGGGTTTGTCGGCATCGACTGAACCGCGCTTCTGATCGTTCCCACGCGGACGGTTCGACGCCTCGACGTGGGAACGATCAACGTGAGATAAAACCGCCAGAGCCCTTTAACCACGGGCCCTGGCGGTTTTTTATCGCCTGCTGGAAATCCGCCCAAACCCTGCTGTACTGAGCCAAGGCTCCGGAACGGAACCTGTCGTAAATCTGCAGGGAAGCACCACTCGATCCAGTCTCGATAGCACGTCTATCAAGGACTCTCTCATGTCTCTGTTCAAACGTTCAGTTACTGAGTTGTTGGGTACGTTCTGGTTGGTTTTGGGCGGTTGCGGCAGTGCGGTAATCGCCGCGTCTTCACCATTGGGAATCGGCGTGCTGGGGGTCGCCCTGGCGTTTGGGCTGACGGTCTTGACCATGGCATTTGCCATCGGCCACATCAGCGGCTGCCACCTCAACCCGGCGGTGTCGGTCGGACTGTCCGTTGGCGGTCGATTCCCGCCCAAGGAGTTGCCCGCCTACATCATCGCCCAGGTGATCGGGGCGACTCTCGCGGCGGCGCTGATTGTCTACATCGGCAGTGGCAAGGAAGGCTTCGAAGTCGCCAACGGCCTGGCCTCCAACGGTTATGGCGAGCACTCGCCGGGCAAGTATTCGATGGCCGCAGGCTTCGTCACCGAACTGGTAATGACCGCCATGTTCGTGGTGATCATCCTCGGCGCCACCGACAAGCGCGCCCCGGCAGGACTGGCACCGATCGCCATCGGCCTGGCCCTGACGCTGATCCACCTGATCTCGATTCCGGTCACCAACACGTCGGTCAACCCGGCCCGCAGCACGGGACCGGCGCTGATGGTTGGCGGCTGGGCTATCGCGCAGCTGTGGATGTTCTGGGTCGCGCCGCTGCTCGGTGCGGTGGTCGGCGGCGTGCTCTATCGCTGGCTCGGCAAGGAAGACAGCTGAGGGTGCCGGCGAGGATCAGGCTTGCCGATACGGCAAGGCGTTCCTCGCCTCTTCGGCATAGGCCAGAACACCGGCGCGCTCCTGGTGCAGGAAGTCTTTGACCGCAGCTTTCAGACCGGGATGGCGCAGGTAATGCCAGGAATGGGTGATCACTGGTTCAAAGCCTCGAATCAGTTTGTGCTCGCCCTGGGCACCGGCATCGAAACGCTGAAAACCCTGGGCAATCGCATAGTCCATGCCCTGGTAGAAACAGGTCTCGAAATGCAGCCGGTCGAACTCGGCGAGGCATCCCCAATAGCGTCCGTAAAAACTGTCGCCGCCCACCAGACTGAACGCCATCGCCACCGGCCGTGAGCCTTGCCGGGCCAGCACCACGCGAATCGATTCCGGCATGCGCTCGGCCAGCAGACTGAAGAATTCCCGGGTCAGGTACGGCGCCTGCCGGCGCACTGCGTAGGTGTTGGCATAGCAGGCGTAGACAAAATCCCACTGCGCCTCGTCCAGCTCGCGCCCCTCCAGCCATTCGAACTCGAAGCCCTGCCCCGCCACTTGCTCGCGCTCCTTGCGCATCTGTTTGCGCTTGCGCGAGGCGAGCACGTCGAGGAAGTCCTGAAAGTCGCGGTAGCCGCGATTCTGCCAGTGATATTGACAGCCGATGCGTTGCAGCCAGCCCGGCTGCCCGGCCATGGCGGCATCGGTGAACGCGTCGGTGAAATTGATGTGGGCGCTGGAGAGCTCTTCGATTTCCAGATAGCCCGGCAGGCTCTTGAGCAGTTCGAATCCGTCCTCGACATTTGCCGCCAACAACCGTGGACCGCTGACCGGGCTGAACGGCACGGCGCTCAAGAACTTGGGGTAGTAATCGATGCCGGCCCGGGCGCAGGCATCGGCCCAGCCGTGATCGAACACGTATTCGCCATAGGAGTGCCACTTGCGATAACCGGGCAGCGCCGCGATCACGCGCCCCGCTTCAACGTGCAGCAGATGCTCCGCCTGCCAGCCCGTGTGCGGGCCGACGCTGCCGCTGTCCTCCAGCGAAGCCAGAAAGGCATGGCGCAGAAACGGCTGGTTTTGCGGTACCAGAACATCCCAGTCGGACGCAGGAATTTCCGACAGTTTGTGCAGACGTTGCAGCGGCATTTTCCTCTCCACTTTCGGGCGTGAACGCCCGGCGAGTATCGCTGATCGGCCTGGCCTTGCACACGACCAAATGCGCGACAGCGCTCTAGCTCAATAGTTCACGGAAGTTTTGCATCGTCATCAACCTGCCATCATCGCGCCACTGCTCTGTCATAAACCATCGCGATACTGGCGCCTGTTTTTAGAGCGCCGGGTTCTACCCGGACACTGTTTTCCGACCGTCAAACCGTCGGTTGTGCCCAGGATGGTTCAGCCATCCCCTCTCATCTTCGGAGATTGCTATGCGTCTTGCTTCCACGAAAACTGCGGCGGCCCTGTGCGGTGGCCTGTTGCTGGCCATGAGTGTACCGGCCAGTGCCGCAGTCGACGCCAAACTGCTCGACATGCTCAAGGCTAACGGTTCGATTTCCCAGGCGCAGTACGTTGAACTGCAAACAGAACTGGCCAAGGATCAGAAGGCCCAGCAAATCGCGCAGCAGGCGCAGCAAGAGACCAACGAGCAAATCGCGGCGACCGCGAAGAAAACCAACGAGCTCAGCAGTTTCGACCAGAAACTGGCCTGGGCCGCCAAGACCCAGTTCAAGGGCGACGTGCGTATTCGTCAGGAGACCATCAAGATCGACGGCGAACCGAACAACGGTGGCCGCGACAAGGATCGCCAGCGCATTCGTGCCCGTCTGGGTGCCTACACCGAGATCAACCCGCAAGTCGACACCGGCATCCGTATCGCCACCGGCGGCGGCGACGACGCCCGTTCGACCAACCAGGACCAGGACAACTACTTCGACAAGAAGCAGATCTGGCTCGACCTCGGCTACATCGACTACCACCCGGACCAGATCAAGAACCTGCACATCATCGGCGGCAAGATGCTGCAACCGTGGGTGAGCATGGGCGACGTGATCTGGGACAGCGACATCAACCCGGAAGGTCTGGCCGTTACCTACAAGTATCCATTGGGCAGCAGCGTCGAGCTGTTCGGCAGCCTGGGTAACTACAACCTCAAGGACAACGTCGACGGCGACGGCGTGCAATTCCGTCACGATCTGCGCCTGACCGCCGGCCAGCTGGGTAGCCGCTTCGCCATCACCGACAACCTGAAACTGACCCTGGGCGGCAGCGTCTACGCCTACCAGAACGACGAAGACAGCCGTTGCACCGGTACCTCCACGCCATGCGCCCTGGCCGTCAACGGCAACTCGGCGAACAACGAATTCCGGCTGTACGAAGGCTTCAGCCAGGTCGACATCGGTGGCCTGCCAATGCCGCTGTCGTTCTACGGTCAGTACGTGAAAAACAACGATGCAGTGACCGATCAGGACACCGCATGGCTGGTGGGTGCCAAGTCGAAAGTCTTCGGCCTGAACCTCGACTACAACTATCGTGACGTGCAGCGCAACGCTGTGGTCGGTGCCTTCACCGATTCGGACTTCGCCAACGGCACCACCGGCTCCCGTGGCCACAAGTTCAAGGTCGGTTACGACATCGACAAGAACTTCGCCATCGGTGCGACTTACTTCCTGACCAAGGCCGACTTCTCCAGCCGTACCCAGCGTGATGCAGACACCAACACCCTGCAGCTGGACGCGGAAGCGAAGTTCTAAGCAACCCGGCAACAGACTTCAAACGATGGGTTGTGCCTTAGGTTCCATCGTTTGAAGAGGCTTCAACAGACTGGCGCGGCCGCAGCGATCCCCATCATCCGTTCGCTGCGGCCGCGCCAGCCTGTGTTTTCAGGATCGATGCTTGCGCCGCAGCTCAGCCAACTGCTCGGCCAGCGCGTCCACGCCCTCTTCCGGCTTCTGCGGCATCGCCCGTAACGTCGCCTGCATCAAACGCATCTGGCGAATGAAACGCCGGCAGTTGCGACAGAACATCAGGTGATGACGCACCATCAGTTTTTCGCGAAAGCTCAATTGGCCATCGAGATAATCGCTGGACCGCGCTACTTGCTCCTTGCACGTCAACATTCGCCGGTCTCCTCAAAATGCTCCACGGTCGCGAAGACCTTCAAGCGTGCTCGATGCAGCAGCACGCGGACATTGGAGAGCGAGATCTCCAGAAGATTACAGATTTCCTCCAGCTCCAGGCCCTGCCGCTCACGAAGCGACAGCACGCTGCTTTGCAATTGCGACAGGCTCGACAGCGTGTGCTCAAGGCATTCACGCAGCTCGCCTTCGGTCAGCAGCGCTTCGGGTGTGTCCTGGTGCCAGGCGAACGGTGCGACCAGCCAGTGGCCGTCGCCGGGAGAAAAACGATCGTCGTCGATGGTGCCGTGGGGTGACGGCAGATCATCCAGCAACACTTCGCGACGATTGAGTTTGTAGCGGCTCTTGGCCGAGTTGGCAGTGATGGTCAGCAACCAGGTCTTGAGGCTGGAGCGCCCCTCGAAACGGCCGATATTGCGCACCACCGACAGCCACGCGTCCTGTACCACTTCTTCGACATGGCGCTGGCCGACAATCGCGTAGGCCACCGCGCGCATGGGGCTTTGATAGGTACTGACCAGTTCCTTGAAGGCTTTCTGTTCGCCTGCCAACAACCGTTCGAGCAGTTGTGTGTCGTCAACCGCCATCCATCAATCCCCTTTTCCCCGCCCGAAAATGATTGCGGCAGGAGGTCGCTTGAAGCGACGTCCTGCCGCAGTCTCCGAAAGTTACAGCGTTCTCGCTGATTCGGATGCAGGAAAGATTAGCGCGATTAAGAGGACATGAACGAGTCCACTCAACGTTTGCGCAGAATCACGCTGCCGATCGAGTAACCGGCACCGAACGAGCTCAGTACCGCCAGCGAACCGGCCGCCAGATCGTCCTGATATTTGTGGAACGCGATCACCGAACCGGCGGAGCTGGTGTTGGCGTAGGTGTCGAGAATCACCGGGGCTTCTTCTTCGGTGGCTTCGCGGCCCAGCAGCTTGCGCACGATCAAGTGGTTCATGCTCAGGTTGGCCTGGTGCAGCCAGAAGCGCTTCACGTCACCGACGTTAAGCTTGTTCTCTTCCAGATGCTCGCCGATCAGCTCGGCCACCATCGGACAGACGTCCTTGAACACCTTGCGGCCTTCTTGCACGAACAGTTTGTCGCGGGCGCCAATGCCCTCTTCCGCTGCGCGGTTGAGGAAGCCGAAGTTGTTGCGGATGTTGTTGGAGAACTTGGTCAGCAGTTTGGTGCTGACCACGTCGAACTGATGTTTCGACGTTGCCAGATCGGCACGCTCGATGATCACGGCAGTGGCGGCATCACCGAAGATGAAGTGGCTGTCGCGGTCACGGAAATTCAGGTGACCGGTGCAGACTTCCGGGTTGACCATCAGGATCGCCCGGGCCTGGCCCAGTTGCACGGTGTTGGCCGCTTGCTGGATGCCGAAGGTCGCCGACGAGCAGGCAACGTTCATGTCGAAACCGAAACCCTGGATGCCCAGCGCTTCCTGGACTTCGATGGCGATCGCCGGGTAGGCGCGCTGCAGGTTGGAGCAGGCGACGATCACGCCGTCGATGTCGGCGGCAGTCTTGCCGGCACGTTGCAGGGCTTGTTCGGCAGCGCCGATGGCCATCTGGCAGAGCACCGACCATTCGTCGTTGGAACGCTCCGGCAGGCGTGGCGTCATGCGCGCAGGGTCGAGGATGCCGTCCTTGTCCATGACAAAGCGGCTCTTGATGCCGGAAGCTTTTTCGATGAACGCGGCGCTGGACTCGGTCAGGGCCTGGACTTCACCGCTGGCGATGGCCTCGGCGTTGTCCGCGTTGAACTGGGCGACATAGGTATTGAAAGACTGCACCAGCTCTTCGTTGGAGATGCTGTTGGCCGGGGTATACAGGCCGGTGCCGCTGATGACGACGTTATGCATGGTCGTTTCTCTAATCTGTTCAGGCAGAAAATGCTGGCACCGACGTGCCAACACGCAAAGGGTCCATTCCCGTATCAAGGGACGCAAAAACCTGGCATCGCTTTATTCCGACCTCGCCCGCGGTTGAGAAGGCTCAAAACCGCGGGGCCGGCGTTTATAGGCGCGAAGTTTGCCATAAACCCGAGGTTTTGGCGCCTTTTGCTGATCGTTCCCACGCTCTGCGTGGGAATGCAGCCAGGGACGCTCCGCGTCCCAAAAGCGGACGCAGAGCATCCGTGGAAGCGCTACCACGCAGAGCGTGGGAGCGATCAGGCACTCGCTAGGGTTCTACCTGGCTCCACTGCTTGTTCAGCCGTTTGTCGGAGATCGGCACTTTCGTTCCCAACTGCTGGGCAAACAGCGAAACCCGATACTCCTCCAGCCACCAGCGATACAGCTCAAGCTGCGGATCACGTTTGCCTTCCTGTGCATGTTTGGCGACGCGGGTCTGGTATTGCGTCCAGAGCCCGGCAAGTTCGCCGCTCCACACTCGATCCTTCTGCACCTGCGCGCCCAGCTTCTCGAAACGCTGTTCGACCGCTTTCAGGTAACGCGGCAACTCCTTGAGCCACACCATCGGCGTTTCCCGGACGAAGCCCGGATACACCAGATGACTGAGCTGCTGCTTGATGTCGTTAAGCGCTACCGCCTGGGCCAGATCGATCTTGCCCTTGAAGCGCTTTTGCAGACCGTGCCAGAGCTTGAGGATTTCCAGGGTCAGGCGTGCCACCCGCTCGGCGTGCTCGGTCCAGTTGCCGCGTTTGCGCTCAGCCAGTGCCGCCAGCCCGGCGCCGTCACGCGGCAACGGGTCTTCGCCATCGAGAATGCAGCTGTCGAGGCTGGCCAGCAGAATGTCTTCCACCAGCGCATCGACCCGACCCAGTTCGCGGTACAGCAGGCCCAGTTCGGTCAGGCCCGGCAACTTGCCGCGCAGGAACTTCGCAGGTTCAGCCAGTTGCTGCATCAGCAGGCGCTGCAAGGCGCGGCGATGCTGGAATTCGGCTTCGGCCGGGGTCGAGAAACGACCCTCCTTGACCGTACCGCCCTCTTCCACCAACGCCGGGTACACCGTCATCGACAGCCCGGCAATCTTCTGCTGAGTCTTTTCCGCCACCGGCGCGAAGACCTTGGCCTCCACCGGTTGCTGGCTCTTCGCGCTCTGCGGCACGGCCAAAGCAGCCTGGCTGGCTTCAGCGAAACGCGCGGTCAGCTCCGCCAGATCCCGTCCTTCGCCGAGGAACTTGCCTTGGCCATCGACGATTTCCAGGTTCATCCGCAAATGGCTTTCAACCTGCTGCGCCGCTTCGGCCCAGGCTTCGTCGCTGACCCGCGCGCCGGTCATGCGCAGCAGTTCACGGCCCAGCGCCTGCGGCAACGAACCTTCGGCAAAGGTCATGCGTTGCAGCGCGGCCTTGATGAAGTCCGGTACCGGCACGAAGTTTTTGCGCAAGGCCTTGGGCAGGTTGCGCACCAGCGCAATGCACTTGGCCTCGATCAGCCCCGGCACCAGCCATTCCAGACGTTCCGGCGGCAGCATCGGCAACAGCGGCGCCGGCACCCGCAGGGTCACGCCGTCACGCGGGTGGTTCGGTTCGAAGTGATAACTCAGGGCCAGTTCCAGATCGCCGATGTGCAGGGTATCCGGGTAATGCTGCGCGGTGACTTCGCTGGCTTCGCGCGCCAGCACGTCTTCCTCGCGCATGATCAGCAACTGCGGGTCTTTCTGGCTGTTGACCCGATACCAACTGTCGAACGTTGCGGTCTGGTGAATCTCCGCCGGCAGTCGCGCGTCGTAGAACGCGTAAAGGGTTTCTTCGTCGGCCAGAATGTCCCGCCGGCGGGCCTTGGCTTCCAGTTCGTCGAGCTGTTCGAGCAATTGCTTGTTGGCGCTCAGGCATTTGGCCCGTGACTGAATCTCGCCCCGCACCAGGCCTTCACGGATAAACAGCTCCCGCGAAACCACCGGATCCACCGGGCCGTAATGCACCGGTCGCCGGCCGACCACGATCAGCCCGAACAGAGTGATCTGTTCGAACGCGACGACCTGGCCGCGCTTCTTCTCCCAGTGCGGTTCGAAGTGGTTCTTCTTGATCAGGTGCCTGGCCAGCGGTTCGATCCAGTCGGCGTCGATCTTCGCCACCATGCGCGCGTACAGCTTGGTGGTTTCCACCAGTTCGGCGGTCATTACCCACTGCGGGCGCTTCTTGCCGATGCCCGACGACGGATGAATCCAGAACCGCCGCTGACGGGCGCCAAGGTAATCGCCGTCTTCGGTTTTCTGGCCGATCTGGCTGAGCAGGCCGACCAGCACCGCTTTGTGCAGTTTCGGATAATCCGCCGGCTCCTTATTCAGGCTCAGCTGCAAGTCGCGGCAGATCAGGCTCAACTGACGATGGGAATCGCGCCACTCGCGCAGGCGCAGGTAGTTGAGGAAATTCTTGCGGCACCAGTTACGCAGCGGGCTCGCCGTCAGCGCCTGGCGCTGCTCTTCAAAACCGCGCCACAGATTGACCAGAGCAGCAAAGTCCGAATCGGCGTCCTTCCACTGCGCGTGGGCCTGGTCAGCCGCCTGCTGACGCTCCGGCGGACGCTCGCGCGGGTCCTGAATCGACATGGCGCTGGCGACGATCAGCACTTCCTGCAAACTGCCGAGCTTCGCCGCTTCGAGCAGCATGCGGCCCATGCGCGGGTCCACCGGCAGGCGCGCCAGTTGACGACCAAGCGGGGTTAACTGATTGTTGCGATCCACCGCCGACAATTCTTGCAGCAGGTTGAAACCGTCGCTGATCGCCTTGCCGTCCGGCGGCTCGATGAACGGGAACGCGGTGATCTCGCCGAGGCGCAGATGGAGCATCTGCAAAATAACCGCCGCGAGGTTGGTGCGCAGGATTTCCGGATCGGTAAATTCCGGACGACCGAGGAAATCCTCTTCGCTGTACAAGCGCACACAGATGCCCGGCTCGACCCGGCCGCAGCGACCTTTACGCTGGTTGGCGCTGGCCTGGGAGATCGCTTCGATCGGCAGGCGCTGGACCTTGGCGCGATAGCTGTAGCGGCTGATGCGCGCAGTGCCGCTGTCGATCACGTACCGGATGCCCGGCACGGTCAACGAGGTTTCGGCAACGTTGGTCGCCAGCACCACGCGACGTCCCGGATGCGACTGGAAGATCCGCTGTTGTTCGGCCGGCGACAGGCGCGCGTACAACGGCAGGATTTCGGTGTGCTTGAGCTGGGCCTTGCGCAGCATGTCGGCGGCGTCGCGAATCTCGCGCTCGCCGGGCAGGAACACCAGCACATCGCCAGGACTGCGGCGTTCGCTGCGTTCATACGCGGCGATTTCGTCGAGGGTGGCGAGGATCGCCTGATCCACGGTCAGGTCGTCCTCGACGCGGTTGCCCTCTTCGTCCTGCTCCAGGGTCAGCGGGCGATACCAGGTTTCCACCGGGAAGGTGCGGCCGGACACTTCGACAATCGGCGCATCGTCAAAGTGCTTGGAAAAGCGCTCCAGATCGATGGTCGCCGAGGTGATGATGACTTTCAGGTCCGGGCGACGCGGCAGCAGGGTTTTCAGGTAACCGAGCAGGAAATCGATGTTCAGACTGCGTTCGTGGGCTTCGTCGACGATGATCGTGTCGTAGCGTTCGAGGTAGCGGTCGTTCTGGGTTTCCGCCAGCAGGATGCCGTCGGTCATCAACTTGATCAGGGTGTTGGAATCGCTCTGATCTTCAAAGCGCACCTGATAGCCGACCAGCGCGCCCAGCGGCGTGCCGAGCTCCTCGGCAACCCGGCTGGCCACACTGCGCGCCGCGATCCGGCGAGGCTGGGTGTGACCGATCAGGCCATGTTGGCCGCGACCGATCTCCAGGCAGATTTTCGGCAACTGGGTGGTTTTACCCGAGCCGGTTTCGCCGGCGATGATCAGCACCTGATGCTTTTCCAGCGCCTTTTTGATTTCGTCACGCTTGGCCGCAATCGGCAGGCTGTCGTCGTAACGGATCACCGGCAGGCTGGCCTTGCGCGCCAGCACCTGATCGCAGGACGCCTGCATGCGCGCCACCCACTGGGCCAGCTTGGCCTCGTCGGGTTTCTTGCGCAGCTCAAGCAATTGCCGCCGCAGCCGGTGGCGGTCGGCGAGCATGGCGTGATCGAGGTTTTTCAGCAGTTTGTCGATGGAGGGCGATTCGTCGGTCATCGGGTACGCAATTCGGTCGTCTAGTGGCGCAAGGACGCGATTGTCGCAGATTTACGCCTGACTGTGATCGTTCCCACGCAGAGCCTGGGAACGATCAGTAACAGGTTATTCGTTATCGAGGCCTTTACGACGGTAAGGGAAAACATCGATCACTTTCCCGGCCCTGATCGCCTCCTGCAGTCCCTTCCAGTAATCGGCGTTGTACAACTCGCCATGCAACTGATCGAACAGTTTGCGCTGCTTGGTATCGGCAAACAGAAACGGCGGAAACTCTTCGGGAAAAACGTCCAGCGGCCCGATCGAGTACCACGGCTCGGAGGCCATTTCGTCCTCAGGCGTGCGCGGTGCCGGGATGTGGCGGAAATTGGCTTCGGTGAGGAAACAGATTTCGTCGTAGTCGTAGAACACCACCCGACCATGGCGGGTGACACCAAAGTTCTTCAGCAGCATGTCGCCCGGGAAGATGTTGGCTGCCGCCAGTTGCTTGATCGCCAGGCCATAGTCTTCCAGTGCTTCGCGCACCTGGGCTTCACTGGCATTGTCGAGGTAGAGGTTCAGCGGCGTCATCCGGCGCTCGGTCCAGCAGTGGCGGATCAGTACGGTTTCACCTTCCAGCGACACCGTGGACGGCGCAACTTCCAGCAATTCCGCCAGGCACGCCGGCTCGAACTTGCTCAGGGGAAAACGGAAGTCGGCGAATTCCTGCGTATCGGCCATGCGCCCGACGCGGTCGACGCTTTTTACCAGTCGATACTTCTCGATCACCGTGGCGCGGTCGACGTTTTTCGACGGCGAGAAGCGGTCCTTGATGATCTTGAACACGGTGTTGAAGCCCGGCAACGTGAACACGCTCATGACCATGCCACGCACGCCAGGCGCCATGATGAACTGGTCGTCGGTATTGGCCAGGTGATTGATCAGGGCACGGTAGAACTCGGACTTGCCGTGCTTGTAGAAGCCGATCGAGGTGTACAGCTCGGCGATGTGCTTGCCCGGCAGGATGCGCTTGAGGAATCCGATAAACTCCGCCGGCACCGGCACATCAACCATGAAATACGAACGGGTGAAGGAGAAGATGATCGACACCTCCGCTTCGTCGGTGATCAATGCGTCGATCTGAATCCCGCGCCCCTCGCGGTGCAGCAGCGGAATCACCAGCGGCCATTGATCGTCGTTGGTGTAGATGCGTCCGACCAGGTACGCGCCCTTGTTGCGGTACAGCACCGAGGAAAACAGCTCGACGCTCAGCTCTGGATCCTTGCACACCCAGTCCGGCAGATTCTCGCGCAGTTGCGCTTCCAGACGCTGCAAGTCGCCGGGCAGATCGGCATAGGCCTCGCTGAAGCGGTAATCGGCAAAGATGCTCGCGAGCATGCCCGATATCTGCCCTTGCGGTTTATAGGTGCGTGTTTGCGCGGCTCGTGCCCGGCGCAGGCTCGGGCGCGTCGTGTGGATGAACATGCAACCGTCGCTGATCAGGTCGTGGCTGAACAGGCTGCAGAAAATCGAGTTGTACCAGGTCTCGGACAGCTCATCGTCAAAACGCAGGTCGATGATGCTGATGTAGGCGCTTTTCACCAGTGGCCAGCAGGTGACGTCCATCAAGGTGTCCGGCTCGAAATATTCGCGCAGGCGGGCGACGGTTTCACCGACCTTTTCTTCGTAGAGGTTGATCCGCGCGGCCGACGCCGTTTGCGTGTCCTGCCAGCGGGCCTGCTCGAAGCGCTCCCGGGCGCCGTCGGTGATTCGCCGGAAATGCTCGCGGTAATCGTCAAAGCCATCGAGGATCAGGCGGGCGATTTCGGTGGCTGGCCATTGCTGCGGCATAGATGAGACCTCTGCGGGAATTGGAGAATCTGTGCTCGAAGGCCTGAGCTTAGCCACGGAAGCGGGCGCAGGAGAAGCGCAATTTCTGCCAAATCCTCGACCGGGTTGTACAGCGACACAGTTTTTATCAAAGTTTTTTTAATCGACCGTTTGGTCAATTAACGTCTCGCACCGCTCTCTGACCATCCCGGCGCCAGCCCGCGGTTTCGTTGGGGTTGGGATCCAATTGCTCAGCGACATCTCTAGTTCGCGGCTTTCCCTGATTGACCACGCCTGCCGACTTCGTGCGGCCTCGAATATCAGTCCGGCCTTACCAAGATGATGGCACTTTGATATACACCCCGCCATTACCCGCCTCACAACAAGATCCTCGGTTCACGAGGACATCCTCTCTCTCATCCTAAGGAGCACATTGATGTCTATCCGGAATCTGCGTATCGGTTTGCGCGCCAGTTTGTGTTTTGCCGTTCTGGCCAGTCTGCTGGTGGTGGTCGGCCTGTTCGGGCTGGGCCAGATGAAAACCCTGCGCGAGAGCGCGGCGGTGATCGAGGAGTCGTGGATGCCCAGCATCGAAAGCATCCATGACACAGCGGCTAACATCGCCAGCATCCGTCTCGAATCCCTGCGCCTGATCACCAGCACTCAGGCGGCCGTTCGCGAACGCAGCAAGGGCCTGCTTACCGTGCAACGCCAGGAACTGCTCAAGCGCCTCGACGACCACAAAGCCCTGATCACCAGCGATCAGGAACAGACGATGCTGGAAGGTCTGAGCGCCGATACGGCCAAGTACTTGAGCATCCTCGACCAGATCATCAAACAGATCGACGCCGGACAGAACGAACAGGCCTACACGCGCCTGAACAATGAACTGGCGCCGCAGGGCACGGTGCTCGACAAAACCCTGGAGCAGATGATCACCCTCAATCAGCAGGGCGCGGATGCCGCGGCCAAGTCCGCAGCGGCGATGTATCAGCAGGCGCTGTGGATTGTCGCCACGATCATCGTCATCGCCCTGATTGCCACGTTACTGCTGGCCTGGCTGCTGACACGCAGCATCACCGCGCCGATCAATCAGGCGCTGAACGTGGCACGGCGAATTGCTTCGGGAGACCTCAGCGGTCGCATCGACAGCGACGGCCGGGACGAAGCGGCGCAGTTGCTCACGGCGCTGGCCGAAATGCAGGGCAATCTGCGCTCGACCATTCGCGGCATCAGCGAGTCGGCCCAACAACTGGCCTCCGCCGCCGAGGAAATGAGTTCGGTGATGGAACAGAGCACCCGCGGCCTGCAACAGCAGAACGACCAGATCGAGCAAGCCGCCACGGCGGTCACTGAAATGAGCACGGCGGTCGATGAAGTGGCCGCCAATGCGGTGTCCAGCGCCGAGGCGTCCGAAGCCTCGAACGAGGACAGCAAGCACGGGCATGTGCAGGTCAGTGAGACCATCAGTTCGATTCAGGAACTGGTCAGCGCCGTGCTCGGCGCCTCCGAACAGGCCGAGGGCCTTGCGACTCAGGCCCAGGACATCAGTAAGGTTCTGGAGGTGATTCGCGGCATCGCCGGGCAGACCAATCTGTTGGCCCTGAACGCCGCCATTGAAGCGGCGCGGGCCGGTGAGGCCGGACGCGGGTTTGCGGTAGTCGCCGACGAGGTTCGCTCGCTGGCCCAGCGCACGCAGAACTCCACCGAAGAAATCGAGCTGATGATCAGCAGCATCCAGCAAGGCACCGGAGCCACCGTCGATGCATTGCAAAACAGCGCCGAGCAGGCCAGCCAAACCCTGCGCCGTGCCAACAGCGCCGGCCATGCACTGGAGAAAATCACCGCGTCGATCTCGCAGATCAACCAGCGCAATCTGGTCATCGCCAGCGCCGCCGAGCAACAGGCGCTGGTGGCCCGGGAAGTCGACGAGAACCTGGTGACCATCCGCGATCTGTCGACCCAGACCGCTGCCGGAGCAACCCAGACGTCTGCCGCCAGTCAGGAACTGTCGCGGCTGGCCGTCGACCTCAACGGCCTAGTGACGCGTTTCGTGATCTGATCAGAACATTAAATGCCTGATTAACGGTTGCCATCGCCGGGGCCCTCGGCAACACTCTCGTCCCGATCAAGGAAGGAGTGGCCCGTGAGCCCTGTCGATATTTTCCGCATGTTGTCGCTGGCTGCCATCTGGGGCGCAAGCTTCCTGTTCATGCGCATCATCGCTCCCGCGATCGGTACGGTTCCGACCGGATTCTTCCGCGTTTCGATTGCCGCCGTCGGCCTGCTGGTGATCCTCGGTCTGATGCGCATCAGCTGGGATTTCAAAGGCAAACTCAAGACCGTGATGCTGCTGGGTGTTATCAACTCGGGCCTCCCGGCAACCATGTACTCCGTCGCCGCTCAGGTTCTGCCCGCCGGGTATTCGGCGATCTTCAACGCCACCACGCCATTGATGGGGGTGTTGATCGGCGGATTGTTCTTCAGTGAAAAACTCACGCTGGCCAAACTCGCCGGCGTGTTCCTCGGTCTGCTCGGGGTGGGCGTGCTGACCCGCGCCGGCCCGGTCGCGTTCGATCTGCACCTGCTGATGGGCGCGGTGGCCTGCCTGCTCGCAACGACCTGCTATGGCTTCGCCGGGTTCCTTGCCCGACGCTGGCTGGATCAGGCCGGCGGGCTCGACAGTCGTCTGTCGGCGCTGGGCAGCATGCTCGGTGCGACCCTGTTTCTGTTGCCGCTGTTCGGTTACAGCGTCATCACTGCGCCGCCGGTGAGCTGGGGTGGCTGGAATGTCTGGCTGTCGCTGCTGGGCCTGGGTCTGGGCTGCACGGCGTTTGCCTACATCATTTACTTCCGCCTGCTGAGTTCCATCGGGCCGGTGAAGTCGATGACCGTGACCTTCATGATTCCGCCGTTCGGCGTGTTGTGGGGGGCGCTGTTTCTCGATGAACCGCTGTCGATGGCCCACGTGTATGGCGGGGTGTTGATCGCGGTTGCGCTGTGGCTGGTGTTGAAACCCGCGGCGGTGAAGTCGGCAGAAATCGCCACCCGCTGATTGGCAGACGCACAAAGGCCCGGAAGTTTCCTCCCGGGCCTTTTTCATGCGTGGCGGTTAAGCCGATTTACGGAACACGAACACCAGACCGACGATGATCAACAGCATCCCCAGTACGCTTAACGCGGCCAGGCGATTACCGAAAATCAGGTAATCCATCACCGCCGTCACGGCCGGCACCAGATAGAACAGACTGGTGACATTCACCAGATTGCCCCGGGCGATCAGCCGGTACAGCAGCAACGTCGCCAGCACGGACACCACCAGTCCCATCCACAACACCGGCACGATGAAACCGGCGCTGTGCTCGAAGTGAAATGGCTGGAACGGCACGAATATCCCGCACAGCAGCAGACCGGCCAGGTACTGCACCGGCAGCGTACCGAGGGGATTGTCGGTGATGCGTTTCTGCATGATCGAGCCGAAGGTCATGCTTGCCAGCGCGAGCAGACCGAACAGCATCCCCGCCAGCGACATGCCGGCCAGGCCGATGCCTTGATAAACCACCATGATCAGACCGGCCAATCCCAGTGCCAGACCGAACATCCGGCTCACCGAGCGCTGCCGCTCCATGATCACCACCGTTAGGATCGGCTGCACGCCCATGATGGTCGCCATCACGCCGGGGGTGACCTTCAGGTCCAGCGCCAGCAAATAGAAGATCTGATAGGCACCCAACAGCACCACGCCGGTGGCCATCGCGTACAGCATCGGCTTGCCGCCCTTGGGCAACTTCAACTTGAGCAACGGCACCAACAGCACCAGTCCGCACAGCGCAATCACAAAACGCATCAGCAGAAAGGCAAACGGTGAAGCGTGAGCCAGGCCCCATTTGGAGAAGATCGCCCCGCTGCTCCACAGCAGAACGAACAGGCTCGTGGACGCGGCCGCGAGCGCGGACTTTTTCGAAAGGACAAACATGAATACCACCTGTAGTCAGGCAAATAGCCAACTCAGCCGAAGCTGAAATTCAGTAGGTTTTTTCAGGCGGGCACAGGGGTCAGCAGAAAACGCCGATCAGCCCGAAACACCAACGCCCGGCGCTGATACGACTGCGCACACCGGCGTGCTACTGACAGGTGGAGGGTAATGACTGATCTGCACAGGCTGCTGATTCCCGCACGGCACGACGCCAGCGTTGACCGCTGAATCGACTACCGCGTTGATGGGGGATGCAGGCATCTGGGCTGATCTTTTTTGGAGGGTTGGACAGTGAGTCGTGCGACTCACGAGCGCCGACTATAACCAGCCCGCGACATGGATTGCAACGTTTTGGGCAAAGGGCCTCCAGCGACGGGTGGACGAGAGCTGAATAGTCTGTCGAGCAACGGCTACACCCACTGATGGGGAGACATGGAATGCTCGAAATCATATGCCAAGGGAACGCAATCATCTGCGGTATCAGTTGTATAAATCGCAAGCCAGGAAGCTTGCCCGTCTTGCCACGACTCAACTCCAGACTGACCTGGAGATGGCTGGCCCCACAACACTTGACCTTTCGAAAATACGTTTCGAACCCATCGACTCGTTGGCGCTGAGTGCTTTCGAGTGTTGGAAGAGCCCGCATTTTTCATGGGAAGAAGTCATTGGATGGAAATCGCGCGAACCTCTCGCTCTCGACATCGCGATCTGGTTTGAATCCGAACTGTGCGGACTTTGCTTTGCCAACCCGAATAAAAGTCGGCAACGCATTCGAATCGTACGACTGGAGGGGCGACCCACAGAAACTCATCCATTGAAGAACCGTGTTGCACCGTTATCCGTTCTGGTTATAGAGCAATACGCCCGCATCATTGGAGGCAGCTTGATCGAGGTTCAAGAACCATTCCAGGGAGCAATACCAATTTACGAACAACTCGGCTTTGGTTTGGATAACGAGGGCCGTCTTGTCAAAACAGTAGGGAGCCTAGTATTGTGAAAAACGCTCAAATATTGATCAACCAAGGTGGGAACATGCGCAAAGAAATAAAAAAGTCCCCCAGAAAGAAAAAAGCGCATGCATTGAGGGAGGATTCTAATCTGACGGGGCTGACAGCCAGTCAAAGGCGGCTCTTACAGATCATTGCAACCGGCACAGCCATCGATGAACCAAGCTTGCTGGCGGGCCGTCCCTGATTCAGAAAAAATAAAAAACCGCTCACAAGGAGCGGTTTCATGTTTTCAAATCCAGCCTCAACCAAACAGCCAATACCCCAGCAACGTCAGCACCACCACCGCCAGCACCGGCCGCATCACGCGGTAGGCCTTTGGATTGCGGCGTTTCCACTGTTTGACCTTACCGCTGAACTTGTCGCTGAAGTTCTTGCTCCACGCGTAAGCCTGATTGATCCCGCCGACGCGCTCGTCGTCGAGGTTCTGCGGTGCCGTGGCACGGCCCAGCCAGGCGCTGATGAAGCGGTTGATGCGGGTCATGAGACGATTGCTCAGCGGACGTTCGATGTCGCAGAACAGGATCACCCGGGTCTGTTCGGTTTCGTTCTTGACCCAGTGCACGTAGGTTTCGTCGAACATCACGTCTTCACCGTCGCGCCAGGCGTAGACCTGACCGTCGACAAAAATCCGGCAATCGTCGGAGTTCGGCGTCGACAGGCCCAGGTGATAACGCAGGGAACCGGCGAACGGATCGCGGTGCGGGTTCAAATGACTGCCCCCCGGCAACAACGCAAACATCGCGCCTTTGACGTTGGGGATGGCACTGACCAGCGCCACGGTTTTCGGGCACAGGGTTTCGGCCGATGGCAGCGGTTTGTCGTACCACTTGAGGTAGAAACGCTTCCAGCCCTTCTTGAAGAACGAACCAAAACCGGCATCGTTGTTCTTCTCGGCGGCGCGAATATAGCCCTCGTCGAACAAGTGCATGGCCTCGTCGCGAATGGTCTCCCAGTTATCGCGCAACACGTCCAGTTCCGGAAACTTGCTGCGATCCAGATACGGTTTGGATGGCACGCCCGAGAACAGGTACATCAAGGCGTTGTAGGGTGCGAACAGCGCCGAATGGTTGACGAACTGACGCAGCACCGGCAAACGCGCCTTGCCGCGCAAATGCACGTAGAGGATGCTGCCCACAAACAGCAGCAACACCGACACCTTGGCGGCTAACGAAAAGGTCATCAACAACTCCTTGAAATAAGACAACGCCACGCCATGTCATTTGCCCGAGATGGCGGCCGGCCATGATAAACACTACCGGCTCCGGGAAAAACCCGCCCGACCCAAGATTCAGTGTTAAGAATTGCGCAACAAAGCATTTCTTAACATAACAATCCTGAACCCTGGCTGACCTGAATCAACGCGCCACTTACTGCTGGTTTTCCTGATCGGTGAACAGATCACTGAACAACATGCTCGACAGATAGCGTTCACCGGAATCGGGCAGCACCACGACAATGGTCTTGCCCTGCATTTCCGGGGTTTCCGCCAGGCGCACCGCCACCGACATGGCCGCACCGCAGGAAATCCCGCACAGGATCCCCTCTTCCTGCATCAGGCGCAGGGCCATGGCCTTGGACTCCTCATCGGTCACCAGCTCGACCCGGTCAACCATCGACAGATCAAGGTTCTTCGGCACAAAGCCGGCACCGATGCCCTGAATCTTGTGTGGGCTCGGCTTGATTTCTTCGCCTGCCAGCGCCTGGGTGATCACCGGAGAAGACACCGGTTCCACTGCCACCGACAGAATCGGTTTGCCCGCCGTATTCTTGATATACCGCGACACACCAGTAATGGTTCCGCCGGTACCGACGCCCGCCACCAGCACATCAACGGCGCCATCGGTGTCGTTCCAGATTTCCGGGCCGGTGGTTTTTTCGTGGATGGCCGGGTTGGCCGGGTTGTCGAACTGGGCCGGCATGAAATATTTGCCCGCATCGCTGGCAACGATCTCCGCGGCCTTTTCGATGGCACCCTTCATGCCCTTGGCGGGCTCGGTCAACACCAGCTCGGCGCCCAGCGCCTTGAGCACCTTGCGTCGCTCGATGCTCATCGAGGCCGGCATGGTCAGCAGCAATTTGTAACCACGAGCGGCAGCCACGAAAGCCAGACCGATGCCGGTATTGCCGGAGGTCGGCTCGACGATGGTCATGCCCGGCTTGAGTTTGCCGCTGCTTTCGGCGTCCCAGATCATGTTGGCGCCGATCCGGCACTTGACCGAGTAGCCCGGGTTGCGACCTTCGATCTTGGCCAGAATGGTCACGCCACGGGGCGCGATGCGGTTGATCTGCACCAGCGGCGTGTTACCGATGGAATGGGCGTTGTCAGCAAAAATACGGCTCATGGCTGGGTCCTTGTGCAGCGTTGAATTCAGCGCTCCAAGGTAAGCCTGTTGCCCTTCTCAGTCCAGTCGGGCCGAACGTCTGCGGCAAGCGGCAGTCAATCGCTTTACACCGTTCGGAATTTGCTGCCATGAAGCGTCGCTACCGTTGGCCATTGTGGATTTTCGCCACTCTCGTTGTATTACTGGTCGCCCTGCACATCGCCCTGCCCTACCTCGTGCGTGATTACTTGAATGACAAACTGGCCAACATGGGCGACTACCGCGGCCAGATCACCGACGTCGACCTGGCGCTCTGGCGCGGCGCGTACAAGATCAATGGCCTGAAAATCGTCAAGGCCGACGGCAAGGTACCGGTGCCATTCGTCGATGCGCCGGTTATCGACCTGTCTGTCAGTTGGCACTCGCTTTGGTATGACCATGCTGTCGTGGCGCAGGTGAAATTCTTCAAACCTCAGGTGAACTTCGTTGATGGCGGCGCCAACAAGCAGAGCTCCCAGACCGGTCAAGGCACCGACTGGCGCGAGCAGTTGAGCAAATTGCTGCCGATCACCCTCGACGAGGTGCAGATCAACGATGGCCGTATCAGCTTTCGCAACTTCAACTCCAAACCACCGGTAAACATGAATGCGACCAATGTCGACGCCAGCATTTACAACCTGACCAACGTGGTCGACAAGGAAGGCAAGCGTGACGCTAGCTTCGAAGGCAAAGCCCTGCTGTTGGGCCATGCGCCGCTGGAAACCAGCGCCACCTTCGACCCGTTGAGCAACTTCGAAGACTTCGAATTTCGCCTGCGGGCCCGGGACATCGAACTCAAGCGCATGAACGACTTCGCCTCGGCCTACGGCAAATTCGACTTCAACGCCGGCCACGGCGACGTGGTCATCGAAGCCGCCGCCACCAACGGCCAACTCAAGGGCTACATCAAACCGCTGCTGCGCGACGTCGACGTATTCAACTGGCAGCAGGATGTCGAGAACAAGAACAAGGGGATCTTCCGCTCAATCTGGGAAGCACTGGTCGGTGGCACCGAAACCGTGCTGAAAAACCAGGGCAAGAACCAGTTCGCCACCCGGGTCGAACTCAGCGGCAGCGTGCACCAGCAAGATATCAGCGCATTCGAAGCGTTTTTGCAGATTTTGCGCAATGGATTCATCCAGGCGTTCAATGCGCGGTATGAACGGCCGAAGCCGGATGCGGGTTAGCGCACTTGTTCAACTGGCCCTCGGCTGAAACCGAGTCAACATGTGACGCCCCATTCAGAGACTGAATAAGCCGTCTGCGTTCACAGTTGACCGGGCCGCGCGTTATAGTCGGGCATCCGATTATTTCGCCCCCGCCCTGCCCGCTCAGGTCGGCGTTACCGTTCGAGGATTAGCAGATGAAGTTCGAAGGCACCCAGGCCTACGTCGCCACCGATGACCTGAAGCTGGCGGTCAACGCCGCCATCACCCTGGAGCGGCCGCTGCTGGTCAAGGGCGAACCGGGCACCGGCAAGACCATGCTCGCCGAGCAACTGGCCGAATCGTTCGGCGCCAAGCTGATCACCTGGCACATCAAATCCACCACCAAGGCCCATCAGGGTCTGTACGAGTACGATGCGGTCAGCCGTCTGCGCGACTCGCAACTGGGCAATGAAAAAGTCCACGACGTGCGCAACTACCTGAAGAAGGGCAAGCTTTGGGAAGCGTTCGAGTCCGAAGAACGCGTCATTCTGCTGATCGACGAAATCGACAAGGCCGACATCGAGTTCCCCAACGACCTGCTGCAAGAACTCGACAAGATGGAGTTCTACGTTTACGAGATCGACGAGACCATCAAAGCCAAGAAGCGTCCGATCATCATCATTACCTCCAACAACGAGAAAGAGCTGCCGGACGCGTTCCTGCGCCGCTGCTTCTTCCACTACATCGCCTTCCCCGACCGCACCACCCTGCAGAAAATCGTCGATGTTCACTACCCGGACATCAAGAAGGATCTGGTCAGCGAAGCGCTGGACGTGTTCTTCGACGTGCGCAAGGTGCCGGGCCTGAAGAAGAAGCCATCGACCTCCGAGCTGGTGGACTGGCTGAAACTGCTGATGGCCGACAACATCGGCGAAGCCGTGCTGCGCGAGCGCGATCCGACCAAAGCCATCCCGCCGCTGGCCGGTGCGCTGGTAAAGAACGAACAGGACGTGCAACTGCTTGAGCGCCTGGCGTTCATGAGCCGTCGCGGCACCCGCTAAGAGGCTGATGCCATGTTGCTCAACCTGTTCAATGAAATGCGTGCAGCCAAGGTGCCGGTGTCGGTGCGCGAGTTGCTCGACCTGATCAACGCGTTGAAACAGCGCGTGACCTTCGCTGACATGGACGAGTTCTACTACTTGTCCCGGGCGATCCTGGTGAAGGACGAACGGCATTTCGACAAGTTCGACCGCGCGTTCGGTGCCTACTTCAATGGCCTGGAAAAGCTCGACGATCACTTGCAGGCGCTGATCCCCGAAGACTGGCTGCGCAAGGAGTTCGAGCGCTCGCTGACCGACGAGGAACGCGCGCAGATCCAGTCCCTCGGCGGTCTGGACAAGCTGATCGAAGAGTTCAAGAAACGCCTGGAAGAACAGAAGGAGCGCCACGCCGGCGGCAACAAATGGATCGGCACCGGCGGCACCAGTCCGTTCGGCTCCGGCGGTTTCAACCCGGAAGGCATCCGGGTCGGCGATGCCGGCAAGCGCCAGGGCAAAGCGGTGAAAGTCTGGGATCAACGCGAGTACAAAAACCTCGACGACTCTGTGGAGCTGGGTACCCGCAACATCAAGGTCGCCCTGCGCCGCCTGCGCAAATTCGCTCGCCAGGGCGCAGCGGAAGAGCTGGATATCGACGGCACCATCGACCACACCGCCAAGGACGCCGGCCTGCTGAACATCCAGATGCGCCCGGAACGGCGCAACACGGTGAAGCTGTTGCTGCTGTTCGACATCGGCGGTTCGATGGACGCCCACGTGAAGATCTGCGAGGAACTGTTCTCGGCCTGCAAGACCGAGTTCAAGCACCTGGAGTATTTCTACTTCCACAACTTCATTTATGAATCGGTCTGGAAGAACAACATGCGCCGCACCTCCGAGCGCACGTCGACCCAGGATCTGCTGCACAAGTACGGTGCCGACTACAAAGTGATCTTCATCGGTGACGCCGCGATGGCACCCTATGAAATCACCCAGGCCGGCGGCAGCGTCGAGCACTGGAACGAAGAGCCGGGTTACGTGTGGATGCAGCGCTTCATGGAGAAGTACAAGAAGCTCATCTGGATCAATCCTTATCCGAAAGATACGTGGGGCTACACATCGTCGACCAATATCGTTCGGGACTTGATCGAGGATCAGATGTATCCGCTGACGTTGCGCGGTCTGGAAGAAGGGATGCGGTTTTTGTCCAAATAATCGGCTGCCTGCACTGACGCTATCGCGGGCAAGCCCGCTCCCACAGGTATCGGTGGTGTACATGAATTTCGTGTACATCTCGAACACTGTGGGAGGGGCTTGCTCCGGGCGGCGTTCCGACGATGCTTTCAGCGATCGATAAAGCGCTTCAGATACCCGACGTGTTCCCGATGTGCCACTTCCTGCACCACCGGGCGCAACCTGACCTTCGCTCCCGGCAGACACTGTGCCAGACGCGCCAGTGCCAACGGCGTCAACGCGCCCAGTCGCGGATAACCGCCAATGGTCTGCCGGTCATTGAGCAACACGATCGGCTGCCCATCCGGCGGCACTTGCACCGCGCCCAGCGGAATGCCCTCGGAAATCATCGGCTTGCCCTGATACTGCAACGCCGTCCCCAACAGGCGAATGCCCATGCGATCGGCGCGACTGTCCAGCGTCCAGGCCTTGTTGAATGCATCGAACAGGCTCTGCCCGCTGAACTGACCGATCTGCGCGCCGAGTACCAGATCGAGCGGCGCGTCGAGGCGCAGGTCCGGTAGATGCTGTGCCGGAACCTCACGCATCAATAGGGTTTCGCCCTGATAACTCAGCGAGGCGCCCTTGGCCAATGGCAAGCCGAAACCATCGAGACCACCCAGTTCCTCACGGACCACCGTGGCACTGCTACCCAGCACTTTCGGCGCACTGAAACCGCCGGGCGCCGCCAGATAGGCCCGCGCGCCCAGCAACGGCTGGGTGAACTTCAAGGTCTGCCCTTTGCGCAGTTTGAAACTGCGCCACGGCGCCAACGCCTCACCGTCGATCTGCGCGCCAAGATCGGCACCCGCCAATGCCAGCAGGCAATCTTCTTCAGCCACCACCGTAAAACCGCCGAGGGTGATTTCGATCACCGGCAAATCCAGCCCGTTGCCCAGCAGCCAGTTGGCCCAGGCCATCGACCGCCAGTCCGCCGCGCCGCCCTGGGTCACGCCCAGATGGCGCACGCCAAACCGCCCGGCGTCCTGTAACAGGCACAGCGGCGTACTCGCCTCAATTGTCAGTCGGCTCATGCCAAGGCCTCCAGAGGCGTGTCGTCACCGCCAAGACGGATGAATTCGGCGTGGCTCACTGCTTCGAAACGCACGGTATCGCCGGGCTGCATCAGGCTGTAGCCATCGCGCTCACGGTCGAACAGTTTTGCCGGTGTGCGACCGATCAGGTTCCAGCCACCGGGTGACACCACCGGATACGCCGCTGTCTGCCGTTCGGCAATGCCGACGCTGCCGGCGGCGACTTTCTTGCGTGGGGTGTTCAGACGCGGTGCCGCGAGGACTTCTTCCACCAGCCCCATAAAGGCAAACCCCGGTGCAAAACCGAGCGCGAACACCTGATATTCCCGAGCACTGTGACGGCGAATCACTTCTTCCACCGACAAACCGCTGCGTTGCGACAGCAAGCTCAGTTCCGGGCCGACACTCAGGTCGTACCAGACCGGCAGCACATGACGCTGGCCGCCGGTGCGCGCATCCGGCGACAGGTCGATCAAGGCTTCGGCAATCAACTCCCGAGCCTGATTCGGATTCAATCCGGTCAGGTCGTAATGCACCATCAACGTGGTGTACGAGGGCACCAGATCGATCAGTTTTTCGCCGAACACTGTGCGTAAGCGCTCACTGGCGGCGAGCATCCACGGCATGTTGGTTTCGGCGATTTCATCGAACAGGCGCAGCATCAGGCAATCCAGCGCCACCACTTCCACCCGCGGATTCATGGCGCGCTCTGCTCGTTCAGGGCCTGACGAATGCGTTGCACGGCGGCCACTGAACTGGCGTTGTCACCGTGGACGCACAACGTGTTGGCTTGCAGGTGCAGCGCGCTGCCGTCGCTGGCGGTGAGGTTGTCGCCACGGGCGATGGTCAGCGCTTGCCCGATGATGGTTTCGGAATCGTGGTGCACCGCACCCGGCAGCTGCCGCGAGACCAGTCGGCCGGCGCTGTCGTAGGCGCGGTCGGCGAAGGCTTCGAACCACAGGGTCACGCCGTATTCATCGCCGAGCTGTTGCGCGGCCGTGTTGTCGCGGGTGGCCATCAGCATCAGCGGCAAGCTGCGGTCGTAAGCCGCGACAGCCTGAATCACCGCTCGCAACTGCGCCGGGTTGGCCATCATGTCGTTGTACATCGCGCCGTGGGGTTTGACGTAACTGACTTTGCCACCCTGGGCGCGGCAAATGCCGTCCAGGGCCCCGATCTGGTAATGCAGGATGTCTTGCAGTTCCTGGGCGGTGTAGGCCATGGAACGTCGGCCGAACCCCACCAGATCCTGATAGGCCGGATGCGCGCCGATCTGCACGCCATGGCTCAGGGCCAGGCTGACGGTCTTGCGCATGATGCCCGGATCGCCGGCGTGGAAACCGCAGGCAATGTTGGCGCAATCGATGAAGGGCATGACCTCCGCGTCCAGACCCATGGTCCAGCTGCCGAAGCTCTCGCCGATGTCACAGTTCAATAGCAGGCGGCTCACGGTGAACACTCCTGTAGTTCTTTTCTTTTTTTGCCGTGGGACAGACAGTGCCCCGCAGGTTATCAGTTACTGCGCGTCCAGTTGTTTGCCACGGGTTTCCGGCAGGCTCAACGCCGCGAGAATCACCACGCCGTAGGACACCGCCGCAAAGGCACCGATGCCTACGCTCAGCGGCACTTTCTGGCTGAGCAAGCCGATCAGCAGCGGGAACAATGCCGCCAGCGCCCGGCCGATGTTGTAGCAGAAGCCCTGCCCCGACCCGCGAATCCGGGTTGGAAACAGCTCGGTGAGAAACGCGCCCATGCCACTGAAAATCCCCGAGGCGAAGAAGCCCAGAGGGAAGCCCAGCCACAACATCACGCCGTTGCTGACCGGCAATTGGGTGTAGAGCAGAACGATGGTGAACGAGCCGACCGCGAACAGGATGAAGTTCTTCTTGCGGCCCAACAGGTCGGTCAAATAGGCGCTGATCACATAGCCGGCGTAGGAACCGATGATCACCATCGCCAGATAACCGCCGGTGCCGAGTACGCTTAAGCCGCGTTCATTCTTCAGAAAAGTCGGCAGCCAGGAAGTGATTGCGTAGTAACCGCCGAGGGCGCCGGTGGTCAGCAGCGAGGCGCGGATCGTGGTGAAGAGAATGCCGGGGGCGAAGATCTCGTAGAACTTCGAAGGGCTTTCCGGGGTTTGTCTGGCCTTGGCTTCGCGGTAGATCTCCGGATCTTTCACCAGACGCCGGACGAAAATCACGAACACCGCCGGCACGATGCCGAGGATGAACAGTGCGCGCCAAGCGTCTTCCGGCGGCAACACCGAGAACAGCAGCGCATACAGAATTGCCGTCAGCCCCCAACCCAGCGCCCAGCCGGATTGCACCATACCGACCGCCTTGCCGCGGTCCTTGGCGCGAATCACTTCACCAATCAGCACCGCGCCGGCAGTCCATTCACCGCCGAAACCGAAGCCCATCAGAGTGCGGGCGATCAGCAGTTGCTCGTAGTTCTGGGCGAAACCGCAAAGGAAAGTGAAGAAGGCAAACCACAGCACCGTCAGTTGCAGAGTGCGCACGCGGCCGATGCGGTCGGAGAGAATCCCCGCCACCCAACCGCCGATGGCCGAGGCGATCAGCGTGCTGGTGTGAATCAACCCGGCCTCACCGGTGGTGATGCCCCACATCGCGATCAGGGTCGGCACCACGAAGCTGAGCATCTGGGTGTCCATGCCGTCCAGACCGTAGCCGATCTTGCAGCTCCAGAACGTCCGGCGCTCCTGCTGATTGATGTTGCGATACCAGTCGAACGGGCCGGGACGGGCCGTGGTCTTGGGGAGGTCGAGGGTGTCGGGCGCACTCATGGCATGTCTCCGCAGGCTTTTATTGGTCTTGTTCGAAGCTCCGACGACGCCTATCGTGGGAACCGGATGCGTCGATTCTTGGGTGCGTCACCCGGTCGCGTCCAACGAATAAAAACCCGCCCAAGACATAAGAAAAATTTGTTGCCATGAACCTGAAGTTTCTCGAAACCTTCGTCTGGGTCGCCCGGCTGAAAAGTTTTCGCCTGACCGCTGACAAGCTGTTCACCACCCAGGCCTCGATCTCCAGCCGGATCGCGGTGCTCGAAGGCGAGCTCGGGTGAAGCTGTTTGTGCGTGATTCACGCGGCGTCAGCCTGACGCCCGAAGGTTTGAAAGTGCTGGACTATGCCGAGCAGATGCTCGACACGATGCAGGCGCTGAAGCAGTCGATCGAGACCCGATCGAGCAAGGTCGGCCGGGTGCGCATCGGGGTGATGGACACGGTCATTCACACCTGGCTCAGCCCGCTGGTGGCGCAGATGACCGATCTGTACCCACGGGTGGAAATCGAGCTGGTGGCGGATACCTCGCTGAACCTCTGCGATCAGCTGCAAAAAGGCTTTCTCGATCTGATCCTGCAAACCGATCTGGTGCGCCATGAAAGCGTGCGCAGCCTGGAACTGGCCAGCCACCCCATCGGCTGGATCGTGGCCAGTAACTCGATCTACAACCGCGACTACCAAAGCCTCGCCGACCTGGCGCAGGAGCGGATCATCACCTACTCGAAAAACTCCCGGCCACATCAGGACATTCTGGCGCTGATGCAGGCCCAAGGCATGTTGGCGCCACGCTTGAACTGTGTGAATTCGGTGTCGGCGATCACCCGGCTGTTGCGCGACGGGTTCGGCATTGGCGCGTTGCCGCCGGTGCTGGTGGCCGAGGAACTGGCGCGGGGCGAACTGACCCTGCTCGACATCGAACAGCGCCCGCCGAATCTGCAGGTGGTGGTGTCGTGGCGGGTGGGCGTGGAATGGGTCGAGGAGATTGTGACGCTGTGTCAGCAGGTGTTGGGGGGGTACGCGCGCAAGGTCGGCACGGATTACATCGTTCTGAGTTGATCGTTCCCACGCGGACGTTTCGACGCCTCGACGCGGGAACGATCTTCATAAGGCTCAGAGCCCGCGCACATCCCGGTCTTCGATCGGCCGGCTCTGGCGCAGGCGCTTGCCGCCCAGCACCACCCAGTCGATCAGACGAAACAGGCATTCAAGGCCGAACGACAGCAGCAACGCGCCGCTCATGCCCCAGATCATCGCTTCCGGCGTCAGCAGGATCTGGTAGCTGTAGCCGTTCCAGGTTTCCTTGCGGATGTCCGGGTCGGCGGCCAGCACCACTTGCAGGAAGCGGATGTACCACGGGCCTTGCATCGCCTGGAATTGCTTGTCCAGCGCCAGCTGGCGATTGAGCAAAGTGCTCAGGCTGTCGGCATCGCTGCGAAACACCGGGTCTTCGCTGGCGCGATAGTGAGCGACCAGCGCCTGGATATCACCCTTGAAAAACTGCTCGGCGGTGCCCTGGAAACCGCGCAGACCGGTCTGCGCCTCGATCAGGTGCGCTTCGACCCGCTTGGCGTAATCGTTGATGAAGCCGGGCACCTGGACACCGATCAACAGGCCCGCCGCAAACAACACCAGCCGTAGATAACTGAGCAACATTCGGGGAAATCCTTATTCGGTCGTGCCCTGGCTGACGCATTCGCCGCGTCGCCACAGGCTCCATTGGCCCGGCTCATAGCGGGTCCAGGTTTCGTTTTCGGTCAAGGGTTCGGTGGCAATCACCGTGACCACGTCGTTGGGCGTGGTTTCGGCCTGGAAGTCGACAATCACATCGACGTCCTTGAGCCGCGCCGGGCCGAACGGTGCGCGACGGGTGATCTGTGCCAGTTTGGTCGAGCAATAGCAGAACAGCCAGTCGCCGTCGCTGAGCAGGCAGTTGAACACGCCTTTGCTGCGGTATTCGGCGCAGGCCGCGACCAGATCCGGCAGCAGCGCTTCGACATCGACCGGTTCCGGAAACGCTGCACGTACGCGGTTGAGCAAATCGCAGAACGCCGCTTCACTGTCGGTATCGCCGACCGGGCGGTAGAAACTCTTGATCGGGGAGAAATCGGCGAGCTGGCCGTTATGCGCGAAGCACCAGTTGCGCCCCCACAGTTCGCGGACGAACGGGTGGGTGTTGGACAGGCAGACCTTGCCGACGTTGGCCTGACGGATATGACCGATGACCACTTCGCTCTTGATCGGATAGCGCTGCACCAGATTGGCCACTTCCGATTCGCTGCTGGCCGCCGGGTCCTGGAACAGGCGCAAGCCGCGCCCTTCATAGAAACCGATACCCCAGCCGTCGCGGTGCGGGCCGGTGCGACCGCCGCGCTGCATCAGCCCGGTGAAGCTGAACACGATGTCGGTCGGCACGTTGGCACTCATGCCCAGTAATTCACACATGTGCGGACTCTCGTGATCACAGACGCGGCTCGACGCGCCGACGCTGCGGATTGCTCGGCAGCGGTGGGCGGCCATAACGATCATCGCCGGCGCCGCCGAACGGTTGATCGCCGTCACGCTCATCTTCGGCACGGGCGGCTGCGCGAGCGGCTTCGGCCTGCTCCTTGCGAGCGTTCGACGCGCGCTCGATCGGGAAGCGGATCAGCACGAAAATCAGGTACAGGCCGAACGCGATCATGGCGTACATGAGCAGTTCGGAAATCGCGCGCCAGGCGTTGTTGCCGACCTTGAACGCCAGATCCAGCACGGTGATGGCGATGGCCGGGGCGAATTTTTCCTTTACCGGGTCAATGATGGTCGGGCTGAACAGCAACACCGCCATCAATACACGCAGCGGCTCGCGCAACCAGCGCCACATCCAGCGGGTCATGCGCATCCACACCAGCAGGCAGCCCACGGCGGCAAAGGCGTAAAGGCCCCAGGCGATCAGATAGTCGTTCTCGGTCATGGTGTCCATGGCAAGGCAGGCAAAGAGGCGCTTATAGTAACGACTTTTCGCACGTCAGGCTTCCCCGCCGTCCGTGCGGCCCTTATTTGTCATGTCCGAGAGCTTTCCATGCCCGTATCCGCCAACGTCATCAGCGCCCCGATTGCCCACAAGGCTGCCGGTCACGACCCGTACGCCTGGCTGCAGGAACGCGACACCGACGCGGTGCTCGACTACCTCAAGGCTGAAAACGACTATCAACAGGCACAGACCGCCGATCAGGCAGAGTTGCGCGAAACCCTGTTCGAGGAGATCAAGGGCCGGATCCTTGAAACCGACCTGTCCCTGCCGTCGCCATGGGGCCCGTATCTGTATTACACCCGCACCACTGCAGGTGACGAATACGCCCGTCACTACCGTTGCCCACGCCCGGCCGACGACAGCCTGACCCTCGACGAAAGCCGCGAACAGCTGCTGCTCGACCCGAATGCACTGGCCAACGGCGGCTTTTTCTCCCTCGGCGCGTTCAGCATCAGCCCGGATCACCAGCGCCTGGCCTACAGCGTCGATGCCTCGGGCGACGAGATTTACACGCTGTTCGTGAAGGAATTGTCCAGCGAACGCGTCAGCGAACTGGAATTCCAGGACTGCGACGGCAGCATGACGTGGGCCAATGACAGCCTGACACTGTTTTTCGGTGTGCTCGACGATACCCATCGCCCGCACAAGCTGTTCCGCTATCGCCTCGACGGTACTGCCGCCGAAGAAGTGTTCCACGAACCGGACGGGCGTTTCTTCCTGCATTGCTACCGCGCCAGCTCCGAACAGCAATTGCTGCTGTCGCTTGGCAGCAAGACCACCAGCGAAGTCTGGGCGCTGGACGCCAATCAGCCGCACCAACCGTTCACTTGCCTGGCGCCACGGGTCGAGGATCACGAGTACGACGTCGACCACGGCAAACTCGATGGCGAATGGACCTGGTTCATCCGCACCAACCGAGACGGCATCAACTTCGCCCTGTATCAGGCGCCGGACACCGGCATCGCGCCGAGCGAAGCCGACTGGCAGAACCTGATCCCGCACAGCGATTCGGTGATGCTCGATGGCGTGACCCTCAATTCCGAAGCCCTGACCCTGAGCCTGCGCGAAGGTGGTCTGCCGATCATCGAAGTTCGCCCACACGGTCTGGCGCCTTATCGCGTGCAATTGCCGGACGCGGCCTACAGTCTCTACGTGCAAAACAGCCTGGAGTTCGAAAGCGACCGCATTCGCCTGCGCTATGAAGCGCTGAACCGTCCGGCTCAGGTTCGGCAACTGATTCTCGCCACCGGCGAACAGACCGTGCTCAAGGAAACCCCGGTGCTCGGTCCGTTCGACGCCGACGCCTACGTCAGCCAACGCCTGTGGGCCACTGCGCCGGACGGCACCCAGGTGCCGATCAGTGTGGTGATGAAACGGGAAATGGTCGGCAAAGCGGTGCCGCTGTACCTGTACGGGTACGGCGCCTACGGTTCGAGCCTCGATCCGTGGTTCTCCCACGCTCGCCTGAGCCTGCTGGATCGCGGCATGGCATTCGCCATCGCCCACGTGCGTGGCGGCGGCGAACTGGGCGAGGCCTGGTACCGCGCCGGCAAGCAGGAGCACAAGCACAACACCTTCAGCGACTTCATTGCCTGCGCCGAATTCCTGATCCTCAACGGCATCACCACCGCACCACAACTGGCGATCAGCGGCGGCAGCGCCGGAGGACTGCTGATCGGCGCGGTGCTCAACCAGCGTCCGGATCTGTTCGGCGTGGCGATTGCCGAAGTGCCGTTCGTCGATGTGCTCAACACCATGCTCGACCCGGATCTGCCGCTGACCGTCACTGAATACGACGAGTGGGGCAATCCCGAAGAGCCGGAGGTCTACGAGCGGATCAAGGCTTACGCGCCATACGAAAATGTCACCGCCCAGGCTTATCCCGCGACACTGGTGATCGCCGGTTACAACGACAGCCGCGTGCAGTACTGGGAAGCCGCCAAGTGGGTCGCGAAGCTGCGCGCAACCAAGACCGATGACAATCTGCTGCTGCTCAAGACCGAACTGGGCGCCGGCCACGGCGGGATGAGCGGGCGTTATCAGGGATTACGTGACGTAGCGCTCGAATACGCATTTGTTTTCAAGGTTCTGGGCATTGCCTGAGGAACTCCGCCGGTCACTTGGGTCTTAATTCCAGACCCCGGCGGTCGATACACCACAGATCCCATTGTGGGAGCGAGCTTGCTCCCACAACGATCCGTGTAGTGCCTGCAACCTGTGAAAACAAAAAGATTGTGACGACATGTCAGAACCCACTTTACTGAACAACGAAATCCGCGACTGGCTGATGGACTGCGGCCTGTTCGATCAATTGCAACTGGCGGATTTCGCCGCCGCGTCGGGCTACTTCAGCATCAGCACCGTGGCTGAAGGTGAAGCGATCTTTCGCGAAGGCGATGCCGGCAGTTTCATGTGCATCATCCACACCGGCCAGGTGGCCGTGCAGAAAACCGGCGGCGACGGCCAGGTCGTGACCATGGCTACCCTGCGCAGCGGCCGGGCGTTCGGCGAAATGGCCGTGCTCGACGGTGAGCGCCGTTCGGCGACTTGCGTCGCGGCGAGCAACTGTCAGTTGCTCAATCTCGGCAAGGATTCGCTGGAAAAAATGCTCAACGACGCGCCGAAGATTGCCGCCAAGATCATCCGCGCCCTCGCCGTTTCCCTGTCCAAACGCCTGCGCATGGCCGACGGACAACTCGCCGCCCAGCAGATCTAGCCTCCCGGGGATTTGGGTTTGCTGTCGGTCTGTTCCAGGCCCGGCAATGGCTGATCCTTGGTCGGCGGGCTGGGCATTTCGATCGGCACCAGCGGCGGGCCGCCACTGCCGGGGCCGGCCTTGGGAATCGGCACCGGGCTGATCTGCGGATACGGGGTTGGCGTCGCAGTACCGGGCGAGCCCGGTTGCGGTGTCGGGCTGACGGGAATCGTCTGTTGCGCCTGTACGGCAGTTATCGAGAGCGCGGCCAGGGTAATGGCCGTTAGAATGGTGCGCTTCATCAAGGGCTCCGTTGGCCTGAAGTCTGCCTTCAGGCTACTCCCAACGCGCCGGCTTGCCTTCCCCCCGTAGAGATTTCCATGAAACGTTTCGTTCTGCTCGACACCACGCCGATCCCTGACAATGGCGGCGCCCTGTGCCTGTTCGAGTATGGCGAGGACTTCGTCATCAAGATCCAGGGCGGCGACGGCGGCCAATTGATGAACACCCGCATGCACGGTTCCGAAGACGCGCTGGCCGAGATCCCGTGCCGCAAGGTCGCTGGTCGGCCGAACTCGCGGGTGCTGATCGGCGGCCTGGGCATGGGCTTCACCCTCGCCTGCGCACTCAAGCATCTGGGCAAGAGCGCCGAAGTGGTGGTCGCCGAGCTGGTGCCTGGCGTGGTCGAGTGGAACCGTGGCCCGCTCGGAGAAAAGTCCGGACGTCCGCTGCTCGATCCGCGCACGGTGATTCGTCAGGAAGACGTGGCCAAGGTGCTGCAAAGCGAGCCGAATGGCTTCGACGCGATCATGCTCGACGTCGACAACGGCCCCGAAGGCCTGACCCAGAAGGCCAACAGTTGGCTGTATTCCGCCGCCGGTCTTGCCGCTTGCGCCAAGGCCATGCGGCCCAAAGGCGTGCTCGCGGTGTGGTCGGCCAGCGCCGACCGGCAGTTTTCCGACAAATTGCGCAAGGCCGGTTTCAAGGCCGAGGAAGTGCAGGTCTTCGCCCACGGCAACAAAGGCACGCGCCACACGATCTGGATTGCCGAGAAGCTCAAGGGCTGAGCTAAACTTGCCTCATAACCGTCATTAGTCTTCTGCAAAGGTGAACCCATGAGTTCGTCCACCCCGACCAACACTTCGAAGCTGGATCGCATCCTCGCCGACAACCAGCGCGACAAGGAAATGGGCTACCGCGACAAGGCCCTGAAGATGTACCCGCACGTGTGCGGCCGCTGCGCCCGTGAGTTTTCCGGCAAGCGCCTGAGCGAATTGACCGTGCACCACCGCGACCACAACCACGACAACAATCCGCAGGACGGTTCCAACTGGGAGCTGCTGTGCCTGTACTGCCACGACAACGAACACTCGCGCTACACCGACCAGCAGTACTTCGGCGAAGGCTCGCTGAGCACGCCGAAAATCGCCAAGGCCACGCACAACCCGTTTGCTGCCCTGGCCGGGCTGATGAAAAAGAAGACTGAGCCACCACTCCGATCGTTCCCACGCTCCGCGTGGGAATGCAGCCCGGGACGCTCCGCGTCCCAAAGCGGACGCAGAGCGTCCATTGAGGCATTCCCACGCAGAGCGTGGGAACGATCAGCACCGCAGATCCTCAATCTGCCCGCCCTCCCCCAATCCCCGTATAATCGCCCTCTTTTTCCCGAAGGCACCCCGCTCGTGGCAGACAAACGGTACAGCTGCATTGGTTTATATAACCCCAAATCACCGGAAAACGTCGGTTCGGTGATGCGCGCCGCAGGCTGCTACGGCGTGTCGACCGTGTTCTACACCGGCAAGCGCTATGAGCGCGCCGCCGATTTCGTCACCGACACCAAGCGCGTGCACTACGACATCCCGCTGATCGGCATCGACGACCTGAAAAAGATCCTGCCGCTCAACTGCGTCCCGGTCGCCGTGGAACTGGTCGACGGCGCCCGCCCGTTGCCGGAATACACCCACCCGGATCGCGCTCTGTACATCTTCGGCCCCGAAGACGGCTCGCTGGATCAAGAGATCCGCGATTGGTGCGAAGACGTCGTGTACATCCCGACCACCGGCTGCATGAATCTCGCCGCCACGGTCAACGTCGTGCTCTACGACCGTATGGCCAAAGGCCTGAATACCCGCTCCGGACCGAAATTCCGCTGAAACGCCGCACATCCGATGGAACGAGCTGACGGCCTGCGCAGTCAGCTTGTTTATCGATTACTCATTGCCTGGAGAAAGATCATGACCGAGCTCAAACGCGTCGAGCGTATCGAATCCACCCCGTTCCAGAGCCGTTCCGAGCAGAACGTCGAAGGCTGGGAGCGCATCGGCTCGCTGGCCGGCGGCGTGATCATGGTCGGCAAGGGCCTGCGCCGTGGCGGGGTGTTCGGGCTGATTCAGGTGGCGATTGGCGGTGTGGCCATGGCCCGCGGCATCACTGGCCACAGCTCGGTGAAAAGCCTGCTGGAGAAAAGTCGTCAGGACATGAACAACGTGCGGGCAAAGATCGAGCGGGCCGGCGACGAGCTGAGCAAGCTCAAGGCCAATGCCGAAGCGGCGACCAACACCGCTACGGTGACCGGTAATGACTCAGTGAAATCGCCGAAAGCCGGGGTTTGATTCTGGATTTACCTTGAGGCTGCTGGCCTCATCGCTGGCAAGCCAGCTCCCACAATGTTTTGGGGTGGAGACCAATCGGTGGTCACCACACAATCCTGTGGGAGCTGGCTGGCCAGCGATGACGGTATTACTGCAGTAACGCGGTATCGAGGACTTTGGACGACTCGCCGAGAATGCTTTCGGCGAGTTGCACGAACGCTTTGGTGTCCACCGTCCCCAGATGCATTGCCCCGCGCAGCATGTCATCCAGCGAGCGCTTGTTGCGGGTCTTCAGGCGAATTTCGCCATCCAGCTCCTGCAACAGCAGCACCGCTTTCGACACCTGCGCCGGGCTGATCTGCTCGCCGCGCAGGGTCGTGACCTTCTGGCTGTCCCTGGCCAGTTTCGCCTGCAACGCCTGGTAACGCTCGTCGCTCATGCCCCCCGCACGGCGCACCAGTTCGATGGCGTAATACTCGGCAAACCCTTCGCTGATCCAGTCGCTGCGCTGCTCGTCGTTGATCCGTCCGAACACTTGCGCCAGCTCGCGCACCAGTGCGCTGCTGCCGCTTTCGCTGACCAGCGGCAACCGCGTGTTGAGGTAGATCGACTCCCGCGCCGCCAGGCTGCCGCGCCACATCGGGTCGTTGGCACCGACGATCAACAGTTTGCTCGGATGGCGCGGAAACACCGCCTGCACCTGCGGCCAGACAAACGTCAGCAGCGTCAGCACGTCCATCCGGCGCATGCCCTGCCCTTGCGGCGAGGCCACGGTGACTTCGGTTTCCCCCAGCCGCGTGCGACGGCTGCCAAGGTGGCCGGCGAGCATCCAGCCGGTCGGGCGGTCGAACAGGCGTGACGGATTATCGATGCGGAATTTGTTCTTGCCGATGCGTGGCCAGGCGGTTTCGACGCTTTTCCAGCCATCGGGCAATTCGAAGTGCAGGCGTGCGACCAGCTCGATGCCGTCCTGTTGATCGAGCCTGGCTGGCGGCACCAGTTCATCGCCGCGCATCAGCGCCCAGGTCGGGGTCATGCGCGTGTCGAAACTGCCGTTCTTGCGACCATGGCTGATGCGCACGCGGTAGGTCAGGCTGGCCTTGTCCGCCGTCGGGCGCCAGACCCCGCGCGCCGGTTTGCCCGGCGTCAGTTGCCACTGGCCGTCGGCCTTGAAATCGCTGTAGCGGCTGCCATCGCCAAGGTCGAAATCCAGGCTGCGCACCGCTTCGCCCCTGGCGAAGGTCATGCGCACTTCGGCCTGATCGCTCTGCGGCAACAGGCGTACCTGATAATCCAGATCGACTTTCTTCGCCGCCCACACCGGCGCACTCAGCGCCAGCAGCGTGACGATCAGCGCCCGGCGCAATCCCGTCGCCATACCTGCTCCTTGGTCAATCGTTAACCTGCGCGGAAAATCAGGTGATCTTCCCAGTCGTCTTCCGGCACGCTGCCTTCGGCGAGCATGCGCCCGGACTGGGAAATCCGCTCGTGGTGCACCGCGTCGCGATCACCGCAGACCAGGTGATGCCACAGCGGCAGATCCTTGCCTTCGCTGACCAGCCGATAACCGCAGGTCGGCGGCAGCCATTTGAATTGTTCGGCCTGGCCCGGGGTGAGCTGGATGCAGTCCGGAACAAACTTCATGCGGTTCGGGTAATCGCTGCACTGGCAGGTTTTCAGGTCCAGCAGTTTGCAGGCGATACGCGTGTAATAGACGCTGTTGTCTTCTTCATCCTCGAGCTTTTGCAGGCAGCACAGGCCGCAACCGTCGCACAGCGATTCCCACTCCTCGTGATCGAGTTGATCGAGGGTTTTGCGTATCCAGAACGGTTCGACTTTGGCGGCCATGGCTCAAGCATCAACATCAGGTGGTGAAAAGGCCGCCAGTCTAGTGCCCAAGGCCCCGTGATCCAAGCGCTGGCGACTGCCGGTTGTGCGGGGCTTGTCAGTTTTTGCGCGGCCAAGTAGCTTTGCCGGTCACACTAGGCCTTCGCCGGATGCCATTAACGCTCGACCGCGTTGCACCCGGTGAACTGCAGGCTTGCGCCACAACCCCATCGTTCAGCCCAACTGATCCCGCCGGGTTTCGCTTCCAACCTGTCCTCAAACGTAGCAAGGAATCTCTCGATGAGTGCCAACCCTCGCGTTGCCGAATACGCCATTCACCCGCAGTTCACCGATCGCTGGTCGCCCCGCGCCTTTACCGGCGAAGCGATTTCCGAAGAAACCTTGTTGAGCTTCTTCGAAGCCGCGCGCTGGGCGCCGTCGGCGTACAACTCGCAGCCGTGGCGTTTTCTCTATGCCCGTCGCGACACGCCGAACTGGGAGCGTTACCTGGGTCTGCTCAATGAATTCAACCGCAGCTGGGCACAGCACGCGTCGGCACTGGTGATCGTGATTTCGAAAACCACCTTCACCGCACCGGGCGCGACCGAGGAAACGCCAGCGCTGTGGCACACCTTCGACACCGGTTCCGCGTGGGGCCATCTGGCGCTGCAAGCGAGCCTGAGCGGCTGGCACACCCACGGCATGGCCGGCTTCGATCAGGAGCTGACCCGCAAGGAGCTGAACATTCCGCAAGGCTATGCGCTGCACGCCGCCGTCGCGGTGGGCAAGCTGGGTGACAAGGCAAGCCTGGCGGATTACCTGCAAGCACGGGAAACGCCGAGCCCGCGTCGTCCGCTGAGCGAACTGGCGGCTGAAGGCGATTTCACCCTCTAAGCCCCGTTTGATCGTTCCCACGCTCTGCGTGGGAATGCCTCAAGGGACGCTCCGCGTCCAGTGACGCGGAGCGTCACGGGCTGCATTCCCACGCGGAGCGTGGGAACGATCTCTAGTCAGTAACCGCGTGCGAAATCCACTTCGCCGCGCAGCGCCTCGCCCGCCTGATACGCCCGCAAGTTATCCAGAAACAACTGCACCATCATCGGCGGCGAGGTCGGTGCCGAGCTGTGCCCGGTCAGCAGCAGGCCCCACGCGGTCCAGAACGGGTGCCGTTGCGGCAACGGTTCCTGGCGGCAAACGTCGATCACCGCGCCAGCCAGATGGCCTTCTTTCAACGCTTCCACCAGATCCGCGTCGACCACCGCGACACCGCGCCCGGCGTTGATGAACAACCCGGTCGGCTTGAATTGCTTGAACAGTGCAGCGTCGTAGATGTCGTGGGTGTGCTCGGTGTTGGGCAGCAGATTGACCACGTAATCCGCTTCGCCCACCAGACGCGGCAAGTCCGCCATCGAGCCGACTTCGACAAACGGCGCCTGCTCGCGAGCGCTGCTGGCGATGCCGTACAACTCGACGCCAAACGGCAGCAGGAACTGCGCCACGCTCTGGCCGATGTCACCGGTGCCGACGATCAGCACCTTGCGTCCGACCAGACTCTGGCCGGTGCGGTTGTCCCACTTGCGCTCGACCTGGCTGACCAGTCGCGCCAGCACTTCGCGCTCATGGCCGAGCATGTAGGTCAGCACGTATTCAGCCATGACCTGGCCGAAAATGCCGACCGCCCGGGTCAAGCGGTAATCCCGGCGCAGGCCGTCGGCCAACAGCGGCGTGATGCCGGCCCAGGTCGATTGCAGCCATTGGGGCTGGTGGCCCTGACGCAGCAGGGTCGCCAGCAGATCCGGCTGACCCAGCCACACCGGGCAATCGACGGCCTGACGGGCCAGTTCGGCGGAGTCGCCGCTGGTCAGCACTTCAAGCTCCGGGGCCGCCTGACGCAGCAGTCGGGCGTATATCGCGTGGTCGTGTTCAGCAATCAGAACGCGCATCTTCAAACCTTTCGCAAACCGTGCAGGCGGCCGTCCACTTCGTGGCAGCCGTCGCCGTAAAAACCGTTCCAGGGGTTACAAGAGGCCCAGGACAGGGCCTCGCGGATCAGACCGGGTCGTTGCGTCGCAGCAACTCTTCGGGCAAGTGCTCGATGTACTCTTCCTCGGCCGGTGGCATCTGCAGGTGATAGCCCTGCTTGTCGAGGTTTTCCAGGACCACGGCGATGTCTTCGCTGGCGAGCTTGCGCTCGGGGGTCAGCACCAGATCGAAGGAATGCCTGGCCTTGCCGAACGCCGCCATCAGGCCTTCCGGCACACGCTCCAGCGCATCGCTCTTGAGCACGTACAGATACATGCCGCTTTTCTTCGAACTTTGATAAATGGAACAAATACGTTTCAAGGCTGTTCTCCGGCGGTGGCCAGGCTGTCGAGCAGCTTCTGGCCCATCAATTCGCGGCGCCAGCCACGCAGCGAATCAGGCAATTGGTAAGGCCCCTCGGGGAAGCCGCTTTTGACCAGCGCTTCGAGGGTTTTCTTGCGCAGCATCAGCTCCGGCGCGATGCCCAGACGCTCAGCTTCGGCCTGACCGAGCGCCCGCAGCTGTTTGATCAGCGCGGCGGCTTCGATCGGCAATGGCTCCGGCACAGCTGGCGGCCATTGATCAGGCCCCACACTGCCAGAGCGCTTGATCAGATCAAGCAGAAACTCGCCGTCCTGACGCACGGTACGCGGATGCATGTCTTCGATCTTGCCCAGCGCGCTGAGGCTGTCCGGTTGGGTCCGGGCCAGCGGCCACAGCGAGTGTTCACGGACGATGCGGTTGCGCGGCAGATCGCGGGCACGGGCCTCGCGTTCACGCCAGGCACACAGCTCACGCAGTACGGCGAGTTGAGCACGGGACAGTTTCCACGCCAGCTTGGCCTCGCGATACACCTCGTACGGATCGGTTTCGCGGCGCAGGTTGGCGACCAGTTCGGCGCCGTCCTCCAGCACCCAGGCGTATTTGTCGTCGGACAGTTTCGGACGCAGTTGTACGAAAACCTCCGCCAGATGCACGGCGTCTTCGGCGGCATAGCTGATTTGCGTGTCGGACAACGGACGCTGCAACCAGTCGGAACGGGTTTCACCCTTCGGCAGTTCGATGCCGAGCACTTCCTGCACCAGACGCGAATAACCCATCGAGAACCCGAGGTTCAGGTAGGCGGCAGCCAGTTGGGTGTCGAACAGCGGCGCCGGCAGGCTGCCGGTCAGGCGCAGCAGGACTTCAAGGTCTTCGCTGCAGGCGTGCAGGACTTTGAGTACCGCCGGGTTTTCCAGCAAAGCGGCCAGAGGTTGCCAGGCGTTGATGGTCAGCGGGTCGATCAGGTAGGCGCGTTTGCCGTCGCCAACCTGCAACAGGCCGGCAATCGGGTAGAAGGTGTCGACCCGCATGAATTCGGTGTCGAGGGCAACGAACGGCAGCTGCTGCCACTCGGCGCAAAACTGCGCGAGGCTATCGTTGTCGCGAATCCAGTGAATATCGATGGCCACACGGCTCTCCCTTCAAGAATGGCGCGCAGTATATATCGCCACCGGCGCTTTCCGCGCCTCTACAGGGCAAGAGCTTGATGAAATCTCCTGCCTGAGGGAAAGAATAGTCTTACAGATTGAGTCTGCCGGTCAGTCCTTGGCCAGCACCCCGTCGATCACCGCGCCCCGGCAGCCGGCAAACATGTCCAGATCCGGCTGGTACACCTTGCTCTGCACCTCCAGCAGACCGAGCATCGAGTGGAACAGGTTGTCCTGGCTCAGCGGCTTGTCGCGGCTCATTTGCAGGCAATGGGTGTCGACCGAGTAGGACTTCTGATAGCTGTCAGAGAACCACGCCAGCATTGCCACGTGTTTTTGCTGCTCCGGCGCCAGCATGTACGGCGTGCCGTGCAGGAACAGGTTGTACTCGCCCAGGGATTCGCCGTGGTCGGACAGGTACAACATGGCGGTATCGACCTTGTCCTGATTGCTGCGCAGCACATCGATCAGGCTCGACAGCACATGATCGGTGTACACCAGCGTGTTGTCGTAACCGTTGACGATGCTTTCGCGGCTGCAATTGTTCAGCGCATTGCTTTCACACACCGGGGTGAAGCGCTCGTATTCCTTTGGATAGCGCTTGAAGTATTCCGGACCGTGACTGCCCATCTGGTGCAGGACCAGCACAGTGTCCTTGTCCAGGTGATCGATGAAGCTTTGCAGGCCTTGCAGCAAAATCTCGTCGCGGCATTCGCTGTTGGCGCACAGCGCCGGGTCTTTCAGATTGCTGACATCCTGCAGGGTGACACGGTCGCAGGTGCCCTTGCAGCCGGACTGGTTGTCGCGCCAGATCACGTCGATCCCGGCCCGTTTCAGCACATCCAGCAACCCTTCCTCATTCTTCGCCTTGCTGGCGTCGTAATCCTTGCGGCCCATGTTGGAGAACATGCACGGCACCGACACAGCGGTTTCGGTGCCGCAGGAATGCACGTCAGTGAAGGCGATCAGGCCGGTTTCCTTGTCCAGTTTCGGTGTGGTGTCGCGGTCATAACCGAGGATGCCGAAGTTTTCCGCCCGGGCACTTTCCCCCACTACCAGCACCGTCAGGGATTTGCGCGGATGGTTCTGCACGGCGGCGTTACGCTGGGCGTCTTCGCCAAGCGTGACGAACGGTTGATGCGCCGAAGCCACCTGCTCACGCAGATAACCGGCCGAGGCGCCGATGTAATTGCTCGGCACCAGCATCAGGCGAATTTCGTGGTGATTGCGAAACAGCGACGACAGTCCTTGATAATTGGCCAACGCGACGCCGCCAATAACCGCGACCGACGCGACACTCACCACAACTTTGCTTAATAACTCGCGATGCCAGCGACGATAGTTGACTGGAACTTTCCACAACAACCAGGACGGCAAGACACCCAAAAACAAGATATAAACCAGCAACTTCAAAGACAGCAGATCGCGAACTTCGGTGGCATTGGTTTCGGCAAAGTTGCGAAACATGCCGGCATCGATCAATACACCGTATTGGCTCATGAAATAAGCTACGCCGGCACTGACCATGAACAACAACGTCAACACAGGTTTCAAAACAGGTCGAAACGCCAGCAGCGTCAAGACGATGTTATACGCCGCGAAGATCATCACCCCGAACGCAATGCGCATCGCAATGCCCTTGCCGTCCGCGGCGGTGATGTCGAACAGGTGTTGCCAGAGAACGAAATTGAATCCGGTCAAAAGAAAGGCGCTGGCAAACAACGTCACCCATTCCGGGCGCACGGCTTTTAACTTGAACATGGCGAGGGACTATTTCCTTGAAAGAAGTGCCGTCGCCAATTGTGAAAATTTCATTGACGCAGACCACGCAAACTCTAAGCAGGCAACCATCAATTTTTTGTGAAAAAGAAGCCAACGATTAGTTGGCCGATGAAATAACCATGAAATATGCAGCGTATTTGAGAATGATTCAGCTGTGGTTAAGACGCGGGCCACGAGGTGCCGTATCGAGTTTCTCGATAGCGGTCATGACATTCTGATTTGCCGCCCCGCTCCCCTGCCCGCCTAATCAACAGCCCCTGGTTCAAAGGTCTGAAGATGGAAAACGTTCGCGCCACTGCCCGCCCCGCTGTCTGGCTCATGCTCGGCATCATCCTGGTCGCCCTCAACCTGCGCCCGTCGATGGCGGCGGTCGGCCCCTTGCTCTCGGCCATTCGCGGCGATATGGCGCTGAGCTTCAGTCTCGCAGCGTTACTGACCCTGCTACCGGTGATGGCGATGGGGCTGGCGATGTTTTTCGGCATGGCGGTCAGCCAGCGCCTCGGTGAACAGCGCACGGTGCTGCTGTCGCTGGTGATCATTGGCTTGGCGACGTTTTCGCGTTTGTTTCTCGATTCAGCGGGCGGATTGATCGCCAGCGCCGTGCTGGCCGGGATCGGTATTGCACTGATCCAGGCCCTGATGCCCGCGCTGATCAAATCGCGATTTCCCGACAACGTGGCGCTGTGCATGGGCCTTTACGTCACTTCGATCATGGGCGGCGCGGCGCTGGCCGCTTCGTTCGCACCGTGGGTGATGATGCAGACCGGCAACTGGCGGGCGGGACTGGCTGTCTGGGCGGTTTTGGCACTGCTCGCCATTCCTTTCTGGTGGAAAAACCGCGCCACGTCACCGAACACCAACCGGGCCGTTGTCAGAAAAGAATCCTTCTTCACGAATTCCCGCGCCTGGCTGCTCGCGATCTTCTTTGGTCTCGGCACCGCGTCCTACACCTGCGTGCTCGCCTGGCTGGCGCCGTATTACGTGGAAAAGGGCTGGAGCGAACAAAACGCCGGCCTGATGCTGGGTTTTCTGACGGCCATGGAGGTGATTTCAGGGCTGGTGGTGCCGGCGATCGCCAATCGCAGCCGTGACCGACGCCTGGTGCTTGGCGCCCTGCTCGGCCTGATCATCGCCGGGTTTGTGGGGCTGATCCTCAGTCCCCTGCACTTGAGTCTGCTATGGCCGTGCCTGCTCGGGCTGGGTATCGGCGGGTTGTTCCCGATGAGCTTGATCGTATCCCTCGATCACCTCGACGAACCGCAACGTGCCGGCGGGCTGACCGCATTCGTACAAGGCATCGGCTACCTGATTGCCGGGCTCTCGCCGCTGATGGCCGGGATGGTGCGCGATCAGTTGGGCAGCTTCGAATGGGCCTGGTGGTCACTGACGGCAGTGATGGCGCTCATGCTGTTGATGGTGCTGCGTTTTGATCCACGGCATTACACCCGGCACATGGGCTGATCGGGCGAACGGCAGGCCGCCTCGTCTGGATAAAGGCTTCTGGCCAGCTTTTTCGGGTTTGATTGTGTACGTCGTGTTACTAAAACTTTCTGTCCCACAAGTGACAGTGAAACGTCCTACAGGGCTTTCTCCTGGCACCATCGTTCCGTTACGATCATGCGCACACGTTTGCGCGGATTCGGCGCAAGGAGCACAGCGAGACAGAACGGATGCTGAACAGTAACTTGCTTAGAAAGCTCGACATGCAGGATCTCATGGTGTTTGTCGCCGTGTATGAGCAAAGCAGCGTCACCGACGTGTCGGAGTCGCTGTTCGTCAGCCAGTCCACCGTCAGTTACTGCCTGAAAAAACTGCGTACCAGCTTCGAAGACGATTTGTTCGTCAATACCCGCACGGGAATGCGCCCGACCTACAAGGCCAGCAGCATGTATGGCCATGTGCAGAAAATCCTCGAAAGCATCAACCTCTGCCACGCCGGCGCCCCGACCTTCGACCCGATGGCGCAACCGGTGACCTTCAACATCTGTGCCCCGGAATACTTCGAGCAACTGATCCTGCCGCGGATGTTGAAGCGCTTTGACTTCGATGACTTGCCGGTGATGGTCAACATGCACAAGTTCGAAACCGACGTGCCGGTCGAAGAGTTGCGCGATGGCAGCCTCGATCTGGTGATCTGTTTCGGCCCGCACTTCCATCGCAGTCACGCCGACCTGAAATCACGCATGTTGCTGGAAGATGATCTGGTCTGCGTTTTCGACAAACGCGCCACGCCGCTGGAGCCGCGACTGAGTCTGCAAGCTTTTACCGAACGCCGGCATGTGTTTCCCACGCCGTGGACGTCGACCACCAACATGGTCGATGGCTGGCTGGCGCGCCAGGCGCAAAAACGCCAGATCGTCGCCCGCTCCAACAGTTACAGCGCGGCGTTGAAGATGATCACCGGCACCGATTTCATTCTCACCCTGCCCCGGCGGATCCAGCGTTTACTGACCAACGACGCGGTGTTCAACCACTGCGAGGCGCCGAATGGCCTGCCGGGGTTCACCCTCGACATGCAGTGGAGCCACAACGTCGATCAGGACAGCGCCAACCTCTGGCTGCGCGAGCAGGTCATCAAGACCTGCGCAGAGCTGGAAGCGGCCTGAGTCCTACACGCCGATGGCGGTCTTGTTGTAGGACTCGCGGTCGATGTCGAGCAGTTCCACACTCAACTGCACCTCAACCCCGGCCGGCCATTCGCACAATTCCTGCAATACCGCCAACAGGCTCTGCGACAGTTGCTTCTTGATCTCCGGAGAGCGCCCGCTGAGCAGCGCCAGCCTCACCGCCACAAAGGCGCGCTCGTTCATGGCGGTGCCGACCTTGAAGGTTTCAACCTTGAGCGCACGGCTCTTGATATCGAACTCCGCCGAGAACTGACCGGAACCCACCAGTGTGTTGTTGAGCCGGATCAACGCCACGTCAGCGTTCAGTTGCGGCAGGTTGGCGGTGTATTCCAGGTGCAGGTGTGGCATCTCGGTGCTCCAGTGGTTCGGCGCAAAGGTCGTACATATAACACAGCAACGCATGACTCACGCCAACGACGACATCACCGGACGCTCACTCATGAACTGCTCCAGCCGCGAACGCAGCCAGCGCTCGGCCGGGTCGCTGTCGACGTGGCTGAGCCAGACCATCGACAGGTCAAGGGTCGGGGTCTTGAACGGGAACGGCTCCTTGAACAGGAACCCGGAAGCGGCCATGGCTTCGGCGGTGTAGTCCGGCAGGCTGGCAATCAGATCGGTGCCGGCCAGCAACGCCGGCAACGAACTGTACTGCGGCACCGACAGCACCACCTGACGGGTGCGACCGATATCCGCCAGCCACTCATCGGCGTAGCCACTGACATTGGCTGTGTGGGAAACCAGCACGTGGGGGCGTGCGCAATATTCATCGAGTGTCAGCGGCGTGTCGGATTTGTCGGCGCGCAGGATGCTCGGCTGAATATGCCGCAGCAGTTTGCGCTTGGCGTTGGCCGGCAGGCCGCGGGTCTGGCTGATGCCGACAGTTATATCGCCGGCGGCCAGCAGATCGGGAATCCGCCAGTAATCGACGTGCTGCACCACGAACACCACGTTCGGCGCCTCCTGGCGCAATACCCGAAGCAATGGTGGCAACAGGCCGAATTCGACGTCATCCGACAGACCGATGCGAAAGGTCATGGTGCTGACGGCCGGGTCGAAATCCCGGGTCAGGCTCAGCGCCACCGACAGCGAGTCAAGCGCGGGCTTTAGATGGCGATAAATGTCTTCGGCGCGGGCGGTCGGCTCCATGCGATGGCCGACGCGGATGAACAACGGATCGTTAAGCATGGTGCGCAAACGATTGAGCGCCGAACTGATGGTCGGCTGGCCGAGAAACAGTTTCTCGGCGGCCCGGGTCACGTTGCGTTCGAGCATCAAAGTCTCGAATACCACCATCAGGTTGATGTCGGCCTTGCGTAGTTCATTGCGGTTCATCCATTGCCCCCCGATCCCCAGATTGCGGCAGTGTAGAAAGGCCGTGGGGGCGGCGTCCATCGAAACGGTGCGTCATTGCACCGTCAACGTCTTCAGCCCCAGACCCATGACCCGCGAATCGTCGTTGATCCCCAACTGTCGGGGGCTGACGGCATCCGGCAACTGTAATTCGATTTCGAGCCGGGCATCGTTCTCGAGGCGCTGGTTAAGCTGGGCGCTGATCGGAATTTCCAGGCGATTGCCTTGAAACTGCGTCAAACGGGTATCCAGCACTGGTTGGCCGTTCAGACTGATGATCACCCGCTGGCCGGGGTGCCCGGGCTGTATGAATGCCAATGCGTCGATCACGATCGAACTCGCCGGAGGCAACACGCGCAATTGGATTTTCGCCTGTTGACCTTCCGTCCACGTCCCCCAGCTTTCAGGCTTCGACCAGCCGCTGGCCAGTTGCCGGTTTCGATAATTGAAGACCAACGCCTGTCCCGGGCGAGTCAAGGGAAGGAGTGAAATCCGTCGCCCCTCATCCTGCACGGACAGGCACTGCACACAACGTTTCCAGCCCGGCGCCAGTACCGTAATCCCGTCCACGCGCGTCAACAGATCGGTTTCACTGTTGATGGTTCTCGCGGCATCGACCAAAGCATCGTCGTCCAGGACGTACAAGGAATCTGCGTCGTACTGCCCCGAATCGAGCATCGCGCGGGCGTTCTGCTGTGCCCGCACCAGCGCCGAAGTGCTCATGCGTCCCAGATAGACAGCATCGGTCTTCATGCCGTGGGTCGCTGCGAAACCGGCAATCATCTGCCAGCGCTCTCCTTGATTCTGTGGCATCAGACTGCGGACATTGGCATAACGCGCAGCGGCGCTCGCCCAGAAAGGATCAGTCATCGGGCTGGCCCAGACCGACGAAGGTGCCACCATTTTTCCCTGCCGCAGCCCCATCCAGCCGTTTCGGGTATCGACAACCTGGATCAGCAGCGCCACCGCGAGCAGACCGATGGCGACGCGCGGCCGATAACCGCGTACCACCAGAAAAATCGCGGCCAGGATGCAGACATACAGAACCGGCCAGAACATCCGGCCCGAGGCACGAAAGATATTGGCCAGCGCGACAAAACTTTTCGGCAGCGGATAATCGAGATTCAACGCCCCGATACCGATCTGATTCGACAAAGCGAACAGCCATAAACCGAACAGCGCCATCAGCAGCCATGGACGCGCGCGCACCTGATCCTGCAAGGGTTGGCGGTTTCGAAATCCGGCAATCAGCGCCAGCGGCGCCAACAAGAGAACGCCCGGACCAAGGTAGTTGAAACCTTCGTAATCCCCGTCGGCCTTCGGCAGATCAGGCAGGATCAATGACCAGCCGGCCGGGTCGAGGGGCGACAGCAGATTCATCCGGTACAAACCAAAGCCACCGGATGCCGCGCCATCGGCAATGCTGAAATACCCGGCCTGCCAGCAACACACGCTTACCAGAGCGAAAAGCATGCCCCCTTCAATCATCCCCTGACGCCGGGTCAATGACTGATTGAATGTCTTGCCCAGCAGATCCGCCACCCAGATCAGCGCAACCATGGCCAGCAGGTAGGCGTGCACCCATGCCGTTACAGCAAGCAAGGTTCCCCAGGCGACACGACGTCGGCTCAGGTTCGGCAACAGCGTCAGGTACAGCGCAGCCAGGATCAGGAAATGGCCCGCCAGCGAGAGGTGCGCGCCCATGCGCAAAAACATCGCAGGCGAGAACACCAGCAACCCCGTCCCTAGCAGTCGAATCAAGGTTTGGGTCGTCATCAGCCCCATTAGCTTCCAGCCAAACCAGGCTTGCAGGACACAACAGGCCAACAGCCACAAACCGAAATACTGAAAGGTCTCCGGCAACCAGGCACTGAACGGTTTGAACAACAGCGCGAGCAGTGGATTGGAGTCGGAAAAAATGATCGCGCTGCCCAGTTCCAGGCCGTAAGAAGGATTGAGCCCGAGCGGGAACGTCCAGGGAGCCTGCCGAAAAAACGCCCAGCCCAGATAATGCGTCGCCGGATCGCCCTGCTCCAGCCAGGCGATGTTCTGCGGATTCAGCGCTTGCGGCCCGACCACCAGAAAAAACACCAGAACACCCAATAGCAGCGGCAACAGGGAAAGTGCCGGGTGCTCCCGTGAATCCGTCATCGATACGTCCAGAAGTTATGCAGTACAAAGGTGAATGCCGGAATCGTCAGCGCCACGGCAATGATTCCGGCCAGATAGTGCAGCCCGGCCATCTGCGCCGCCCAGGCCACGAACATTGCCAACAGAAAGCCGCCCGCCGAAACCATCAGAAAACGCATCAGAGTCTTGCCGTGCAACCGGGCGGAAAAACTCCAGGTGGTGTTGATCACGTAGGACACCACCGTCGCCACGATAAAGGCGACGCCGTTGGCCAACGCAGGCACAGGACTGACGAAATTGATGAACAGCACTGCCACCAACGCATGCAGCGCCGTGACGAACAGACCGGTGACGGCAAAACGCACACCGCGCTGAATCAGTGCGGACCGTTTCGTCGCCATCACGGCTTGCGCGCCAGCACGAACACACTCAGTCCGCCTGCGCGGTTGATGCCCATCAGCGGCAGCTCGAGGCTGCACAGGGTTTTCAGCAGTCTATTGACCAGCGGATGATGTTTTTTCAATTGCGAACGCGGTGCCGAACCCCGAGCGCCGGGTATCAGGCGCGACGCCAGCGCAATCGGGAAGACCGCGCCGAAGTAATAGGCGCCCCGCTCCACCGTCAATCCGGCCTTTCGGGCGAGAGTTTCGAATTGCCCCAGGGTGTAGCGACGCTTGTGTTCGAGAAAATCATCGTGCCCGCTCCACATGAACTGGAACGCCGGCACGGTCATCAGGAAGCGACTGCCGGAGGGCACTTTGTCGACGTAAGACTTGAGCAGGCCGAGGTCATCATCGACGTGCTCCAACACATCCATCAGCAACACCAGATCAGCATCCACGGTGTCGATCGAGCGACGGTAATGCACCGGTTTGCCGGCAGTGGTGGCGCTGGAGTCGGCCGGGTAGCTGATGTCCACGCACCAGGCTTCGCGTGCCGCCGTGTGCGTCAACAAATGATGGGAAAAAAATCCTGAACCGGCGCCGACGTCGAGAATTCGTTTGATGGGCGCCTCACCCAGCAGGCGGCGGGTAGCCGCTGCCTTGGAGCAGTAATACCAATGCTCGCCGATGCTGTCGCCGAGAATGTCGGTTTCCTTGAGATCCATCTGTCAGTCCTTGGATTCGTAAATGCGGCGCACCAGGAAAACCGGCCGGCGCTTCGCTTCGATGTAGGTGCGGCCCAGGTACTCGCCGAGCACGCCAATGCCGATCAGTTGCAGGCCGCCGAGGAATGTCACCGCCACCATCAGCGACGCATAACCTGGCAGATCGACACCGTGCAGCACCGTACGCAGCACGATGAACATCGCAAAGGCGAACGACACCAGAGACACCAGCGCCCCCAGATACGTCCAGATCCGCAACGGCTCGGTGCTGAAACTGGTGATGCCTTCCAGCGCGAAATTCCACAGTCGCCAGCCATTGAACTTGCTCTGCCCCGCCGCCCGCTCGGGGCGTTCATATTCGACCTGCGTGGTGCGGAAACCGACCCAGGCGAACAAGCCTTTCATGAAGCGCCGCGACTCGGGCAAGGTCAGCAACGCATCGACTACACAGCGATCCATCAAGCGAAAATCGCCGACATTCTCGGGCAATGGCTGATCGGCAATCCGGTTGTGCAGGCGATAGAACCAACTGGCGGAGGTCTGTTTGGCCCAAGTGTCGTTGCGCCGGCTGATGCGGTGGCCGAGCACGACCTCGAAACCCTCCCGCCAGCGTTCGATCATCTGCAAAATGACTTCGGGAGGATCCTGCAGATCAACGTCGATCGGTACCACGATCTGCCCGGTGGCAATCTGCAAACCGGCGGACATGGCCGCTTCCTTGCCGAAATTACGACTCAGATCGACGATGCGGATGCGTGAATCGCTCTGCTGGCAATGCAGCAAGCGTTCCAGCGTTGTATCGGAACTGCCGTCATTGACGAACACCAGTTCCAGTTGGACGAGCGCCTCTTGCTCGAAAACCTGATGAATGCGCAGGAGAAAGCCGTCGAGGCTGTCCTCTTCATTGAATACGGGAATCACCAGCGACAACTTCACCGGGTTCGCGTGTTGCGTTCCGTGCAGATGAACCAATGGACTGCTCTTTCTTATAGTGATTGTCGGTCGTCGAACGCCGTTCGACACCATGAGCCGCACCGTATTAAGCAGCAGCCCGATATGTCATGCAAGGGGCAAACGACGGCGTTCCGGCCAATCCGGAGGACGATCCCTGCGCTCTGCCCCGTGCCTTTCAGAAACATTCACGAACGATTGGAAACAAATCCCCGATAGCCAAAAATCCGCGCTCCGCTAGGCTTGCGTCGAGGCGTCACACAGGCTGTCGCACATAAATCGCATGGAGCGAACTGAATGTATTTCGAGATTTACAGGCAATCCAAAGGCACCCCGAGCACCGGAAAGGGCCAATGGCGCTGGCGGCTGCGGGCAGGCAACCACGAGACGGTCGCCAGCGGGGAGTCGTATGTGAACAAGGCGGATTGTCTGCATGTGATCGAGTTGATCAAGGGTGTCCAGGGGGATACGCCGATCAAGGAGATCTGAGGACTGTTCAGGACGCCGGGCTGCCTGTGTTGGCAGCTCCGGCGACTTCTGATGTTGCTTCAGGGCATCAGGTCGCCCTGGAGATGGCGGAACAGACCGATGTTTGAATATGCCTTGCGACGGTCGAGTCCTGACCGTCGCTACCCAGCCAGAATCAGCCGATAGAAGAATCCTTAATTTAAGAGGTGACTCTATGTTTTAAGCACTTGTTGATATCTTCAGAAGTTACAACTGGCGGGCCTGCTGAGTGCTAGACAAACCAGCTTAGATGGTTCTGCCAATTGCTTGCTCGTAGTATGAAAGGAAATGCCGCCACTGCGACTCATCCCAGTAAGAATGCCGTCTGAGTTGAGGAATGTCGTGACGAGCTGCTCCCATCGCCGTAGCACGACCGCGTGACTTCTCTAAATCAAGTAACGCCAGCTCGAAGTCAAATACCGCATCCGTAATCGATGCCTTGATAAAGATGTGTTTGGACCGCATGCAACCGTGCTGCCACTTGCCCGAGTGCATTCTCGCCAGCATTTGCGCCAAACGCTTAAATAGTTGCTCATGTTGTTCCGTCGTCAACATGCTGGCAGCGCCTTGGCTATACCAAGTATCCAGATCTATGAAGCCGCCCAGGTCTTCCGTGACCAAAACACCTTGCCATACCCCGTCGACTTTTCTCGCACCATAAAATACGGGTCTTGGCGCGTTTACACCCAGTTTCTCGAGTCTGGAGAGGGCAACCCCCTCACGCAGAGCGGTGGGTCTGCCAGTGGGATAACGCAGGCTGCGAAACAGATGGCCGGTTTGACGCTTGACGAAGAACGTTCTGTTATCTTGAACAACCAGCTGGACACCACTAGTACCGCTTCGGCGCACATTGGGCGGTTCAACCCACGATCCGGATGTACCCCACCAAAATTCAAACTCTTTGCCTGACCTGCCCATTACGCGCTCCATTATTTAAAAGTTTTCTGCGCCGTTTTATTTTGATCGCAATAGCAGCTCAGTCCATTCGTGAATATAAATAGTTCCCCGCAAATTGCAGGTTTTTTACTAGCTCGAGATCTTGCTCTTTACAGAGCCGGACATTCAGAGCGACCACGCTCAAGACAAGCGATTTGGAAGATTTTTGCGTCCACGATTGGCCGATGGTGGTTACTGGCAAACCTCTGCTTATCGCTGGAAGCGGTCGGTCAGCCTACTAAGCTTTTACCAAATATGCCGGACGATCACCATTCGTTGGATTTCATTCGTCCCCTCATAAGTCCCTCTGAAAGGTATTCAGCCAGCCTTAGAGCATCAAGTCCGTCGTTAACTATGTAAGCAACGCCAAGCACGTCGAAAAAATTTGGCAAACGCCGAATCGTCTACATCAGCAAGAGCGATGTAGAGCCGTTCGAAGCGCTCGTAGACACCAAGAGCATGGCCGGTGTCGTGTCAAAAATGCTGGGGTTTTAAAACGGACTAGAGCCGCATGACGGGCAAGGTTTATGCCCAGGAAATGTTTCAAATAGATCGACGGGAACGAAAAAGCCCCCGTAATCTTCAATGATTACGGGGGCTTAGTCTTGTTCAATAATGGCGGAGAGATAGGGATTCGAACCCTAGGTACCGGTGAAGGTACAACGGATTTCGAATCCGTCCCATTCGGCCACTCTGGCATCTCTCCAACGGCGCGCATCATAACAACACTTTTACCGAAAGCAAACCCTCTTTCGAAAATTTCTCCGTGCTATCAGATGCTTGCGTCGATTAAAGCGGTACGCCCAGACGGTTGGCGACTTCTTCGTAGGCTTCGATGACGTCACCGAGGCCCTGACGGAAGCGGTCCTTGTCCATCTTCTTCTTGGTGTCCTTGTCCCACAGACGGCAGCCGTCCGGGCTGAACTCATCGCCCAGGACGATGGAGCCGTCGCTGAACACGCCGAATTCAAGCTTGAAGTCCACCAGCAAGAGGCCTGCGTCGTCGAACAGTTTGCTCAGGACTTCGTTGACCTTGAGCGACAGTTCCTTCATGCGCGCCAGTTGCTCGGCGGTGCCCCAGCCGAAAGCCACGACGTGGGATTCGTTGATGAACGGGTCGCCCTTGGCGTCGTCCTTCAGGAACAGTTCGAAGGTGTACGGGTTGAGCTTCATGCCCTCCTCGACGCCCAGACGCTTGACCAGGCTGCCGGCGGCGTAATTACGCACGACGCACTCGACCGGGATCATGTCGAGTTTCTTCACCAGGCACTCGTTGTCGCCCAGCAGTTTGTCGAACTGGGTCGGAATGCCGGCCGCTTCGAGTTTCTGCATGATGAAGGCGTTGAACTTGTTGTTCACCATGCCTTTGCGGTCGAGTTGCTCGATGCGCTTGCCGTCGAACGCCGAAGTGTCGTTGCGAAACAGCAGGATCAAGCGGTCAGCGTCGTCGGTCTTGTAAACCGATTTGGCTTTGCCGCGGTAGAGTTCTTCACGTTTTTCCATGATGGGCTCCGCTTGCTAAGTAGATGGGCTAGGCGATGTGGCGCCAGTCGAGCCCTGAATCTTGATCGGCCAGTTGCAGCCAGTCCGGGTCGCACCCGAGGGTGTCGACAAAACATTGCCGGGCCAGCTGCGGCAGGTTGTTCTTGCTGCTCAGATGGGCCAGGACCAGGTGTTGCAGGCCTTGCCAGCCCAACTCGGCCACCAGGAATGCCGCCTGATGGTTATTCAAATGTCCCAGCTCGCCGCCCACCCGCTGCTTGAGAAAGTACGGGTAATGACCACGGGCCAGCATGTTGCGACAGTGATTGGACTCGATCATCAACGCATCGAGATCCCGATAGCCGTCCAGCACCCGTTCACAGTAAGAGCCCAGGTCGGTCAGCAGGCCGAAGCGCCGTTCACCGTCACTGAACACGTACTGAGTCGGTTCCCGCGCATCATGGGCCACGGCAATGACCCCGATGTTCAGAGCACCGATCTGCAACTGCTCGCCACCGGTCACGAAACCGGCAGGTTCAATCGGTTTGCGCATCCCGCGCAGTGTGCCGCGACTGAGGTAGACAGGCAGATTGTAGCGCCGAGACAGCAAACCCACGCCATGCACGTGGTCGGCATGTTCGTGGGTTACGAGTATCGCGCTCAGTTGCGCCGGGTTAACCCCCAGGCGCAACAGGCGTTTTTCGGTTTCCCGCAGGGAAAAACCACAATCCACCAGCACATACGTATCAGCACTGGCGATCAGCGTGCCGTTCCCTTGGCTACCGCTGCCGAGAACGGCAAAACGCATTGGATCAGCCCAGGTTGTCCTGAATCACGCTCAACACTTTGCGGGCCACATCGGCCGGCGCAACGGTGTTGATGTTTTTCTCGACGGTCACCTGAACGTTCTCGCCGACCTTGCTCAGGCGAACCTGATAACGCTCGGCACGGGCTTCAACTTCTTCCTTGGTCGGCGCGCTGCCGAACAGGCTGCTGAAGAAACCTGGCTTCTCGTCTTTCTTCTCGGCCTTTTCGGACAAGTTGATGTAGTAGAGACCCAGGCTGCGGTTGATGTCTTCAACGCGCCATTCGCCCTGTTCCAGCGCACGACCGACGCTCGACCAGGCACGATCCAGATCCGTACCGACGTTCAGTACCGGGTTGCCGCTGCCGTCTTCGCTCAGGCTGACACGGCTTGGGGTGTCGAAATCACGCGAAGCCAGCATCGACACCGAACCACCCTTCTCGGAGGTCCGGCTCATGCTCGCGAGCATGTCGTCAACCAGCGCAGCGTCCAGGCCAGTGTTGACCGAACGGTTGGTGAAATCGACATTGGCGGTGCTGCCGGCAGGACGCTCGGCGCTGACCACGTAGACTTCACTGGTGTTGCGCTGCACGCCAGGCTCGATGCGCACCCGCACGCGGGTTTCGCTGTCGGTGCTGACGCCGGCGGCGCTCAGGCGCTTGGCCATGGCGGCGGACAGTTCATCGGAATGCTGCCAGGTGGTGGTGAATTCGCCGGTTTGCGGGCGCTGTTCATCCAGACGGAAACCGTTGTCCTGGAAGTACTGCACCGCCACTGGCCAGACTTCGGCCGGTGGGTGCTGGGCCATGACCCAACGCGAATCACCGCTCTTCTGCAGCGAGTAGTCGCTGGCATCGGCAACGGTCGACAGCGGTTGAGGACGCGGAACGACGTATTCACCCTTGGCGGTGTCGTCGGCCACGTTGCGCGGGATCGGCAGCAGCGGATCCAGGCGCTTGGAAATGCTGACGTCTGGTGGCAGTTGCATCGGTGCAGTCTGTTGCGCTTCCAGGTAATCGCTACCACGGTCACGGAAATAACCTTCCGGGCCCCAGATCCATCCGCAGCCACTGGTGCTGGAGATAATCAAGGCAAGTGCGGAAAGTCCGGCCATTCGCTTCATGCGTTGTACTTCCTCAATTAAACCAGGACGTTGCACTGGCGCAGGGCCGAGCGCAGCGTTTCATGACAAGGAGCGCTCAGCCAGGTCAGCGGCAGGCGAATGCCTTCGTGCATCAGGCCCATTTCGACCAAAGCCCACTTCACCGGAATCGGGTTGGCTTCGATGAACAGGTCCTTGTGCAGCGGCATCAGTTTTTCATTGATGGCCCGTGCGGTCTCGGCATCGCCCTTGAGCGCGGCCTCGCACAGGTCGGCCATTTCGCGCGGGGCGACGTTGGCGGTGACGGAGATGTTGCCCTTGCCGCCCAGCAGGATCAGCTCGACTGCGGTCGGATCATCGCCGGACAGCACGATGAAGTCCTTGCTCACGCCGTCGATGATCGCCTTGGCGCGTTTCAGGTCGCCGGTCGCTTCCTTGATGCCGATGATGTTCGGCACGGTGGACAGGCGGATCACGGTCTCGGCCTGCATGTCGCAGGAGGTGCGGCCAGGAACGTTGTAGAGAATCTGTGGGATGTCGACCGCTTCGGCGATGTGCTTGAAGTGCTGGTACAGGCCTTCCTGGGTCGGCTTGTTGTAATACGGGACTACGAGCAGGCAGGCATCGGCGCCGGCTTCTTTGGCGTTGCGGGTCAGCTCGACCGCTTCGCGGGTCGAGTTGGCGCCGGTACCGGCGATCACCGGAATGCGACCGGCAACCTGTTTGACCACGGCTTTGATGACGGCGATGTGTTCTTCTACATCAAGAGTTGCCGACTCGCCGGTGGTGCCGACCGCGACAATGGCATGGGTGCCGTTCTTGAGATGGAAGTCCACGAGTTTGCTGAGGCTGTCCCAGTCAAGACGCCCTTGTGCATCCATGGGTGTGACCAGTGCCACCATACTGCCCGCAATCATGAAACCGCTCCTGCCGGAAAAAGAGAGCGGTAATGGTACTGGCGCCAAGATGCTTGCACAAGCGAAGTACTGTGCCGCCATTCCCCTTGGCGCCGCTTTTCGCTACCCTTCAGACTTTGATCGGTACTGATCAGCTTGTACGCCGGGTTCCAGTCTCCCGTTTCGGCCTCCCGGGCTCCGTTTCAGTGTCGTTGCCGTACGCTTGCTTGTTCATGGAGCCGTAGCGCCACACGAATCGGGCCTTCCGGACAGTCATTGCCCCGGCAATCAACGCCCTCTCCCTACCGACCGCTCATCGCTTTAGGAATGCTGCATGTCCACCCCCACAGTTCGCGAACAATTCCTTGTCATCAGTGCCCTCGGCGCCAATCCCATGGAGCTGACCAACGTCCTGTGCCGCGCCAGCCATGAAAACCGCTGCGCAGTCGTCACCTCGCGCCTGACCCGCCACGGCGAGTGCAGTGCGCTGGTGCTCGAAGTCTCCGGCAGCTGGGACGCCCTGGCTCGCCTTGAAGGCAGCCTGCCGGTGCTGGCCAAGCGTCATGCGTTCACCGTCAACGTGGTACGCAGCGCCGCCCTGGAAAATCGTCCGCAGGCCCTGCCGTATGTGGCTTACGTGTCTTCGGCGTACCGCCCGGACATCATCAACGAGCTGTGCCAGTTCTTCATGGATCACAACGTCGAGCTGGAAAACCTGACTTGCGATACCTATCAGGCACCACAGACCGGCGGCACCATGCTCAACGCCACGTTCACCGTGACCCTGCCCGCCGGCACCCAGATCAGCTGGCTGCGCGACCAGTTTCTGGATTTCGCCGACGCCATGAACCTGGATGCACTGATCGAACCGTGGCGCCCACAGAACCCAATGTAAGGAAACTTTCATGGCCGTTGTCATTGACCAACCGGTTACGGATTTCGAAGCACCTGCCACCAGCGGGCAGACCGTCAGCCTGTCAGCCCTCAAGGGCAAGCAAGTGGTGATCTACTTCTATCCGAAGGACAGCACCCCGGGCTGCACCACCGAAGGCCAGGGCTTTCGCGATCAATACGCAGCGTTCAAGGCTGCCAACACGGAAATCTTCGGGATTTCCCGCGACAGCCTGAAATCCCACGAGAACTTCAAGTGCAAGCAGGAGTTTCCGTTCGAGCTGATCAGCGACAAGGACGAAGCCGTCTGCCAGCTGTTCGACGTGATCAAGTTGAAAAAGCTCTACGGCAAGGAATACCTGGGCGTTGATCGCAGCACCTTCCTGATCGACAAGAACGGCGTACTGCGTCAGGAATGGCGCGGCGTGAAAGTGCCAGGACATGTCGATGCAGTGCTGGCTGCTGCTCAGGCGCTGAACAAGGCCTGATGCTGTTGGCGCCCTTGCGGGCGCCCCTTCATTTTCAAAGCAGCGGCGCCACCGCCGGCTCCTTGCGCGGCCAAGCATCCAGCACAGCCTTGAACAGGGTCGCAAGCGGAATCGCGAAGAACACGCCCCAAAATCCCCAAAGCCCACCAAACAACAGCACCGCGCAGATGATCGCCACCGGATGCAGGTTGACCGCTTCGGAGAACAGCAACGGCACCAGCACGTTGCCATCCAGCGTCTGAATGATGCCGTAGACCGCCATCAGATAGATGAACTGATCGCTCCAGCCCCACTGGAACAGCGCAATCAGCAGAACCGGCACGGTCACCACCACCGCTCCGACATACGGCACCACCACCGACACGCCGACCAACAGGGCCAGCAACGCTGCGTAGTTGAGCCCCAGCGCGACAAAGGCAATGTATGTCACGCCACCACAGATCACGATCTCGATGACCTTGCCGCGAATGTAGTTGGCGATCTGCCGGTTCATTTCTTCGGCGACCCGGGTGATCAGCGCTCGCTCACGCGGCAAATAGCCGCGCACCCACTCGCCGATCATTGCCCGATCCTTGAGGAAGAAGAACACCAGAATCGGCACCAGCACCAGGTAGATCATGATGTTCACCAGCAGCGGCAAGCTCGACAACGAAAACGTCAGCGCCCACTGGCCGAACTTGCCGATTTCACCCCGCGCCGCTTCGATCGCTTGTAGCACCTGCTCGTCGGACACCAGATGCGGATAACGCTCCGGCAGTAACAGCAGCAGCGATTGCCACTTGGCGAGCATCCCCGGCAGTTCGTTGAACAGGGTGATCAACTGATGCCAGAGCAGCGGCAGCACCACGACGATAAACACCATCAGCACGCCCATGAACAGCGCAAACACCAGACCGACCGCCGCGCCGCCGGGTACGCGCAGGCGTTCGAGCGTGACCACCAGCCCCTGCATCAGGTACGCCAGCACCATCCCGGCCAGCACCGGCGCGAGCATTCCGCCCAGCGTCAGTACAGCGGTGAAGGCGAGAAACAGCAAAACCGCCAGTACCACCGCTTCTTCATCGGAGAAGTAGCGCTGAATCCAGTCGCGCAACACTTTGAACATCAATTTTCCTTAGGTCATTTACGCGGTCGGTTTCAGGCTTTTTTCAGCCAGTAACGGTAGACACCCGCCTCGTCTTCTTCACGCAGCAGCGTATGACCGGCCAACTTGGCGAAGGTGCGAAAGTCGCGCTGCGAACCGGCATCCGTTGCAATCACCTTGAGTACCGCTCCAGTGGGCAGCTTGTTCAGCTCCATTTTGGCCTTGAGCAACGGCAACGGACAATTCAGGCCACTGGCGTCCAGTTCACAGTCATGGGCTACAGCGTCGGTCATGCATCACTCCGGATCAGGTGGTCAGGCTGCCTAGAATATCTGGTCGCAAGCTCGGTGTCCGGCTACAGTAAGGTCTTTGTCGACTAAGGCTTTGTGCATGACTTTTTTGCGCCCTACCCTGCTGACGCTCGCTTGCCTGCTCGCCTCACCGGGCTTCGCCGACGACCTGCCGTCACTCGGTGACGCCAGCTCTGCCATCGTCTCGCCACAACAGGAATATCAATTGGGTCGCGCCTGGCTGGCATTACTGCGCAGCCAGGTTTCGCAGCTCAACGATCCACAACTCAAGGATTACGTCGAGTCCAGCGTTTATAAACTGGTGGAAACCAGCCAGGTCAATGACCGACGCCTGGAATTCATCCTGATCAACAGCCCGCAGCTCAACGCTTTCGCGGCGCCGGGCGGAATTGTCGGGGTCAACGGCGGCCTGTTCCTCAATGCCCAGACCGAAGGCGAATATGCCTCGGTACTGGCTCACGAACTGGCGCACTTGTCCCAGCGTCACTTCGCACGCGGCGTCGAAGCCTCGCAGCGGATGCAGGTGCCGATGATGGCGGCGCTGCTGGCCGGTATCGTGATCGCCGCGGCCGGCGCCGGTGATGCTGGCATCGCGACGATTGCCGGCACCCAGGCGGCGGCAATCCAGGAACAACGGCGCTTCTCGCGTCAGAACGAGCAGGAAGCCGACCGCATCGGCATCCTTAATCTGGAAAAGGCCGGATACGATCCGCGCTCGATGCCGACCATGTTCGAGCGTTTGATGCGCCAGTATCGTTTCGACGCCAAGCCACCGGAATTCCTGCTGACTCACCCAGTCACCGAGTCGCGGATCGCCGACACCCGCAACCGTGCCGAACAGGCTAAACCCGGGGGCATCGAAGACAGCATGCGCTATCAACTGATCCGTGCGCGGGTGCAGTTGACCTACGAAGAAACGCCGGGCCTTGGTGCCAAGCGCTTCCGCGCCCAACTCGATGAGAACCCGAAAAACGACGTGGCTCGCTACGGCTTGGCGATCGCCCAGATCAAGGGCGGCCAGTTGAACGAAGCACGGGCGAATCTCACGCAACTGCTGGCCAAATCACCGAACGAGATCATCTACAACCTGGCGCAGATCGATCTGGACATCACCAACAACAAACTGGCCGATGCACAGACTCGGGTTGACCGGATGCTCAGTCAGTATCCTGGCAATTACCCGCTGAATCAGGTTCGCGTCGATCTGCTGCTGAAACAGAACCGCACCGCCGATGCGGAGAAGGCGCTGGAAGGTTTGTTGAAATCACGTCCGGACGATCCGGACGTCTGGTATCAAGTTGCAGAAACTCGCGGGCTGTCCGGCAACATCATCGGCCTGCATCAGGCGCGTGCAGAGTACTTCGCGCTGGTCGGCGATTATCGCCAGGCGATTCAGCAACTGGACTTCGCCAAACGCAAGGCCGGCAGCAACTTCCCGCTGTCCTCACGTATTGATGCACGCCAGCGCGAGCTGATGGAGCAGGAGCGCATGGTCAAGGACATGATGGGTTAAGCCCGCGCCGAGACAAATTCCGGACAAAAAAACCGCCTCTTTCGAGGCGGTTTCTTTTTACTTCTTGGACAACTGGATCATTCAGCCAGTTTGAAGGTGATGAAGCTGGCACGGCCCTGACGCAGTACGCGCATCGACACCGAACGGTTCTTTGGCAGCGCCTTCGCAATCTCGGCAAACTCCTTGGAAGAACCAATGGCCTGGTTGTTCAGATGGGTGATGATGTCGCCCGGCTGTAGACCGATCAGAGCTGCAGGACCGTCCTGCACTTCCTTGATCACCACACCGCCCTTCAGGTCGTAGGTTTTCTTCTGCTCGGCGCTCAGCTCTGCCACCGAAACACCCAGACGATTGCTATTGGTCTCGGCACCGGATTTCGGCAGGGCATCCAGCTCCTTGTCTTCGTCCGGGATGGCGCCGACCGTCAGCTCGACATTCTTGCGCTTGCCGTCACGAATCACTTCGAGGTTGGCCTTGGCACCCGCCTTCAATGCCCCCACCAGATGTGGCAGGTCAGCGGACATGACGATCGGTTGGCCGTTCATGCTCAGGATCACGTCACCCACTTGCAGGCCGCCCTTGGCAGCCGGGCCGTCATCCTGAATCTGAGCAACCAGCGCACCGGCCGGTTTGTCCAGACCGAACGACTCGGCCAGATCCTTGTTCACTTCCTGGATGACGACACCCAGCCAACCACGGCTGACCTTGCCGCCGCTTTTCAGCTGGTTGGAAACGTCCATCGCCACGTCGATCGGAATGGCGAACGACACACCCATGAAGCCACCGGAACGGGTGTAGATCTGCGAGTTGATCCCGACCACTTCACCGTTCAGGTTGAACAGCGGGCCACCGGAGTTGCCCGGGTTGATCGGCACGTCGGTCTGGATGAACGGCACGTAGTTTTCATTCGGCAGGCTGCGGCCGACGGCACTGACGATGCCTTGGGTCACGGTGTGGTCAAAGCCGAATGGAGAGCCGATTGCCACGACCCACTGACCGGCTTTCAGATCCTGGGATTTGCCAAGCTTGAGCACTGGCAGATCCTTGCCTTCGATTTTCAACAGCGCCACGTCGGAGCGTGGATCGGTGCCGATCAGCTTGGCTTTCATCTCACTGCGATCAGCCAGACGGACAAGGATTTCATCGGCATCGGCGATCACGTGGTTGTTGGTCAGAATGTAGCCATCCGGCGAAATGATGAAACCCGAACCCAACGACTGCGCTTCACGCTGACGATCACCACGCGGAGAACGCTGTTGCGGCGGCATGCCGCGCTCGAAGAACTCGCGCAACATCGGCGGCAAGCCTTCCAGATCAGGCATCTGCTGGCTCACTTTGCGATCCGGCAGTTTTTGCGTGGTACTGATGTTCACCACGGCAGGCGAGGCCTGTTCGACCAGTTGAGTGAAATCAGGCAGGTTGACCGGACTGGCTGCTTCGGCCGCCTGGACTGCAGGAACAGCCTGACCGAGCACCAGCACAGTGGCGAAAATGGAGAGATAAGATTTCAAGCTTGGTATCGACATACAGCTCCCGTTACGACGAGCAGGGTTAAGCGATATGGAGCAAGGAACACCGGAAACCACAGGCCGGCATTTTTGTTCCGGGAACAACAAACAAGGCCAGAGCCGAGAGGCTCTGACCTATAAAAAATTTTCGGGTGTTTTGCAAATGAAAAAGCTCAGCAAACATTTCACGTCTCGAAGACGAAGTGGAGATAGCTGGAATCAGCTCACTGCTTGCTGGTTGCAGCGCCATCATTGCGCATCGACAGGGCAATTCGTTCGGCTGTCCCGATAGGGATCTCGCCAACCACCGTGACCATCATTTCGCCTTGAGGCGTTGTCAAACGGCGGGATACGGCAACGGTCGGGCCCAGTTGAGTCCGGGTATCGGTAACGGTTGCGCCGTTCAGCGGCTCCAGGAAGACAGAGAAACGGGCGAGACCATCGTCGTACATCAGGCTGTTGACCTGGGTCTTGGTTTCCGGATCCTTGTGCGAGGAGCTGCTGGTGAGCTCGAAGCCAGGAGGCAGCCAGTCGGAACGCCAGACCTGGGCGGTCTTGACTGCAGACGCCTTGTCGCTGTCTAGAGTAACCGTCTTGCAATCGGAATCGGCTTGCAGATCTTTATCGGACGGGACATCAGACGTGTCCAGCCGCGTGAACTGGAATCTTTCGAGTAACTGTCCCTTGTCGTTCAACAGCAGCGACTTGAGCGGCAGACCCGTTTCCTTGTCCAGATGCAGTTCGAATCCATAACGGTGCTGATCCCGCGGCGTCAGCGATACGATCACCGCTTCCCGCCCGGCTACGCGCGACTTGCCGATGACGGCAAGGTCATACCAGTTCTTAAGCTTTTGAGGATCCAGAGGACGAGCGGCAGTATTGGGAGAGTCTCCCAGACCCGCAATCAGGGTGCCGCTGACGCATTGAGTATGTCCATCAATGCGCACGACTTCCTGAGCCGAACCGTCGAGCTGAAGCAAACGCTCGCGGACCTGGCCATTCTGGACCCGATGCCAGATGTTATGGGTAGAGAAACTACCGTTACGCTCGTAAACGAATGTGCCGTGAAAGCTTTGCTGCTGCTCGGCCCGGCCCAGGCGGGTCAACCAGTCCTGAGCCTCGTCGGCGTGGGCTGGAACAATGAACCAGCCGCTGAGCAGAAGCGAAAGTAGAGGTATGGCGCGCATGATCCCCCTTAACGGTTTTCCAGGCTTGCTGCGCGTGCATAGGGCAGCGCGCTTTCGGTACCTTTCAAGGCAGCCTGTTGAGCGTGTTGACGCAGGTAACCTGGCAGACGCTGATCATGCCAGCCTGGCTGACCTTGCAATACGCCATTGGCCATTGGGCCTGTGGCTTCCGAACTCTCATTGTAGCCCGCCAATACCGCCGGGCCTTTGACCTGAGGAGTGGCCAACACTGGCTGATTGGATTGCTGGGCGAGTTCCACGCCGGCGATTTCGTCCTGGTTGTACAGGCGAACACCCGCCAGAACGGCAACGGTCACCGAAGCGGCTACGGCCAGACGACCGAGGCTGCGCCATGGACCGCGGGACACTTTGGCAGGGGTCGCTTCGTCTTCCAGTGCAGCAGAAACAGCCGCAGCGAGATCCAGACGTGGAAGCAACAGATCCTTGTGCATGGCTGCCCGAGCGATCTGGTAACGAGCCCAGGTTTCACGGGTTTCAACATCGTCCAGCGCATTGAGCACTCGACGCAATTCCAGTTCGTCCGCTTCGTTATCCATCACTGCGGACAGCGATTCCTGCAGGGCTTCACGACTCATGGCGTTCCTCTCTTGGCTGTCGCCGCTGTCTTTAGTTTTCCTGCAACAACGGCTGCAGGGCTTTATCGATGGCCTCCCGGGCGCGGAAAATCCGGGAGCGCACGGTACCAACCGGACATTGCATGACGCTCGCGATGTCCTCGTAACTCAGACCATCGAATTCACGCAAAGTTAACGCCGTGCGCAAATCCTCTGGCAGTTGCTGAATGGTTCGATGGACGGTGCCCTCGATCTCATCCCGCAGCAATGCACGTTCAGGCGACTCGAGATCCTTCAGGCCGTGATCGCCGTCATAGAACTCTGCATCTTCGGAACTTACATCACTATCCGGCGGCCGACGGCCGCGTGAAACCAGATAGTTCTTCGCCGTGTTAATGGCGATGCGGTACAGCCACGTATAAAACGCACTGTCGCCGCGGAAATTTCCAAGCGCTCGATATGCCTTGATAAAGGCTTCTTGTGCGACGTCCTGGGCTTCATGGGTGTCGTGCACAAAACGCACGATCAACCCGAGAATTTTGTGCTGATACTTCAGCACCAGCAGATCGAAAGCTCGCTTGTCGCCACGCTGAACGCGCTCGACCAGCTGCTGATCCTCTTCCTGGGTTAGCATGAACACTCCTCGATAAACTCGGAGGAGGCTTGCATGACCAATCGACCGGACTTGCAAACATAGACTCGGGCTTTTCGCAAAAGTTCTCCCCCTCCAAGCAAGTTTCCTGCGAGCTCTGATTTGGCACGCACGAAAAACGCAGCGCGGGATGAACCGGCTGCGCGAATAATCTTGTCATCGGCTCGCCGGCAAGAACCCAACCGCAGGTTCCGCATTGAAGCCGACACTGTCCCTTGTTTCGGGCAACTGTCTATTGATCTTGGGCCTCTGGCAAAAGTTCCAAATATTTATAGACGCGTCGCACCGACCTTGTGCAACCGTGAGCGGAAAAAGCCTGTTTCATCGTCGATACAGTCGCTTTTCCCCAAAACCGCTGAAAAAACTGACGACAAAGCGTCGGGATTTTCCTTCACGGTAGTTTCACAATGCCATATCGGCCCGGCTATTGTGCCGCCCAACCCCTCTATATACTAGTGGGCTGTGTGGCTGCCTCGACTCGCCCATCCGCCAGTCCTGCGCCAACCCCGACCCGGGTCGCTTTGAGCGGAATCCTGAAATGAGCCAACAGTTTCAACACGATGTTCTGGTGATTGGCAGCGGTGCTGCCGGTTTGAGTCTCGCGCTGACCCTGCCCGGTCACTTGCGCATCGCCGTATTGAGCAAAGGCGACCTCGCCAACGGCTCGACCTATTGGGCACAAGGTGGCGTCGCGGCCGTGCTGGACGACACCGACACCGTCGAGTCCCATGTCGATGACACTCTGAATGCCGGCGGCGGCCTGTGCCATGAAGACGCGGTGCGTTTCACCGTCGAGCACAGTAAGGAAGCAATCCAGTGGCTGATCGACCAGGGCGTGCCGTTCACGCGCGACGAACAGTCCGGTACGGAAGACGGCGGTTTCGAATTCCACCTGACCCGCGAGGGCGGCCACAGCCATCGCCGGATCATCCACGCAGCTGACGCCACTGGCGCTGCGATTTTCACGACCCTGCTGGCCCAGGCCAAAGAACGCCCGAACATCGAATTGCTCGAACAGCGGGTAGCGGTCGACCTGATCACCGAGCGTCGGTTGGGGCTGGAAGGCGAACGTTGCCTGGGCGCCTACGTGCTCAATCGCAAAACCGGAGAAGTCGATACCTTCGGAGCACGCTTTGTGATCCTGGCGTCCGGCGGCGCCGCGAAAGTCTATCTATATACAAGCAACCCCGACGGCGCCTGCGGTGACGGCATCGCCATGGCCTGGCGTTCGGGCTGCCGCGTGGCAAACCTGGAGTTCAACCAGTTCCACCCCACTTGCCTCTACCACCCGCAAGCCAAGAGCTTTCTGGTAACCGAAGCCCTGCGTGGCGAAGGCGCCCATTTGAAGCTGCCGAACGGCGAACGCTTCATGCAACGTTTTGACCCACGTGCAGAACTGGCACCACGGGACATCGTCGCCCGCGCCATCGACCATGAAATGAAGCGCCTGGGTGTCGATTGCGTCTACCTCGACATCAGCCACAAGCCCGAAGCCTTCATCAAATCGCACTTCCCGACTGTCTACGAGCGCTGCCTCGGCTTCGGCATCGACATCACCAAGCAACCGATTCCGGTCGTACCGGCGGCGCACTACACCTGCGGCGGCGTGATGGTCGATCAACAGGGCCGCACCGATGTGCCCGGCCTGTACGCCATTGGCGAAACCAGCTTCACCGGCCTGCACGGCGCCAACCGCATGGCCAGCAACTCGCTGCTCGAATGTTTCGTCTACGCCCGCTCAGCTGCAGCGGACATTCTCGAGCAACTGCCCGACGTCGCGATCCCGCGCGCCCTGCCCGCCTGGGACGCCAGCCAGGTGACCGACTCCGATGAAGACGTGATCATCGCCCACAACTGGGACGAATTGCGGCGGTTCATGTGGGACTACGTCGGCATCGTGCGCACCAACAAGCGCCTGCAACGGGCACAGCATCGCGTGCGTCTGCTGCTGGACGAAATCGACGAGTTCTACAGTAACTACAAGGTCAGCCGTGACCTGATCGAGCTGCGCAACCTGGCGCAAGTGGCAGAACTGATGATCCGCTCGGCCATGGAACGCAAGGAGAGCCGGGGCCTCCATTACACCCTCGACTACCCGGACCTGCTGCCTGAAGCGCTCGACACTATTCTGGTGCCGCCCACCTACGCCGGCTGAACTTGAGGCGTACCCGCAGGCGTCGGTGCAAATCCGACGCCTGCGCATCCCGCGGCACGCAGATCGACCTGACGCGCCGCTCACCACGCAATCGAAAACGCAACACCACGATCAGCGGCAGCGCCAGGCTGTCCGGGCGCAATTGCACCGCTTGCCAGCCATCGGCCTTGTTCCACAGCTGCCAGCCATCCGCGTCCCGACGCAATCCGCAAAATGCCTTGGGATGACTCAACAGAATCTGCCGTGGCAACACCCAGACAGCATGGGCGAGACATGCGAATGCCCCCAGCAGAGAACCCCATAAAGGAATCGACAACAGAAACAGAGAACCCAGCGCGAATGCCTGGGCCAGCAGATACGCCGCCAGCAACTGCCGTGAGGCGTGCCAGCGGCATTCGAACGTGTTACTTGGGCTGGACACGATCCAGAATCATGCGAACCATGCGTTGCAGCTCGGGATCTTCCGATTCGCTGCGCTCCATGAACCAGCCGAACATGTCCTGATCCTCGCACTCGAGCAGGCGGACATACAACGCGCGATCCACCTCATTCAGATTGGCGTAGACCTCTTTCACGAACGGCACCAGCAACACGTCGAGTTCCAGCATGCCGCGACGGCTGTGCCAAAAGAGGCGATTCAGTTCAACTTGTTCGACCATGGAGCCCTCCTCAAATAGGCCGCAAGTATACAGGCCCGAAGCGGGCCGAACAGTCGGCTTTGGTCGGGCACCACCGATCCTTTATCAACTACCCATTTCAACAGCACCCCCTTATGATGTGCCCCAGTCTATTTACCCTGCGATGACCCATGGCCGATTCTGCTTTTTTCTGCACCCTCTCTCATGAAGGCGTTCTCGCGGTTCGCGGCGCGGATGCCGGCAAATTCCTGCAAGGCCAACTGACCTGCAACATCAATTATCTGAGCGAAACCCAGGCCAGCCTCGGTGCACGCTGCACGCAGAAAGGCCGCATGCAGTCGAGTTTCCGCATCGTGCTGGAAGGCGACGGCGTGCTGCTGGCGATGGCCGGCGAGCTGCTGGAGCCGCAACTGGCGGATCTGAAAAAGTACGCCGTGTTCTCCAAATCGAAACTGACCGACGAAAGCGCCTCCTGGGTGCGCTTCGGCCTCGATCATGGCGATGCGGCCCTGAGCAGTCTGGGTCTGGAACTGCCGGCAGAAACCGACAGCGTGGCCCGCCACGAAGGTCTGATCGCGATTCGCGTCTCCCCGAACCGTGCCGAACTCTGGGTGCCCGCCGATCAGGCCGACACCGTCAAAGGCAAATTGACCGCGCACTTGAGCGAAGCCGAACTCAATCAATGGCTGCTGGGCCAGATCCGCGCCGGTATCGGTCAGGTCATGCCGAGCACCCGCGAGCTGTTCATCCCGCAGATGCTCAATCTGCAGGCCGTCGGCGGCGTGAGTTTCAAGAAAGGCTGCTACACCGGTCAGGAAATCGTCGCGCGCATGCAGTACCTGGGCAAACTCAAGCGTCGCCTGTACCGCGTGCAACTGGACGCCAGCGAATTGCCGGAGCCGGGCACCCCGCTGTTCGCCCCGAGCCACGGCAGCTCCATCGGCGAAGTGGTACTGGCTGCCCGTGCCGAAAAGAATATTGAACTGCTGGCGGTGTTGCAGGCCGAAGCTGCCGACGCAGGCGATTTGCATCTGGGCGCAGCCGAAGGCCCGGCGCTGCACTTGCTCGACCTGCCTTACGAACTGGATCGCGACCGCGAAATCCAGCGTTGATCGCAGCATTTGTTGCAACACCCTAGAGAAACGACATGAGTGAGCTGGCGGATAAGGTCCAACAGGATTTGGTTGAGGCCATCGATAACGATGACCTGGTTCTGCCAACGTTACCGGAAGTGGCTCTGCAGATTCGCAAGGCCGCTGAAGATCCGGACATCAGCGTCAGCGACCTGAGCAAAGTGATCGGCCGCGACACAGCGTTGTCGGCGCGCCTGATCAAAGTGGTCAACAGCCCGCTGCTGCGTGCCACTCAGGAAGTCACCGACCTGCACACCGCCATCACTCGGCTCGGCGTCAATTACAGCAGCAATCTGGCGATCGGTCTGGTGATGGAGCAAATCTTCCACGCCCGCTCCGACGTGGTCGAACAAAAGATGCGCGAAGTCTGGCGCAAGAGTCTGGAGATCGCCGGCGTCAGCTACGCCCTGTGCCGCCGCTACACCCAACTCAAACCCGATCAAGCCGCGCTCGGTGGACTGGTTCATCAGATCGGCGTGCTGCCGATCCTGACCTACGCTGAAGACCACTACGAATTGCTGTCCGATCCCGTCAGCCTCAACCATGTGATCGACCACATTCACCCGCTGCTCGGCGACAAGCTGCTGCGGGTCTGGGAATTCCCCGAGCGTCTGGTGGAGTTGCCGGGTCTGTATGAGGACCTCAAGCGCGAATCGCAACAGATCGATTACGTCGACATCGTGCAAGTGGCCAGCCTGTATTGCCACAAGGACACCGACCACCCGATGGCCCGCATCGATCCGTTCAGCGTGCCGGCGTTCCGCAAGCTCGGCATCGATCCGGAAAACAAGGCGCTGTGCGCCGATCTGGAAGAATCGCGGTCGATGTTCTACTGATCAACCGGCGACAAAACTCACCCGCACCTTCAAACCCGCCTGTTCCCCATCGTGCAGACTGATCTGCGCCAGATGCGCGCGGCAGATTTCCCCGACGATCGCCAGCCCGAGCCCGGAACCGGCCACCTGCTGGTTGCGCCGGTAAAAGCGTTCGAACACCCGATCCCGCTCCTCCAGCGGAATGCCCGGCCCATCGTCTTCAACCTCCAGCACCGCCGGCGCCGTGACCCGCAGGATCACGTTGCCGCCCGGCGGCGTGTGCGCCAGCGCGTTATCCACCAGATTGCTCAGCAACTCGTTGAGCAACGTCGGCTCGCCACGCAGCCAGACCGGCTCGTCCGCCTCCAGCGCCAGCGCGACACCCCGCGCGTGGGCCAGCGGCGCCATGGCCATGCCCAGTTCCCGCGCCAACTGACTCAGATCGAGCAACTGCGCACCGCCCTCGGCAATCGCCCGGGCGCCGTTTTCCACGCGGGCCAGCGACAACAACTGGTTGGCCAGATGGGTCAGGCGATCCGTGCTTTGCGCCGAAGATTCCAACGTGTCGCGCCAGGTCTGCGGCTCGTTTGAGCGCAAGCCCAGTTCAAGCCGCGCCTTGAGCGCCGCCAGTGGCGTGCGCAACTCGTGGGCCGCATCGGCGATGAACTGCGCCTGCCGCTCGAACTGCCCGCGCAGGCGCTCGGTAAAGTGATTGAGCGCTCGCACCAATGGCCACAACTCGTGCTGCACTTCGACCAACGGCAAGGGCCGCAGGTCATCGGGCTGACGCTCTTCCACTGCCGTGCGCAAACGCTCGATCGGCCGCAGCGCCGCACTCACCGCAAACCACACCAGCAACAACGCGCCAATCGCCAGCATCCCGAGCCGCAGCAGCGTATCGGCCGCCAGACTGCGGGCCATGCTGACGCGCGCCTCGTCGGTTTCGGCAACGCGAATCTCCGCCATGCCGTTCATGTTCGGTTCGCTCACTGCCTTGAGCAAACTCACCACGCGCACGTTCTGCCCCTGATATTTCGCGTCGTAAAAGCGCGCCAAGGCAGGATAGCTGTCGGTTCTCGGTGTGCCCGGCGGCGGGCCCGGCAGGTTTTCGTAGCCGGAAATCAACTTCTGGTTGATGTCGTTGACCTGGTAATAGATGCGCCCGGCGCTGTCGTAAGCGAAGGTATCGAGCGCCACATAAGGCACGTCGGCACTGAGACTGCCATCGCGCTGGGACAGACCGGCGGCGATAGTCCGTGCTGACGCGAGAAGTGTGCGGTCGTAGGCGGTGTCGGCGGCTTCGCGACCGTTCCAGTACGCGCTCAATCCGCTGGCGAGCATCAACACCACCAGCAGCAGCGCGAGGTTCCACACCAACCGCCAGCGCAGACTGCTGGGCTTATGCATCGCGGCTTTCCAGCAGATAGCCCAGACCGCGAAAGGTCACGATGGCCACTGAATGGCCGTCGAGCTTTTTGCGCAGGCGGTGCACGTAGATTTCGATGGCGTCGGGGCTGGCCTCTTCGTCGAGACCGAATACCTGAGCAGCCAGTTGCTCCTTGCTCATCACCCTTCCCGGACGGGCAATCAACGCTTCGAGCACCGCCTGCTCGCGGGAGGTCAGCGTCAGCAGTTCTTCGCCGAGGGTGAAGCGCCGGGTATCGAGGTCGTAGGCCAGCACGCCGCAACGTTGCTGACGTTCGCCGCCGAGTACGCTGCGGCGCAACAGGGCTTTGACCCGCGCTTCGAGTTCGGTGAGTTCGAACGGCTTGGCGAGGTAATCGTCGGCCCCAAGATTGAGCCCATGGACCCGATCCTTGACGTCGCTACGGGCGGTCAGCATCAGCACCGGCAAGTTCTTGCCCCGGGCCCGCAGGCGCGCCAGCACCTCGAAACCGTCCATGCGCGGCAGGCCGACATCAAGGATCGCCACCGCGTATTCCTCGCTGCCCAAGGCCAGGTCGGCAGCAACGCCATCGTGCAAGACATCCACGGTCAGACCGGTGCTCTTGAGCGCCTGGGCAACGCTTTCGGCCAGCGGCAAATGGTCTTCGACGAGCAGGACACGCATGGATCTCTACCTCATTCAGGGATGGCCGACGCCATTCTTTGCGGCGGAGTTTACAGCCGCAACCGCCACTGTGAAGCCCGAAAACACGCGAAAGAATACTGAAAGGTTAGCGAAAGGTTGGGCCGTTACAGTCGCTTCACCGAGGGTCCCGACTGCCGACCTTCGCCGTTTTCTCCGTTCCTGCACCATAGCTTCAAAACGTAGCTCTCGAAAAACGCCACGATGCGTTTTCGCCAATAAGAACAATAACGAGGTACTGCATCATGCTGTCCACACAGCTTAAGGTTGACCCGTTTCATTCTTCCTCTCGTATTTCCCCGTTTTCGCTTGTCAGCGCCATCGTCGGCTGCGCGGCGTTCAACCCGTCCGGGTCTGAGCCTGTCAGCCTGCACGCGCGAAACTGCCGCACCTGAAATATCCCCAAAAACAACAACTCCCATGGAGACACTCATGAACCGATCCCTGCGCCGTTTCGCCCTCGCCGCCGGTTGCGTATTGTTCGCCGGCCAACTGATGGCCGAACCCAAACGTCCGGAATGCATTGCCCCCGCCTCCCCCGGCGGCGGTTTCGACCTGACCTGCAAACTGGCGCAAAGCGCGCTGGTCAACGAAAAACTGCTGACCAAACCGATGCGCGTGACCTACATGCCCGGCGGTGTCGGCGCGGTGGCGTACAACGCCGTCGTGGCGCAGCGTCCGGCTGATGCGGGCACTTTGGTGGCGTGGTCCAGCGGTTCGCTGTTGAACCTGGCCCAAGGCAAGTTCGGTCGGTTCGATGAAACCAACGTGCGCTGGCTGGCGGCGGTCGGCACCAGCTACGGCGCCATCGCGGTGAAAAACGACTCCCCCTACAAAACCCTCGACGATCTCGTGCAAGCGCTGAAGAAAGATCCGAGCTCCGTGGTCATCGGCTCCGGCGGCACCGTCGGCAGCCAGGACTGGATGCAGACCGCACTGATCGCTAAAGCCGCCGGGATCAACCCGCGCGACCTGCGCTACGTCGCCCTCGAAGGTGGCGGCGAGATCGCTACCGCCCTGCTCGGCGGCCACATCCAGGTCGGCAGTACCGACATCTCCGACTCCATGCCGCACATCCAGAGTGGTGACATGCGCCTGCTGGCCGTGTTTGCCGAGAAACGCCTGGACGAGCCGGAAATGAAAGACATCCCGACTGCCCGCGAACAGGGCTACGACATCGTCTGGCCGGTGGTGCGCGGTTTCTACCTCGGGCCGAAAGTCAGCGATGAAGACTACGCCTGGTGGAAAGCCTCCTTCGACAAACTGCTGGCCTCCGACGACTTCGCCAAGCTGCGCGATCAGCGTGAACTCTTCCCGTTCGCCATGACCGGTCCCGAGCTGGACACCTACGTCAAGAAGCAAGTGGCGGACTACAAGGTGCTGGCCAAAGAGTTCGGCCTGATTCAGTGATCGTCTCTGTCTAGCGTCCATGGCCCTTTCACCGGGGCCATGGCAGGAGTTCCCTCATGCTTATTCAACGCATTTTTGCCTCGGTGCTGTTGCTGGCCTGCGTCGGCCTGGCACTGATGGCGTGGCCTTACCAGGCGGCGTTTTCCTACGAACCGGTCGGTCCCCGGGCGTTTCCATTGCTGATGCTCGGCCTGATGGGCCTGGCGTTGCTGTACATGGTTTTTCGTCCAGCGCCCATCAAGCACAGCGACGACGAGCCGCCACTGGACCGCGAAACCCTGACCAAGATCGGCATCTGCGTGGCCCTGCTGCTGGTGTTCGCCGGCACTTTCGAACCCCTTGGTTTCATCGTCGCCAGCATCATCGTCGGCGTACCCATGGCCCGACTGTACGGCGGCCGCTGGTTGCCGAGTGTGGTGATCATCAGCCTGATGGCCGTAGGTCTTTACCTGCTGTTCGACCGTTTGATGGACGTTCCGCTGCCCCTCGGCCTGCTCGACGTTCTGGAGAACTGATATGGATACTCTCGGTTATTTGGGTCAGGGCTTCGGCGTCGCGCTGAGTCCGTACAACCTGGTCACGGCCCTGACCGGCACGCTGATCGGCACCGTGGTCGGCTTGTTGCCGGGTCTGGGGCCGATCAATGGCGTAGCGCTGCTGATCCCCATCGCATTCGCCCTCGGCTTGCCACCGGAATCGGCTCTGATCCTGCTGGCAGCGGTGTATCTGGGCTGCGAATACGGCGGCCGGATCAGTTCGATTCTGCTGAACATCCCCGGCGAAGCCTCCACCGTGATGACCACTCTCGACGGCTACCCGATGGCCCGCAAAGGCCTGGCTGGCGTGGCGCTGTCGTTGTCGGCATGGAGTTCGTTCATCGGCGCCTTCATCGCCACCTGCGGCATGGTGCTGTTCGCACCGCTGCTGGCGAAATGGGCGATTGCCTTCGGGCCGGCGGAATATTTCGTGCTGATGGTGTTCGCGATTGTCTGCCTGGGCGGCATGGCCGGTGACCGACCGCTGAAAACCTTCATCGCGGCGTTGATCGGCCTGTTCCTGTCCAGCGTCGGCATCGACGCCAATAGTGGCGTGTACCGTTTCACCGGCGACAACATTCACCTGACTGACGGCATTCAGTTCGTGGTGCTGGTACTGGGCCTGTTCTCGGTCAGCGAAATTCTCTTGTTGCTTGAAAAAACCCATCGCGGCCAGGAAGCGGTAAAAGCCACCGGCCGGATGATGTTCAACTTCAAGGAAGCGGCTTCGGTGTTCGTGGTGAACATCCGTTGCGGCCTGCTCGGTTTCATCATGGGTGTGTTGCCGGGTGCCGGCGCGACCCTGGCCAGCGCCGTTGCCTACATGACCGAGAAACGCATCGCCGGAGCCAGCGGCAAGTTCGGTCAGGGCGACGCTCGCGGCCTCGCTGCGCCGGAAACCGCCATCGGTGCCTCCGCTTGCGGCGCGCTGGTGCCGATGCTGACCCTCGGCGTTCCGGGTTCGGGCACCACGGCGGTGATGATTGGCGCCCTGTCGCTGTACAACATCACTCCGGGCCCACTGCTGTTCCAGCAGCAACCGGACATCGTCTGGGGCCTGATCGCCTCGCTGTTCATCGCCAACATCATGCTGGTGATCCTGAACATCCCGATGATCCGTATCTTCACCCGCATCCTCGCTGTACCGAACTGGGCACTGGTGCCGGTGATCGCGATCATTACCGGGATCGGCGTCTACGCCGTGCACGCGACCACGTTCGACCTGTTCCTGATGGTAGGCATCGGCATCTTCGGCTACATCCTGCGCAAACTGGACTTCCCGCTGTCGCCAGTCCTGCTGGGCTTCATCCTCGGCGGCCTGATGGAGCAGAATCTGCGCCGGGCGCTGTCGATTTCCAACGGTGCGCTGGAGATTCTCTGGTCGAGCCCGATCACCTTCGGTGTCTGGGTGCTGACAGCGATCATGTTGCTGATGCCACTGCTGCGCATCTGGCGCAAACGCTCTGCCGCGCAACGCGCTATCGCCGATGTCTGATCGGCTCTCCCTTAAAACGTGGTGGGGAACCCCGCTGGTCGGTCTGCTTGGCGGTTACATCGCCAGCCAGATCGGCTGGCCGCTGCCGTGGATGGTCGGCTCGTTGCTGGCGATCATCCTGGTGCGCTGCCTGACCCCGTGGCAATTGACCGAAATCCCTGGCGGCCGCAAATGCGGCCAGTGGATCGTCGGGATCGGCATCGGCCTGCACTTCACCCCGCTGGTGATGGAGCAGGTACTGAGCCACTTCGGCCTGATCTTTTTCGGCGCGCTGGTCACCAGCCTGTCGGCGGTGGTCGGCGTGTGGCTGATGCGCCGCACCGGTGAGGATCGCGCCACGGCATTCTTCTCCAGCATGCCCGGCGGCTCCGGCGAGATGGTCAACCTCGGCGCACGCAACGGCGCGATGCTCAGCCATGTCGCGGCCGGGCAGAGCTTGCGGGTGCTGGTGGTGGTGCTGTGTGTGCCGGCGGCATTCAAATATCTGCTGGGCGATGGCGCCCCGATTTCTCACGCCGGCAGCGTCGACTGGCGCTGGCTGGCGATTCTTTTTCCGGCGGGCGGCCTGCTCGCCTGGTTTTGGCAACGTTTGCGCCAGCCCAATCCGTGGCTGTTCGGGCCGTTGCTGGTCAGCGCGGCGGTGAGCATCGGCTGGGATCTGCACATAGGCCTGCCCAATGGTGGCAGTCAGATTGGTCAGTGGCTGATCGGCAGCGGATTGGGCTGTCACTTCAACCGGCAGTTCTTCCGCCGAGCGCCGTCGTTCATGGGGCGCACGTTGATCGGTACGGCGCTGACCATGTTGATAGCGACACTGGCGGCGTTGGGACTGAGTGCCATGACCCATCTGGATCTGCGATCACTGACCCTTGGCATGATGCCCGGCGGCATTGCGGAGATGAGCCTGACGGCGGAAACCCTGCAACTGTCGGTACCGCTGGTAACGGCGATGCAGGTGATGCGGCTGTTGTTCGTGTTGTTTCTAGCGGAACCGTTGTTCAAGTACTGGAACCGTAATCCCGAAGCCTGATCCGGTTTTGATCGTTCCCACGCGGACGCCTCGACGTGGGAACGAGATTAACCGCCAGCCCTGAGCATCAGACCACCGACGGCAGACGCCACTCGATCGGCGCTTCGCCGTTCTGCTCCAGGAACTTGTTGGTGCGGCTGAAATGCCCGCAACCGAGAAAGCCGCGATAGGCCGACAGCGGCGACGGGTGCACCGAGGTCAACACCAGATGCTTGGTGGCGTCGATCAGCTTCTGTTTGCTCTGGGCATGGGAACCCCAAAGCATAAATACCAGATGCGGCTGCCGCTGACTGACCACCTCAATGATCCGGTCCGTGAAGAACTGCCAACCCTTGTCCTTGTGCGCATTGGCGTTGGCGCGCTCTACGGTCATGGTGGTGTTGAGCATCAGCACGCCCTGATCCGCCCAGCTCTGCAAGTAGCCGTGGTTGGGAATGTCGATGTTCAGGTCGCGCTTCAACTCTTTATAGATGTTGACCAGCGAAGGCGGCGCCGGCACGCCCGGTTGCACCGAGAAACACAAGCCGTGGGCCTGGCCCGGGCCGTGGTACGGATCCTGGCCGAGGATGACCACTTTCACCTTGTCCAGCGGCGTCGAATTCAACGCATTGAAAATCAGCGGTCCCGGCGGATAGATTTCCTTGCCGGCCGCCCGCTCCTGCTGCAGAAAAGTGCGCAACTCTGCCATGTAGGGCTGGTCGAATTCGGCACGCAGTGCCTCCTTCCAGCTCGGTTCGAGTTTGATACGGTCGTCAGCAGTCATGGTCATACCCGGCAAAATCAGTGGGGCGAACCCTAGGAAAGCCGACCACGCTTGTCAATTGATCTGACGCAGATCCGGCACTTTCCCACACAGCGATCATACTGATCGTTCAAATTCCCGATCGAGGTCACGATGAATCTGCACTTCGAAGAACTCACCGGCACCGACGGCGCACGCATCGGCGTGGCCACGCTGGATGCCGAAAAGTCGCTCAATGCGCTGTCCCTGCCGATGATCCACGCCCTGAGCGACAAACTGAACGCCTGGGCCAAGGAGCCGCAAATCGTCTGCGTGCTGCTGCGCGGTAACGGCGCCAAGGCCTTCTGTGCCGGTGGCGAAGTGCGCAGCCTGGTGGAAGCCTGTCGCGCCCATCCCGGCGAGGTTCCGCCGCTGGCCGCGCAGTTTTTCAATGCTGAATATCGGCTGGACTACAGCCTCCACACCTACCCGAAGCCGCTGATCTGCTGGGGCCATGGATATGTGCTCGGCGGCGGCATGGGCCTGCTGCAAGGCGCGAGCATCCGGATCGTCACGCCGAGCAGTCGACTGGCGATGCCGGAAATCAGCATCGGCCTGTACCCGGATGTCGGCGCCAGTTGGTTTCTGTCGCGGCTGCCGGGCAGGCTCGGTTTGTTCCTGGGTTTGACCGGCGCACACATGAACGGTCGCGATGCGATCGATCTGGATCTGGCCGACCGCTTCCTGCTTGACGACCAGCAACAGGAACTGATCGACGGCTTGTTGCAGTTGAACTGGCAGGAACAGACCGCCATGCAGCTCAACAGCCTGCTCAAAGCGCTGCAGCAGGAAGCCGTGGCGCAAATGCCTGAGGCGCAATGGCTGCCGCGTCGGCAGCAGATCGATGAATGGCTGGACGTCAGCGACGTGACCTGCGCCTGGAAAGCCCTCAGCCTGCATCGCGACAGCAGCGATCTGTTGATTGCCCGTGCCGCGAAAACCATGAGCGAAGGCTCGCCACTGACGGCGCATCTGGTCTGGGAACAGATCGTCCGCGCCCGCCACTTGTCACTGGCCGAAGTCTTTCAGATGGAATACACCCTGAGCCTCAATTGCTGCCGGCATCCGGAGTTCAGCGAAGGGGTCCGGGCACGACTGATCGACAAGGACCACAAACCGCACTGGCACTGGCCGGACATCGCCCGGGTGCCGGACGCGGTGGTCGAGGCGCACTTTCACAAGGTGTGGGAGGGGCGGCATCCGTTGGCGGATCTGTCGCAATACTAGAACCTATCGTTACCCGCGATGGCAGTCTTTTGGGCTCTGTCGCGGGAAGTTTGAGCCCGTTGCGAAACTATCTGCGATCAAATATTCAACTCATAAAACGCGATTATTTCCTTCATTGCCCGCAACGCCTCTTCATCATTTCTCGGCAAGATATCCTCTACGTCCCGTAAGGGAGGTAGAGGGTGCAAAAGCTCAGTGAGCTGGTTCGCCGTGTAATTTTTAACAGCGCCCTCTTCTCCTTGAACGCTGATGAAGCTGATAGCGGCATCGCCTCCTGAAAAGTGTTCGGAGACACGAACCTTTGGAGACATGCCATAACTCACTACGATGACGAGATCATTCCGTTCACGGTGGAACTTGAGTTGACCAATCGACAGTCCGACCTCCGAAAAATCTATACCGTCAGTTCCGCCGCCGGCATTGATTACCAGGTCTCGCCCAAGCCCATCATATTTATAAACATCATTGCCCCCGCCACCGGACAAGGTGTCATTGCCCGGCCCACCGTAAAGCACTTCATCACCTGAGCCACCGCCGAGCAGATCATCTCCTTGCATCCCTCTTATTTCACCAGTGCCGCTGAGGGTGTCATTACCGCGACCGCCCACGAGCGGTAGAAAACGGTTGTCTCGAAAAGACTTAACCTGAGTAGCGTACTGAACGGTGATGCCATGATGATAAGTATCGGGGGCAATGCCTAAGCGGCTAACGACGTCTTTAAAATTGATGCTCGAGCCATCAGCAAACCTCACCCTTTCAATTCCGGAACCACTGAGATCGTTCGGATTGGGCAAAACGATTCGTACTTTTTGAGTTCCGCCCCATTCGATATCGAGTGTGGTGTACAGCATCTGGGCTCGAGGCGGTTGACGATGAGCCCCACGCGGTGGGGTGGGTGACAGTTCAATATTTACCGCCTCAACCAACACAGCACCCCAGGTTAGTTTCAACTTATCTGGTTTCGCCTCTTCCGGAAGAACGACGGTATCAATATCAAGCCCCCCAAACTCTTCATGCCACCCAGAGGCTCCAACCTCGGGGCGCAAAAAAACAGGGTCAAGAACGTCGGCAATAATGGTGGTTGCGCCATCATGCGCTTCAACTATGTAAGTGTCGGGACCGTTTTCGCCGTAAAGCCAATCTTCTCCCGGCCCACTGATCAAATAATCGGCACCCGCGGAGCCGAGCAGTGTGTCGTTGCCTGCGCCAGCTGATAAAAATGCGCCTGGGATCCTGTCGCTCACCCCGCCGTACTTAAGCACTGAACCAGCATAGGTAACCACCAAGTCATCTCCTGCACCGCCATGAAAGAGATTTCCCACTTCGAGATTTACCCTGCCGCCAGCGTCATTACCATGAACAACTTTATGCTTGATCGTTTGGGTAGTAGAGCTCCAGCGAAACGCTTTACGAACAATTTCATGATTTTCAAAACTGCCAGCGGGGTACACGTACCACCCCAGAATAGCGCCCGAGTGGTCTATATCTTCGACTACAGCATCACCCACGTTGAACGAGAACCCCGAATAACTGGAGCCAGACGGGTAATATTTTGGCTTTTGTTTCGGTAATTGCGCAGTTTCTGCTTTTACAAACTTGAACGTGGTTTTCGTTGCAGAATTTGACTGCCTTTCAGTCACCACAGCGTCAGCGGCAATCGCCCCCATCCACTCAGGTGTATTGGAAAAGACTCCGGCTTCAACGTCCTCATGGATCAGTTCGGCGCTGATGGCATAGCCACTTTTGTCGGTAGCAATATGACTTCTAACCCAAACACCCTGATCGTTCAGTGCAAATCCTGATGCCTGCCGGGCCGCTGAGCGCTTTGTGTTCAGTTCCGAAAGAAAAAGGCTATCCCACCGGGTGTGACGACCCGTTTCACTGCCTTCCCTCTCAGTAGAAGCGGCTAAGTCATCGGGCAGTGTCTGGACGACTGCTTCGCTCTCACTCTCAATGTCCTGCTTTTTTTCGGGATCGGGTACCGCAGCAACTGTCGTAGACGGATCCGTTATATCTACCGGTTGCACCGTTAATTTGATTACATCCTGGAAATTCAGGATCACGCCGTCGCTGAACCTGAACGTCGAACCTGCCCACTTTTCATGGTGAAGAATCAGAAGCGCGTCACCAATACCATTCGACAGCCGCAACGCCGTGCCCACATCAAGATTGACGATCTTGGCCTGCAAGTTCTCCGCAGAAAATCCATCACCAAAACTTACGACATTGTTGCCACCTGTATCGGTAACAACATCCAGTCCATCACCCACTCCGAAGTAGAAAACATCGTTACCCTGCATCCCTTCCAGATAATCGTTGCCGGCACCACCCTCAAACACGTTATCGCCAGGGCCGCCACGTAAATAATCGACTCCCTCCCCGCCAACCAGTGTGTCGTTTCCGCCACCGCCCAGCAAAGTGTCGTTGCCTGAACCGCCATCAAGATAATCGGCGCCATGTTCTGCTTCGGATGTTCGCTCGTAGTCCCCTATCAAAAAGTCATCATCGGCACCGCCCAAAAGTGTATCGGCGCCCAAACCACCCCAGAGCGTATCGTTTCCTGAATTACCTTGAATGTGGTCATCGTTGGTTGCGCCCGCTTTCAAGTTGGGCTCATCGCCATCCAGAGCGTCAGCGCCTGATCCGCCTATCAGTGTGTCGGAGCCACCCAAGCCACGGAGTGTGTCGTCACCCGCACCGCCATCAAGATAGTCATCACCGTGATAACGAATCGGGTGTTCATGGTAATCACCAACTAACTCGTCGTTGCCGCTGCCACCGAAAAGTGAGTCATCGGCACCGCCGCCCCAAAGGGTGTCATTGCCCTCACCGCCATCCAGAAAATCACTTCCGAAAAAGTCTGCGGCATCACCCGAAACGCCTCGCAGCACCTCGTCATCACCTTTCAGCACATCATTGCCGCTGCCGCCGTACAACACGTCGCTACCACCGTTTCCGGCAAGGTAGTCATCGCCACTGCCACCCGCCAACAAATCGTTGCCATGATGGCGACTGTCGAGACCGCCACCCCAATCCAGGTTGTCTCCCGATAATGTGTCATCGCCACTCCCGCCAGCCAGCGTGTCATTACCCTCTTCGCCGTACAGTGTGTCGTCGTCACTTCCGCCATCGAGCAGGTCATCTCCCCTGCCGCCATTGATAAAATCCCGGCCACCCTGCCCATAGAGGATGTCGTCACCGCCCTCGGTGGGACTATTCAATGAAAATTTGTCAAAGACGCTACGCATGCTGATGACGCCATCACTGAGTGGAACGTCGATGCGCTTGACTGTCCAATTTTGCTCATGTGCACCGGTTGTTTGATCACCGGACAAATTGTCATCACCTGCTCCCCCAATCAGCGTGTCTCGACCGTTGCCGCCGAGCAGCACGTCTCGCGAGGCAGTGCCGACAAGCAGGTCATCACCCTGCCCACCATCCAGCCAATCGCCACGGCTGGCCTTTCCTTTTGTTGCATCGGCAAATGCATTTTCCAGCGTCGTCTGCTTGTCACCGAATAAACGATCGTTGCCTTCTTTGCCGAACAATCGATCAGACCCGCCAAGTCCAACGATCAGGTCATCTTTCGGTGATCCGTAAAGCAGGTCGGCTTTGTTCCTCTGTTTAACATTGGGCAAAAGCAAGGCGTTGCCCAACTCATCGTAAGAAGGCTGATCTCCGCGAACATTGGGGTCGTTATCTTTAATTTTCCAGTCGCCTTGAAGGACCAGATCGGGGACGGAGAAGGTCGGTCTTTGGTAATCAGGAAGATCAATTCCGAGCATCCCTGGCTTAAAGTTCTTTATGACGATGAGATCACTCAGTCCGTATTTAATGTTCAGCGTGGTTTCAGCCTGATCTTCAATGAGCGTCAAACTGATGGCTCGATCTTCCGTAAGCCAGATATTGCTGAGCGGAGCACTGCGTTCGAGAGGTGGGATCGGAAGTCCATTTATCAGCAACGCGCCCTCAACGTCCGCATCAAAAATTTCGTCGATTCCATCTCCGCTGGAGAACTCATACCGATCGTTACCCGGCCCGCCAGTCAGGGAGTCGTTACCTTTGCCACCCACCAAAACATCATCACCGACCATACCGTACAACGCATCATTGCCATCGCCTCCTGTTAAAGAGTCATTGCCGCGAGCCCCTTGGATAAAGTCGTTACCAGACAGTCCGCTCATGGAATCGTTGCCGTCACCGCCGTAAAGATGATCGGTATTTGTCCCGCCACCAAATGATCGTCCGCCGTCATCACCAAACATGACCAGAGGGTTTGAGACGCCGGTGGTCATAAGGGCCTGTTTGCCCGAAGCCAGATCCGAATAGGAAAAGGTCTGGACAGTATTTCGACCGAACGATCCATTGGTTCGCGCAATCAGCCGGGCCAGCATTTCAGAGCGATCGGCAAGCCACTGTTCAGTGATGAAGCCCTCGCCCGTTTCTGGGTCGTAAAGCTCCAGGCCGCGTCCGGAAAAACCGTCGGCCCGCTCAATCACGATTTCGCTTAGTTGCTTGAGGGAATTGCGTAACGCGGCGCCGATTGGCGTTGCCTGACTGGCCAACGTTGCCCAGTCCTTGGCACTGCCATACTCGCCAATGGTTCTGGTAACGATGCTTTGCGATTGAGACGGAGAAAGTGCGGAGAAAAATGTGTAGGCATTGGAGGCGAAGGTTTCGTCGGTGGTAGGCGTGGCGGCCGAGTTTCCGTCGTAGGTTCGCCTGAGCATGTCAAAGAAATCATTCAGGTTATATCGCAATATCAGGCTGACAATAGGTGAGATGGGCGTACCTTTCACCACATGCTGAATCAGTGGATTGATGCTGCCACTGGCGAGAGCGATATTTATTTGTTCGGGCAGAACTGAAAACAGGCTTTCAACCATATTCGACCCGAAGTTTTTAATCACTGCCTGCAATGCAACACTGTATGAGTCCACGGCAAACAGAACATTCTTTAGGTCATCAAGCCTGTTTAACTTGGCAAGATGATGATTCCCTTTTATATGGGAATCCGGATCACCGGCGGAGATCAACCTCCAAGTTTCATATGGTTTTTCTCCACCCAACAGGCTGAAGCCGATTGTTCCAGACCATCCCGCATTACGACTGGTAGCTGTATCAATTTCATCAACATCTTCACGAAATAATACTTTACCAATAGCGCTCGCATCGATTTCTGCAATTTGGCTTATGGAGGGCACAGTCCATGGAGCCAAATCATGCTCAACGGAGCCTTTTATCAACGTATTCATGAGATTGACAGCCACCTGATTAGATGACTGTTGCATCTTCGAATCGCTGATTTTTTTATTTAACCTTAACTCCCCCTGCCGCAGGGTATAAGCTCGGATCAATGCAGAATAAGCGCCCACTCCGCCATTTGCATCAATTGCTACATCGAGCCAGAGTTTGGCATCTTTAAAAATGCCCATCACGCTCTCATCGAACGCAGAACCGCCTAAGAATTTCCCACCCAAAATATTCGACAATGTACGATAAAGTACAGCGCAGTTTCGCCCCTCCACTGCCATCGCAAAATACTCTTCCTCCTCGACATTGAATTTCATTCCCTCACAAATATTTGCAGCCTGCAAAATTTCCAACTTTTCCAAACCACTGAATATATAGCTCATATTCATTTCCCTGTAATAATTGAATGTGAAAGATAGTCGCTGACAGCCTTAAGCGCTTCTGGAGCACCCCGCAAGCCCTCGGTACCCAAATGTATACGAGCATCCCCACCTGCAAAGTCGAAATGGTGCAACTCGACCGTGCAATACGTACGTAAACTCCCAAACTCCAAATTCTCCAACTGCTCCTTATTCATTTTCAAAAGATATGCTTTACTCAAACCACTGGCAGAAGCTTTAGATTCGGGCGAATTTAAACCAATACAATTTATCTTCCGTGGTGTTCCATCACGCCGGCGCCAGTCGGGCATAACAAAAATTCGAACAGAGAATTCATTTTTGATACTGGGTGGAGGCGCGGTAAGCCAAAGTTCCAGGCCTGGATAATTTTTCAGCTTAACAATCAGTTCATCCGGCCAACTCACATGCCGCCCGCCCATATTGTGCGGTGCCGTGGTATTCCCTCTGGTGAAAAGCCTGGCGGTAACGTGGTAATGCGTCCAGCTGCTGGGTGGTTCTACCCCAAGAGTTTCATACACAGGAAACAGTTCTTTTCCCGTCCACCAGAATGAGCCATCAAGAAGATCGGCAATACAGGAACCGTCGCTCCTTAATGTCGATCCAAAATGAAACCCGGGAATCTTTGTTCGGTCCAGAAGACTGCCGCCAAGTATCGGAACCTGCTCCATACCCGCCAGCTTCCTGCTGCACGCCCCTTGTTTCTTCTGATAAATCGCCCGCGCTTCTGCGGCCTCCTCCCATCGGATACAGAAATCAACGACCCAATAACAGATCGCTAGTAACACTCCATATTTAATTCCCCTTCCGCACTGGCGAAAAACTTCCTTGCGAGACATCTTAAGCATTTCAAATCTCCATTTTAAAATGACTAACCCATCACTCGACGCGACCACCATCCGTTAAGCTTTTAAACACATCAAAGTATCCGCTTACACCCTTAACCACATCGAATTTGTTTGCCGTCAACCTCGCCGCTTCCTTCATTGAGTCAAACTCACCGGGAGAAGTTATAACCCTGCAAACTGCCGAGGCGATTTCTTCAGCGTCAAAAAAATCAACAAGCATCCCGCTGACTCCATCTTCGACAACTTCCTGTACGGGAGCGGTATTTGAACCTACGACAACACAGCCAGAAGCCATTGCTTCCAACAGAGACCACGACAGTACGAACGGATACGTCAAATACACGTGAGCCTTTGAAAGACCCAGAACCGATCTGTATGTTTGATAAGGCAACTTCCCAACAAAGTGAACATTGGAAATATCAATATCCACCTCCGCAATCATCTTGCTTCGCCAGTTGGGGTATCCAATGGGCATCCGCCCATAACTGACACCATCACCACCGATTACAACAACCTGTGCACTGGGGCACTTTTCATGGATATAGGGAATGGATCTCATAAAACTATGAAAGCCTCGGTACGGTTCGAGGTTTCTGGCGACATAAGTCACGATAGACTGACCTGCTTTTATCACGCGCCCACTCGGCAGCGTTACAGACTCGACCTTTTCTGATTCGGAAAATTGAACAATGCCTTCATGAATGACACGAATTTTCGACTGATATATTTTCGGAAAAAGACTGCGCTGCCATTGTGTAGGTGCAATCCCGGCATCGCACTGCTCAATATTCAGGAGATGCATCGAATTCAAGACTCTAAGCCTTGAGGACGCATCCATCGCACAGGGAAACTCAGGATCGAAACCAGAGTCTGCCTCACGCGCTCGGTAATAGTACTCACAGAAATGAACTAGCGGCACATCGGGGTAAACATCTTTGACGAATAGCGTTTCACCCCACCCCGGATGGGCAAGAATCACATCAGGCCGAAAGCCTGCCTGGCTGAGCCTCTTCAATATTCGTTGAACTTGTTGCCCGTCCGAAACGGCCTCTTCATATCTATGCAAATAGCCATGAACGCCATTAGCCATATGCCTTGATGGTCGGTATCGAAATAACCTTACCCCGGCAATACCTGGCGCTGTATCGCGTCCAATTGCAATAACTCCCAAACGTCTGCGCAATGCTTCCAACGCCACATGACGAAACTGACCGGGAAAATTCTGATGAATGATAAGAAGATTCATATCTGAGCAATATCCCGCGCTTATACACCTCCATGAAATTGAAGTTTTTCAACATCAACATGTGCATACAAACGCTAACAAATGTTCAGAAGTAAAACTGTAGGAGGGATCCGAGAACCCCTAGGAGATGGTGCGATCCACACCAGCATAAAAAGCAGGCACAAAAAAGCGGCGCTCAATGCGCCGCTTTTTTGCGAGGGGTTACCAGCGGTTGCCGTGCCGGTTGTAATCGCCGCGTCCGCTGTGACGGTCGTAGTTGCCGCGACCCCGACGATCATCCCAGCCACCGCGGCGATGGTCATCCCAGCGTCCGCGATCATGACCGTGCCAGCGGCGGCTCTCATAGTAGCGCGGGGCCGGTTGGTAATAACGAGGCGCCGAGTAATAGCGTGGAGCCGGTTGGTAATAGCGCGGTGCTGGCTGGTAGTAGCGCGGCGCCGAGTAGTACGTGCTGCCGCCGGTGTAATAAGTGCCACCGCTGTAATACGAAGGTGCCTGCGATGTGTAGACCTCTGAGCTGTAGTAGCCATCTCCGTAGGAATAAGGGACGCATCCGCCAAGGGAAAAAAGCATCACGGTAAACAGAAGAATTCGGCGATACATGGCGGCCTCCTGGACCGCGGGTAGCCACACCAGCGACGCTGGCAGGCGTCAGTCTTTTATTCGGCGACTGACGAAAAATCAGACAGCGTTTTCGGCATCTGGTGCGTTTCTGCAACAACTTGAAACAAGTGCTTCATGAAACCTTGTTCATCCAAAAACGCCTTCATTCAGCCGCTGATTAGTGGTGCCCACCGTGGTATCCACCGCCGTGATAACCCCGTCCATAGCCGCCGCGATAGCCATAACCGCCGTAGTAATAGCGGGCACCGCCGTAGTAGCGCGGACCGTAATAACCATCGTAGTAATAGGGCGAGTAATAGCCGGGATAGTAATAGGGCGAGGAATAAACATCGTAGCCGCCGGCGTAGTAGTAACAACCGGACAGCCCCAGACCGAGCACTGCTCCCGGCAGCACCCAACGCAGCAATTTTGAAATACGCATGGCGGCCTCCTGAAAGACCTGTGACAGCAGTCGGCACAGACCGGCTGACATCACGTTTGACTGGCTGACCGCTACCGAGTGCCCACGCCCCACCGAGCATCGGATCAGCGGCCATCGCGCTGCATCACGGTGCAGGCGCGCACCAACACAAAGCGTCGCCGCCACCTGCCATCCGAACCCCTCCACCCGCAAGCCGCGTCGCAGAAGGCTCGCCGCGACTTGGCACGCCTCTCGCTTCAGTAAACCCGTGCAGGAGTCATCACAGGTTCGCGGCACCACAATTTGCAATGGCTGACTAGGGTTCCGGCTCGCATCTGCGAGTGGCTGGTCCGAGAGTTGGCGACCTCCAGTTGAGGTTACACGGCGGGACAAAAGCCCGGGAGACAAGCCACCGTTCGCGGTGCCGCGTTGCCTTCCTGTCCGCCCTCGATCAACTGGAGAAGCCACCATGTCCCGACTACGTTTGCCCGCCCTGCTCGCCGCCGCGTTCGCCGCGCTCGTCAGCACCCAATCCCCCGCCGCGCAGAAAGACCACTTCAGTGTCTGCTGGACGATCTACGCCGGCTGGATGCCATGGGAATATGCCGGCAGCCAGGGCATCGTCGATAAATGGGCGAAGAAATACGGGATCAAGATCGACGTGGTCCAGCTCAACGATTACGTCGAATCGATCAATCAGTACACCGCCGGTCAGTTCGACGGCTGCACCATGACCAACATGGACGCGTTGACCATCCCGGCCGCCGGCGGCGTCGACAGCACCGCGCTGATCGTCAGCGATTTCTCCAACGGCAACGACGGCATCGTTCTCAAAGGCGAGGGCAAGAAAGTTGCCGACCTCAAGGGCATGGACGTCAACCTGGTCGAACTGTCGGTCTCGCATTACCTGCTGGCCCGCGCGCTGGACTCGGTCGACCTGACCGAGAAAGACCTGAAAGTGGTCAACACCTCCGATGCCGACATTTCTGCCGCCTTCAACACCGAGCAGGTCAACGCCGTCACCACCTGGAACCCGATGCTCTCGGACATCAAGGCCAAACCCGGCGTGACCGAAGTCTTCAATTCCAGCCAGATCCCCGGCGAAATCATGGACATGATGGTGGTCAACAGCGCCACCCTCAAAGACAACCCGGCCCTGGGCAAGGCGCTGACCGGCGCGTGGTTCGAAGTGGTCGAGCTGATGAACGCAAAAAACGCTGCGAGCAAAGCCGCGCTGGAGCACATGGCCAAGGCCTCGGGCACCGACCTGGCCGGATTCCAGGCGCAACTGGACACCACCAAACTGTTCGCCACCCCCAAAGAAGCCCTGGCGTTCGCCACCAGCAAGCAACTGCCGGAAACCATGCGCAGGGTCGCCGAGTTTTCGTTTGAGCACGGTTTGCTCGGCGAAGGCGCGAAAGACACCAGTGCGGTCGGCATGGCGTTCGCCAACGGCGTGACCAGCGGCGACACCGCCAATCTCAAGCTGCGTTTCGATCCGACCTACGTGCAGATGGCCGCCGACGCCAAGCTGTAAGCCACGGAGGATTTGGCCATGCGCCTGATCAATCGCCACCCGGATCGCCCCAGTCGTCTGCTGCTGGTGATCCTGCCGTTCGCCCTGGTGCTGTTCGCCTATTTCATGGGCTCGGCCGAACGTCTGGCGGAGAACCCCAACGACAAACTGCTGCCCAGTGCCGTGCAGATGACCGATGCGGTGAAACGCCTGGCATTCAATGCCGACAGCCGCACCGGTGAATATCTGCTCTGGCAGGACACTGCCGCGAGCCTGCAACGACTGGCCATCGGCCTCGGTATCGCCGCGCTGGCCGGGCTGTGCCTGGGCATCGCGGCCGGAACCCTGCCGCTGTTCGGCGCACCGTTGTCGCCGATGCTGACGGTGTTATCGATGGTGCCACCCCTGGCGATCCTGCCGATTCTGTTCATCGTCTTCGGCCTCGGCGAGCTGTCGAAGGTGATGCTGATCGTGATCGGTATCACCCCGGCTCTCGCCCGAGATCTGGAACAGCGCGCGCGGGACATTCCGGTCGAACTGCTGATCAAGGCGCAGACCCTCGGCGCCTCGACCTGGACCCTGATGCTGCGTGTGGTTCTGCCGCAGCTGTTGCCGCGTCTGCTGATTTCACTGCGGCTGATGCTCGGTTCGGCGTGGCTGTTCCTGATCGCCGCCGAAGCCATCGCCTCCACCGACGGTCTGGGCTACCGGATTTTCCTCGTGCGTCGTTACCTGGCGATGGATGTGATTCTGCCGTACGTGGTGTGGATCACCCTGCTCGCCTGGCTGATGGACTGGGGCCTCAAGTGCCTGACCCGGCGTGCATTCCCCTGGTATGAGGGGGCAGCCAAATGAGCTTCATCACAGTGAAAAACGTCTGGCAGCAATACGCCGACCAAGTGGTGCTCGAAGGGCTGAACCTCAACGTCAACGAGGGTGAGTTCTGCACGCTGGTCGGAGCTTCGGGCTGCGGTAAATCGACCTTCCTGCGCCTGCTGCTGGGTCAGGAAACCGCCAGTCGCGGCGAGATTCTGCTCGACGGCCAGCCACTGGCCCGCGAACCGGATGCCAGCCGTGGCGTGGTGTTCCAGCGCTACTCGGTGTTCCCGCACTTGAGCGTGCTGGACAACGTCGCCCTCGGCCTCGAACTGCCCCGGGCGCCACTGCTCGGGCGTCTGTTCGGCAGCGCCAAACGCGACACCCGCGAACAGGCCACGGCGCTGCTGCAAAAAGTCGGCCTCGGCCACGCGCTGGACAAGTACCCGGCGCAACTGTCCGGCGGCATGCAACAGCGGCTGGCGATCGCCCAGGCGTTGATCATGAAACCGCGCGTGTTGCTGCTCGACGAACCGTTCGGCGCGCTCGATCCGGGCATTCGCAAGGACATGCACGCGCTGCTGCTGGAGCTGTGGCGCGAGACGCAACTGACCGTATTCATGGTCACCCACGACCTGTCCGAAGGCTTCAGCCTCGGCACCCGTCTGCTGGTGTTCGACAAGGTCCGCCTCGACCCGCACGCCCCCGGCGCCTATGGCGCCCGCATCACCTACGACATCCCTTTGAACAGCGACCGCCGTGCCCAACGCGCCGCCGTCGACGCCCTGCCGGAGCAACTGGCGAGCGCCCTTCGAACCGCTTGAGAGGAACCTTCCATGACTGATTCAACCCGAATTTTTCCGCCCTTCGCCGAAGAAACCCTGCCCGGCGGCGGCCATCGCTCCTTCGTCTTGAAACGCGGGCAGCTGCTGCGCCTGACGGATCTGCGCGGTGGTGCCAACGTCAGCCTGACCTTGCTCAACGCCAACGAAAAAACCGAGCGCCTGAACCTGCCCGACAGCCTCAAATGTCAACACACCGCCAAGCTGACCGCGGGCCATTGCCTCTACTCGGACATGGGCCGCGTGCTGGCGGCGATCACGGCGGATACCTGCGGCTGGAGTGACAGTCTCGGCGGCGTGCTGTGCGCCGAGGAAGTCGCGGAGAAATACGGCCAGGGCCGCTATCAGGAACTGCGCAACGGCTTCTTTCGCAACGGCACCGACAACCTGCTGGTGGAGCTCGGCAAGTGGGGGCTGGGCCTGTCCGACCTGCTGATGACCCTCAACCTGTTCAGCCGGGTCAACGTCGACGACAGCGGGCGTTTGCACTTTGTCGAAGGCCATTCGCAGGCCGGTGACTACATCGAACTCTATGCACCGATGGACACCCTGGTTGTGCTCACAGCCCTGCAACATCCACTGGATCCGTCGCCGCAATACGCGCCCAAACCGCTGAAGCTGAGCTGGATGAACGCCGACCCGAGCGTCGCCGAGCACTGCCGTACCTCGCGCCCGGAGAACGAGCGCGGCTTTATCAACACCGACCGTTTGTTCGCCTGAGGATCATCGCCATGTCAGTTGCTATCGCCACTTCGCAAAAACAACCGGACGCGGCGGTATACCGCGCCACCATTCCCGCCGGCGAACCCTGGCTGATGGAGGTCAAGGCCGGCCAGACCCTGCGCATCCTCGATCTGGAAGGTAATCAGGCGGTCGACACCTTGTTTTATAGCGCTGCCAATCCCCGTGAGCGCTACGACGTGCAACGCACACTGCGCCGGCAAAACAACGTTTACCTGAGCACCGGCAGCGTTTTGTATTCCAACCTCGGCAAACCGATGCTGACGATCATCGCCGACACCTGCGGCCGCCACGACACCCTCGGCGGCGCCTGCGCGCAAGAGAGCAACACCGTGCGCTACGCCTTGGAAAAACGCTACATGCACAGCTGCCGCGACAACTACCTGCGCGCCTGCGCTCACGACGGGCGCCTGGGCAAAGGTGACATCGGGCCGAACATCAATTTCTTCATGAACGTGCCGGTCACTGCCGAGGGCGGCCTGACCTTCGAAGACGGAATTTCCGCCCCCGGCAAATACGTCGACTTGCGCGCGGAGATGGACGTGATCGTGCTGATTTCCAACTGCCCGCAACTGAACAACCCGTGCAACGCCTACAACCCGACACCTGCGGAGCTACTGGTATGGAACTGAAATTCGTCCGTCTGCGCCGCTGGTTGTTTGGCCTGTGCCAGGCGCGCTCGGGCCAGTGCCTGAAAAAGTGAAGTGATTTCGCCGTCGGGGACGACCCTGGCGCCTGAACAAAAACGGCGGGACGGCCCGCCTCCCAGTCGAGCCCGCCACCTGCGCGGGCTCCGGGGGATTCTCCATGTTCGAAAAAGTCCTGATTGCCAACCGTGGCGCGATTGCCTGCCGCATTCTGCGCACCTTGCATGAACTGCACGTCGAAGGCGTCGCGGTCTACTCCGAAGCCGATGCCGCCAGCCTGCACATCCTGCAAGCTGAAGAAGCGCACAGCCTCGGCGAAGGGGCAGCGGCCGGCACCTATCTGGCCGTGGACAAGATTCTCGCCATCGCCAAAGCCAGTGGCGCCACAGCAATCCACCCCGGTTACGGCTTCCTTTCGGAAAACGCCGCGTTCGCCGAAGCCTGCGCAAACCATGGCATTGCCTTCATCGGCCCGACACCGGAGCAACTGCGGGTGTTCGGCCTCAAGCACACCGCACGCGCCCTGGCCAAACAGCACGGTGTGCCGATGCTTGAAGGCACCGAACTGCTCGACAGCCTTGAGGCCGCACTGATTGCCGGCGAACAGGTCGGTTATCCGGTAATGCTCAAAAGCACTGCCGGTGGCGGTGGCATCGGCATGCGCGTGTGCCGTAACCCCGGCGAACTGAGCGAGTCTTTCGACGCAGTGAAGCGCCTCGGTCAGAACAACTTCAGCGACGCCGGCGTGTTCATCGAGAAGTACATCCAGCGTGCGCGGCATCTGGAGGTGCAGGTGTTCGGCGACGGCCACGGCGCGGTGATCGCCCTCGGCGTGCGCGACTGCTCGGTGCAGCGGCGCAATCAGAAAGTCCTTGAAGAAACCCCGGCACCGAACCTGCCCGAAGGCATGGCGGATGCGCTGTGCGCGGCGGCGATCAAACTGGCCAAGGCAGTGAATTACCGCAGCGCCGGCACCGTCGAATTCGTTTTCGACAGCGATGCGCAGCGCTTCTATTTTCTGGAAGTGAACACCCGGTTGCAGGTTGAGCACGGCGTCACCGAACAGGTGTGGGGCGTCGATCTGGTGCGCTGGATGATCGAGTTGGCGGCCGGTGACTTGCCGCCGCTGGCCGAGTTGTTCGCAGGCCTGCAACCGCAAGGGCATGCGATTCAGGCGCGGCTGTATGCCGAGGATCCGGGCCGCGATTTCCAGCCCAGCCCCGGCTTGCTGACGGCGGTCGATTTCCCGGTCGCCAATGGCCGGTACCTGCGCATCGACACCTGGGTCGAGGCCGGTTGTGAGATCCCGCCCTACTTCGATCCGATGATCGCCAAAATCATCAGCTGGGCGCCGACCCGCGAACAGGCCCGCACCGATCTGCATCAGGCCCTCGGCGACAGCCAGCTGTACGGCGTGGAAACCAACCGCGACTACCTGCGGCAGATTCTGCTCGATACGCCTTTCGCCAGCGGCCAGCCCTGGACCCGTTGCCTGGAAGGCCTGGTGTACCGGGCCAACACGTTTGAAGTGCTGAGCGCCGGCACCCAGACCAGCGTCCAGGACTACCCCGGTCGCCTCGGCTACTGGGCGGTCGGCGTGCCACCCTCGGGGCCGATGGACAGTCGCGCGCTGCGTCTGGGCAATCGTCTACTGGGCAACGATGAAGGCCTGGCGGCGCTGGAAATCACCATGAGCGGGCCGTTACTGCGCTTCAATTGCGATGCGGTGGTGGCCGTGACCGGCGCACCGATTGCCCTGACACTCGACGGTCAGCCGCAGGCGATGAATACCGCCCTGCTGATCCCCGCGGGCAGCCAGCTGCATCTGGGCAATCTGTCGGGCGCCGGAGCCCGCAGCTACCTGTGCCTGCGCGGCGGGTTGCAAGTGCCGGATTATCTGGGCAGCAAAAGCACCTTCACCCTCGGTCAGTTCGGTGGTCATGGCGGACGGGCCTTGCGCGCCGGCGACGTATTGCATCTGGCCGCCCTGAGTGAGCGCAGCGCCGGGCAGACATTGGCGCCCCAACACGTCAGCGAATTACCTGCCGTGCGCCGGATCCGCGTCATCTACGGCCCCCATGGCGCGCCTGAGTATTTCACTGAAAACTACATCGACACCTTTTTCGCCACGCAATGGGAAGTGCATTTCAACTCCAGCCGCACCGGCGTGCGCCTGATCGGACCGAAACCGGAGTGGGTGCGCGCCGACGGCGGCGAGGCCGGCCTGCATCCGTCGAACATTCACGACAATCCCTACGCCATCGGTGCGGTGGACTTCACCGGTGACATGCCGGTGATCCTCGGCCCGGACGGCCCGAGCCTTGGCGGTTTCGTGTGCCCGGTGACGGTGATCGAGGCGGATCTCTGGCAACTGGGTCAACTCAAGGCCGGGGACAAAGTGCAGTTCGTGCCCGTCGACCTCAAGACCGCACGCGATCTCACTCTGAAATGGGATTCCTGTGAAAGCGCGATTGCCAGCGATGAAGTTGACGCGGTGTCTGCTCGGGCCCTGTCGCTGGCAAGCCAGCTCCCACAGGGCCTGGTTTCGCCTGTGGTTCTGGAATTGGGTCAGGACGACAAGCGGCTGGTCGGGCGTGTGTCCGGCGATACCCATCTGCTGCTGGAAATCGGCGCCCCGGAGCTGGATCTGGTCCTGCGCTTCCGGGCCCACGCACTGATGCAGGCGCTGGAAGGCAAAAACCTGCACGGCGTGATCGACCTGACACCCGGCATTCGTTCACTGCAGATCCACTATCAGCCCGAACAACTGCCGCTGGCCGATCTGCTCGGAATCGTTGCGGGCGAGTGGGATGCCGTGTGCGCTGCCGGGGATCTGCAAGTACCGTCGCGCATCGTCCACCTGCCATTGTCTTGGGACGATCCGGCCTGCCAGTTGGCGATCGAGAAATACATGACCACCGTGCGCAAGGACGCGCCGTGGTGCCCGAGCAATCTGGAGTTCATCCGCCGCATCAATGACCTGCCCAACCTCGACGAGGTGCAACGCACAGTGTTCGATGCGAGCTATCTGGTGATGGGCCTCGGTGATGTCTACCTCGGTGCGCCGGTCGCCACACCGCTCGATCCGCGCCATCGGCTGGTGACCACCAAGTACAACCCGGCGCGCACCTGGACCGCCGAAAACTCGGTGGGCATCGGCGGCGCCTACCTGTGCGTCTACGGCATGGAAGGCCCGGGCGGATACCAGTTCGTCGGGCGTACCTTGCAGATGTGGAACCGCTATCGCGAAGTCGCCGCGTTCGAAGGCAAACCGTGGCTGCTGCGGTTTTTCGATCAGATCCGTTTCTACCCGGTCACCGCCGAAGAACTGCTGCGCATCCGCCGCGACTTTCCTCTCGGCCGCTTCGACCTGAACATCGAACAGAGCCAGCTCAACCTCGGCGAATATCAAGCGTTTCTCAACCGCGAGGCCGAGAGCATCCACGCCTTTCGCCAGCAACAACAAGCCGCGTTCAACGCCGAGCGCGAACGCTGGATCGCCAGCGGCCAGGCGCATTTCGACAGCGAAGAGGCCGTGTCGCAAAGCTGCGAAGAAATGCCACTGGCCTGCGGTCAGCAGAGTGTCGACAGCCATATCGCCGGCAACCTGTGGCAGGTCCAGGTCGAGGTCGGAAGTCGCGTCGCGGCCGGCGATGCGTTGGTGATCCTGGAGTCGATGAAGATGGAAATCCCCGTACTCGCACCGCTGCCCGGCGTGGTCCGGGAGATTCGCGTGCAACCCGGTTCGGCGGTACGCGCCGGTCAACGGGTCGTGGTGCTGGAACTCGACTGAACCCATTTTTGCAAAGGATGACCCCATGAATCTGCAACTCGATGCCCTGCGCCAGGCCTACCGCGACGGCCAGACCACACCGCGCAAATTGCTGTTGGCCCTGAGGGAAAAAGCCGCTGCGCTCAATCCCGACTATCACTTGTTTATTCATCTGCTCAGCGTCGAGGAACTGGAGCCGTACCTCGCCAGCCTCGACGGTCGCGATCCAGAGAGCTTGCCGCTGTATGGCGTGCCGTTCGCGATCAAGGACAACATTGACCTGGCCGGTGTCCCGACCACGGCCGCGTGCCCGGCATTCGCCTACGTTCCCGAACGTTCGGCCACCATCGTCGAACAGTTGCTGGCGCTGGGCGCAATTCCGCTCGGCAAGACCAACCTCGACCAGTTCGCCACCGGCCTCAATGGCAGCCGATCACCGTACGGCGCTTGCCCGAACAGCGTGCTGCCGGAATATCCCTCCGGTGGTTCCAGTGCCGGCTCGTCGCTGGCCGTGGCGCTCGGCGTCGCCAGTTTCGCGTTGGGCACCGACACCGCGGGCTCCGGAAGGGTGCCGGCGGCGTTGAACAATCTGGTGGGTCTGAAGGCCAGCAAAGGGCTGATCTCCACCGCCGGCGTGCTGCCGGCCTGCCGCACGCTCGATTGCGTCACCACGTTCACCACAACGGCGCGGGAAGCCAGTCAGCTCCTGGCGCTGACCGCGCACCTCGATCCGAGGGACGAATACAGCCGCAGTAATCCGTCATGGAATGACGGTTCCGCGTTCGGCGTACCACGGCCGTTCCGCTTCGGTGTACCACGTGCGCAAGACCTGGAATTTTTCGGCTGTGAGGAGGGCCCGCGGCTGTTCGGCGATGCCATTGACCGGCTCAAGGCAGCGGGCGGTGAGGCTGTCGAGCTGGACCTGTCGCCATTCCTCGAAGCGGCGCGGTTGCTCTATGAAGGGCCGTGGGTGGCCGAGCGCTACAGCGTGGCCGGCGAGTTGATGGAAGAAAATCCTGCGGCGGTGCTGTCGGTGATCCGCGCGGTGCTGGCCAAGGCACCAGCCGTCAGCGGCGTGCAGACGTTCCGTGCGCAATATCGCCTGCAAGCACTGAAAGCCGTTTGCGATAAAGCACTGGAAGGACTCGACTGCGTGCTCACGCCCACTATTGGTCGTCCGGTGACGCTGGCGGAGCTCGACGCGGAACCGGTGCTGCGCAATTCCGAACTGGGCTACTACACCAACTTCATGAACCTGCTCGATTACGCCGCCGTCGCCGTACCCGGCGGTTTCATGGCCAACGGGCTGCCGTGGGGTGTGACGCTGTTTGGTCGAGCGTTCACCGATCAGTATCTGCTGGGCGTGGCCGATGCCTTGCAGCGCCAGCAGGATCGCGCGCTGCCGACGCCGAACAACCCGGCGCGCCATGACCGTGCACGACTGGTGGTCTGCGGTGCGCATCTGGACGGACTGGCCCTGAACTGGCAACTGCGTCAGCGCGGCGCACGCCTGATCGAAGCCACCTGCAGCTCGAAGGACTACAAACTTTATGCCCTGGCCGGTGGCCCGCCGTTGCGCCCGGGCATGCTGCGCGTGGCCGACGGTGGCGTGGCCATCGCGGTGGAAGTCTGGGAGTTACCGAGCAGTGAACTGGGCTCGTTCCTGACCGGGATCCCGGCGCCGCTGGGCCTGGGTAAGGTGCAACTGGCGGATGGCCGATGGGAAAGCGGATTCATCTGCGAACCTTACGGCCTGGAAGGTGCAACCGATATCAGCCATTTGGGTGGGTGGCGAGCGTATCTGCAAACCAGAACCTGATTCTAAAACCGGCCCCCTTTCGTTCCGGGAGGGGGCTGGATGAGCAAGCCATTCTCCAGACACACCTGCCCGGCTGATCCCCCCGCATTTCAGGCACAAATCCCGCAGTCTTTTCCCCGCCGTGCCACTAGAATGCTGCCCATCGGGTCACTGTCAACGGAATTGCCAATGCCGCTCAGATCTGCGTTTTACTCCCAACGTTCGCTGGTATTGACTCTGGTCGCCTTCCTCGGCGCAGGTTTCCTCGCCACCTCGCTGCTCAGCTACTACGCCTCGCGGGCCTCGATCCGCGACAACATCGTCAACACCGAACTGCCGCTGACCTCCGACACGGTGTACTCGGAAATCCAGAAAGACCTCGTCAGACCAATCCTGATTTCCTCGATGATGTCGCGCGACACCTTCATGCGCGACTGGGTGGTGAACGGCGAAAAAGACAGCGACCAGATGACCCGTTACCTCGACGAGGTCATGACCCACTACGGCGCCTACACCGCGTTCTTCGTCTCCAACAGCACCCACACCTACTACCATGCCAAGGGCGTGCTCAAGCAGGTGAAAATCGACGAGCCGCGTGACACCTGGTACTTCCGCGTGCGCGACATGAAGGATCCTTACGAGATCAATGTCGACCCGGACCTGGCCAACAAAGACAACATGACCTTCTTCATCAACTACAAGGTCTACGACTACAACGATCGCTTCATCGGCGCCGCCGGCGTAGGGCTGACGGTGGATGCGGTGATCAAGCTGATCGACAAGTACCAGCAGCGCTATCAACGCAGCGTTTACTTCGTCGACACCTTCGGCCGACTGGTCTTGACCGGCGCCGAGGGCGGCCCGGAAGGTGCGCGGGTCGGGAAAAGCCTCAACGATCTCGACAGCATGAAAAGCCTGGTCAGCCAGTTGCCCAAACCCCACAGCGGCAGCTACGAATATTCCGCCCACGGCCAGGGACATTTCCTCAACGTGCGGTTCATTCCCGAGTTGAACTGGTACCTGTTCGTCGACAAACGTGAAGACGGCGCGCTGAGCGAAATCCGCCAGTCGCTGTATATCAATCTGCTGATCTGCCTGCTGGTGACGTTGATCGTGCTGTGGCTGGTCAACCGCTTGATCAAGCGCTACCAGGACAAGATCCACGCCCAGGCCACCCTCGACAGCCTCACCGAACTGCCCAACCGCCGCGGCTTCGACCTGCTCGCCGCGCAAGCCCTGCAGGAAGCCCGCCGCGAGCCAAAACCACTGACAGCGTTGCTTCTGGATCTGGACCACTTCAAGGAGTTGAACGACACCTACGGACACATGGCCGGCGATCAGGTTTTGATCGGCTTTGCCCGGGACCTGCAAAGCTGCCTGCGCCATTCCGACATCGTCTGCCGTTGGGGTGGTGAGGAATTTATCGTGCTGCTGAAGGACACCGACGGCGAGACCGGTCAGAAGATTGCCGAGAAGATCCGCCAGCACGTCGAACAGCATGAATATGCCTACAACGGTCACACGCTGAATCTGACGGTCAGCATCGGCGCCACCACCCTGCAACGGGATGACACCTTGCACAGCCTGCTGTCCCGGGCCGATCATGCGATGTATCGGGCCAAACAGACTGGCCGCAATCGCACCTGCGTGGAAATGCCTCACTCGACCTATGCCTGAAGCCCATGAACAAACCTGACCTCTGCCCGGCCTGTGGCGCCCGCAACGACTGCACCCTGGCCGACCCGCGCACCGCCGACCGCGCCTGCTGGTGCTACGGCGTCACCATCGATCCGGCAGTGCTCGAAGCTCTGCCGCCGGAACTGCGCGATCAATCCTGCCTGTGCCCGCGTTGCGCCCAGGTCGAAGCGCAACTGCAAGCGGCCAAGCCGTCGATCCCGTAAGATGCGCGCCCCGCTGCCTGCCGATTCCTGATCATGCGTGTCGATCGTTTCCTCAGTAACCTGCCCCGCTACAACCGCAAACAGGTTCGCCTGTTGCTGGTGGAAAAGCGCGTGCGCATTGACGGAAAAGTCGTCAGCGATCCCCACAGCGAAGTCCTGGAATTCAGCCGTGTCGAAGTCGACGACGAAGTGCTGCAAAGCGGCAAACCGGCACGCTATTTCATGCTGCACAAACCGCAGGGCTGCGTCAGCGCCACCCGCGATCCCGAGCACCCGACCGTGCTCGACCTGATCCACGAGCCGGACAAGGACGACCTGCATATCGCCGGGCGTCTGGACTTCAACACCACCGGGCTGATGCTGATCACCAACGATGGCACCTGGTCGCGGCGCCTGACCCAGCCGCAGACCAAACTGCCGAAGGTCTACTACGTCGAGACCGAGCAGGAGATCGGCCCGGAATATGCGATCAAGTTCGCCGAGGGGATCTATTTCGCCTTCGAAGACCTGACCACCCAACCGGCGCAACTGCAAGTGCTCGGCCCGCGAACGGCGCGGTTGAGTATCGTCGAGGGTCGCTACCATCAGGTGAAGCGCATGTTCGGCTACTTCAACAACAAAGTGCTGCGGCTGCACCGCGAATCCATGGGCCCGCTGGCGCTGGATCACGCGCTAAAACCGGGCGAATACCGGGCCTTGCGCACCGAAGAGATTCATTTGTTCCAAGCGGCCGACCGCTCAGCAGAAGTTGTCGAACAATTTACCAACGGCACTTGCGCGATCCGGATCCCCCTGCTTGAATCAGGACGTCGGCCAAATTGTGACCGATGAGTCACATATAACTTCCAAGAAACTTTTTGCCGGTAGACAGCCCTCAGGGCTGCGCCTCAGCCGGCAGATTGCCCGCCAATAACAATACCCGTCGACCTGCCGTTCCGGATCGACATGGGCTCCAAAATTCCAGGCGTATGCCTACCTGTCACAAAGCTCGTGCAATCTCTATTTGCGCGCATACCCGCTTGCTTGCCAGGAGTCTTATGACATGAGGCCAGAAATCGCTGTGCTGGATATACAGGGTCAGTATCGGGTTTACACGGAGTTCTATCGCGCAGACGCCGCAGAAAAGACCATCATCCTGGTCAACGGCTCGATGGCCACGACTGCGTCGTTTGCACAAACCGTGAAAAACCTGCACCCGCAATTCAATGTGGTCTGCTACGACCAGCCCTACGCGGGCAAGTCGAAAGTCCACAATCGCCACGAGAAACATCTGACGAAAGAAGTCGAAGGTCTGATCCTGCTGGAGCTGATCGATCACTTCGCGGCCGAACACGTGCTGTCGTTCTCCTGGGGTGGCGCCGCGACCATGGTCGCCCTCGCCCATCAGCCTCGGCGAATCGAAAAAGCCGTGATCAGCTCGTTCTCCCCGGTGATCAACGCGCACATGCTTGACTACCTGGAACGCGGCGTCGAATGCCTCGGCCAACGTGACGGCGACCGGGTCGGGCACCTGGTCAATAACACCATCGGCAAACACCTGCCGTCGCTGTTCAAGCGCTTCAACTATCGCCACGTCAGCAGCCTGGCCGAGCACGAATACGGGCAGATGCATTTCCACATCAACGACGTGCTGCACAGCGACCGTCAGTGCTATCTGAACGCGGCGAAGAAAATCAACGTGCCGGTGCTGTTCATGAACGGCGAATGGGACGAATACACCGCCGCCGAAGACGCGCGCCTGTTCGGCAACCATGTCGCACAAAGCACCTTCACCACCCTGCAGGCCACCGGACACTTCCTCGACATGGAACACAAGTCCGCCTGCCGGGACAGCCAGAACGCCCTGCTCGGTTTCCTGAAACCGGCGCAACAGGCCAGCCGAACGCGTTACCAGTTAGTCCAGGATCACCATGCATTGGCCATTTGAAACAGCGTCCTCGCGAGCAAGCCTGCAGAGCTGAGATTCAGCCGTCCTCCAGCCCGCAGCGCTTGCCCGCGATTGACCGATGTCGGCTCTGTTTCAGGACTTTCCGTAGTTCGCGTGCAAAGAAAACTTCAAATCCGTGGCCGAGTCTGGTACAAAGTCAGCCGCTCTGAGCGGGTGTCGTATAATGGCATTACTCCAGCTTCCCAAGCTGATAACGAGGGTTCGATTCCCTTCACCCGCTCCAACCGAATTCATGTCCTGCGTCGTGGTTTGACGAAGGATGCGCAAACAGAAAAAACCGGCCTTGATGGCCGGTTTTTTGTGTCCGGGATTTAGTAGCGAGCAAGCCAGCTTTGAACCATTCAGAAACAACACGTTGATTGAATTCCCCCATCTGCGCTTACGCTCCTGACAGTCAGTCACTCATGTCGTGAGCGCTCGTTATCGAATCAAGGGAGAGATCCGCATGCCTCCCCGGCTGCTTCTAGGACAGAGGCGATCAAGGGTATGCGAATGGTTTCGATGGAGTCTCAACGTAAAGCCAAGCTAAAGCGGTTTTAACACCGACAATTTAATTCTGAATTATTGTGTTTTATCGGTATTAATCGCAGATAACCCACATCAAAATGGAATTAACTGATTTGACGCAATGAAGGTTAACTCTATAATTTTGGGTATTAACCGACCTTTATGCGACATAAGGCACACCATGCTGGAATTAAGCCTCAGCAAACCAAGCGAGATCGTCAAACGGCTCTGCCAACGCCTGCGCACAGAGCGGATAGCCCTGCAGATGACGCAAGCCGATGTGGCTGCTCGCGCAGGTGTCGGCACCAATACGGTGGCCAACCTTGAAGCCGGGCGCAATGTCAGTTTCGAAACCGTAGTCCGAGTGGCCATGGTTGTGGGGCGCGTCCAGGAAATCGAAGACCTGTTCTTGCCAAAACTGGACAGCCTGGACGACATCCTTCGTTACGAAGACAGCTCCAGGCGTCAGCGCATAAAAAGGAAATCAGGAAATGCTTGAACAAGTGGACGTCTACTACGATGGCTGGGGTGAACACTGGCGGTGGGGCACGCTCGTTTCCACGACGGCTATCACCGGTCGCCCACTGATCGTGTTCGAGTACAGCGACGAGGCAAAGAACAGAGGTCTGGAATTGTCGGCGTACAGACTTCCATTGGAAGGCCCCAAGTTACGGCGGGACTTTCCGCTCCATCAATTGGGTTTGCCTGGACCGGTCTACGATGCGCTGCCGGATGGCTGGGGCATGCTGCTGATGGATCGATTGTTCAAGCGGCGCGGCCTTAATTCCGCACGTATCGGCCCACTCGAGCGCCTCGCTTACATCGGCAACAATGCCATGGGCGCAATGTCATTCGAGCCGGTAGCACCCGAGGCGCTGGAGCCGCAAGTTGAGGTCTCCATTGATCTGCTGGCTGCCGAGGTGCAGGAAGTCCTCAAGGGTGAGGGTGGCGAGTTCTTGCAACAGCTGTTGCTGGTGGGTGGATCTCCGCAGGGTGCCAGACCAAAAGCCTTGGTCTATCGCGATCCGCGAACAGGCATCTTTACCACCATAGCCAGATCAGGCTTCGAGGCCTGGCTGGTCAAGTTTCCCGCCCGGCAGGAGCACCCCGAGGTATGTGCCATCGAAATGGTCTACGCCGAATGCTTGCGGATGTGTGGAATAAACACACCTGACACTCAGTACTTCAGCCTGCCGAACGGGCTGGCAGCGTTTGCTACCAAACGCTTTGATCGCGAAGACAACTTACGCGTGCCGATGCAAAGTCTCGCGGCCTTCACTGCCGCCGACTTCCAGAATGCCGGTGCGCTGGACTACGTCAACTTCTTGCGTGCGACCCATCTCTGCACCAATGACGTACGAGAGAAAGCGCTCGCGTTTGAGCGTGTAGTCTTCAACGTCGCGTTCAACAACCGCGATGACCACCCGAAGAACTTCGCCTACATCATGTCTAAATCGGGCCAATGGACGCTGGCGCCCGCCTACGATGTGACCTTCTGTGAGGGTCCCGGCGGATACCACCAGATGGACGTCATGGGCGAAGCATTGGAGATCGGACGAAAAGCCATGCTCGACCTTGCAGAGGAAGCGGAAGTATCGACTGAACCGGCCGACGGCATCATCGCCCGATTCTGCGAGGTGGCTGATCAGTTCGCGACGATGGCAGAAAAGATGTACCCCGGCATCATCACTCAGGACACGTTGCGGACTATCCAGAAACGAATCGATGAAAACGTCGAGCGGCTTCGCTGAGATTGCTCTGCCAAAGCGCCAAAAATGAAAAAACCGGTCGCGATGACCGGTTTTTTTATACCTGCCAAAACATCTGCAAATCAGTCCTTCACCTCAACATGATCCAGCGCCTGATTCACCGCCAATTCCCCCAGCATCACCAACTGCGCAATGCCTATCGCGGTTCTGCGGTGGGTGGGGTCGAGGGTGGCGGCGAAGTTGTTGAGCATCTCGGAGGCCGAGCCCAGGGACTCGCTGGCGTTGGCCAGCAGGGATTCGGTGTCGTAGGCCGGGTTGGCGAAGTACATCGGGTCGGGTTGGTTGGTCGTGCCCATGACATGGGCGCCTGGGCTGAGGTAGTGGTCGAGGGCGCGGTTGGCGGCGTCGTTGAGTTTTCTGCAGTCGATCGAGACGTACGGGGATGTTGGGTCGGTTTCGACGTCGGGGGATTCGGGGTTGGCTTCTTCATAATGGCTTCTTTCTGGTCGATAGGTGGAGCTGACCTACTCGGTTCCAATCGAAGAGGTGGCAGCTGTACACGAGTTGGAACCCGGGCGAAAAAAGCCAAAAGCCCGACAGACTCGAAGTCTCTCGCGCACAGCCGCCATAACAGAGTGCGCACCATGAAGGCGGGCAAGCATACGTCATGAAAGCTGCTTTTGCTTTTTTGATAAGCCGCGGGGTTCCAATCCCGATCGCCGATTCATCAGCGACCCTCACAGGCTAGAGACCGCACTTCCGACGGACAACCTGAAAACCTTGTGGGAAGGTTCAGTGAACGGAACCCACTCTTTAAACATCCCGAATCGAAAAACCACGTTTACAGATCCCCAACATTCCCCTGGTTCTCACGCTCGCCACGACCCGCTAGCATTTCCCCATCGCCCACCACCCTCCCCCTGCGCGGCCATCGACGAATACGCGCCTTCACGTTTCGAGGGATTCAAATCCGTGGCCTCCGAGCCACCCAAATCAAATTCAAAAGAGCAGCAAATCCATGACCCAAAACATCTACGACGACCCCGAATTTTTCCAGGGCTACAGCCAGATGAACCGCTCCATCGGCGGCCTCGATGCCGCGCCGGAATGGCCGGCGCTGAAAGCTTTGTTGCCCTCCCTGCACGGTTTGCAGGTGGTGGATCTGGGCTGCGGCTATGGCTGGTTCTGTCGCTGGGCCAGCGAACACGGCGCAGCCGAGGTGCTGGGGCTGGATGTCTCGGAGAAAATGCTCGCACGAGCGAAGGAAACCACCTCGGCCGCGAACATCCGCTACGAACGTGCCGACCTGGAACATCTCGACTTGCCTGCATGCACTTACGATCTGGCCTACAGCTCACTGGCGCTGCACTACATCAAGGATCTCTCGGGGCTGTTCGCCAAACTGCACGCGGCGCTTAAACCCGGTGCGCACTTTGTGTTTTCCATTGAGCACCCGATCTTCATGGCGCCGCGCAATCCGGGCTGGCTGATCGACAGCGAAGGCCACAAGCGCTGGCCGCTGGACAGTTATCAGATGGAAGGCGAGCGGGTGACCAACTGGCTGGCCGACGGCGTGATCAAGCAGCATCGTACGGTCGGCACGCTACTCAACGCGTTGATCGACGCCGGGTTCACGATTCAACACGTCGACGAATGGGGCCCGAGCGATGCCGAAGTGGCCGCGCAACCAGCGCTCGCTGAAGAGCGTGAGCGGCCGATGATGATGCTGGTCGCCGTACAGCGCTGACCGCCAAAGAAAGGGCCGATCAAATCGGCCCTTTTTTCATTTCAACGTGTGGCGACAATGAACAACCGTGGAAACGGCAACAGCACCGAACCATCCGCCAGTGCCGGATACGCCTTCGCGACCTCCGCCAGATAGTGCGCCAGATACTCCGCCCGCTCCGCTTCCGCCAGCGGGCTGAGGAACGGAATCAGACCGCTGCCCTTGAACCACTCGACAACGCCCGAAGCCCCGCCCGCCAACTGATGGTGATACGTGGTGCGCCACACATCGACCCGTGCGCAATGCGGACGCAGCATCGAAAAATAAGAACTGGCATCCGCCATCTCGGTCCGCTGCCCCGCCGCGCCCGCCAGTTTGTCGGCCCACGGCCCGTTGGCCGCCACTTCACGCATCAACCGATGGGACGGCTCGTTGAGGTTGTCCGGCATCTGAATCGCCAGACTGCCACCCTGCGCCAACTTGCCCGCCAGCGCCGGCAACAAGGTCGCGTGATCCGGCACCCACTGCAAAACGGCGTTGGCAAAAATCACATCGAACGGCCCTGCATCCGCCCATTGATCAATGTCCGCCACCTCGAACTGCAACTGCGGCAGACGCTTGCGCGCGGCATCGATCATGTCCGGCGAACTGTCGAGCCCCCGCACTTTCGCCCCCGGAAAACGCTCCACCAAAAGCTCGGTCGAGTTACCGGGACCACAACCGATATCAACCACGGAACGTGCCTCGGGCGTCGGAATCGCCGCCAGCAAATCGCGGGCCGGGCGGGTGCGTTCATCTTCGAAAGTGACGTATTGCTTGGCGGACCAGGTCATTGCGTTCTCCTGTCGTGGACGTTTTGGCGAAACGTGCAAAAGCGGCTGCCGTCACGATACAGCGATCGTGTTTATCTGCCTTCCCCTACGTACGTCCGATATCGCCGGGAGCGCTGTCTTCACCATGCGCACAGGGATTCAGAAAACTGTAAGTAGAATTTTCACACGGCCCCCGATGTCTGAATTTCAAGCCCCCCAACAAGGAACACAGCCATGAAATTCGCAAAGATCTCCCAAACGCTGGCGCTCTGGGCCGGTAGCCCCAAGACGTTCATGGGGGCTTTGATTCTGATCGGGCTTTGGGGGTTGAGCGGGCCGATTTTCGATTACAACGACACCTGGCAACTGATCATCAATACCTCGACCACGATCATCACGTTCCTGATGGTGTTCCTGATCCAGAACACTCAGAACCGCGACACCGACATCATTCATTTGAAACTCGATGAGTTGCTGCGGGTCACCAAGGAAGCACAGAACGCGATGCTCGGGCTGGAGTCGCTGGATCTCAAGCAGCTGGAAGCGCTGCGCCGGCATTACCGGGCAATGGGTGAAAACGAGGTGTTTGACCTGGAAGGCCTGGGGGACAAGAGCAAGCCGAAACAGAATCTGAACGACTGTTGAAGACAACAAAAACGGCGCCATGAGCGCCGTTTTCTTTACCTCGGCGTTAGCGACTGGCCAGGGCCTTGGCCATTTCCAGATGACTCTGCAATTTCGGCAGAGTCTCGTCGGCAAACGCCTTGATCTCCGGCACGTCGGTGGTCTGGGCTTCCTGCTGGATCTGCTCGATGGCTTCTTCAGTGGCCTTGACCTGGCTGGCGGCGTACGCCTGATCGAAGCTCGCGCCCTCTTTGACCTCCGGCATCAACGCCTTGGCCTTGTCGGCGACTTCTTCGCGGGGCGCGACCGGAAGATCCAGTTTCTTGGCAATTTTCGCCAGATGCTGGTTGGCGGTGGTGCGGTCGTTGATGACGACGATGGTGTAATCCTTGACTTCTTTGGACTCCGCCTTGCTGTGCGCCAGACGACTGGCCTCGATGTCGGCCATGCCTTTGGCCGAGGCTTCGTTGATAAAGTCGGCTGGCGACTGGGCAAACGCACTGCTGGCAAACAACCCCAACAGGCTGACAAAACTGATGCGGCGTACTCGGGTGGCCATCCGGCTCATGGTCGCGCCCTCCTTCTTTGCAGATTCAAGCGGGAGCTTGCGCCCCCGCCTCTCAATCAAAACAACCTTCGCCGACTACTTCGATTTCTGAGCAGGCTTGCGGCCCATGTCGGTTTTAGGCTCTTTGTCGACAGTCGTAGTGGTAGTTTTCCCACCTTTGCGACCGGCTTCAGACGCCTTCGTTCGATCGTTGGCGAAGTTTCCCGAGTTCGAGTTTCTTGAGTTAGGCATGATTCTCTACCTCTTGGCATTGATCGTAAGCGAGCAGGTGCCCGCCTAGATTGAGAATTTCCTCACCGCCAAAGGTTTAGAAAAGTTGCGGTTGCCGCGACGAACGGTGAACTGCCAATCAGCTGTCCAGCCGCCGATGATTCTGGCGCTTGGCGCTGTACATGGCCTGGTCGGCGTGGCGGAACAGTTGCTGTTCCTCGTCGCCATGCTCGGGGTAACGGGCCACGCCAATGCTCGGTTCGATGTGCAGGTTGTGCCCGTCCAGGCGCATGGGTTGCACCAGTACCTGTCGGATTTTTTCCGCCACGCTGTCGGCATCGTCGGCGGCGTGGACGCTGTGCAACAGCACCACGAATTCGTCGCCGCCGATCCGCGCCACGGTGTCGGTTTCGCGCACACAGCCCTTGAGCCGGTTGGCCACCGTCTGCAACAGCATGTCACCGACCCCATGACCAAAGGTGTCGTTGACCTGTTTGAAGCGATCCAGATCGACATACAGCAGCGCCATGTGCCCGGACTGTTCCCGCGCACGGCTCAGCGCAGCCTTGAGGCGGTCGCGCAGCAGTTCGCGATTGGGCAATTGGGTCAGTTGATCGTATTGCGCCATGCGCCGCAGACGAGCGTGCAGTCGCTGGCGTTCGATGGCGGTGGCGACCTGGGCGCAGACGTATTGCAGCAATTCCTTGTCGCGCTCGGTGTAGCGCTCGCCGCCGGGCAGGCTTTTGACGATCAGCGCGCCGATGGTGCGGTCTTTCGAACTCAGCGGCACGCCGAGCCAGCACGGTGATTGCTGACCGGCTACCAGCGCTGCGAACTCCGGCGGCGCGTGTGGGCAATCCGGGGTCAGGAGGATCGGCTGGCCGCTGCGAATCACTTCCGTACACAAGCGCCCGGTGACGGTGCCGGGTTGCTCCGGTTGCAACTCGTTATCGTCGACGTGATAGGGAAAGTTCAACTGCGCGCAATGTTCGTCGTACAGCGCCACGGAGAAATTCAGCGCCGGCAGCCACTCGCCAATAATCATATGGATGCGCTTGAACAGCGCCAGCAGATCCTCCGCCGCATGGGCCGCTTCGGAGATCGCGTACAGCGCCGCCTGTCGGGATTCGGCCAGTTTGCGTTCGGTAATGTCACGGGCCACGGCGATGCGCAGTTGATCGACTTCCGACCAGCGCGCCGACCACAGAATGTGCACGACGCTGCCGTCCTTGCGTACATAGCGGTTTTCGAAATTGAGCTTGGGTTCGCCGCCCATGATGTCGCTGGCGGCGGCCAGGGTGCGCTCACGATCCGCCGGGTAGACGTAGTCGATCATCGCCTGGCCGATCAGTTCGTCAGGCGTGTAACCGAGAATCCGCTCGCAGGCCGCACTGACAAATACGAAACGACCTTGCTTGTCGACCGCGCAAACGGCGTCCAGCAACAGATCGATGTAACTCGCCAGCGGCGCGGAATTTCGGCTTTCCATGGTTCAGCGTAGGTGTCCGGGCAATGCAGCACTGTTCAACCATCCATGACCTCGACCTCGCATCCCTGCGACTGTTTTCAAGCCTTGTTCGGCATCAACCCCGGCAGCGCATGCACCAGCGCGTTGATGGCAAAACCGATGAACATGATCCCGCACAACCGGGTGATCGCCAGTTCGTGGCGCTGATACAGCGTACGCACCTGCCGCGCCCCGACGATGCCAATGAGGATAGCGTAGGCGAGCAATCCGCCGAGGAAACTCAAGGCGATCAGCATCGGCAGCATCGACCAGTTAAGCAGTTCGGCGCGGCTCGACAGCAACGCAGTGAACGTCGCCACCGCCACCGGGTAGGCCTTGGGGTTGGTCAGCCCGAACAGGATGCCGTGCCAGAACGGCTGACGCGCCGCACCCTGCGGCTGTTCGCCGTTGCTGCGCTTGGCCCGCACCGCGCGCCAGCCGAGCCAGAACAGGTACAGGCCGCTGAGTACGCCGAGCACATCGAACGCGGTGCTGCCGATTTCCCGGGCGCCGACAATCGCAATCAACGCGGTGCTGCACCAGATCACATCGCCCAGCAGATGCCCGCACAAGAACCCCGCCCCGGCCCGCCGCCCACGTGCGGCGCCGATGCCGAACACCGCCAGCACACCCGGCCCCGGCGTGATGCCGTAGATGAAACCCGAGGCCAGCACGGCCATTAGCAACGATGGAGTCATGGAAAACCTGCAAGTCCCGGAAAACGTGGCCGCCAGTCTATCCCAGCGGTTTGTGGATATTCACGGCTCGTTGAAAAAACGCATGCCCGCGTAGGGCTTTTGCCGACACGCGGCCAGTCGCGAAGCGAGATCACCGACGTGGGCTTCGAGCTTGTGACCGTCCGGGTCGAGGAAGTAGAACGACGCGCCTTCACTGCGGTTGTCGCGCCATTCCTGCACGTTGGCGGCACGAAGCTGCTGCACGAACAGCGCAAAGTCCGCAGCGCCAATGCTGAAGGCGTAGTGGGTGTAGTCGGCGGCGGGCTCGGGATGGCGCTTCGGATCAAGCGACAGGCACAACCACAGGCCCGGGAGCGACAGGTAGGCACCGCCGTCCCAGATTGCCTCGACGTGCAGCTTCAGCACATCGCGGTAGAACGCTAGGCTGCGGTCCAGGTCGCTGACGGCGAGGGTCAGGTGGTTGAGGCCGGTGAGCATCGGTCAGTAACCTCTGAGGTCTTCGGGAATGGTGTATTGCTTGCCGTCGTAGGTCAGGGTGATTTGGGTTTTCTTCAGGTCGGTGGTTTTGGAAACGCACTCTTTGCCTGACTGGGTCGAGGTGTACACCACACCACTTGAGGAAACGATCAGGTCAGCGAGGCCATTATGGCTGGATGGGCCGATTTCCAAGGTCCTGAGGATTTTCGTGTCCCTGGTTTCGCACTCCCCCGTACCCTCGCCGAACTCCTTGCGCATGACCAGACCTTCCAGCACCGGGCGCAACTTGCTGCCTTCGCGCACATACAGCGCCAGATCGGTTTTTGCGTAGGGGTTGGCCCGGGAAAGCTGATCCGCAAACGTCGAACGCAGGCCAAATGCGCGAACGTCGGACGCCAGGCGATAGCGAGCCGTGTCGATGGTCAGATCCTCGAAACGAATGGCATCGGAGTTGTAGGCTCCGGGCTTGGCGTAAGTCGCCAACGGCTTGGCATTCGCGGCGTTGAGGAGCGACAACTCCAGATCGAACACGCCGTCGTGATCACCTTCGGAGTCGGACACGAATGTGGACTTCGCCGAAATCGCCTTGTCCGGGAAGGCCGGCCACACTTTGCAGCGTGACAGGGAGTGACCGTCGAATTTCTTTATCTCACAGGCGGCATGGGCCTGAGTGGCGACGGCCATAAAACCGAGGGCGATGAAAAGTCGGGTTGGGCTGAGCATTGTTCTTCCTTGAAATAAGTCGCGTTGGCTCTGTATCACTCGATGGCTTTGAAACCTTTAGGCAAGACGTAGGATTTTCCGTCGTAGCAAAGGGCTGTCAGCACCATCCCGCTACCTCAGAACTCACGCCCCACTCCTTGATATTTTTCAGCCGCGCACTATCCCCTGCTCAATCCGCCGATTCAACCAGTTCAACGCCTGATCCCCGCCGCGCCGTTTGTGCCACGCCGAGACAAACGTGAACGGCGCGATTTCAAACGGTGGCGGCACGACGATCAGTGAGTCGTCATGCACCTCATTCAACGCCCGCGAGGCCACGGTCAGGATCAGGTCCGTGCCGCTGATGAACTGCGGCGCGACGCTCCAGTGCGGCAGGCTGATGGCGACGCGGCGGCGTTCGCGCAGGGCGGTCAGGGTGCGTTCGATTTCCGGGGTGCCGCTGCCGCGCATTTCCAGCAGGACATGGGGACGGGAGAGATAGGTTGGCAGGTCGAGAACACCTCCGGCGGGAAGGCTATGGCGATCCAGAAGGCAGACGTAGCGTTCCTCGAACAACGGCGTGCTACGCAGTTCACCGGGCAACTCAGGGAGTACACCGGCAGCGAGATCGATGTCGCCGTTGAGCAGACCTTCGACCATGCCTTCGCGGCTGGCGTGACTGATTTGCAGATCGATACCCGGCGCTTCCGCGCGCAAGGTGCGAATCAGTCCGGGCAGGATGATCGCCGCGCCGTAGTCCGACATCGCAAGGCGAAAGGTCCGACGGGCGCTGGCCGGATCAAAGGTATTCGGCGCCAGCAGCGATTGCACCTGAGCCAGGGTTTCTGCCAGCGGTGCCGCCAGCTCCAGCGCTCGCGCGGTGGGCACCAGCCCCGAACCGGCACGCACCAGCAATGGATCACCGAGCAAGTCGCGCAAGCGCGCCAACGCGTGGCTGACCGCCGGTTGACTCAGGTGCAGACGCTCGGCAGCGCGGGTCACATGCTGCTCGCTCAGCAACTCGTCCAGAATCACCAGCAGGTTGAGATCGATGCGGCGCAGATCATTCATTCGATGCATGTTCCGAATATCAAAACAGAATTTAAATCTGCGCGACGAATACCCTAGAGTCCAGCAAAACCTTGCAGGAGAACGGTCATGGGGACGATGCAGTGGGTCGGATTGCTGTTATTGGCGGTATTCGCCGGTGCGGTGGTGCCGTTTCAGAGTGCGATCAACATCAATCTGGCGCGGGGGTTGGGGCATCCGCTGTGGGCAACGCTCACCTCGCTTGTGGTGAGCGTGCTGGTGTTGTTGCCGGTGATTGTCGCGCTGCGCCTGCCGTTGCCGTCGCTGGCCCTCGCCAGCAAGCTGCCGTTTTGGATGTGGACCGGTGGCGCGTTCGGGGTGTGCTTTGTCGCATTGGCGGTGGTGTTGCTGCCAAAGTTGGGGGCGTCGGGATTTCTGGCGCTGGCCCTGGCCGGGCAAATGATCACGTCAATCGTGCTGGATCACTTTGGCCTGTTCGGATTGGTGGAGAAACATCTGACCTTGCCGCGCCTGTTCGGCGCGGTGTTGTTGATGGCTGGAGTGGTGCTGATTCAGTTTGGTGACTCGGCTGCCAGGTCCCTGTCAGCGGCGAGCTGATCGTTCGCGTTACAAGAACGACCAGCCCGTGATCTCAGTACTTGTCCAGCGTGCGCAGCTTCTGCGGCAAGCCCCACAACAGCAACGCCGCCGCGATCAGCGCCGCCACGCCGATGACATACAACGCCGGTGTGGTGCTGCCGGTCAGATCCCTGATCCGGCCGACCATTACCGGGCTGACGATGCCGCCGAACTGCCCCAGGGTGTTGATCACCGCAATCCCGCCCGCCGCACCGGCTCCAGCGCCGGCCAGCAACTTCGGTGGCAGGGTCCAGAAACTCGGAATCGACGCGATGATCCCGGCGCCCAGCAATCCAAGGGCGACGATCAGGAACGTGGTGTGGCTGGCGAAAATCCCCGCACTGAAGAAGCCGATGGCGCCGACAACCACCAGCCCCGCGACAAACTTGCGCCGCTCCCCCGTGGCATCTGACAGACGACCGATCACCACCATGCTGATCGCACCGCAAACGTAAGGAATCGAGGTCAGCAGACCGATCATCACCGGGCTTTCGGTGCCGGCACTGCGGATCAGTTGCGGAGCCCAGAAATTCAGGCCGTAGGACGCGACCTGGATCAGGAAGTAGATCAGCCCCAGCGTCAGGAAACCCGGAATCTTCAGCGCCGCCAGCAACGAACCGCCACTCTTGTGCGGTTCGTGATGGGCGATGCGGCTGGCCAACAGTTTTTTCTCATCCGGGGTCAGCCAGTGAGCGTCCTCGATGCGGTCCTTGAGCAAGGTCAGCACCAGAAAACCCAGACCGACGCACGGCACACCGCCAAGCAGGAACAACCAGTGCCAGCCGCGCATTTGCAGCACGCCGTCGAGGTGTTCCAGCACCAGTCCGGAGAACGGCGCGCCGACCAATCCGGCAAACGCCGAGGCCAGGAACAGCATCGAAGTGATGCGGCCACGGAAGTGCTGCGGGAACCACAGCGTCAGGTAATACAGCACGCCGGGGGCGAAACCGGCCTCCATCGCCCCGATCAGAAAGCGCAGCACGTAGAACTGCCATTCGCTGGTGACGAACACCATCAGCGCCGTCGCCACGCCCCAGGACATCATGATCCGGGCGATCCAGCGCCGTGCGCCGACCTTGTACAGCATCATGTTGCTCGGCACTTCGAACAGCACGTAACCGACAACGAACAGACCGGCACCGAGACCGTAGGCGGTGTCACTCAGGCTCAGGTCGGCCTGCAACTGAAACTTGGCGAAGCTGATGTTGATGCGGTCGAAGAAGGCGAACAGGTAGCAGACCATGATCAACGGCATCAGGCGCCAGGCGACCTTGCTGACCAGGGCTTTTTCGGCGTCGTGATCGACGGACGGGCTCGCGCCCGCCTCCATAACATTGAGGCTCATAGTTTTTTCTCCAGGCGGACTGCCGGTGGGCGTCCGATTGTTGTTGTTGTCTGGTTCGGGTGAGTCGGTGAGCGTGTGAAATCAGGTGGGGATCGGGTGCAGATCGCAATTGCGTCCGGCCTTGGCCAGTTGCCCCGGCACTTCGTGGCCCAGCAGCGCGGGCAAACCACGGGACAGTTTCAGCAGCAGCGGCAGATCGATGCCGGTGTGAATGCCGACTTCATCGCAGAGGTTCACCAGGTCTTCGGTGCAAATATTGCCCGACGCACCCGGTGCAAACGGACAGCCGCCGAGCCCGCCCAACGCCGCGTCGAAACGCCGGGCACCTGCTTCGTAAGCCGCCAGTACATTGCACAGACCCAGGCCTCGGGTGTTGTGGAAATGCAGGGTCAGGTCCGCCGCCGAAACGCGCTGCAATACCCGTCGCACCAGTCGATCGACCTGTCGCGGATTGGCCATGCCGGTGGTGTCGGCCAGGGTGATGCCCTGAATGCCGAGCGCCTGATAGGCCTCGACAATTTGCAATACACGGTCTTCGTCGATCGCACCTTCGAACGGGCAACCGAAGGTCGTCGCGACACTGCCGTTGAGCCGCACGCCCGAGCCGCTGGCGAAACTCACGATTTCGCCGAACGCCGCCAGCGAGGCTTCGCAACGCATGCGCATGTTCGCCAGGTTGTGGGTCTGGCTGGCGGACATCACCAGGTTCAGTTCATCGGCGCCGGACTCCAGCGCCCGTTGCGCGCCCTTGAGGTTGGGAATCAGCGCGACGTAAATCACCCCCGGCTGACGCTGAATGCCCTTGAACACCTGCTCGCCATCACGCAGGGCCGGGATCGCTTTCGGCGAGACGAACGAGCCGGCCTCGATGCGGCTGAATCCTGCCTGTGACAGCTGATCGATCAGGGCGATCTTGTCTTCGGTTTCGACCCAGGTCGGTTCGATTTGCAGGCCGTCCCGGGGCGAAACTTCCTGGACGATCAGGGTCTGCGAGTAATCGCTGATCATTGCACCACCCCCTGGCTTTTCAGGCGTTCGATGTCCGAGGCGGTCAGACCGAGACCTGCGAGAATGCCGTCGGTGTGCTGACCAAGGCCGGGGCCCGACCAGTTCACCCCGCCGGGGGTTTCCGAAAGTTTGGGCACGATGCCCGGCATCTTCACGCTCGCCCCGCCGGGCAGTTCGGCGTCGAGCAACATGTCCCGGGCCTGATAGTGCGGATCGGCAACAATATCGGCCACCGAGTAGATGCGGCCGGCCGGCACTTCGGCGGCTTCCAGCGCCGCCAGTACATCATTGATCGGCAGGCTGCTGGTCCAGTGGGTAATGGCGGCGTCGAGCAGACCGCTCTTCGCGGCGCGGCCGTCGTTGTGGGCGAACTCTTCGGCGTCGGCCAGATCATCCCGACCGATCACCTGCATCAGGCGCTTGTAGATCGGATCGCTGTTACCGGCGATCACCACGTAGGCGCCATCGGCCGTGAGGTAGGTGTTGGAGGGTGCGATGCCCGGCAACGCGCCGCCGCTGCGTTCGCGGACATGGCCGAGCATGTCGTATTCCGGCACCAGACTTTCCATGACGTTGAACACGCTTTCGGCCAGTGACACGTCGACAACCTGCCCGCCGCCCTGCCCGGTCTTGACCCGCAGCAGCGACATCAGCGCGCCGATCACCGCGTGCAGCGAAGCCAGCGAATCGCCGAGGCTGACACCGACTCGCGCCGGTGGCGAACCGGGGGTACCGGTGGTGTAGCGAATGCCGCCCATGGCCTCGCCGATCGCACCGAAGCCGGGGCGGTCGCGGTAAGGGCCGGTCTGGCCATAGCCGGAAATGCGCACCAGGGTCAGGTCGGGATTGAGCGCGTGCAGCACGTCCCAGCCCAGGCCGAGTTTTTCCAGGGCGCCGGGGCGCAGGTTTTCGATGATCACATCGGCATCACGGGCCAGTTGCTTGACCAGTTCGATGCCTTCGCCGGATTTCAGATTGAGCGCCAGGGATTTCTTGTTGCGCGATTGCAGGTACCACCACAGCGACGTTCCTTCGTGCAGCTTGCGCCATTTGCGCAGCGGGTCGCCCTGACCCATGGCTTCGATCTTGATCACCTCGGCGCCGAATTCGGCGAGCATGCGCGCGGCAAACGGCGCAGCAATCAGGGTGCCGATTTCGATCACTTTGATCGCACTCAGAGGGGCAGTCATCGCGGGGTACCTCTTGTTCTTGGAATTGCGGCCAAGGCTAGAGGAACGTCATGACTGCAATCCAGCCGTCACTCGGCAACGGGCGTTCGCCAAACGCGAACGCTCAGCCGGCTGCGCGCAAATGCTCGAACAGGATCCGGCTCACGGGCGACAACCCGGCCTCGTCACGCACCACCACGATAAGGTCGCGATCCGACCAGCCATCGGTCAGCGGCACCGCTTGCAACCCCAGCGCCCGACCAAATAATTCATACGCCCGCTGCGGCAGGATGCCGATGCCCATGTTGGCCTGCACCATCCGGCACACCGCATCGAAACCCGGCACATGAATGCGTATGCGCAGCACCTTGCCGGCCTGCCGCGCGGCGGCGTGGGTGCGCATGTTGATCGAACTGGCGGCATGCAGGCCGACGTAATCGCTGTCGAGGGTTTCGCTGAACGCCATGGATTCACGCACTGCCAGCGGATGCTCGGGCAACATCACCACCACCAGTTTGTCCCGGCGATAGCACACGCTGTGCAGGCCTTTGATATCACTGTCGCTGGAGCAGATACCCAGATCCGCCACGCCATCGAGCACACCCTGAATCACTCCGGCACTGGGCCGTTCTTCGAGGTCGGTCTTGACCTGCGGGTGTTGCGCGGCGAAGTCACGCAGGTCCTCGGGGAGAAATTCAATGATCGCCGACAGGTTCGCCAGCATTCGTACATAGCCGCGTACACCGTGGCTGTGCTCGCCCAGTTCCAGGCCCATTTTCTCGACGTTGAACAACATCCGCCGGGCGTGGTGCAACAGGGTTTCGCCGGCCGGGGTCAGGGTCATGCCTTTCGCCTGACGCACGAACAGGCTGATCCCCAGCGCTTCCTCCAGCTCCATCAAGCGCTTGCTCGCCGCCGACACGGCAATCGCCTCGCGGGACGCGGCACGGGTCAGCGTGCCTTCCTCGTGCACGGCGACGAACAGTTGCAGGGTGATCAGGTCGAGGCGGCGGGTCAGGTTTTTCTGCAACATGAGGCACTCGTTAACAGGGTTCGCGGACCCCAGCAGGATAACCGCGTTGCTCTCGATGCAGGCAGTCAATTGCCCTACAACCAAGGGTTACATTCCCCTACAAAAAAACTCAAACAACGCTCAAGGCTATCGGATACAACCGATTCTGACCCCGCATCGCCCTCTGTAAAGTCTGGCAACACACACAAATTGAAACACCCCATGGATTGCCATGCTCAAGGAGAGCTGCCTATGAATCACTCGCCGGAATCCGCCAACACCTTCACCAACTATCGCAAAGTCATCGCGCTGGCCGACCACGACTGGGAAGCCGCCGAAGCCGGAAAAGTCGCCGCCCTCAATGTTGAGGTCAAAGGCTGCAACCAGTTGCTCGATCAACACGGGCGCCAGTTCCATCATTTCTGCACCACGTCCTATCTGGGTCTCGATCACCACCCCGCCCTGCTCGAAGGTGCCATCGCGGCGTTACGGGAAACCGGCACACTGCGCGTAGCCAATTCGAAAAACCGCTGCAAACTGGCGCTGCTCGACCGATACGAAAGCGAGCTGTCGCAATTGTTTGGCGCGGTGTGTCTGAGCACTTTGTCCTGCAGCGCCGCAAGTGCCGGGATCCTGCCGTTATTGGCCAGCGGTGTGTTTACACACAACCGCCCGCCGGTGATGGTGTTCGATCGTATGGCTCACTATTCGATGAATCACCTGAAGGCCAGTTGCGCCGATGAAATCCAGGTATTGACCTGCCCACACAACGACATGGATTTTCTCGAGTCGGTGTGCCAGCGTCATTCAACCGTCGCCTTCGTTGGCGATGGTGCCTACAGCATGGGCGGCGTGGCCAATCTGGACGGCCTGCTGTACCTGAAAGAGCGTTACGGCCTGTTTCTTTATCTCGATGACTCCCACGCGTTGTCGGCGGTGGGTAGCAACGGTGCCGGTCTTGTACGGCCAAGAATGCCGACGCTGGATGAGGACTGCCTGATCGTCGCGTCACTGGCCAAATCGTTCGGGGCCAGCGGCGGCCTGGTGATGCTCGGCAATGAGCGGCAGAGGAAACTGATTCAGCGTTACGGCGGGCCGAGCAACGGGTCGCAAAGCCTCAATCGCGCGGCCATCGGTGCGGGCCTTGCCTCAATTCAGCTGCATCGCAGTGCAGAGCTGCGTGCGTTGCAGATTCGGCTCCAGAGCAATATTCGCCTGTTCGACAGTCTGGTGAGCACCGAACAGCACGGCAGCCCCATGGCCATCCGTTTGATCAACTGCGGCGAGGCTGCCCTGGCCACTCGAATTGCCATTGAACTGGCCGAACACGGCTTTTTCACCAGCGCGGTGTTTTTCCCGGCGGTGGCGCAAGGTAAAGCCGCGATCCGCGTGACCCTGCGCGCCGACATGGAATCGACCCTGATCCACCACTTCTGTGATTTGATCACCGGACTGTTACTGACTCACGGCGGCCATCGCGACCGCTGAACCTTCACGGACGACTCATGAATCCCGGACTCATCCTGCTCATCACCTGCTCCACCGTGTTCCTCGCCCAACTGGGCATGAGCATTTACCTGCCGGCGTTGCCACAGATCGCCGGGCACTTGCACGTCGATGCAACGCAGGTGGCCTGGGGCTTGTCGCTGTACCTGATCGGCATGGCGCTGCCGATGCTGCTCTGGGGCAGTCTGGCGCATCGCATCGGCCGTAAACCGGTGCTGTTGGCGGCGCTGGGGATTTACGGGCTGGCGAACCTGGCGTTGCCGCTGGGTTCGACGCTGGAGTCGTTCCTGCTGTTGCGACTGCTTCAGGGGATCGGCGCCAGCGGCATTTCAGTGATGGCGCGGGTGCTGATCCGTGACAGTTTCCGGGGCGATCTGCTGGCGAAGGCGTTGTCGTGGATTTCGATTTCGTTCGTTGTCGCGCTCGGGATCGGGCAATACGCCGGCTCGCTGATTCAGGTGACGCTGGGCTGGCAGGCGATTTTCTATCTGCTGGGTGCGGTCAGCCTGTTGATGGCTGCGATTGTCTCGCGCCTGAGCTTTCCGGAACTTGTCGAAGCACCCGCAACCGCGTCGCCCTGGGCGGTCTACGGAAGGATTCTGACCCACCGGGCGTTTATTCTGCCGGCGCTCGCGGGTGGTCTGGGTTATGGCGTGATCATCGCGTTCAACAGCGCTGCGCCGTTGATTCTGCAAGGCCCGTTCGGTTGGTCGACGACCGACTACGGGTTGCTGGGCTGGCCGATCAGTGCGGCGTATTTTCTGGGGGCGCTGGCGGTCAATCGCTTTGTGCTGCGTACCGGTCAGCATCGGTTGATGGCGTTGGGTGTGGGCCTGGTGATGGCCGGAGGCGGGGTAATGCTGGCTGGCAGCCTGCTGGCCAGCGCCGTTGCCTGGCTGCTTTGGTTGCCTTACTGCGTCGCCGTGTTCGGCCAGTCGCTGAACTATCCGATCAGCCTCTCGCGGGCCAACGATGGAGCGCCGATTGCCGGCGCTTACGCGATGGCCCTGAGCGGTTTCATCCACCAGTTGATGGCCGCACTGATCGGCGCGGTGGCCAGCCTGCTGGCCGGTCCACACGCGTGGCCGCTGTCGCTGCTGTGTTGCTTTCTGGCGGCGGGCGCGGTGCTCTGCACGAGGTTCACACCCGATCGCCAGTCCGCTTAAAACGCACTGCGGAAAATCTCCTCGATCTGCCGTTGATCCGCAGCGCGCGGATTGGTGAAGCCGCAGGCGTCTTTCAGGGCGTTGGCGGCGAGTACCGGAATGTCGGTGCACTTGGCGCCCAGATCGCGCAGGCCGCCGGGTATCTCGACGTCTCTGGCCAGGCAACGGATCGCATCAATCGCGGCTTTTGCACCCTCCTCCGGACTGAAACCACGAATGTCGGCCCCCATGGCGTGGGCTACGTCGGTGAGGCGATCGGCACAGACCAGCGCGTTGAACGTCTGCACATGCGGCAACAACACCGCGTTGCACACGCCGTGAGGCAGATCGTAGAAACCGCCCAACTGGTGCGCCATCGCGTGCACATAGCCGAGCGAGGCATTGTTGAACGCCATGCCCGCGAGGAACTGCGCGTAGGCCATGTTTTCCCGCGCGGCCAGATCGCAGCCGTCACGCACGGCCAGGCGCAGGTTGTTACTGATCAAGGTCATGGCCTTCAGTGCGCAGGCATCGGTGATCGGGTTGGCAGCGGTGGAGACGTAGGCTTCGATCGCATGGGTGAGCGCGTCCATGCCGGTGGCGGCGGTCAGGCCTTTCGGCATGGCGACCATCAGCGCCGGGTCGTTGACCGACAGCAGCGGCGTGACGTTGCGGTCGACGATGGCCATTTTCACGTGGCGGGTTTCGTCGGTGATGATGCAGAACCGGGTCATCTCGCTGGCGGTGCCGGCGGTGGTGTTGATGGCGATCAGCGGCAGTTGCGGCTTGGTCGATTGATCGACGCCTTCGTAGTCGCGGATCTGCCCGCCGTTGGTCGCGCACAACGCGATGCCCTTGGCGCAGTCGTGGGGCGAGCCGCCGCCCAGCGACACCACGAAATCGCAGCGGCTGTTCTTGAGCAGCGCCAGTCCCGCCTCGACGTTGGCGATGCTCGGGTTGGGTTTGGCGCCGTCGAAGATCACTGAATCGATGTCCTGCATCGCCAGTTTCTCGGCGATCATCGTCGCCACGCCGGCCTTGGCCAGCCCGGCGTCGGTGACGATCAGCGCCTTGCGAAAACCGTAATTGCGGATAGCAAGCATGGCTTCGTCGAGGCAGCCGCTGCCCATGATGTTGACTGCTGGAATGAAAAAGGTGCTGCTCATGGCGCGACTCCTGACAGGGACCAAATCGACTTCTGCGATCCGGCGGGTGCACACAGGATCGACTGATCGGTCACGGCGGATGTTGATCTGGCTCAATGCCCGCTCGTGATAAAGTCGCCGTCCATCTGCCCCTTTGTTTTGAGACGTGCCCTGCAATGACTGATTTTCTGGATGTCGACGCCACCCTCGAAGACTGGAACGCGTTGCGCGCCACCACCGACTTCAGCGGTCTGCTGCTGGGCAATGGCGCCAGTCGCGCGGTGTGGGACGACTTCGGCTACGACTCGCTGTTCGAAAACGCCCGCACGGTGGAAGAAAAACCGTTGAGCCCGTCGGAACTGAGCGTGTTCGACGCGATGCAGACGCGCAGTTTCGAGCAGGTACTCGGCGCGCTGAAAACCACCAGCCGGGTCAACAAGGCGCTGGCCGTCAGCTCGGCCGCGCCGCGCAACCGCTACTACGCGATCAAGGAAGCGCTGATCAATACCGTGCACGCGGTACACATCCCGTGGCGGCTGATCGAAGCCTCGACCCTGGCGACGCTGAACAGTGAACTGGCAAGTTATCGCACGGTGTTCACCACCAATTACGACTTGCTCAATTATTGGGCCCTGCAACATCAGGGCGAGGCGATCGACGACCTGTTCAACGGCCCCGATGCGAGTTTCGATCTGTGCGCCAGCCACACTGAAAAACCGCGCCTGCTGTACCTGCACGGCGGCCTGCACCTGGTGCGCAACCAGGACGGCACCGCCCGCAAGCTGACCGCCACCGAGGGCACGCTGCTCGGCAATTTCGCGATCAACAACACGCTCAAGACGCTCGACGACGTGCCACTGTTCGTCAACGAAGGGCCGAGCGCCGACAAGCTCAAGACCATCCGCAGTTCCGATTACCTGTCGTTCTGCTACGACCAGTTACTCGGTCACGGCGGCAGCCTGTGCATCTTCGGCCATGCCCTCGGCGAACAGGACAGCCACCTTGTGCGCGCCCTGCGTCTGGCGAAACCGAAGACCGTGGCGATCTCGATCTACCCGCGCAGCGCGGCGTTCATCCAGCACCAGAAACGGCATTACGCGAAGGTGTTCGACGGAACCGGCGTGGAACTGCGGTTCTTTGATTCGAAGTCCCATGCCCTGGGCAACCCGAAGCTGTCAGTGCCGGTCGAGGACTGATCATTCCTCGCTGCTGTGCACCACCACCAGCAACTGCGCCTGCACCTCGCCCACCGAGCGGATGCGATGGGGTTTCTGTGCATTGAAGTGCAGCGCATCGCCCCGCTCCAGTACAACCCTTTCGTTGACGAAGTCGACTTCGACCTGGCCTTCGTGGACGAACAGAAACTCCTCGCCCAAGTGTTCCTTGAAGGTTTTGTCGGTGAATTCGCTCGGCGGATAAATGATGAACGGCAGCAGGCTGCGCTCGCTGACCTGATGGGCCAGCACCGCGTAGCCGGGGCTGTGGTCGTTGGCCGCCAGCGACTGGCGTTCGTGGCTGCGCACCAGGCTGTAGCTGTCGAGGCTGACGTTGTCTTCGGAGAACAATTCCTCGACTTTCACGTTCAGCGCCTTGGCCAGTTTCAGCGCGGCGGCAATCGACGGCGTGTTCAAGCCGCGCTCGACCTTAGACAGGTAACTCTTGGTCATGCCGGATTTCTCGGCCAGCGCCTCAAGGGTTACGCCGAGTTTTTTTCTCAATAATTTCAAACGGATAGACATGCGAAGCGATTATTCCAGCAAAGGAAAGACGATTTGTCCTTGCCAATGACACAAAGTGTCATATAGCCTCTTAAGTGTCATCCATGGCAACCACCACAGGACACGGATATGGCGAAGACATTAGCACTACCCAAAGACGAACTGGTCAAGCAAGCGCTGACCCAGATGCAAAAAAGCCTGGCGGATAATACGTGGACAGACCGGCAAAAGCTGGCCCTGACCTGCCGGATCCTGTTCGAGAACGGCCACGATTCGGGCCTCGCCGGGCAGATCACCGCCCGTGGCCCGCTGCCAGGCACTTACTACACGCAGCAACTGGGCTTGGGTTTCGATGAAATCACCGCAAGCAATCTGCTGCTGGTCAACGAAGACCTGGAAGTGCTCGAAGGCCACGGCATGGCCAACCCGGCCAACCGCTTCCACAGCTGGGTGTACCGCGCCCGGCCGGACGTGAACTGCATCATCCACACTCACCCGACGCACATTGCCGCGCTGTCGATGCTGGAAGTGCCGCTGCAGATTTCCCACATGGACCTGTGCCCGCTGTACGAAGATTGTGCGTTCCTTGAAGGCTGGCCGGGCGTGCCGGTGGGCAACGAAGAAGGCGAATTGATTGCCGGAGCGCTGGGTGACAAGCGGGCGATCCTGCTTTCTCATCACGGTCAGCTGTCCACCGGCACGACCATCGAGGAAGCCTGTGTCATCGCCCAATTGATCGAGCGCGCCGCCAAACTGCAACTGCTGGCGATGGCCGCCGGGACGATCAAGCCAATCATCCCCGAGCTGGGTCGCGAGGCGCATGACTGGGTCTCGAAACCCAAACGCCACGCCGCAGCCTTCAACTACTACGCCCGGCAGAACCTGCGTCAGCACGCCGATTGCCTGAACTGAACACCTCATCCTTGCGGAGCACTCCCATGTCCAACATTCACGGCATCATCGGCTACACCATCACCCCGTTCGGCGCCAACGGCGAAGGCGTCGACCTGCCGGCCCTCGGCCGCTCAATTGATCGTCTGATTGCTGGTGGCGTCCACGCCATCGCGCCACTGGGCAGCACCGGCGAAGGCGCCTACCTGAGCGATGCGGAGTGGGATCAGGTCGCCGAGTTCAGCATCAAGCACGTGGCCAAACGCGTGCCGACCGTGGTCAGCGTGTCCGACCTGACCACCGCCAAAGCGGTGCGCCGCGCACGTTTCGCCGAAGCCCACGGCGCCGACGTGGTGATGGTGCTGCCGACCTCTTACTGGAAGCTCGGCGAAGCGGAAATCCTGGCCCACTACCGCGCCATCGGCGACAGCATCGGCGTGCCGATCATGCTCTACAACAACCCGGCCACCAGCGGCACCGACATGTCGGTGGAGCTGATCCTGCGCATCGTCAACGGCGTGGAAAACGTGACCATGGTCAAGGAGAGCACCGGCGACATCCAGCGCATGCACAAGCTGCAACTGCTCGGCGAAGGCCGGGTGCCGTTCTACAACGGCTGCAACCCGCTGGCGCTGGAAGCCTTCGTCGCCGGGGCCAGCGGCTGGTGCACGGCGGCACCGAACCTGATTGCGCAGCTCAACCTGGATTTGTACGAAGCCACGCTGGCGGGGGATCTGGGCAAGGCGCGTGAGTTGTTCTACCGCCAGTTGCCGCTGCTGGACTTCATCCTCAAGGGTGGCTTGCCAGCGACGATCAAGGCCGGTCTGCGCCTGACCGATCTGGAAGCCGGCGATCCGCGTTTGCCGGTGTTCCCGCTGAGCGAGGCCGGGCGTCATCAGTTGCAAGCCATTCTCAAAAGCCTGAGCTGATTTCGAGCCGCACACCCACCTGTGGGAGCCAGGCTCCCACAGGGTTTTGTGCTGGATTCAAAGCACCGGCAGGGTTTTGTCCTTGATCACCTTCGTCGGCCCGTTGGCCTTGACGCTGGCGATGCCTTTGGCGCACGCCGCGTCCGATGAATAGGATTCGCTGCTGCCGATGATCTGGTGATTGGCCGCCTTGAGGTTGAAGTAGGGATGGCCGTCCTTCGTCGCTTTTTTCTCGTAACGCTCGTCCAACGGGCTGTTGGCCTGCACCGAGGCGATGCCGCTTTCGGCGGCCGTGCGGCTGGTGTACAGCTCGCTGGTCAGAATGGTTTCGGCATTCGCCGCTTTCAGTACGAACCTGAACTGGCCGTTGCTGCTTTTGCTCAACTCATACCATCCGGACATGGTGTTTCTCCTTATCGATGGGTCACAGGGTGATTTTGGTTCCAAGCAGCCCGAGGAAACCCGCCAGCCATTTCGGATGCGCCGGCCAGGCGGGCGCGGTCGCCAGGTTGCCCTGGACGTGGCCGTCCGTGACCGGGATGTCGATGTAGGTGCCGCCGGCCAACCGCACTTCCGGGGCACAGGCCGGGTAGGCGCTGCACTCCCGCCCTTCGAGAATCCCCGCCGCCGCCAGCAGTTGCGCGCCGTGACAGACAGCGGCAATCGGTTTGCCGGCCTTGTCGAAGGCCCGCACCAGTTCCAGGACTTTTTCGTTCAGCCGCAGGTATTCCGGCGCACGACCACCGGGCACCAGCAACGCGTCGTAGTCCTTGGCGTCGACCTTGGCGAAATCGAAGTTCAGGGCGAACTGGTGACCGGGCTTCTCGCTGTAGGTCTGATCGCCTTCGAAGTCATGAATCGCGGTGCGCACGGTCTTGCCGGCGGCCTTGTCCGGGCACACCGCGTGGACGGTGTGACCGACCATTTGCAGGGCCTGGAACGGCACCATCACTTCGTAGTCTTCGACGTAATCGCCGACCAGCATCAGAATCTTTTTCGCGGCCATGGGCAGGACTCCTCGGGTGAATGCACAGGAATATTCACAGTAGTCCAAGGACCGCGATGGCGTTCGCAAACTGTATGGATAACTCTGCGCTCAGCTGTAACAGCCCGATTGCCGTGGATTGTGGCTAGATGAAAGCACCTCCCTGCCACCTTTGAATCGGTTTGCCCTCATGTCTTCGCGCGAAAACACCGGCATGGCCCTCGGCCTGCTCGGCGTGGTGATTTTCAGCCTTACCCTGCCCTTCACCCGCATCGTGGTGCAGGAACTGCACCCGCTGCTCAACGGCCTGGGCCGCGCGTTGTTTGCGGCGATTCCGGCAGCGGCGCTGTTGTTGTGGCGACGGGAGAAGTGGCCGACCTGGAAGCAGGTCAAAGGCCTGAGCCTGGTGATCGCCGGGGTGATTCTCGGTTTCCCGGTGCTGTCGGCATGGGCCATGCAGACCTTGCCGGCGTCCCACGGTGCGCTGGTCAACGGCTTGCAGCCGCTGTGCGTGGCGCTTTACGCGGCGTGGCTGTCCCATGAACGACCGTCGAAAGCCTTCTGGGCCTGCGCCGCGCTGGGCAGTGCGCTGGTGCTGGGTTATGCGTTGTACACCGGCGCCGGCAGCATTCAGGCCGGAGACTTATTGATGCTCGGTGCGATTGCGGTGGGCGGTCTGGGATACGCCGAGGGCGGGCGGCTGGCCCGGGAGATGGGCGGCTGGCAGGTGATCTGCTGGGCGCTGGTGCTGTCGACACCGTTGCTGATCGGCCCGGTGCTGTATCTGGCGTTGCAGCATCAGGGCGCGGTGTCGGCGAAAACCTGGTGGGCGTTCGGTTACGTCGCACTGTTTTCGCAGTTCCTGGGGTTCTTCGCCTGGTACGCCGGGCTGGCCATGGGTGGCATTGCCCGGGTCAGTCAGATCCAGTTGTTGCAGATCTTCTTCACTATCGCGTTTTCCGCGCTGTTCTTTGGCGAACACGTGGAGCCGATCACCTGGCTGTTCGCCTGCGGGGTGATCGCGACGGTGATGCTCGGGCGCAAGACCGCGGTGCGCCCGGCTCAACCGGGCACATTACCCGCCGGGGTTCAGCTCAAGCCTTGAGCTTCAGCAGGCCGTCAGCGAGCAGCAGGGTTTCGAGGCAGTGCTCGCTGATCTGGTAGAACGCCTTCAACTCCTGAATCTTCACCAGCAGCTGAGTCGGGTCCACCGGCTCGGCGCGCTTGACCGCCAGAATCATCTTGTTCTTGTTGGTGTGGTCCAGGGAGATGAACTCGAACACCTTGGTCTCGTAACCGCAGGCTTCGAGGAACAGCGCACGCAAGCTGTCTGTGACCATTTCCGCCTGTTGGCCCAGGTGCAGACCGTATTGCAGCATCGGCTTGAGCAACGCCGGGCTCTGGATCTGCAAGCGGATCTGTTTGTGGCAGCACGGCGAGCACATGATGATCGAGGCGCCGGAACGAATGCCGGTGTGGATCGCGTAGTCGGTGGCGATGTCGCAGGCATGCAGGGCGATCATCACGTCCAGTTCGCTCGGCGCCACGCTGCGCACATCGCCGCATTTGAACACCAGCCCCGGGTGTTCCAGCTTCGCGGCGGCGGTGTTGCACAGGTTGACCATTTCTTCACGCAGCTCGACGCCGGTGACTTCGCCCTCGGCCTTCAGGGTGTTGCGCAGGTAGTCGTGAATGGCGAACGTCAGGTAACCCTTGCCCGAACCGAAATCCGCCACCCGCACCGGTTTGTCCAGGGCCAGCGGCGACGAGGTCAGCGCATGGCTGAAGACTTCGATGAACTTGTTGATCTGCTTCCATTTGCGCGACATCGCCGGGATCAGCTCGTGCTGCGTATTGGTCACGCCCAGATCCTTGAGGAACGGCCGGTTCAGATCGAGGAAGCGGTTTTTCTCGCGGTTATGCCCGGCGGACGGCACTTCGCGCAATTGCTGGGGTTTGCTCATGAACAGCGAGCTCTTGCCCTTTTTGCTGTATTCGAGCTGGGCTTCGTCAGTCAGCGTCAGTAAATGCGCATTCTTGAACGCCGTTGGCAGCAGCCCGGCAATCGTCGCCACCGCTTCGTCCAGCGGCAGGTTCTTGGTGATGTCGCGGGTCTTGTAGCGATAAACGAACGACAGGCACGGCTGCGCCTTGACCGTCACCGGTTTGATGATGATCCGCTGCAGATCCGCTTCTTCGCCGACGTACCTGGCCAGCACCAGTTTGATAAAGCCGTTCTGTTCGAGGCTGGTTTGCAGCAGCTCGATGAACCGGGCGTGATGATCGGGCGCCGGTTTGGCAGATGCGGAGGGAGCGGTAACGGACATGGGAAAAAGCGGCCTCGGACGGGCAAATCGGGAATGGCCGCTAGTTTAGGGGGGATGGCGCTCAAGGGCACGGCTAATTTCCCGAACGGTTTACCCCAGCACCACCAGCCGATTGGGCAATTCATTGCGAACCTGCGTCACCGGCACATGCACCTTGAGCAATTCCCCGCACGCCTCGATACAAGTAACAAAGCCCTGCAACGTCTGCCCTTGCCGGACCTGTTCGGTAAACGCCGCGACAATCGAATCCCAGCTTTTGTTGTCCAGTTTTCTGGAAATCCCTTCATCCACCAGGATCTCCACATACCGCTCCGCCTCGCAGACAAAAATCAGCATGCCGGTGCTGCCCACCGTGTGGTGCAGGTTCTGTTCGAGAAACTGCCGCCGCGCCAGGTTCGACGCGCGCCAGTGCCGGACACGGCGTGGCACCAGATGTGTGGTGATTGTCGGCAAGCGAAACAACAGGCACAGCACGATGAAAATGCCCCACTGCACCAGCAACAGGCTGTGCATCGTCAGCCAGCCGGTCAGGTAATGCACGATCCCCGGCACAATCAGCGCCAGCAGGCTGGCCCAGAGCAGCGGGATGTACGCGTAGTCGTCGGCACGGGCCGCGAGCACCGTCACCAGTTCGGCGTCGGTGTCGCGCTCGACCCGGGCGATGGCCTCGGCGACCTTGCGTTGTTCGTGTTCAGTCAGTAATGCCATGTCGTGAAGTGCCTGCTCATTATTGTTATCACCAGCCGCCGGAGGACCCGCCGCCGCCGAAACTGCCACCGCCGCCGCTGAAGCCCCCGCCCCCACCGCCGCAGCCAAAACCTCCGCCACCAAAGCCGCCCCCTCCTCCGGAGCCGCCCCGGCCGGCGGGAAGGATACCGAGCATCTGGCAGACAAAAACAGTCAGGATGAACAACATCACTAGAAATACGAACAACGCCGGGTGCCGCGAGACGAAATCATCCGCAGGATCGCCGCCCGACTCATACACCGTGGAAGGTTCGTCCAGTGGATTGCCGCCCAGCACCACCAGCATCGCCGCCACGCCGTCACTGATGCCTTTACTGAAGTTACCGGCCTTGAACGACGGCGTGATCACCTGATGAATGATCACCGAGCTCTGGGCATCGGTCAGCCGGTCCTCCAGCCCGTAGCCGACTTCGATGCGCAACTTGCGCTCGTCCCGGGCGACGATCAACAGCGCGCCGTTGTTCTTGTCCTTCTGGCCGATGCCCCAGTGCCGGCCGAGTTCGACGCCATAGTCCTCGATGGTCGCGCCTTGCAGGTTCGGCAAGGTCACCACCACCAGTTGCTCGCCGGTCACCTGTTCGTGGGCCTGCAACTGCTGGCTCAGTTGCGCGCGCACCGACGGTTCGATCATCTGCGCGTCGTCCACCACCCGCCCGGTCAGTGCCGGAAAGGTCAACTCGGCCCGGGCGCTGACGGCGAACAGCCACAGCATCAGCACCAGGCCCATCTTCAACACACGCATGGGCATCCCCGGCTCAGAACTTCACTTCCGGGGCCTTGTCCGCGCCGGGGCTGGTGGCTTCGAAGGTCTCGCGGATCGGCAGGTTGCTGTACATCACGCTGTGCCAAAGGCGACCCGGGAAGGTGCGGATTTCGGTGTTGTACTTCTGCACTGCCAGAATGAAATCCCGGCGCGCAACGGCGATACGGTTTTCCGTGCCTTCAAGTTGCGATTGCAGGGCGAGGAAGTTCTGGTTGGCTTTCAGGTCCGGATAACGCTCGGACACCACCATCAACCGGCTCAAGGCGCCAGTCAGTTGATTCTGGGCCTGATCGAACTGCTTGAGCTTTTCCGGGTTGTCGAGCGTGCTGGCATCGACCTGGATCGACGTCGCCTTGGCCCGGGCCTCGATGACTGCCGTCAACGTTTCCTCTTCGTGCTTGGCGTACCCCTTCACGGTTTCCACCAGATTGGGGATCAGGTCGGCACGGCGCTGATACTGGTTCTGCACCTGGCCCCAGGCGGCCTTGGCCTGCTCATCGAGGGTCGGGATGTTGTTGATGCCGCAGGCGGTCAACAATGTGGCCAGCACCAGCAGGGTGGCGACCTTCAATCGCGAGCGGTAGACAGGACTGACATTCATCGGACGGGTGCTCCCTTGCACATTTCAAGAATAATGAATCGCGAAACATTCTCAGCCGACGGTTGCGGCATAATCGCCCGCGCCACTGGATTGCAGCGGGCCGATGGGCTAAAAAGAGGCCCTGCGCGATCACGTCGCCGACACTTTCGACGTACATTCGGCTGTCGTTTTCTGAATCAGCACCCGAACAACAATAGTCGCTCCCTAAATTTTGGCTGGCCGGCATTGCAACGCCGTTTAGGCCCTTGAGAAAACTATTCATGAAGAAGCTGTGTTTGCTGGGCCTGTTCGTCAGCCTGGCCAGTCATCAAGTACTGGCCGCCACGACCCCGGTACCCCTGGAAAACAAGGACGCGTTCATCAGCAACCTGATGAAGCAAATGACCCTCGACGAGAAGATCGGCCAGTTGCGCCTGATCAGCATCGGCCCGGAAATGCCCCGCGAGCTGATCCGCAAAGAGATCGCGGCGGGCAACATCGGCGGTACGTTCAACTCGATCACCCGCCCGGAAAACCGTCCGATGCAGGACGCTGCCATGCGCAGCCGCCTGAAGATTCCGATGTTTTTCGCGTACGACGTGATCCACGGTCACCGTACGATTTTCCCGATTCCGCTGGCCCTGGCATCGAGCTGGGACATGGACGCCATCGGCCAGTCCGGGCGCGTTGCCGCCAAAGAGGCCGCCGCCGACAGCCTCGACATCACCTTCGCGCCGATGGTCGACATCTCCCGCGACCCGCGCTGGGGCCGCAGCTCCGAAGGTTTCGGTGAAGACACCTACCTGACTTCGCGTATCGCCAAAGTCATGGTCAAGGCCTATCAGGGCGAGGCCCCGAGCGCGGCCGACAGCATCATGGCCAGCGTCAAGCACTTCGCCCTGTACGGCGCGGTCGAGGGCGGTCGCGACTACAACACCGTCGACATGAGCCCGGTGAAGATGTACCAGGACTATCTGCCACCGTACCGCGCCGCGATTGATGCCGGCGCCGGCGGCGTGATGGTGGCGTTGAACTCGATCAACGGCATCCCGGCCACCGCCAATACCTGGCTGATGAATGACCTGCTGCGCAAGGAGTGGGGCTTCAAGGGCCTGGCGGTCAGCGACCACGGCGCGATCTTCGAACTGATCAAGCACGGCGTGGCCCGCGACGGGCGCGAAGCGGCGAAGCTGGCAATCAAGGCCGGCATCGACATGAGCATGAATGACACCCTGTACGGCAAAGAGCTGCCGGGACTGCTCAAGTCCGGCGAGATCGAACAGAAAGACATCGACAACGCGGTGCGTGAAGTCCTCGCCGCCAAGTACGACATGGGCCTGTTCAAGGACCCGTACCTGCGTATCGGCAAGGCTGAAGACGACCCGGCCGACACCTACGCCGAAAGCCGCCTGCACCGCGCCGACGCCCGCGAAGTGGCGCGTCGCAGCCTGGTGCTGCTGAAGAACCAGAACGAAACCCTGCCGCTGAAGAAAACCGCCAAAATCGCCCTGGTCGGCCCGCTGGCCAAGGCCCCGATCGACATGATGGGCAGTTGGGCTGCCGCCGGTCGTCCGGCGCAGTCGGTGACCCTGTTCGACGGCATGAGCAATGTGATCGGCGACAAGGCGAACCTGATCTACGCCCGCGGTGCCAACATCACCAGTGACAAGAAGATCGTCGACTACCTGAACTTCCTCAACTTCGATGCCCCGGAAGTGGTCGATGACCCGCGTCCGGCCAACGTGCTGATCGACGAAGCGGTGAAAGCTGCCAGGGACGCCGACATTGTGGTTGCCGCCGTGGGTGAGTCCCGTGGCATGTCCCACGAATCGTCGAGCCGTACCGACCTGAACATCCCGGAAAACCAGCGCGAGCTGATCCGTGCCCTGAAAGCGACCGGCAAGCCGTTGGTGCTGGTGCTGATGAACGGCCGTCCGCTGACGATTCTTGAAGAGAAAGAACAGGCCGACGCGATTCTGGAAACCTGGTTCAGCGGCACCGAGGGGGGCAACGCCATCGCTGACGTGCTGTTCGGCGACTACAATCCGTCGGGCAAGCTGCCGGTGACCTTCCCGCGTTCCGTGGGCCAGATCCCGACCTACTACAACCACCTGAGCATTGGCCGGCCGTTCACGCCGGGCAAACCGGGCAACTACACCTCGCAGTATTTCGATGACACCACCGGGCCCCTCTTCCCGTTCGGTTACGGCCTGAGCTACACCAGCTTCAGCCTGAGTGACATGGCGCTGTCCTCGACCACCCTGAACGCTACCGGCAAGCTCGACGCCAGTGTCATGGTCAAGAACACCGGCAAGCGCGATGGCGAAACCGTGGTGCAGCTGTACATCCAGGACGTCACCGGTTCGATGATCCGTCCGGTCAAGGAGCTGAAGAACTTTCAGAAGATCATGCTCAAGGCCGGCGAGCAGAAGGTCGTGCACTTCACCATCACCGAAGATGACCTGAAGTTCTACAACGCCCAGCTCAAGTACGCGGCCGAGCCTGGCAAGTTCAACGTGCAGATCGGTCTGGACTCCCAGGACGTGACGCAGCAGAGCTTTGAGTTGCTGTAATCCCGCGCCCCGATCGTTCCCACGCTCCGCGTGGGAATGCAGCCCGGGACGCTCCGCGTCCCAAAGCGGACGCAGAGCGTCCATTGAGGAATTCCCACGCGGAGCGTGGGAACGATCAAATCTGAAAACTGCACTTAGCCGCGTCTATCGAGCAGATTGACTACCACCCGATCCACCCAGCCCCAGATCCGCTGCTTCACCCGCCGCCACAACGGCCGGCGCTGCCATTCCTCCAGGCTCACCTGCTCACTCAGGCCGAAGTCCTTCTCGAAACTCGCCGCCACCGCTGCCGTCAATGACGGGTCCAGCGCTTCCAGATTCGCCTCAAGGTTGAAGCGCAGATTCCAGTGATCGAAATTGCACGAACCGATACTCACCCAATCGTCCACCAGCACCATTTTCAAATGCAGGAAACACGGCTGGTATTCGTAGATTTTCACCCCGGCCTTGAGCAGGCGCGGATAGTAGCGATGCCCCGCGTAGCGCACCGACGGGTGATCGGTGCGCGGCCCGGTCAGCAGCAGGCGCACGTCGAGGCCACGGGCGGCGGCCTTGCGCAGGGAACGGCGGATTTTCCAGGTCGGCAGAAAATACGGCGTGGCCAGCCAGATCCGCTGCTGGCCGCTGTTCAGCGCGCGGAACAGCGATTGCAGAATGTCCCGATGCTGACGGGCGTCGGCGTAGGCCACACGGCCCATGCCCTCGCCCGTGTCCGGCACGCGGGGCAGCCGTGGCAGGCCGAAATGCGCGTTGGGCCTCCACGCGCGGCGGTGGCGGTTGGCAATCCATTGGCGGTCGAACAGCAATTGCCAGTCGAGCACCAGCGGGCCGGTGATTTCCACCATGACCTCGTGCCACTCGCTGGTGTCGTGGCCCGGCGTCCAGAATTCATCGGTGACCCCGGTGCCGCCGACCACCGCCAGACGCTGGTCGACCAGCAACAGCTTGCGATGGTCGCGATAGAAATTGCCGACCCAGCGCCGCCAGTTCAGCCGATTGTAAAAACGCAGTTCGACCCCGGCACCGGTCAGCCGCCGACGCAACGTGAGGGTGAACGCGAGGCTGCCGTAATCGTCGAACAGGCAACGCACCCGCACGCCCCGCTCTGCCGCCAGCACCAGCGCCTGCACGATGGTTTCGGCACAGGCGCCGGCCTCCACCAGATACAGCTCCAGTTCGATCTGCTCGCGGGCGCGGGCGATCTCGTCGAGCATGCGCGGGAAGAATTGCGGGCCGTCGATCAACAGCTCGAAGCGGTTGCCATCACGCCACGGAAATACCGCGCCGCGCATGTCAGCGCGCCGTGAAGATCAGCACCGCACCCACCGGCACCGACAGACTGATGGCCGACAGGCCGGCCATGTTGCGCAGGCTTTCCAGCCCCGGCAGCAAATCGAAGTCCTCGGCGCTGATCACCAGCGGTTCCAGGGTCACCACTTGAAAACGTCGGTCATCGAGGCGCGTGGCAAGCAATTCGGCGGGATATTCGCGCTGTTTGCCATGCAGATTGACGGTCAGCGGCAGGCGCAATTCAAGCTGCGCGCCAGGGGCCAGATCGTTGATCGGGCGCAGGTCGATCCGGGTGCTGATGGTCGCTTCGGGGAATTGCTCGATCTGGAACAGTTCCTTGCGCATGCGCTCGTCGCGCAGCGGGATGCCGCTGTTGATCGAATCCAGTTCGACTTCGACCACGGCGCGGCCATCGGGATCGACCTTGCCGTGCAGCACCAGAAAGCGCTGCACTTCAGAAATATTGGCGTTTTTCGTGCTGACGAACGACAGCCGCGACGACTCGCCGTCCAGATACCAGTTGGCCTGGGCCGGCAGCGCAGCAGCGCCCAGCAGCAGGCCGGCGAAGGCGTTGTGCAGAGAACGGTTGAACATTGAAGACTCGTGGGGCCGATAAACCTGCACGAACCTTAACTGCCTGGAGCCGGGTTGCAAACCGGCAGTTCATTTTGCTGATCAGGGATTGAGACGACAGCCCTGACGCTCGCCCTGCCATTGGGCGCTGTTGCTACGGCCCATGCCGCTGGCACTGACGAGTTTTTGTGCAGCGTTATCGGTCAGCTCAGCGGGCAACCACTGCTTGACGTAACCCCGGCAGTATCCGGCGTCGTTGTTCATCACGTAGCGGCACGAACAATATTCCTTGGCGGTATAGGCGCTGATGATGTCCGGGAAAGCCCACAGGTTTTCGCGCTCGTGCCAGCCCCAGCCCAGCAGCACGACCAACAGCACCAGCAGGATTCGTCTGAACAGTTTCATGGCCGCACCGCCCCGAGCACGCGCTTGAGCAATTCGTTGTGGCGATAGCTGCCGTCGCGGTCGTCGGCGTAGCGTACGATCACCAGTTTTTCGCTCGGAATCACGTACAACGCCTGGCCCCAATGGCCGAGGGCGGCGAAGGTGTCGGGCGGTGCGTCGGGCCACGGAGAAGGCGCGCCATCCGCCGGGCGATTGAGCCACCATTGGCCGCCGGGCACGGCTTCGTCCTGATGAGCCTTGTAGCCGGCGAAGGGTTGGCGGTTGAAGGCGACCCAATCCCTGGGCAGCAACTGCCGGTCGTTCCAGCGTCCGTCACGCTCCATCAACAGGCCGATTCGCGCCAGATCCCGGGCCGTCATATAAGCGTAGGAAGAGGCGACGAAGGTGCCTGTGGCGTCGGTTTCCCAAGTGGCGTGGCGGATGCCCAGGGGATCGAAAAGTGCTGTCCACGGATAGTCCGGATAACGCTGTGGGCCGACGATGGTTTTCAGTGCGGCGGCCAACAGATTGCTGTCACCGCTGGAATAACGGAACGCCTGACCCGGTGGAGCGTAGCGGTCGTGATCGGCGGTGAAGGCGGCCATGTCGCGGTGGCCACGGGTGTAGAGCATCGCCACCACCGTGGATTTCAGCGGGGCGTATTCGTAATCTTCCTGCCAGTCGATGCCCGAGGCCCAGTGCAGCAGATCCTTGAGGGTGATGGCCGGGTGTTTTTCCAGCGCCGGGTAGAACGTTGCGGCCGAGTCCTCGAGCTTGAACAGGCCTTCGCCGTACGCCACGCCGAACACCGTGGCCATCAGGCTTTTGCTGATCGACCAGGTCAGGTGTGGAGTGTCGGCGGTGGTTGCGTCGCCATAGCGTTCATAGACGATCTGGCCGTCGCGGATCACCAGCAAGGCGTCGGTGCGGATGCCCTGGCGAGTGTCGTCGTCGCGGGCGGCAAAGGCGTAAGCCTCCAGTGCCTCGACGGCCTGGCCGTTGAGTTTCGGGCCGGTCGGCCACTGCTCGCCCGGCCATTGTTCGGCCTGAACCGTGAAGCTGATCAACAGCAGAAACAGGGACAGGCCTTTGAACATGGTGAGGGCTCTTGGGGAGAACCTGCTGAGGGTAGTCAGGGTTGATGACAGATTTGAGAATTTGGCCGCCCATGAAACCGCCATCGCTGGCAAGCCAGCTCCCACAGGGGTAGAGGATTGCCATTGATAGCCTGTACACCAGCGACTGTGTGGGAGCTGGCTTGCCAGCGATGAGGCCGGTCAGTCCAGCGCCAACGCCTTGGCCAGGCGTTTGGCCCGCGCGCCCGCCGCCAGTTGCATGACCGATTGATCGCGCTGCCACATCGCCGCCCACTCGGTATTGCCGTCACGCAGGGCCTGATCGACTTCCGCTTTGAGCCCGTCAAACTGCGCAAACAAGCCACCAAGCAACACATGCCCGGCGGGATTGTTCGGTGGCTGCCGACTGACTTCCGCACACCCGGCCAACAGCGCCAGCAAGCGCAATTGCAACGGCTGTGGCCAGCCGCTGTCCTGACCGACGCCGTACAACCAGGCAGTCATCGCGCTGAGCACATAGATATCTTCAAGGGTGCGGAACGGTTTGACGTAGGCATCCCAACCGTCCCCGGCGAGCAGCTCGCACAACGCTTCATCGAGATGCAGTCGGCCATGGCTGATGTCCGGCATCAGCGGCAGGGCCGGGAGCTTTTCCACCCGCACACCGGGCTCACCGGGATAGACCACCGCCAGGCTCAGGCGCGGTGATTCGCCGGGTTGCTCATTGCGTGCGGCGATCAGCAGCCAGTCCGCCGCATCGCCGGCGGTGACGAAATCCTTTTGCCCGGTGAGGCGCAGGTCCGTGAGCCGGGTCTGCATGTCCGCCGGGCGCAGGCTGCGCTGTTCAGTCGCACACAACGCACCGAGGCTTGGTGGCGCGCTTGGCCAGAGCATCCGCAACGCCGCCTGATAGCCCACCAGAAACGCCAGCCCCGGCGTCGCCATCCGCCGCCCGCCTGCCAACGCCAGTTCGAACGGCGTCACGCTGCCCAGTTGCTGCAGCAACGTGGCGAAGCCCTCCGCCAGATCGGCATCGGCGGGCAGGCGTTCGCGGCATTCAAGCAGGATCGACCAGGTCATCAGAGGCTCCTTGTGGGCTGTCATATAAGCATCACCAAACATTCATGGCGATGACACCGGGGCTACATAGCCTGACTTTGCACAACACGGCTGCATAAAGAAAGTCGATCGGCTGCAACCCATGACGGGTTCAAGGCCCGTACGGAGATTCACATGACTCAGATCGCCCGCATCAGCGACACCGGCAATGAACGCCGCCTGCAAGCCGAACGCCTGATCGGCGCCGAGGCCTTGCAGCAAGCCCAGGCCTTGCGCTTCAACGTGTTCAGCGGCGAGTTCAACGCCAAGCTGAACGGCGCGGAGCTGGGTCTGGACATGGATGACTATGATGTTCACTGCAGCCACATCGGCGTGCGTGACCTGAACACCGGCCGCCTGGTGGCAACCACCCGTTTGCTCGATCACGCTGCCGCCAGCAGCCTGGGCAAGTTCTACAGCGAAGAAGAATTCAGCCTGCACGGCCTCGCCGGCCTGCAAGGCCCGATCCTGGAAATCGGTCGCACCTGCGTCGACCCGGCCTACCGCAACGGCGGCACCATCGCCGTGCTGTGGGGCGAACTGGCCGAAGTCCTGAATCAGGGCGGCTACAGCTATCTGATGGGTTGCGCGAGCATCCCGATGCAGGACGGCGGCGTACAGGCCCACGCGATCATGCAGCGCCTGCGCGAGCGTTACCTGTGCACCGAACACCTGCGCGCCGAGCCGAAGAAGCCGCTGCCGAGCCTCGACATTCCATCGAACGTGATCGCCGAAATGCCACCGCTGCTCAAGGCCTACATGCGCCTGGGCGCGAAGATCTGCGGCGAGCCGTGCTGGGACGAGGACTTCCAGGTCGCCGACGTGTTCATCCTGCTCAAGCGCGACGAACTCTGCCCGCGTTACGCCAAACACTTCAAGGCGGCCGTGTGATGAGCCGGCTGCGGGTGTACGCGCGGATCGCGCGAGTGCTGCTGGTGGTGACGCTGGGCCTGAGCATGGCCAGTGTCTTCGGCGTTTTCGAACGCCTGGGGCTGGCCCACTCGATGGAACGTCGGCAGCGCTGGTCGCGGTTTTTCATGGCGCGCCTGAGCAATGCCCTGCCCTTTCGTGTGACCGTTCACGGCGAGCTGCCGAAACAGCCGATGCTGTGGGTCAGCAACCATGTGTCGTGGACCGACATTCCGTTGCTCGGCATGCTCACGCCGCTGTCGTTTCTGTCCAAGGCCGAAGTGCGCACCTGGCCGGTGGCCGGCTGGCTGGCGGCGAAGGCCGGCAGCCTGTTCATCCGTCGCGGTGCGGGCGACAGCCAGTTGATCCGCAAGCAGATGACCCGTCACCTGCAAACCGATCATCCGTTGCTGATGTTCCCGGAAGGCACCACCACCGATGGCCGTTCGCTGCGCACCTTTCATGGTCGCCTGCTGTCGGCGGCGATTGATTCCGAGGTGAAGCTGCAACCGGTGGCGATCCGTTATCTGCGCGAGGGCAAGATCGATTCGCTGGCGCCGTTCATTGGTGACGATGATCTGCTGTCGCACCTGATGCGTCTGTTCAGCAACGACTGCGGCGATGTCGAGATTCACCTGCTCAAGCCGATTGCCTGCCAGGGCCGGGAGCGCGCGGCGCTGGCGTTCGAGGCACAGCAGGCGGTGCAGAAAGCCTTGTTCGGCGATGTACTCAAACCGGTCAAAGCGCAACACGCCCGCGATCTGATCGCAGCCTGATCGGCGACTTCCGCCTACAGCTGCCGGCCGGCAAAGTCCTGCAGCTGTGGGTAGAACAAACGAAAGTCTTCGCTCAACGGTTCATACAACCGCCGCAAGTCCTCCATCGCCCCTGCCAGTTCTTCAGGTCGGGTCAGGCGCCGGGAGATCCCGCGCAACACCTGTTCCAGCACTTCGAATTGCTGATACGAACCCAACCAGTCATTGGCCACCATGTGCGGGACGATCTTCGCCAGGCGCTCGGGCAACTGCCGCTCGCTGGACAGCACACGGTAAACGTCGGAGGTGAACTGGGCGAGCGGGCGGTCGGCGTACAGCGTCCAGTCCCGGGCCAGGCAATGGTCGAAAAACACGTCGAGGACGATGCCCGCGTAACGACGGCGGGTCCTGGAGAACCGCGCCAGTGAGACATCCACCAGCGGGTGGCGATCGGTGAACACGTCGATCTGCCGATGCAGGGCAATCGCCGCTTCGATCTCCGGGTCGAACTGCCCTTGCAGCCGCCCTTTGACGAAATCGCCATACAGACTGCCAAGCAGTTGACCGGGACGCTGGCCACCGAGGTGTAAATGTGCGAGATAGTTCATGGGCGCAGCTTAGCACCGCGCCCGCGTTTGTTTACACCTCACATATCGTTATAACCCGATATACCGATTTATGCGGTCATCAGATCAAATTCATATTGGTATATCGCGAAGTACCGATTTAAAGTTCGCCCCATCGCGATATAGCGCTACACACATCTTGAGCACCCAGCCATGAACATTGACCTCGACGAAATAATAAAAGCCCTGGCACACCCAGTACGGCGAGACATCCTCAACTGGCTGAAAGACCCGAAAGCCGAGTTTCCGGAACAGATCCACAACCACGAGTACGGCATCTGTGCCGGGCAGATCGATCAACGCTGCGGCCTGTCGCAATCGACCGTTTCCGCCCACCTGGCCACCCTGCAACGGGCCGGGCTGATCAGCAGTCAGAAAGCCGGCCAGTGGCACTTTTTCAAACGCAACGAGGACGTGATCCAGGCGTTCCTCAGCACCCTCAGCAAAGAGCTCTGACCCTTAACGTCAGCCAGCCAAAAGGAACAAACGATGCCCCTCTCACTATTCATACTCGCCTTGAGCGCCTTCGCCATCGGCACCACCGAGTTCGTCATCATGGGCCTGCTGCCTGATGTGGCGGCCGACCTCGGTGTGTCGATCCCCGGCGCCGGCTGGCTGGTGACCGGTTACGCTCTGGGCGTGGCCATCGGTGCACCGTTCATGGCAATGGCCACTGCACGACTGCCGCGCAAGGCTGCACTGGTGGCGTTGATGGGCATCTTCATTATCGGCAACCTGCTTTGCGCGATCGCCAGTGACTACAACGTGCTGATGTTCGCCCGAGTGGTTACCGCTCTCTGCCACGGTGCGTTCTTCGGCATCGGTTCGGTGGTCGCGGCCAACCTGGTCGCTCCGAACAAACGCGCCTCGGCCGTGGCCCTGATGTTCACCGGCCTGACCCTGGCCAACGTGCTGGGCGTACCGCTGGGCACCGCCCTCGGTCAGGAAGCCGGCTGGCGCTCGACCTTCTGGGCAGTGACCGTGATCGGTGTGATCGCGCTGATCGGCCTGATCCGCTTCCTGCCCGCCAAGCGTGACGAAGAAAAACTCGACATGCGCGCCGAACTGGCCGCGCTCAAAGGCGCCGGTATCTGGCTGTCGCTGAGCATGACCGCGCTGTTTGCCGCCTCGGTATTCACCCTGTTCACTTACGTCGCACCGCTGCTGGGCGATGTCACCGGCGTCTCGCCCCGTGGCGTGACCTGGACCCTGATGCTCATCGGCCTGGGCCTGACCGTCGGCAACATCATCGGCGGCAAACTGGCCGACAGGGGCCTGGCCGCGACGCTGATCGGCGTGTTCATCGCGATGGCCGTGACCTCCACGGTACTGACCTGGACCAGCATCGCGCTGATCCCGACCGAGATCACTCTGTTCCTCTGGGCCACCGCGTGCTTCGCCGCCGTGCCGGCCCTGCAAGTGAACGTCGTGACCTACGGCCAGGCCGCACCGAACCTGGTGTCGACCCTGAACATCGGCGCCTTCAACGTCGGCAACGCCCTCGGCGCCTGGGTCGGCGGCAGCGTCATCGCCCACGGCTACGGCCTGACCAGCGTGCCTCTCGCCGCTGCGGCGCTGGCGGTCCTCGCGCTGCTGGTGACCCTGATCACATTCCGCCAGAACGGCAATCCCGAACTGGCCACCGCTAACTGATTCACTCACTTACCTCACGAGGGTTGTATCTCATGGCAACGATTTTCGATCCGATCAAACTGGGCGACCTCGAGCTGTCCAACCGCATCATCATGGCGCCGCTGACCCGCTGCCGCGCCGACGAAGGCCGCGTACCCAACGCGCTGATGGCCGAGTACTACGTACAACGCGCTTCGGCCGGCCTGATCATCAGCGAAGCCACCTCGGTGACCCCGATGGGTGTCGGCTACCCGGACACCCCGGGCATCTGGTCCAACGACCAGGTGCGCGGCTGGACCAACGTGACCAAGGCCGTTCACGCAGCCGGCGGCAAGATCGTTCTGCAACTGTGGCACGTCGGCCGGATCTCCCACCCGTCGTACCTGAACGGCGAAGCGCCGGTTGCACCGAGCGCCATCCAGCCAGAAGGCCACGTCAGCCTGGTTCGCCCGCTGGCCGACTATCCAACCCCTCGTGCGCTGGAAACCGCTGAAATCGCCGACATCGTCGACGCCTACCGCGTCGGCGCGGAAAACGCCAAGGCGGCCGGTTTCGACGGTGTGGAAATCCACGGCGCCAACGGCTACCTGCTCGACCAGTTCCTGCAAAGCAGCACCAACCAACGCACCGACCAATACGGCGGCTCCCTGGAAAACCGTGCCCGCCTGCTGCTGGAAGTGACTGACGCGGCAATCGAAGTCTGGGGCGCCGGCCGTGTCGGTGTGCACCTGGCTCCGCGCGCCGACTCCCATGACATGGGCGACGACAACCTGGCCGAAACCTTCACCTACGTCGCTCGCGAACTGGGCAAGCGTGGCATTGCCTTCATCTGCTCCCGCGAGAAAGAAGGCGCCGACAGCCTCGGCCCGCAACTGAAAGAAGCCTTCGGCGGCGCATACATCGCCAACGAACGTTTCACCAAGGAAAGCGCCAACGCCTGGCTGGCAGCGGGCAAGGCTGATGCTGTGGCATTCGGTATCCCGTTCATTGCCAACCCGGACTTGCCGGCTCGCCTGAAGGCCGACGCGCCGCTGAACGAACCGCACCCGGAAACGTTCTACGGCAAAGGTGCGGTCGGTTACCTCGACTACCCGACTCTGTAAGCCATACCGCAGAAACGCAAAAGCCCCCGACTCGCGAGAGTCGGGGGCTTTTTATTGGTCGCTGGGTGGGCGGCCGTTCACATTCGTTCACAGGCTCGACACAAAATCCCTACAAAATACGTAGCTCGCTACATATCAACCCGCGCCGCAGAGGTATATAAAAGCATCCCATTGCAGCGGGGCGAGTGAACACGGACCTTCATCCGCATCCTTCATTGACACAAACTGATCCAATAACGAATTTTGTTTCATTTGCGCAGGCTGGGGCTCAGGCGCAGCATGTCCAGCCCGGTATCGACCCAGCGCTCGGCCTCGGCGTAGAGTTCGAAGCTGTCCGGCGCCAGGAGCCATCCATAGAGAAGGCCGTCGATATAGGCGTGAATGCTGATGGCTGCCCGGGCAGTGTCGAGGTCTGCCGGCAGCTGCCCACGATTGACCGCATTACTCAATGTCAGCGCGATCCGCACATTGCAATCGAGGCTGGCGGTCCGGCGCTGCTGGCGCAGATCGCACATTTCATCGGTGAACTCGCACTTATGAAACAGAATTTCGTTGATGCGCCGGGTTTTTGGGTCCAGCGCAATTTGATGAAACAAATGAATCAGCAACTTGCGCATGCAGCCCAGCGGATCGGGTTCGTCCTCGCTTTCGCTGGCCTTTGCCAGTTCATCCAGCGGTTCCTTCAGCGTATCGAGCATCGCCTGCAACAGATCGGCCTTGTTGCTGAAGTGCCAGTAGATGGCGCCGCGCGTTACACCCGCAAGGCTCGCAATGTCGGACAGCGTCGTACGGGCCACGCCCCTTTCATAGAAAGCTTTCTCGGCGGCTTCCAGAATCTGGCTTCGCGTTTCCTGAGCTTCCTCTTTGGTGCGACGAACCATGGCAGTAAAACCTCAAACAGGATGTTTCAGGGATGGCTGAATATCCGCTGAATAAAAAGGGGTGAATCTCTCGCGGATCGACTCCCCGGCCTACAATTTCAGACCTTGCCACGACTTTTGTAACCGGTTGGGTACGCAGCCAAGGTGTTTACAAACAACCATGAACGTAAGTATATTCATTAGCAAGCTACTTATCCACCCGGTAACCCTTTTTTACCCTTCCACACTTCTTGTGCGCTTTTCGCGCGCCTGACCCGAGGATCTTCATGCAATTCAAGCCAGCTGTTACCGCTCTGGTCACTGCCGTCGCCCTGGCATCGCTGCTCAGCGGATGTAAAAAGGAAGAGGCGGCTCCCGCCGCACCACCTCCTCAGGTCGGCGTCGTCACCCTGCAACCACAAGCCTTTACCCTGACTTCCGAACTGCCGGGCCGCACTAGTGCGTTCCGCATCGCCGAAGTTCGTCCGCAGGTCAACGGCATCATTCTCAAGCGTCTGTTCAAGGAAGGCGGCGATGTCAAAGCCGGCCAGCAGCTGTATCAGATCGATCCGTCGGTCTATGAAGCGACCCTGAAAAGCGCCGAAGCCAACCTGCGCTCGACCAAGTCGATCTCCGACCGCTACAAGCAACTGGTCGACGAGCAGGCGGTAAGCCGTCAGGAATACGACACCGCCGTGGCCAACCGCCTGCAATCGGAAGCGTCGTTGCAGAGCGCACAGATCAACGTGCGCTACACCAAGGTCTACGCGCCGATCTCCGGTCGTATTGGCCGCTCTTCGGTGACCGAGGGCGCGCTGGTCAGCAGCGGCCAGACCGACGCGATGGCCGTGATCCAGCAACTGGACCCGATCTATGTCGACGTCACCCAGTCCTCGGTCGAGTTGCTGGAACTGCGTCGCGAACTGGAAAGTGGCCGCCTGCAGAAGGCCGGCGACAATGCCGCCGCGGTCAAGCTGACACTGGAAGACGGCAGCCAGTACAAGCTCGACGGTAAGCTGGAATTCTCCGAAGTGTCGGTCGACCCGACCACTGGCTCCGTGACGCTGCGCGCCGTGTTCCCGAATCCGGATCACACCCTGTTGCCGGGCATGTTCGTTCGCGCCCAGTTGCAGGCCGGCGTCAACGCTGCGGCCATTCTGGCGCCGCAACAAGGCGTGACCCGTGACCTCAAGGGCACCCCGACCGCGCTGGTCGTGGGTGCGGACAACAAGGTCGAACTGCGTCAGCTCAAGGCCAGCCGTACCGTCGGCAGCCAGTGGCTGATCGAAGACGGCCTGAAAGCCGGCGATCGCCTGATCACCGAAGGGCTGCAATTCGTGCGTCCAGGTGTTCAGGTCAACCCGACCGAAGCGACCAACGTAGCCAAGAACCCGGCACCCGCCAAGGCAGCTGACAAGGCCTACGGCGGCAAAGGGGAGTAACTCATGTCGAAATTTTTTATCGACCGTCCGATTTTCGCCTGGGTAATTGCCCTGGTGATCATGCTGGTCGGGGCTCTATCGATCCTCAAGTTGCCGATCAACCAGTACCCGAGCATTGCGCCACCGGCGATTGCGATTTCCGTGACCTACCCGGGTGCTTCGGCACAGACGGTTCAGGACACCGTGGTGCAGGTCATCGAGCAACAGCTCAACGGTATCGACAACCTGCGTTATGTGTCCTCGGAAAGTAACTCCGACGGCAGCATGACCATCACCGCGACCTTCGAGCAAGGCACCAACTCCGACACCGCGCAGGTTCAGGTCCAGAACAAGCTGAACCTGGCCACCCCGCTGCTGCCGCAGGAAGTGCAGCAACAGGGTATCCGCGTGACCAAGGCAGTGAAGAACTTCCTGCTGGTGATCGGCGTGGTGTCGCGTGACGGCAGCATGACCAAGGACGACCTGTCCAACTACATCGTGTCGAACATGCAGGACCCGATTTCCCGGACCGCCGGTGTCGGTGACTTCCAGGTCTTCGGTGCCCAGTACGCGATGCGCATCTGGCTCGACCCGGCCAAACTGAACAACTACAACCTGACCCCGGCCGATGTCAGTGCCGCGATCTCGGCGCAGAACGTTCAGATTTCCTCCGGTCAGCTCGGCGGTCTGCCGGCGCTGCCAGGCCAGCAACTGAACGCCACGATCATCGGCAAGACCCGTCTGCAGACCGCCGAGCAGTTCAAGGCGATTCTGCTGAAGGTCAACCAGGATGGCTCGCAAGTCCGTATCGGTGACGTCGCCGATGTCGGTCTGGGTGGTGAAAACTCCAGTATCGCGGCGCAGTTCAACGGCAAACCGGCCTCCGGTCTGGCGGTAAAACTGGCCAACGGTGCCAACGCCCTCGACACCGCAAAAGCCCTGCGCAAGACGATTGACGACCTCAAGCCGTTCTTCCCGCAAGGCATGGAAGTCGTGTTCCCGTACGACACCACCCCGGTGGTGACCGAGTCGATCAAGGGCGTGGTTGAAACCCTGGTCGAAGCGATCGTGCTGGTGTTCCTGGTGATGTTCCTGTTCCTGCAGAACTTCCGCGCGACCGTCATCACCACGATGACCGTGCCGGTGGTACTGCTCGGTACGTTCGGCATCCTCGCGGCCGCCGGTTTCAGCATCAACACCCTGACCATGTTCGGTATGGTATTGGCCATCGGCTTGCTGGTGGACGACGCCATCGTCGTGGTGGAGAACGTCGAGCGGGTGATGGCCGAAGAAGGCCTGTCACCGAAGGAAGCCACCAAGAAGTCCATGGGCCAGATCCAGGGCGCCCTGGTCGGTATCGCCCTCGTACTGTCGGCGGTATTGCTGCCGATGGCGTTCTTCAGCGGTTCCACCGGTGTGATCTACCGTCAGTTCTCGATCACCATCGTCTCGGCCATGGCCCTGTCGGTAATGGTTGCGCTGATCTTCACCCCGGCGCTCTGCGCCACCATGCTCAAGGCGATTCCGAAAGGCGAGCACGGCACGCCGAAAAAAGGTTTCTTCGGCTGGTTCAACCGCAACTTCGACCGTAGCGTTCGCAGCTACGAGCGCGGTGTCGGCAACATCCTGCAACGCAAGGCTCCGTACCTGCTGGCCTACCTGCTGATCGTGGTCGGCATGATCTGGCTGTTCACCCGCATTCCAACGGCGTTCCTGCCGGAAGAAGACCAGGGCGTACTGTTCGCCCAGGTGCAGACCCCAGCCGGTTCCAGTGCCGAGCGCACGCAGGTGGTGATCGACGAAATGCGCTCCTACCTGCTGGACAAAGAATCCAGCTCGGTAGCCTCGGTGTTCACCGTGAACGGCTTCAACTTCGCCGGTCGCGGCCAGAGCTCGGGTCTGGCGTTCATCATGCTCAAGCCATGGCACGAGCGTGACGCGAGCAACAGCGTGTTCGCCCTGGCTCAACGCGCCCAGCAGCACTTCTTCAGCTTCCGCGACGCGATGGTGTTTGCCTTTGCCCCGCCGGCCGTACTGGAGCTGGGTAACGCCACCGGTTTCGACGTATTCCTGCAGGACCGCGCCGGTATCGGTCACGAAAAACTGATGGAAGCCCGTAACCAGTTCCTCGGTATGGCGGCGCAAAGCAAGGTGCTCTACCAGGTGCGTCCGAACGGTCTGAACGACGAGCCGCAATACCACCTGGAAATCGACGACGAGAAGGCCCGTGCCCTGGGCTTGAGCCTGTCCGACATCAACAGCACCCTGTCGATCTCCTTCGGTAGTAGCTACGTCAACGACTTCATCGACCGCGGCCGTGTGAAGAAGGTTTACGTGCAGGGTCAGGCCGGCGCTCGCATGAGCCCTGAAGACCTGAAGAAGTGGTACGTGCGCAACAGCGCCGGCACCATGGTTCCGTTCTCCGCGTTCGCCAAGGGCGAGTGGATCTACGGTTCGCCGAAACTGGCGCGTTACAACGGTGTGGAAGCGATGGAGATCCTCGGTTCTCCGGCGCCGGGTTACTCCACCGGTGAAGCGATGGCCGAAGTCGAGGCGATTGCCAAGAAGCTGCCGGCCGGCGTGGGTATCTCGTGGACCGGTCTGTCGTACGAAGAGCGACTGTCCGGCTCTCAGGCTCCGGCGCTGTACGCCCTGTCGCTGCTGATGGTGTTCCTGTGTCTGGCGGCGCTGTATGAAAGCTGGTCGATTCCGATCGCGGTCATGCTCGTGGTGCCACTGGGGATCATCGGTGCGCTGATGGCCACCAGCCTTCGCGGTCTGTCGAACGACGTGTACTTCCAGGTGGGTCTGTTGACGACCATTGGTCTGGCGGCTAAAAACGCCATTCTGATCGTCGAATTCGCCAAGGAACTGCACGAGCAGGGACGCAGTCTGCGCGATGCGGCCATTGAAGCCTGCCGCATGCGTCTGCGACCGATCATCATGACGTCGCTGGCCTTCATCCTCGGTGTTGTACCGTTGGCTATCTCCACCGGCGCAGGCTCGGGCAGTCAACACGCGATCGGTACCGGCGTGATTGGCGGTATGCTCACCGCAACGATCCTGGCGATCTTCTGGGTCCCACTGTTCTTCGTCACTGTGTCGTCCATGGGTCAGCGCAAAAACGCCGACAAGGATGACACCATCGAAACTCCTAAAGAGGCTGGCCAATGAGCAAGTCGCTACTCTCCATCGCAGTCGCCGCGTTCGTGCTGAGCGGTTGCTCGCTGATACCGGATTATCAGCAGCCTGAAGCACCGGTGGCTGCGCAATTCCCGCAGGGCCCGGCGTACTCGCCGGCCGAGGCACCGGCGCAGGCCGCTGCCGAACAGGGCTGGAAGCAGTTTTTCCATGACCCTGCCCTGCAGCAGCTGATCCAGGTCGCCCTGGAAAACAACCGCGACCTGCGTGTCGCGGCGCTGAACATCGACGCCTACGCGGCTCAATACCGCATCCAGCGTGCCGATCTGTTCCCGGCCGTGTCGGCCAATGCCAGCGGCAGCCGTCAGCGGGTTCCGGCCCGTGCGTCGCAGACCGGTGAAGCGAACATCAACAGTTCCTACTCCGCTACCGTCGGCATCAGCGCCTACGAACTCGACCTGTTTGGTCGGGTTCGCAGCCTGAGTGAACAAGCGCTGCAACAATACTTCGCCACCGAAGAAGCGCGCCGCAGCACCCAGATCAGTCTGGTGGCCAGCGTGGCCAATGCCTACCTGACCTGGCAGGCCGACAAGGAACTGCTCAAGCTGACTCAGGACACCCTCGGTGCCTTCGAGGAAAGCTACAAGCTGACCAGCCGCAGCAATGAAGTCGGTGTGGCTTCGGCGCTGGACCTGGCACAGTCGCGCACTTCGGTCGAGAACGCCCGGGCTCAACTGGCGCGTTATACCCGCCAGGTCGCCCAGGACGAAAACAGCCTGACCCTGCTACTCGGCACCGGTGTGCCGGCCAACCTGCAAGCGGCCAAACCGCTGTCGGATGACCTGCTGGCCGACGTGCCGGCCGGCCTGCCGTCGGATCTGCTGCAACGTCGTCCGGACATCCTTCAGGCCGAATACAACCTGAAGGCGGCCAACGCCAACATCGGCGCGGCCCGCGCAGCGTTCTTCCCGAGCATCAGCCTGACCGCCAACGCGGGCAGCCTGAGCCCGGACCTGTCCGGCCTGTTCAAGGGCGGTTCGGGTACGTGGCTGTTCCAGCCGCAGATCAACCTGCCGATCTTCAACGCCGGCAGCCTGCGCGCCAGCCTCGACTACGCCAAGATCCAGAAGGACATTGGCGTGGCGAACTACGAGAAGTCCATTCAAACGGCCTTCCAGGAAGTCGCCGATGGCCTGGCCGCGCGCCAGACCTACACCGAGCAGTTGCAGGCCCAGCGTGATTTCGTCGCTGCCAACCAGGACTACTACCGTCTGGCCGAGCGTCGCTATCGCATCGGCGTCGACAGCAACCTGACCTTCCTCGATGCCCAGCGTCAGCTGTTCAGTGCCCAACAAGCCCTGATCACCGACCGCCTCGCGCAGCTGACCAGTGCGGTCAACCTGTACAAGGCACTGGGCGGTGGCTGGAATGCGCAGACCGCGCAGAACGAGCCGCTGAAAGAAGAAGCGCCGAAGATGAAGTTGTTCTGACTCAAAAAAAGCCCACTAAACAGTGGGCTTTTTATTGCAGCGACAAAACTTCAATAATCATTTTTCCTCTACTTTAAACTCTTCGACTACCACCTTTTGCTCCTCTGGTACTCCACTCTCTTTAATTCGGAACGACAAAGAACCTTCAATCAAGTTAGCTGTTAATGAAGATGAAAATTTTTTCAATTCAATTTCACCTGTACCACGAACGCCGAAGAGTCCCTCCAGCGTTCCCACTCCCCAGGTTGCGGATACCGTCGACTCACTTTCTTTTATTTCGATGGGATACGTTCCAGTAGTTAATTTACTACTGCACTTCAGTTGCAAAACTGGTGCTTCTTCACCATCGTTTCCAAAATAAGCGAGCAAAGCAAATTTTTCCCCTTTAGGGAAAAACCTAAAAGAAGTGGTATGAAGTGTTACCACCTGACCACCTATATGATGTTGCACCGTCATTGAACCAACAGGCTGCTTTGAACTATTCATATCATTCGTCCCATAAAAAATTGAATTTCATATTTACCTTGCACAATAACGTTAGGGAAAATCCGCAATCAGAACAACTGTCATATCTGACAGGTCCAGCAACAATTAAAGATGGTTGGATTTAATATTTAGATCGAAATATTCTAGATGTCAGTCATCTATCTTGCGTTCGATAATCGCCCAAAACCCGCTTTTGCCAATTGAACCCTCCAGTTAATTCCCCGCACCATTTGCCCTACAAAACCAATAACAACAGGTTCGACACCATGCTCCCGCGCCCTGCTCCATCCGGCTGATCGCCGCCGCTCGCCCCCTGATTCCATTGAATTCCTGCGCCTCAGAAACGGCCGCAGCGTCCCCGTTCGCCCAAAAAACAAGAGAGACCCGAGAACATGACAACGTCCCCTGCGCCCTACGCACTTCCCGGCCTGATCGCCCTCGCCCTGGCCGGCGTCGCGCTGCCCGCCGCGGCTGAAGATGCCGGTTTCATCGAAGGGGCCAAGGTCAACCTGAACCTGCGCAACTTCTACATCAACCGTAACTTCACCAACCCGACCAAGGCTCAGGGCAAGGCTGAAGAGTGGACGCAGAACTTCATCCTCGACGCCAAGTCCGGCTTCACCCAGGGCACCGTCGGGTTCGGCATGGATGTGCTGGGGTTGTACTCGGTGAAGCTCGATGGCGGCAAAGGCACGGGCGGCACGCAACTGTTGCCGCTCGATCGTGACGGGCGCCCCGCGGACAACTTCGGCCGCACCAACGTCGCGTTCAAGGCAAAGCTGTCGCAGACCGAAGTGAAGGTCGGCGAGTGGATGCCGGTGCTGCCGATCCTGCGTTCGGACGACGGTCGCTCCCTGCCGCAGACCTTTCGCGGCGGCCAGGTCACCTCGAAGGAAATCGACGGCTTGACCCTTTACGGCGGTCAGTTCCGCGCCAACAGCCCCCGTGACGACAGCAGCATGAGCGACATGTCGATGACCGGCAAAGCCGCTTTCACCTCCGATCGCTTCAACTTCCAGGGCGGCGAATACGTGTTCAACGACAAGCGCACCCAGATCGGCCTGTGGAACGCCGAGCTCAAGGACATCTACAGCCAGCAATACGTCAACCTGATTCACAGCCAGCCGGTCGGCGACTGGACCCTGGGCGCCAACCTCGGTTTCTTCTACGGCAAGGACGACGGCAGTGCCCGTGCCGGCGAACTCGACAACAAGACCTGGTCGGGCATGTTCTCGGCGCGATACGGCGGCAACACCTTCTACGTCGGCCTGCAAAAGCTCACCGGCGACAGCGCCTGGATGCGCGTCAACGGCACCAGCGGCGGCACTCTGGCCAACGACAGCTACAACGCAAGCTACGACAATGCGCAGGAACGTTCCTGGCAACTGCGCCACGATTACAACTTCGCCGCCCTCGGCGTGCCCGGCCTGACCCTGATGAACCGCTACATCAGCGGCGACAACGTGCACACCGGGACCATCACCGACGGCAAGGAATGGGGTCGCGAATCGGAACTGGGCTACACCGTACAAAGCGGCGCGCTCAAGAACCTGAACGTCAGATGGCGCAACTCGACCATGCGTCGTGACTTCAGCAACAACGAGTTCGACGAAAACCGTCTGATCGTCAGCTATCCGATCAGCCTGCTCTAAGGCCGCCTGTCCGAATGGCTGGCGTTGCACCAGCCATCATCTAGAGTGGAAAAACCTGAAGGACTCAGGTGCTCCACCCTCTTCGCTTCCGTTATCTGTTGATGTAGGTCCTCAAGACTTGGCCAGGTTGTCATCGGAAGACCCTGCTGATCACCGGAGGACCACCTCATGATCACCCGACTCAAACCGGCTCCCGTCGACAAGGACTGGGATGCCAAGGCGTACCAGCAGTTTTCCCGTCTCAGGCAACAACCGGTCGATGAGTTGCTCGGTCGTGTCGACCTGGACAATCCTCAACGCATTTATGACCTCGGTTGCGGGACCGGGATTGCCACGAAGGTTCTGGCAGATCGCTGGCCGCTGGCAAACCTCAAAGGCATCGACAGTTCGCAGGACATGCTTCAGGTCGCCCGTTGCCTGCCGATCAAGGCGCGCTGGCAACACGCCGACCTGCAACGCTGGAAACCCCGCAAGCCGGCCGACCTGTTGTTCGCCGCAGCCGTGCTGCACTTCATCGATGACCATCGAATGCTGTTGCCGGGATTGCTCCGCCACCTCAACCCTGGCGGTTGTCTGGCCGCGCACATGCCGGACTGGCGCGATGCGCTGTGGTACCGGCTGATGCTCGACACCCTCGACGATGCCGGCCCCGGTGGCAAACCGTTGGGCAGCCCACAACTGCGCGAGCGCATGGCGGCCCGGCCGTTATTGTCGCTGGAGGATTACTACCGTTTGCTTGCGCCACTGACCCGGTCGCTGGATATCTGGGAAACCGAGCAGTTGCAGGTGGTCGACGGCAAGTCGCCGGTATATGACTGGGTGAAGGTGTCGGCGCTGCGACCGGTGATGCTGGGGCTGACGTCAGAGGAACAGGCGCGCTTCATTTATCACTACCTGATGCGGGTGCATGCGCATTATCCGCAGGAGGAAAACGGCCATACGTTGTTTGCGTTCAAGCGGATTTTCATTGTCGCCAAGGTGTGAGGTTCGAAGGATCGCAGTCTTCAACTGGCTGCGATCCTTTGAATTCAACGATTACTCGCGTGATTCGGTGCCCAGCTCATCCCAAACCGACTCGGCCAGATGAAACGTCGCATTCGCCGCCGGAATCCCGCAGTAGATCGCGCTCTGCATGATCACTTCCTTGATCTCGCCGCGACTCACGCCATTGTTGGCCGCCGCCCGCAAGTGCAACTTGAGTTCACCTTCGCGGTTCATGCCGATCAGCATGGCGATGGTGATCAGGCTGCGGGTGTGACGCGGCAGGCCCGGGCGAGTCCAGATATCGCCCCAGGCGTGACGGGTGATCATCTCCTGGAATTCCGAGTTGAACTCGGTCAGCGTGGTCAGGCTGCGATCGACATGAGCGTCGCCGAGCACCGCGCGGCGCACTTGCATGCCGTCGTCGTAACGTTGTTTCTCGTCCACGGGAATCCCCTCAATCGGCCAGCAAAAAGGTCAGCACACGGTCGCTGAACGCGTCGCCGGCCTGAACGTTGGAAAGGTGCGCCGCATAAAACTCGGCGTACTCGGCACCGCGCACGTGCTCCTGAATGAAATGCCCGCCGGACGGTGGCGTCACTGCATCTTCGGTACCGGCGATCACCAGCAGCGGCGTCGTGATCGACGACAACTGCTCACGGAAATCCGCATCGCGCACCGCCGCGCAGTTGGCGGCATAACCTTCAGGATGGGTCGCGGCCAGCATGTCGGTGATCTGCTTGGCCGCCGCCGGATGGGCGGCGGAAAAATCCGGAGTAAACCAGCGGGCAATCGACGCATCACGCAGCGCGACCATCGCCGCCGGGCCGTCGCGCAGCACGGTTTCGATGCGCGGATTCCACACCGACGGGTCGCCGATTTTCGCCGCAGTGTTGCACACGATCAGTTTGTTCAGACGTTGGCCGGCGTTGATCCCCAGCCACTGGCCGATCAGGCCGCCCATCGACAGACCGCAGAAGTGCGCGCGTTCGATGTGCAACGCATCCAGCAGCGCCAGCACGTCGCGGCCCAGTTGCTCGATGCTGTAAGGGCCCGGAGTCACCAGCGACTGGCCGTGCCCGCGCGTATCAAAACGCAGCACCCGGAAATGTTCGGTGAAGGCCGGCATCTGCACGTCCCACATGTGCAGGTCGGTGCCCAGCGAGTTCGACAGCACCAGCACCGGCGCATCGACCGGGCCTTCCAATGTGTAATGCAGTTCGCCATCGGCGAGTTGAACGAAAGCCACAGCCCTCTCCTTTCAATCAGACAATGCGTTGTGTTCGGCCACTGCCCGCTCGACCCAGACCTGCGCCTGACCGAGGTAGTGGGCGGGATCGAGCAGATGATCAAGTTCGTTAGCACTCAGTTCGGCGGTGACCTGCGGTTCGTCACCGAGTACCGCACGCAGTTGCCGCTGTTCGGCCACCGCCCGTTTGCAGCATTGCTCGAGCAGATGATGCGCGGTATCGCGGCCGACCCGTTGCGCGAGCACAATGCTCACCGCCTCGGCCAGCACCAGGCCTTGGGTCAGTTCCAGATTGCGGGCCATGCGCGCGGCATCGACTTCCAGACCGTCGGCCAGCAGCCGGGCCTGTTTCAGCGCGCCGGACACCAGGCAGCAGATTTCCGGCAGGGTTTCCCATTCGGCGTGCCACAGGCCAAGGCTGCGTTCGTGCTCCTGAGGCATGGCACTGAACAGCGTCGACACCAGCCCCGGCACCCGCGTCGCCGCGCCGATCAACACCGCCGCGCCCACCGGATTGCGTTTGTGCGGCATGGTCGAGGAACCGCCCTTGCCCGGTGCCGAGGGTTCGAACACTTCCGCCGCTTCGGTCTGCATCAACAGGCTGATGTCGCGGCCGAATTTGCCGAGGCTGCCGGCGATCAGCCCAAGCACAGCGCCAAATTCGACGATGCGATCACGCTGGGTATGCCAAGGCTGTTCCGGCAAAGTCAGTTGCAGTTCTTCGGCCAGCGCCCGGGCAATCGGCAACGCCTGCTCGCCGAGCGCGGCGAGGGTGCCGGACGCGCCGCCAAATTGCAGCACCAGCAGCCGTGGCTTGAGTTCGCGCAGACGCTGCCGGCTGCGGGTCACGGCGCCGAGCCAGCCGGCGATCTTCATGCCGAGCGTCACCGGCGTCGCATGTTGCAGCCAGGTGCGCCCGGCCAGCGGTATCGCGGCGTGGCGCTGCGCCTGAATGGCGAGGGAGTCGGCCAGCTGCGCCAGCTCCCCTTCAATCAACTCCAGCGCCTGACGCAATTGCAGCACCAGCCCGGAATCCATCACATCCTGGCTGGTAGCCCCCAGATGCACGTAGCGCTCGGCTTCGGCATCGGTCGCGGCGATCTGTTTGCCCAACGCCTTGACCAGCGGAATCGCCGAATTGCCGGCCGTGGCAATCGCCTCGCCCAACGCTGCAAAATCAAACAACCCGGCGCGGCAGGCGTTTTCGATCGACGCCACAACACTCGCCGGAATCAACCCGACCCGCGCTTCGGCGCGGGCCAGCGCCGCTTCGAAGTCGAGCATCGCCTGCACCCGGCCCTGATCACAGAACACGTCGCGCATATCGCGGGCAGTAAAGTAGGCATCGAACAATTGATTGCCCGGTCGCTGAGTCATAAACAGTCCTTGCCGGCGCGGGCCGATGTGGCCCGCGCGCATCGGTTTTAAAGGTCGTGGTGCAAATACTTCGCTTCTTTGGGCAGGCGCAGGCTGAACAGGAACGCCACGGCCATCATGATCGTGACATACCAGTAGAACGCGTTTTCCATCCCTCCAGCCTTGAGGCTCAGGGCGACGTATTCTGCCGAACCGCCGAAGATCGCGTTGGCCACCGCATACGCCAGGCCGACGCCGAGGGCGCGGACTTCCGGCGGGAACATTTCGGCTTTAACCAGGCCGCTGATAGAGGTGTAGAAACTGACGATCGCCAGCGCCACGGTGATCAGCACAAAAGCCAGGAACGGGCTGCTGACGCTTTTCAGGCTCAGCAGGATCGGCACGGTGAACAGCGTACCAAGGGCACCGAACCAGAGCATCGAGTTACGCCGGCCGATCTTGTCGGCGAGCATGCCGAACAGCGGCTGCATGCACATATATAAGAAGAGCGCGCCGGTCATGATGAAGCTGGCGGTCTTGGCGTGCATGCCGGCGGTGTTCACCAGGTATTTCTGCATATACGTGGTGAAGGTGTAGAAAATCAGCGAGCCGCCGGCGGTGTAACCGAGCACGGTGATGAACGCAGCCTTGTGGTCGCGCAACAGCGCACTGATGCTGCCGGCGTCCTTGTGCTCACGCGTTTCCTTGTTGGTGGTTTCTTTCAGCGTGCGTCGCAGGAACAACGAAATAAGCGCCGCCACCGCCCCGACCACGAACGGAATCCGCCAGCCGTAGGCACGCAATTCCTCTTCGGACAGGAACTGTTGCAGGATCACCACCAGCAGCACCGCCAGCAGTTGCCCGCCGATCAGGGTCACGTACTGGAACGAGGCAAAGAAACCGCGCTGGCCCTTGAGCGCGACTTCGCTCATATAGGTCGCCGTGGTGCCGTACTCACCGCCCACCGACAGGCCTTGCAGCAGACGCGCGAACAGCAGCAGCAACGGCGCCCAGACGCCGATGTCCTTGTAAGTTGGCAGACAGGCGATCAGCAACGAGCCGAAGCACATCATCAGGATCGAGATCAGCATCGAGTTCTTGCGCCCGTGCTTGTCGGCCACCCGACCGAATATCCAGCCGCCGATCGGTCGCATCAGGAACCCGGCGGCGAATACGCCTGCCGTGTTTACCAGTTGCACCGTGGGGTTGTCGGAGGGGAAGAACGCCGGGGCGAAATAGATCGCGCAGAAGGCGTAGACGTAGAAGTCGAACCATTCGACGAGGTTGCCGGACGACGCGCCGACAATGGCAAAGATGCGCTTGCTGCGCTCTTCACCGGTGTAATGGGAGGTGAGGGTTGTCATTGTTTTTCACTCGATAGGGACAGTGAGAGTCTAGACACACTTCGCAACAGTCCCGTTCCACATTGGATCACCAACCAGACCCGATCTCTGATCGTTCCCACGCTCCGCGTGGGAATGCCGCCATGGACGCTCTGCGTCCACTGTGACGCGGAGCGTCACGGTATGCATTCCCACGCAGAGCGTGGGAACGATCAGTATCCGGTTCAATAATCGAAGAACACGGTTTCCGCATCAGTGCCCTGCAGGATCACATTCCACTGATAAACACCCGCTGCATCCGGCTTCGCCAGCAACGTGGCGCGGCGCTCGGCCGGTACGCATTCGAGCAGCGGGTCATTGACGTTCGCCGGATCGCCTTCGAAATAAATCCGTGTCAGCAAGTGCTTCACCAGGCCGCGCGCGAACACCAGCACCACCAGGTGCGGCGCCTGGGTCGTGCCCTTCAGGCCTTCGACCGTGCCCGGCTTGATCGTGGTGAAACGGAAGCGCCCTTCGGCATCCACCGGCACCCGGCCGAAGCCTTCGAAATTCGGGTCGAGCGGTTTGGCCTGCTCGTCATCCGGGTGATCGTATTTGCCGGCGGCGTTGGCCTGCCAGACTTCGAGCATGGCGTCGTTGACGACATCGCCGTTGCCGTCCACCACTTGCCCGCTGATCGCCACGCGCTGGCCGAGGGTCAGTTCATTGGCGAGGTGCTCACGGTTCAGCCAGGTCAGGCCGATGTGGTAATACGGCCCGACGGTGTGGGACGTGGTCGCAGTCAGGGTCATCTCATTTCTCCATCGGCGTGGCTTCGCGGCCGCGCAGCACGATGTCCCAGCGATAAGCGAGGGCGTAGGACGGAATGGTTTTTTCCAGATCGAAAGCGGCGATCAGGCGTTCCTTGGCCGAGGTGTCCGGCACGCAGTTGTAGATCGGGTCGTACGCCAGCAGCGGATCGCCCGGGAAATACATCTGCGTGACCAGGCGCGTCAGAATGCTCGGCCCGAACAGCGAAAAATGTACGTGCGCCGGGCGCCAGGCGTTGTGGTGATTGCCCCATGGATAAGCGCCGGGCTTGATGGTCTGGAATTGATACCAGCCGTCGGCATCGGTCACGGTGCGGCCGGTGCCGGTGAAGTTCGGGTCCAGCGGTGCGTCGTGCAGGTCGCGGGCGTGGTTGTAACGACCGGCGGCGTTGGCCTGCCAGATCTCCACCAGAATTCCCGGCACCGGCAGACCGTCTTCGTCGAGCACACGCCCGTGAATGATGATCCGCTCGCCCAATGGCTCACCTGGATGCTGGGCGGTCAGATCGTTGTCAGTGTCGGCCACACGCTCGGCACCGATGGTCGGGCCGGTGATTTCCGACAGCGAATGCGGCAGAAACACCAACGGCTTGGACGGCGAGCGCAGATTGGTGGATTGATAGGTCGGATGCAGGTACGGCGGCTGGGTGCCTTCCTGCGGGCGGCGGTAACCAGGCTTGTCAGTCATTTCGCTTTCCTCTGTTCTTTTTCGTCACGGCTTGCGTCAGACGCATTCGATGGCCAGGGCCAGACCCTGGCCGACACCGACGCACATGGTCGCCAGACCTTTCTTGCCACCGGTCTTTTCCAGCTGATGCAGCGCGGTCAGCACCAGACGCGCGCCGCTCATGCCCAACGGATGACCCAAGGCAATCGCGCCGCCGTTCGGGTTGACCTGGGCCGCGTCGTCCGCCAGCCCCAGTTCGCGCAGCACCGCCAGACCCTGGCTGGCAAAAGCTTCGTTGAGTTCGATCACATCGAAGTCGCTGACCGCCACGCCGAGACGCTCGGTGAGCTTGCGCACCGCCGGCACCGGGCCGATGCCCATCACCCGTGGAGCGACCCCGGCGCTGGCCATGCCCAGCACTTTGGCGCGAGCGGTCAGGCCGTGTTTTTTCACCGCCTCGGCCGAAGCCAGAATCAGCGCGGCGGCACCGTCATTCACGCCCGAAGCGTTGCCGGCGGTGACCGTCTTGTCCGGGCCGTTGACCGGTTTGAGTTTGCTCAACGCTTCAAGCGTGGTGTCGGCGCGAGGGTGTTCGTCCTGGCTGACCACGGTTTCGCCCTTCTTGTGGGCGATCCGCACTTCGACGATTTCCTCGGCGAAGTAGCCGGCAGCCTGGGCAGCGGCAGTACGTTGCTGGCTGCGCAGCGCGAAAGCGTCCTGGTCCTCGCGGGAAATTTCGTAATCGTCGGCGACGTTGTCGGCGGTCTGCGGCATCGCATCCACGCCGTACTGGGCCTTCATCAACGGGTTGATGAAACGCCAGCCGATGGTGGTGTCTTCCAGCTTCAAGTTGCGCGAGAACGCCGCATCAGCCTTGCCCATCACGAACGGCGCGCGGGACATCGACTCGACGCCGCCGGCAATCGCCAGCTGCATTTCGCCACTGGCGATGGCGCGGAACGCCGTGCCAATGGCGTCCATGCCCGACGCGCAAAGACGGTTGAGGGTGACGCCCGGCACACTTTCCGGCAGACCGGCCAGCAGCAGCGCCATGCGCGCGACGTTGCGGTTGTCTTCGCCCGCCTGGTTGGCGCAGCCGAGGAATACTTCGTCGATGGCGCTCCAGTCCACCGACGGATTGCGCTCCATCAGGGCCTTGATCGGCACGGCGGCCAGGTCGTCAGCGCGAACCGCCGCCAGACCGCCACCGAAACGACCGATGGGCGTACGAATCGCATCGCAGATATAAACGTCGCGCATCATGCTTCTCCCGGTGCTTGGCCGTGGGCCGCTGCGGTACGGGCTTCGAGATCGCGCAGGGCGGTCAGCTCGACTTCGGTCGGTTCAGTAGTGGTGGCCACGCTGTCGGCAAAACGAATGGCCCAACCGGTAGCGGCGACCACTTGCTCACGGGTCACGCCCGGGTGCAGCGCGGTGACCACGAACTCGTTGGTGCCCTCTTCCGGCTCCATGATGCACAGGTCGGTGATGATCCCGACCGGCCCGGCGCCCAGCAGGCCCAGACGTTTGCGCGAATCGCCGCCCTCGCCATGGCCGACCGAGGTAATGAAATCGAGCTTGTCGACAAACGAGCGCGCCGACTGTTTAAGGATGATCAGCACGCTTTTCGCGGAGCCGGCGATCTCCGGCGCACCGCCGGCACCCGGCAAGCGCACTTTCGGCTGGTGATAGTCGCCGACCACGGTGGTGTTGATGTTGCCGAAACGGTCGACCTGCGCTGCGCCGAGGAAACCGACGTCGATGCGCCCGCCCTGCAGCCAGTAGCGAAAAATCTCTCCGGTGGGCACGACAGTGTCAGCAGTTTCCGCCAGTTCGCCGTCACCGATCGACAGTGGCAATACGCTGGGTTTGGCGCCGATCGGGCCGGATTCGTAGATCAGCACCACGTCCGGCGACGAGGTCAGGCGCGCCAGGTTGGCGGCTTTCGACGGCAGGCCGATGCCGACGAAGCACACCGAGCCGTTCTTCAGGCGACGGGCCGCGGCGACGGTCATCATTTCATTGGTGGTGTAAGTCATTACTTGGCCTCCGAAGCAGCGGCCAACTTGGCCTGGAACTCGCTGAAATCAGCGCAGCCATGGATGTATTCGTTGATCCACGCAGTAAACGTCTCACGGTCGCGGGCGATCGGATCCCACGCCTGATAGAAACGGTTGTCACGCTCGGTGTAACCGTGGGCGTAGGACGGATGTGCGCCACCGGGTACATGACAGACCGCGCTCAAGGCCCAGGTCGGCAGCACGCAGGCGTTCATCGGCGCGTTGAGGTTGTCGACGATTTCTTCGACGGTGACGATGCAACGCTTGGCGGCCAGTGCGGCTTCTTTCTGCACACCGAGAATGCCCCACAGCAGCACGTTGCCCTGACGGTCGGCCTTCTGGGCGTGGATCACGGTCACGTCCGGACGCACCGACGGCACCGCCGCCAGCACTTCGCCGGTGAACGGGCAAGTCACGGATTTGATCAGCGGGTTGACCTTCGGCAGGTCGGAACCGGCGTAGGCCCGCAGCACTGCGAACGGTAGGCCGGAGGCGCCAGCGACGTAGGCGTTGGCCAGGTCGGCGTGGCTGTGCTCTTCGATTTCCAGGGCGTGCGGCCATTGTTTCTCGACCGCGTCGCGCAGACGGTGCAGCGAACCTACGCCAGGGTTGCCGCCCCAGGAGAAGATCAGCTTGCGTGCACAGCCGGCGCCGATCAGTTGGTCGTAGATCAGGTCAGGCGTCATCCGCACCAGGGTCAGATCTTTCTTGCCCTGACGAATGATTTCATGACCCGCCGCCGTAGGGATCAGGTGAGTGAAGCCTTCGAGCGCGACGGTGTCGCCGTCGTTGACGAATTGCTTCACCGCGTCGTGCAGCGAAAGGATCTCAGCCATGGAGCGGGCTCCCGTTTTTGTAATGAATCGCCAGTGAATAAAAAGGCGCGAGGTTCTGCGCCGGAGTCACTGAAGATTAAGCCGCTGATTTTCGCCAAACAATCCGATAATCGACTGAGTGTTCGTTTATCGAACAGATTGTTATCAACCTATCTTTCCGTCACTGATCGTTCCCACGCTCTGGGTGGGAATGCAGCCCGGGACGCTCCGCGTTCCTTCGGGAGCCCAATGTGGAACAACCGCTGAGGCCGGTTCGACGTGGGAACGATCCTGCAATAAAACTCAAGTCGCGTCCGCGTGACTGACCAGGCCCTTGATCACCACCGCTGCCGTAGCCAGGCCCGCCGGAATCACCAGCGCTGTCAGCACTTGCTCGAAATTCCAGCCCAGGCCCAACAGGGTGGCGCCCATCCACGCCCCGAGAATCGCGCCGAAGCGGCCGATCCCGAGCATCCACGAGACACCAGTCGCGCGGCCCTGAGTCGGATAAAACCGCGCCGCCAGTGAGGGCATCGCCGATTGCGCGCCGTTGACGCACATGCCCGCCACCAGCACCAGCGTCGCCAGCAACGTGATGTTGCCCAGACTCTGCCCCACCGCGTAGGCAAACACCCCGGCCAGGAGGTAGAAAATGCCGATGACCTTGTGCGGATTGAACCGGTCCATCGCCCAGCCTACGCCGACCGCACTTAACACCCCGCCGAACTGAAACAGCGCGCCGATGAACGCTGCCTGCTCCATGCTCGCGCCGCTGTCGCGCATCAGGGTCGGCAGCCAACTGGTCAACAGATAAACGATCACCAGACCCATGAAGTAGGTCAGCCACAGCAGCAACGTACCGACGCTGTAGGTGCCGGAGAAAATCACCGCGAACACGTTGCGTGCTTTGACGGTTTTCTGTTCCGGCACACTGAAACTCGCGGCCTGAGCGACGGTGGCAGGATCAATGGGTGCGAGAGTCTTGCGTACCTTGTCGGTGCCACGATTACGCACTACCAGATAACGCGCCGATTCCGGCAACCAGAGCAGCAACACCACAGCGAGGATCAGAGGCAGAATCCCGCCGATCAGCAATAGACTGTGCCAGCCAAATGCCGGGATGAGCTTGGCCGAAATAAATCCGCCGCCGGCCATGCCGAGGTTGAAGCCGCAGAACATGCTGGTCACCAGCAACGACTTCTTGCGCTCCGGGGTGTATTCCGACAGCAGCGTGGTAGCGTTCGGCATGCCGGCCCCCAGCCCCAGACCGGTGAGGAAGCGCAGCACCAGCAACTGATCGACGTTGGTCGCGTAGGCCGAGGCCAGGCTGAAACCACCGAACAGAAAAACCGCGCCGACCAGTACGACTTTCCGCCCGAAGCGGTCAGCCAGCGGACCGGAGCCCAGCGCACCGAAGACCATGCCGATCAGCGCGGCGCTCATCACCGGGCCGAGGCTGGCGCGGTCGATGCCCCAGTCCTGGGAAAGCGCCGGAGCAATAAAACCCATGGCCGCGGTGTCGAGGCCATCGAGGAACACAATCAGGAAACACAGGATCACGACGCGCCACTGATAGCGCGAGATCGGTTGGGCATTGATGAAGGACTGCACATCGAGGCAGTGACCTACAGCGGACTGAGGCTGGTTCATTATTTTTATTCCACGCAAAAAACGCAGTCGAACGGCGGCCGGCCAGAGAGCGGCACGGTCACAACTATATAAAGAAGAAATCGGGCGTTGCGCTAATACCGGCAACAGGAACAGGAGCGGCGACAGTCGGGGAACGTGCGCATGGGAAGTTGCCTCTTGTCATTATTATGGGAGTCGACAATCCGGCGGGCTCATTCACATTCGCGCCGGATGACGCTGCCGCGACATTAATGATCCGAGGGTTTTAGCGTCAATTCGACAAACGCAACTCTGTGCGTTTATCGAACAGGTTCATCAGGCGAACAACTGCGCACTGAGGTCACGACTGGCGCTCAACAGGCCGGGCAGAAAGCGCTGCTCAAGTTCGGTGCGGCTGACGCGACCGGCGTGGGTGCTGACATTGAGCGCGGCCACCACCTGGCCGGAAGCATCGTAGACCGGCACGGCAATCGAACGCAGGCCTTGCTCCAGTTCCTGATCGACGATGCACCAGCCCTGCTGCCGGACTTCCTGCAAACATTCGAGCAAGGCGTCGGGGGTGTGAATCGTGCGGCTGGTCTTGGCCACCAGTTCGGCGTGGTCGAGGTATTCGCGCAGCGAGGTGTCGTCCAGCGCTGCCAGCAGAATCCGTCCCATGGACGTGCAATACGCCGGCAAACGCCCGCCCACCGAGAGGTCCACCGAAATCAGACGCTGAGTGGTTGCCGAACGGGCGATGTAGAGGATGTCGTCGCCCTCCAGCGTGGCCATGTTGCAGGCTTCGTGCAGTTGCTCGCTCATGCGGTCGAGGTACGGCTGGGCCGAGACCGCCAGCGGTGTCGAGGACAGATAGGCGTGTCCGAGGGTCAGCACTTTGGGCAGAAGTGAATAAGTGCGCCCGTCGGTGGTGGCGTAGCCGAGTTTGATCAGTGTGTGCAGGCAACGGCGCACGGCGGCGCGGGGAATTTCCGTGCGGTGGCTGATCTGGGCGATGGTCAGGTGGCGCTTGCGCTCCTGAAACGCCTGCACCACCGCCAGGCCACGGGCCAGTGAGGTCATGAAATCCGGATCGCCGGTCAGGGCCTGGATACGCTTGGCCGGCGAAGCGACGATCGGCGGCGCTACCGAGGTGAAGGAATTGCGCATTTGATCGTTCATGTGGTTCCTTTTTTTCTTGTTCGGATCAACGGCTATACAAGCGGCTCGCCGGCAGATACACAAGCGACAGACCGCCAACATCAGGCGATTATCGAACCGTCGACCGATAATCGCAATCGCCCTGACCTCCTCCGGCGGGCTGCTCCGAGGAGTTTTGAACCTGGAACGCCTGCATAGTTAACAAGCCTTAGTTGTCCGACTAAATGGCGCCAGAAATCAAACACTGCGCAACAAAGATGCAACTATTGCCGGAAGTTGCACGTCACAAAACAATCACACATGCGCAAACGTTTTTAACTTGGCAAAGATAGTCAATCCCGAATCGGCCGCTATAATGCACCTCAGTGACACCGCGCTTTTTATTTGCCGACGGTGCCACCCGCTGGCGCGATGTCCATCGCCGCCAGCCCCGGCCAGCGCCTGATGCTCATTGCTCATTGCTCATGCACCGCCAGCGCGCTCGCTGAAACAGGAAACTGATGCTGCGTCAGTTTTAATCTGGTGCCGTAGCCGCCTGCAACATGGAAGTCCCGGCCGTCTTCCCGATAACACCGCTGCCTGTCCAGGCAAGCGTTGGTCGACGAACCGGTTAAATGCTTCATGCAGTGCGTTCACCGGATATTTATCTCAACTCATACAGGTAGCACTGTGACGAAAGACGAACTGCGCGCGGAACTTGAGCGCCAGGAACAACGTTACAAGGAAGTTTACGGCGGGGAAGTCACCACCTACGCCGCCCAGCCCGAACCGGAACGCAAAGCCTGGCGTAAACGCCCTACCGTTCAGGATCAGGTCTTCCAGCAAGAACTGAAAAAAATGGAAGAGGAACTCAAAGCCGAAGAGCCTTGAAACCGTTCTTTGCATCTTTCGAGGGTAAGCGTACTCACCGGGTTACAAGCACGGTGGACTGACGATGCCTTGCGCGCCCGCTACCCGCGGGCAGCGGCCAATTCCCCCTGTATTGCGCAGGTCTGGAGTGTGTCAGACGCGTTTCTCAGATATTTCATACAAGTTTCAGCCTCCTCCCGACAACCGGCCAATTCGCCTACGCCTCGCATTTTTATCAATTGAATCAATGGCTTGCAAAACCCTGCAGAAAACTGGGGTAATGCACCTTGATACAAAATAATTTGGCGAAGTCGGTAACCGATGAGCAGGTAGGGGATCGATTTCCAGTCTTTTCTGGCATAATCGCGCCCCCTTATGACCGGGTCAGAAAACCTTCATGATCGATTTATTCAGCGGACTGGATGCCTGGGTGCTTGTGAGCCTCCTGCTCGCCCTGACATTTGTCCTCGCCTTCGAGTTCATCAATGGATTTCATGACACCGCTAACGCGGTAGCCACTGTTATCTACACCAAAGCGATGCCGCCTCACCTGGCGGTGTTCTTCTCGGGCGTGTTCAACTTCCTCGGCGTATTGCTGGGCGGCGTTGGCGTGGCGTATGCCATCGTGCACCTGCTGCCCGTAGAACTGTTGATCAACGTAAACACCGGCCATGGTCTGGCAATGGTGTTCTCGCTGCTCGCCGCCGCGATCGCCTGGAACCTGGGCACCTGGTACTTCGGTATCCCGGCCTCCAGTTCGCACACGCTGATCGGTTCGATCCTCGGTGTCGGCCTGGCCAACGCCCTGATCAACGAAATTCCACTGGCCGACGGCGTCAACTGGCAGAAAGCGATCGATATCGGCGCCTCGCTGGTGTTCTCGCCGATGGCGGGCTTCCTCATCGCCGCGCTGGTGCTGATCGGCCTGAAATGGTGGCGCCCGCTGTCGAAGATGCACAAGACGCCGGAACAGCGCCGCAAGATCGACGACAAGAAGCACCCGCCGTTCTGGAACCGTCTGGTCCTGGTGATCTCGGCCATGGCCGTAAGCTTCGTGCACGGTTCCAACGACGGTCAGAAAGGTATCGGCCTGATCATGCTGGTACTGATCGGTATCGTGCCTGCGCAGTTCGTCCTCGACCTGAACAGCACCACCTACCAGATCGAGCGTACTCGTGACGCGACCCTGCATCTGAGCCAGTTCTACAAGCGCAACGCCGACACCCTGGGCGAGTTCCTGGCGCTGGGCAAAAGCGTGGAAGGCGACCTGCCGGAGAAATTCCGTTGCAACCCGCAACAGACCGAACCGACCATCGCCGCCCTGCTCGACACCCTTAAAGGTGTAGCGGACTACCACTCGCTGTCCTCGGAAAGCCGCATCGAAGTGCGTCGTTACCTGCTCTGCCTGGACGACACTGCGAAGAAGGTCAGCAAACTGCCAGGCCTGGCCCCGCGTGAGAAATCCGACCTGGACAAGCTGCGCAAAGACCTGACCACCACCACCGAATACGCCCCGTTCTGGGTGATTCTGGCGGTCGCCCTGGCCTTGGGCCTGGGCACCATGGTCGGCTGGAAACGCGTGGTACTGACCATCGGCGAGAAGATCGGCAAGCAAGGCATGACCTACTCGCAAGGCATGTCGGCCCAGATCACCACCGCCAGCCTGATCGGCCTGGCCAACATCTTCAGCCTGCCGGTATCCACCACCCACGTCCTTTCCTCGGGCGTGGCCGGCACCATGGTCGCCAACAAAAGCGGCCTGCAAGGCGGAACGGTGAAAACCATCCTGCTGGCCTGGGTCCTGACCCTGCCGGCCACCGTCGCCCTGTCGGCCGGCCTGTTCTGGCTGGCGTCGAAAGCGCTGGGTAGCTGATAGACAGCTGTAATGAAAAAGGCGTGATTCGCAAGGATCACGCCTTTTTTATTGCTTCCAGAAATGGGACGCGGAGCGTACCGGGCGGCATTCCCACGCAGAGCGTGGGGAACGATCAAAGCAAAAGCAGTCCGCCAGCCGCAACACCCGAAAAACCGATATTCACAAAAAACACTCAAAGCATGGTCGGCCAAAAGGCCGCCAGGAAGACAAAAAAAAGGGCAACCGAAGTTGCCCAAAATGCCTTGCGTGCTCATCAAATCCAGAAGAATCAACGCTTCTTGCGCTTGTTCGCATCCTTCCAGATAAAAAATCCAAACCCTGCAAAAAACAGAACCATCAGGCCCACAGTCAGGACCCCGGCAAACACCACGTTATCGAAAAACATGACTGGCCTCCTGGCCCCTGCTCTGCTGCGATGGAACCAAGTTAACCAATCAGGCAGGCGCAGGAATTGACCGGGATCAATGCCGGTCACCGCACGGAGGAAAGGAAGGGAAATAACTGACCTGCATCAAAGGATGCAGGGGAGATCAACGCTTTTTCGGTTTGTTTTTTGGCTTTTTCTTCGGCTTGCCCAACGGCATGGCCTGCTCGAAAGCCTGGCGTACCTCATTCAGGCGCTTCTCGTTGAGGTCATGGATACGCTTGGCGCGTTCAGTGTTGAGGTCGATCAGCTTGTCGTCTTGGCTCATGGCGTTCGGTGCATCGCTTGGACTGAATCACAACTGCCGGTTCACCGACAGGACTGCGCCAATAATGCGGCCTGACGCAGGCGCTGACCAGCCACTGACCTAAACGCTGTACAACAATTCATGTACCGCCCACCGGATTTGCCCGCACAATCGGCGCTTTGCCGTTAATAAGAAGGATCTGCGTCGTGCCCCTGCATCAGGATCTGCCCCCGCTGATGGCCTTGCGCGCTTTTGAAGCCGTGGCCCGTCATTTGAGTTTCATCAAGGCTGCCGATGAGCTGTCGGTGACCCAAAGCGCGATCAGCCATCAGGTGCACAAACTCGAAGAATTCCTCGATCAGCGATTGTTCGTGCGCCGCACCCGGGCGATCGATCTGACACCTGCCGGCGAACAGTATTACCGGCAAATCCAACCGGCCCTGGCCGCGATTGCCGCCGCCACCCACGAACTGCGCGGCGAGCGCCCCACCACTCTGCGTATCGGTCTGCTCGCCTCCTTCGCCACTTTATGGCTGGCACCACGTCTGGCGGACTTCCACGCGAAATACCCGAACATCCATGTCGAGCTGCTGCCCGCAGTGCAACTGGCCGACGTCGACGCCGGCGAGGTGGATCTGGCGATCCGCTATGGCAAGGGCGGCTGGGCGAGAGTCGAGGCCCGCCGGTTCATGGGCGAAACCCTGACACCGGTGTGCAGCCCGGCCTTCAAGGCCAAAGGCGTGAACAACGGGCCCTTGCTGATGGCCAAATCGCACCAGCCGTTCGAATGGATCGACTGGCAGCAACACAGCGGCATCGATCTGGCTCATGTGCCCAGCGTCATGCTCCACGACTACAACATCGTCGTCGAAGCGGCCGTGGCCGGTCAGGGCATTGCCATGGGTCGCCAGCGAATGATCGAACGACGAATCAAGGAAGGCGCCCTGGTGCCGGCCTTCGACACGCCGCCGATGCTCGGCGATATCGGCTATTGGCTGGTCACCCCGCAACGCCCGCCCACACCGGCGGCGCAAAGCTTCTGCCAGTGGCTGGAGGAAACCGCGAACGCGTGAATTTTTTGGATACGTCGGATTAAATCTATCCGTTTGTCGCCCTTCCCTCGGGACAACATGCTGAAGCCTTCACTCAGGAGGACTTCCCATGACCGATTCCCTCAGCCAACGCGTTCAACAACTCGGCCTGCGCCTGCCCGAACCGAGCCAGCCGATCGCCAATTACGTCAACCACGTGGTCAGCCAGAACCAGCTGTTCATCTCCGGGCAGATTCCGTTGCTCGACGGCAAACCTGCGTTCATCGGACGACTGGGCGAAGCGATCTCCGAGGAAGAAGGTGCCAACGCCGCCGAACTGGCGGCCCTGGGGCTGCTCGCCCAATTGAGCCATGCGCTGGGTGACGACCTGTCGAAACTGGTGCGCATCCTGCGCCTCGGGGTTTTCGTCGCCACCGCACCGGACTTCAAGGCTCAGGGCGTCGTAGCCAACGGCGCCTCGAATCTGCTGGTCAACGCTCTCGGCGACAGGGGCCGTCACGTGCGCACCGCAGTCGGCGTGTCGAGCCTGCCGGCCGGCGTGGCGGTGGAAATCGACGCGATTTTCGAGATCAAGCCGTGAACATCGACCACCTCACGCACCTGCGCGCCGCCACACCCGGCTGCGCCCAGGTTATCCACTTCAACCACGCCGGCGCCTCGCTGCCAAGCCAGGCTACCCTCGACGCAGTGATCGAACAGTTGCAACGCGAAGCGCTCGGCGGGCCAATGGAATCGGCAGACAACCGGGTACAGGAACGCGCGCGCAATGCGGCCGCCGCCCTGCTCAACGCCGAACCCGAGGACATCGCCTTCGCCAGCAGCGGCTCGGCAGCCTGGAGTCAGGCGTTCAACGCACTGGGGCCGTGGCAGCCCGGGGAGCGAATTCTGGTGGGCCGCCATGAATGGGCCGGCAATCTGGCATGCATGGCCGAAGCGGTGAAGGCCGGCGCGCGGCTCGAAGTGATTCCTTGTGACGCCCATGGTGCGGTCGACCCGCAAGCTCTGGCGCAGATGATCGACGGCCAGGCACGGCTGATCGCACTCACCTGGCTGCCGGCCAACGGCGGCCTGATCAATCCCGCCGCGCAGATCGGCCGCGTGGCGCGGCGCCACGGCATCCCTTATTTCATCGACGCCGGTCAGGCGCTGGGGCACTTGCCTTGTGACGTTCAGGCTTTGCAGTGCGACATGCTCAAGGGTGCCGGACGCAAGTTTCTGCGCGGCCCGCGCGGCACGGCGCTGATGTACATCCGGCCGACATTTTTGCAACGGCTGCTCCCCGTACAACGCGATGTATTGTCGGCGCCGTGGGACGGCAGACGATTCACCCTGCGCGAAGACGCGCGCCGCTTTGAAACCAGTGAAGTATCGCTGGCCCTGCTGGCCGGGCTGGCCAATGCGCTGGAAGAGTACAACCGCCTCGGCGCAATCCCGGTTCGCCAGCGGATCGAACAACTGAGCAGCGAATTGCGCCAACGCCTGAAGGCGATTCCCGGCCTGACGCTGCGGGATCTCGGAGCGACCCACCAACAATCCGGGCTGATCGCCTTCACGCTGGAAGGCTGGGACAGCGTGGCGCTGAAGCAGACATTGGCCGAACGGCGAATCAACATCGGCGCCAATGGCGTGGCTTACACGCCGCTGGACATGCAGGCGCGCGGGCTGACAAATATCGCGCGGGTGGCGGTGAGCTATTTGAACACGCAGGAAGAGATCGACGTGTTGCTGGAAAACCTGACGGAATTGGCCGCCCGGCCTCAGATTTCGATGTCGACCCAAAGCCCCTGACGCGGCTGATCTTCCATCAGCGGTGCCACCGGCACGGTGTTGTCGGCATTCAGTTCGGTACCGGGCACGGCGAGATGCGCTTCGGGGTCATCGTCGGCTTCGCGGCGCCGGCGATCGCGCTCCTGCTGGCGGCGCTGCTCTTCGCGCAGCAGATAGCCATCCTCTTCCGGATCGCGCTTTTGCAGGTCGATGGTGCTTTCGTTGGAGCTTTCCTGCACCGGCACCACAGGGGGAATATCCGGTCGCTGGCGGATCGGATCCTGCTGGGAGGTGATCGGCACGGCGCTCAGGGGGAGCATCGGTGGCAGCATATGAAGGGTCTCCTGTCAGCAGGTTATCGGCGGCGCCCAGGGTGCCTTGAGCCATCGGTCGCAAACTTGTGACCGGTTTGGCACTCAGGGGTGCCGCAACATCCCGTAAAACCGATGCATGACCTAATCTTCCCTGCAATTGGCCGATTGCGTTTAAAAGCCGGGCCGAGGCTCCTTATCCTTTGGCCTCGGGCCCTCATTCCGTTAAGATAGCCCGCTTTTTCAAGGTGGGAGTCAGGCAGCATGGCGCAGCAGTATCAACCGGGGCAACGCTGGATCAGTGACAGCGAAGCAGAGCTTGGTTTAGGCACCGTTCTGGCACAGGACGGCCGCTTGTTGACCGTGCTTTACCCGGCCACTGGCGAGACTCGCCAGTACGCGCTACGGAATGCGCCCCTCACCCGCGTGCGGTTCTCGCCCGGCGATTCGATCACGCACTTCGAAGGCTGGAAGATGACTGTCCAGCAAGTCGACGACGTCGACGGCCTGATGGTCTACCACGGCCTCAACGCGCAGAACGAAGCCGTCACCCTGCCGGAAACCCAGCTGTCGAACTTCATTCAGTTCCGTCTGGCCAGCGACCGCCTGTTCGCCGGCCAGATCGACCCGCTGGCGTGGTTCTCCCTGCGCTATCACACCCTGGAACACACCAGCCGCCAGTTGCAGTCTGCGCTCTGGGGCCTGGGTGGCGTGCGTGCACAACCGATCGCCCACCAGTTGCACATTGCCCGTGAAGTCGCCGACCGCATTGCGCCGCGTGTATTGCTGGCGGACGAAGTGGGTCTGGGCAAGACCATCGAAGCCGGTCTGGTGATCCATCGCCAGTTGCTGTCGGGCCGCGCCAACCGCGTGCTGATCCTCGTTCCGGAAAACCTCCAGCACCAATGGCTGGTGGAAATGCGCCGGCGTTTCAACCTGCAGGTCGCGCTGTTCGACGAAGAGCGCTTTATCGAAAGCGATGCCACCAACCCGTTCGAAGACACCCAACTGGCGCTGGTGGCGCTGGAGTGGCTGGTCGACGATGAAAAGGCGCAGGACGCCCTGTTCGCTGCCGGCTGGGACCTGATGGTGGTCGACGAAGCCCACCATCTGGTGTGGCATGAAGACAAAGTCAGCCCGGAATACTCGCTGGTCGAACAACTGGCCGAAGTCATTCCCGGCGCGCTGCTGCTCACCGCGACACCGGAACAACTCGGTCAGGACAGCCACTTCGCCCGTCTGCGCCTGCTCGATCCGAACCGTTTCCATGACCTGGCCGCCTTCCGCGCCGAGAGCGAAAACTATCGCCCGGTGGCCGAAGCCGTTCAGGAGCTGCTGGACAAGGGGCGCCTGTCGCCGGCCGCGCACAAGACCATCCACGGCTTCCTCGGCAACGAAGGTGAAGCCCTGCTCACCGCCGTCAACGATGGCGACAGCGAAGCCAGCGCCCGACTCGTGCGTGAACTGCTCGACCGCCACGGCACCGGCCGCGTGCTGTTCCGTAACACCCGCGCCGCCGTGCAGGGTTTCCCGGAGCGCAAACTGCACCCGTACCCGCTGCCGTGCCCGGACGAATACCTGGAACTGCCGCTGGGCGAACACGCCGAGCTGTACCCGGAAGTCAGTTTCCAGGCCCAGCCGGACGCCAGCGAAGAAGAACGCTGGTGGAAATTCGACCCGCGCGTCGAGTGGCTGATTGACCAGCTGAAAATGCTCAAGCGCACCAAAGTGCTGGTGATCTGCGCCCACGCCGAAACCGCGATGGACCTGGAAGACGCCCTGCGCGTGCGCTCCGGCATCCCGGCCACGGTGTTCCACGAAGGCATGAACATCCTCGAGCGTGACCGCGCCGCCGCCTACTTCGCCGACGAAGAGTTCGGCGCGCAGGTGCTGATCTGCTCGGAAATCGGCAGCGAAGGTCGCAACTTCCAGTTCGCCCACCACCTGGTGCTGTTCGATCTGCCGTCGCACCCGGACCTGCTGGAGCAGCGGATCGGTCGTCTGGACCGGATCGGCCAGAAGCACATCATCGAACTGCACGTGCCTTACCTGGAAACCAGCCCGCAAGAGCGCCTGTTCCAGTGGTACCACGAAGCGCTGAACGCGTTCCTCAACACCTGCCCGACCGGCAACGCCTTGCAGCATCAGTTCGGCCCGCGCCTGCTGCCGCTGCTCGAAGAAGCCGACGATGGCCAGTGGCAAGCGCTGATCGACGAAGCGCGTACCGAGCGCGAGCGGCTGGAAGCCGAGCTGCACACCGGTCGCGACCGCCTGCTGGAACTCAACTCCGGCGGCGCCGGCGAAGGTGAAGCGCTGGTCGAGGCCATCCTCGAACAGGACGATCAGTTCGCCCTGCCGATCTACATGGAAACCCTGTTCGACGCCTTCGGTATCGACAGCGAAGACCATTCGGAAAACGCTCTGATCCTCAAGCCGAGCGAGAAGATGCTCGACGCCAGCTTCCCGCTGGGCGACGACGAAGGCGTGACCATCACCTACGACCGCAACCAGGCGCTGTCGCGCGAAGACATGCAGTTCATCACCTGGGAACATCCGATGGTACAGGGCGGCATGGATCTGGTGCTGTCCGGTTCGATGGGCAACACCGCCGTCGCGCTGATCAAGAACAAGGCGCTCAAACCAGGCACCGTACTGCTGGAACTGCTCTACGTCAGCGAAGTGGTTGCCCCGCGCTCGCTGCAACTGGGTCGCTACCTGCCGCCGGCCGCCCTGCGCTGCCTGCTCGACGCCAACGGCAACGACCTGTCGTCGCGTGTGGCCTTCGAAACCCTGAACGATCAACTGGAAAGCGTGCCGCGCGCCAGCGCGAACAAGTTCATCCAGGCCCAGCGCGACCAGCTGACGCCACGGATCAACGCCGGTGAAAGCAAGGTCGCCCCACGCCACGCCGAGCGCGTCGCCGAAGCCCGCCGTCGTCTGGCAGCCGACACCGACGAAGAACTGGCGCGCCTGACCGCGTTGCAAGCGGTCAACCCGACCGTACGCGACAGCGAACTGGACGCCTTGCGCAAGCAGCGTGAACAAGGTCTGGCGATGCTCGACAAAGCGGCGCTGCGACTGGAAGCGATCCGGGTGCTGGTAGCGGGCTGAACCGCCCTGCTCCATCGCCAAAAATGAAAAGGCCCGCAGTGATGCGGGCCTTTTTTGTACACCGCAGATCGTTCCCACGCTCCGCGCGGGAATGCCTCAAGGGACGCTCCGCGTTCCAGCTCTCGAATGGGACGCAGAGCGTCCCGGGCTGCATTCCAACGCAGAGCGTGGGAACGATCAGGCGATGCAGGTCATCAAGCGGTAACGGCCTGACTCTGCGGCTCAACCACTGCCACCAGCCCTTCCTTCATCCGCTTCGCATCCCGCACAAAACACCGCGACGCGAGGAACAGGAACACCATGGTCAGGAACAGCGCCGCCGGAATCAGGTACATCGCATCATGCAGGCCGACAGCCTTGAACGCTTCGGTCATCTGCTCGGCACCCGCCGAGACCATTGCCGACTTGGCGAAGTGATCCGACAAACCACCCACCACCACCGGCCCCAGGCCGCCGCCGAGCAGATACAACCCGGCGAAGAACAGCGCCATCGCCGTAGCCCGCAGACGTGGCTCGACCACATCCTGAATCGCCGTATACACGCAGGTATAGAAGTTGTAGGCGAACAGCCAGCCAACGCTGAACACCGCGACAAACACCCCGATCTCGATACGCCCGGCATGCAGCGCCCACGCCGTGCAAAGGGTCGAGATGATCAGGCTGAACGCGGCAAACAGCAGTCGCCCGTTGGCCACCCGCTGGTGAATCTTGTCGGCGATCCAGCCGCCGAGGGTCAACCCGACAAGCCCGGTCACACCGACGATCACGCCGGTCGCCACCGCCGCTTCCTGCAACGGCATCAGGAAATAACGCTGGAGCATCGGCACCAGGAACGAGTTGCAGGCGTAGGTCGCGAAGTTGAAGCACAGCCCGGCCATCACCAGCCACAGGAAGGTCGGCACGGCGAGAACGCGGCGGATCGGCTTGTCGACTTTCTCCTGGGACACCTGCACGGTTTCCGCCGCGCCGCGCTTGGGTTCCTTGATGAAGAACATAAACACCGCCAGCACCAACCCTGGCACGGCGGCAATAAAGAACGGCGCGCGCCAGCTGTCGAACGCCTTGACCATCCAGCCGATGGTGAAGAAAGCCAGCAGCAGCCCCAGCGGCAGGCCGAGCATGAAAATGCCCATGGCCCGAGCGCGGCGATGGGCCGGGAACAGGTCGCCGATCAGTGAGTTGGCGGCGGGTGCGTAACTCGCTTCCCCGATGCCGATCCCCATGCGCACCAGCAGGAAACTCCAGAAACTGCCGACCAGACCGTTAACGGCAGTCAGCGCGCTCCAGGTCGCCAGGCCCCAGCCCATCAGGTTGCTGCGCGAACCGGTGTCGGCCAGGCGCCCCAGTGGTAATCCGGCAATCGCGTAGACCAGCGTGAACGCGGTGCCGACGATCCCGAGCTGGAAGTCGCTGAGGTGCCATTCCATGCGGATCGGTTCGATGATGATCGCCGGAATGGTGCGGTCGAAGAAATTGAACAGGTTGGCGAGGAACAGCAGGAACAGAATGCGCCAGGCATTCGCCGCTTGGGTCGAGTTCTGCATGGGTCCGTCTCTTTATTGTTATTGGGGCTTCACTGCCAACGCATCCGAGCCCGGAACCTGCAATCTAGTCACGCTCGTCGGGGCTGTCTGTCATCATTCGTCAGCCTGATGACAAGCCATGGCCGTGTAACGAAACGTAAGCCCTTGAAATGCTTCGAATCCCCCTGAAACCGGGGGTTTTGCGGAAAAATCCGGCAATGAAAAAATACTTTCGCGCCCCCCTTCCCAACGCCGTGGCAAAGCCTAGAATGGCCGCCGGATCCGTCCGGATCCTGCCGATCAATCCCTTTGATACCCCCGCCCATGTCCGAAGCCAGTCCGTGTCTGAATTGCGGTGCCTGCTGTTCCCATTTTCGTGTTTCTTTTTTCTGGGGTGAATGCGCATCCTCCGGCGGGACAGTCCCCGATGAACTGGTCACTCAGATCACGCCCAGCCGGGTCGCGATGATCGGCACCGACCGCAAGGCGCCGCGCTGCACCGCGCTGGAAGGCGAAGTCGGAAAGTCAGTGGCCTGCACGATCTACGACAAGCGTTCCAGCCCCTGCCGCGAGTTCGAAGCATCGTGGGAAAACGGCGCGCAGAACATCGACTGTGACAAGGCACGTGCCCGTTTCGGCCTGCCGCCACTGCAACCGCACTGGAACGAAGTCGCCTGAACTCCGGCATCCGGGCACTTAGCGCCAATCGCTATGACGCTAATGCCGAAATCATTAGCACCAATGTGCCACTATCGCTTGCACTGCAAAAACCGCCTCTATACTCCAGACATTCGCCTGCGTTGATGACGCAGTAAGGACGTATTCAGAGACGGGGCATGCTATGGAATGGCTTGGTTTGCAATTTGTTGCCGAGCAGCCGGAGAGCGGGCAGGTCATCCTCAATTGCACACACAATCCCCTGTTGGTGCTGGTGGCCTACCTGGTCGCCTGCGCCGCGAGTTTCGCCACCCTCGACATGGCCGAACGGGTCGCCCACGCTGAAGAACCCGGTTCGCAGCGACTGTGGCGCTGGATCGGCGCAACCTGCCTGGCCGGCGGCATCTGGGCCATGCATTTCATCAGCATGCTGGCGTTCCAGGCGCCGATCGACATTCAGTACGATCTGCCCGTGACCCTGTTTTCGCTGTTAATTGCGTTACTCGCATCCTGGCTGGCGATGCACACCCTGAGCACGCCCCAACCAAGCCTGCTGGAATACCTCAAGACCGCCATCGTCATCGGCCTGGGCATCGCCGGCATGCACTACGTCGGCATGGCGGCCATCGAATCCGCCGCCACGACTTACTACCAACCCACTCTGTTCATCTCATCGATCGTGATCGCCATCGGCGCCAGCTTCGCCGCGCTGTGGGTGGCCGGTCATTTGCGCGAAGGCAACGGCCTGCACATCCAGATGCTCAAATACGTGGCGGCGCTGATTCTCGGCGCGGGCATCCTCAGCATGCACTTCACCGGCATGGCGGCACTGCAACTGGTGCTGCCCGAGGGGCAATTGCCGACTCAGGCGTCGCAAACCAGTCACTTGCAGTTGGGCCTCACCGTCGCGTTGATCACATTGCTGATCCTCGGCAGCGCCATCAGCGCCGCATTGGCCGACAAGAAGCTGCAGAACAAGGAACACGACCTGCGCCGGGTCAACGCCCTCCTCAGCCAGCTCGATCAGGCACGCATGTCGCTGCAGCACGTGGCCAACTACGACGCCCTGACCAACCTGATCAACCGGCGCGGTTTCAATCAGATCTTCGCGGAAAAGCTCAGCCAGAAATCCAGCGAAGGCGGCATGCTGGCCGTGATGTTTCTCGACATCGACCACTTCAAACGCATCAACGACAGCCTCGGCCATGACGCCGGCGATCAACTGCTCAAGGTTATCGCCCAGCACATCAAGGGCTCGGTCCGTAGCCATGAAGACGTGGTGGCGCGGTTTGGCGGCGACGAGTTCTGCATCCTGATCGGCCTGCGCGACCGCGAAGAAGCGCGCAATCTGGCCCAGCGCATCATGCTCAAGATGAAAGAGCCGATCGAACTGGCCGGACGGCGCATGGTGATGACGACCAGCATCGGCATCAGCCTGTTTCCCGAAGACGGCACGACCTGCGATGAACTGCTCAAGCACGCAGATCTTGCGCTGTACCAGTCCAAGGGCGCCGGGCGCAACGGCGTGCACTTCTTCGATTCCAACCTGAAAAACCGCGCCAGCCTGGAACTGCAACTGGAGGAAGAACTGCGCCACGCCCTGCGTGAAGAAAACGGCCTGCTGCTGTATTACCAGCCGATCTTCGAACTCAAGACCGGCAAAGTCACCAAGCTCGAAGCGCTGATCCGCTGGCAGCATCCGGTGCACGGCCTGCTCACCCCGGATCGCTTCATTGCCATCGCCGAAAACAACGGCCTGATCGCCGAGCTCGACAACTGGGTCCTGCGCAAGGCCTGTGAAGACCTCGGCGAGTTGTCGCGCCATGGTTGCGAAGACTTGAAGATCGCCTGGAACTGCTCACCGCTGAATCTGGCCCGGGAAGAACTGGCCAATGAAATCGAGCATGCCTTGCGCAGCGCCGGCGTCGCCCCGGAACGGCTGGAACTGGAAGTCACCGAAAACGCCTTGATGGGCAACATCGCCAACACCCTGGTGCTGTTGCGGCAGATCCGCGCCCTCGGCGTGTCACTGTCGATCGACGACTTCGGCACCGGCTATTCGTCGCTGGCCTACCTCAAGCGCCTGCCGCTCAACACCTTGAAGGTTGATCGCTCGTTCATCCTCGACATTCCCAAGGCCACCGCCGACATGGAGATCGTCCAGGCGATCATCGTCATGGCGCACACCCTGCATTTACAGGTGGTCACCGAAGGCGTCGAGAGCCTGGAGCAATACGAGTTCCTCGAGCGCTCGGGCTGCGACTTCATTCAAGGTTACCTGCTCAGCCGCCCGGTGCCACTGGCGGAACTGCGCCCGGTGCTGGAGGAAATCAACCAGCGCAAACACGCGCACACGGTCAATCCGCTGAGTCTGGCGCGCGGTACATTTGCACCAGTGTCGCTGGATCCTTCTGCAAAAAGCCTTGTGCCCCATGCAGGCGCATCAGTTGTGCGGCCAATCCGCTGATCGGCGTGGCCGAGCCGGTTTCCCGGGAAAACTTCACTGCGGTATCCAGATCCTTGAGCAGCGTGCGCACGTGCCACTTCACCGGCTCGAAACGGCTTTCGGCCATTTGCGGGGCGAGGATCTGCAACGGTCTGGAATCGGCAAAGCCACCGGCCAGCGCCTCGGCGATCAGGCTGGCATCGACCCCGGCCTGTTCGGCCAGCGCCACCACTTCGGCGATCACCAAGGCATTGCAGGCGACGATCATCTGGTTGCAGGCCTTGGTCACCTGGCCGGCGCCGATACCGCCCATGTGCGTGACGCGCTGACCGAGTTCGAGCAACACCGGGCGTACCCGATCAAGGTCCGCTGCATCACCGCCGACCATGATCGCCAGACTGCCGGCCTCGGCCCCGACCACTCCGCCGGACACCGGCGAATCGAGCCAGGCCATGCCCGTCTTGCCGGCAAGCTCAGCCGCCATTTCTCGGGTGGCCGTCGGTTCGAGGCTGGAAAAGTCCACCAGCAACTGACCGGGTTTCGCCCCTTCGGCCACACCGGCCGGGCCGAACACCACCTCGCGCACCACCGCCGTGTCCGCCAGGCACAACATCACCACATCAGCCTGTTCACAGAGTTCGGCGGGGGTCGCCACCTGCCGGGCGCCGGCCTCGACCAGCGGCGCGCACTTGGCCGGGTTGCGGTTCCACACGGTCAACGGATAACCGGCGGCCAGCAGACGGCGGCACATCGGCAGGCCCATCAGGCCGATTCCGGCAAACCCCAACGAAGGTCGCGTTGACATCATTTAGCCTCCTTTTGATTAAAGATCGCCGAATAATGGCCGATCCATCATCAATCAGGAAAGGATTCCCCCGCGCGGCACTCAGGCCATCACCCTGACGCACGGGCCAAACACGCGCAGAAAAAAGACGCGAGATTCCCATTCCGTGAGGCTCGACGACAGCAGTCGCCGATCCAACCAGTCCAGGTAAATGGCGCACAATGACTTCTAAAAACAATCCGGCCACTGCGGTATCCGATCTGACTCTGAGCCCTGCGGCGAACAGCCCTGCCCCAATGAAGCCATTGCCACCTTCGCGTCCGCTGGGCACCCAGCAATACCTGTATTTCACCGAAACCAATACCGACCGCATCCTCGACAACCTCGATGGCCTGCGTGACCTGGTGTTCCCGCGCCCGCCGCATCTGGAAGGCGACAACGAACAGCACAACGACCAGGAATTCCCCTCGGTATGCCTGATCGGCCTCGGTCGCTGCGGCTCCAACATCGCCCTCGACGTGGCGGAGCTGGTGTACAACGCGCGCAAGTTCTACCTCAACGAATTCAACAACGAAGATCGTCCTTCGAGCGAGCGTCGCCTGGCCGACAAAGGCTACAGCCCGGCCCAGTGGATCAAGACCAACCTGCGGATCGGCCCGAACAAGGGCAGCAAACCGGTGTTTCTGGTGGAACCGCTGGTGATGCTCGGCGACCTCGACAAGGACATTGCCGGGCGCATCCGTTTCTCGCGCAAGGGCGAAAAAAGCGGTTTCCTGCGCGATTACAGCAAGATGAAGATCATGGACTTGTCGGAAGTCCACGCCGGTGGCGCCGGTAACGCGCCGATCCTCGGCCAGTATCTGGCGAAGATCATCCTCAACAAGGACACCCAGCGCTTCTCCAGCCCTGACTGGAAAATGATCCACTCGTACCTGATCGACAGCTGCGGCATCAAGGCCAACCAGTCGCGTCTGTATTTCTCGATCTTCAGTGCCGGCGGCGGTACCGGTTCGGGCATGGCCTCGGAATTCGGCCTGGCTCAGCAGCACTCGTACATGAACAAGACGTTCGACACCAAGCCGATGGACGAGCATGACGGCAAGAGCGGTCATTCGTTCGTGTTCGAACCGATCTTCACCAGCGGCATCTGCGTACTGCCGAACATTTCCGACCACCGCAGCGAAATGTCCGAGGCGCTGCACATCAACGCCGGTCGCCTGCTGTGCAAATACCTGTCGGAAGAATGGGATTTCTCGTACAACTTCGCCAACGAAGACAGCAGCGAAGCCAGCGTCATGGGCCGTATCCGCCCATGGAACGCGATGATGCTGATCTCCAACGACATCATGCGTTACGCCGAAGAGAGCGATGACGGCAACATCCAGAACATTGATGTCAATGCGATGGAGAAACACGCCAACCAATATATCTCGCAGCAGATCTTCAACATTCTGACGGCCCAGGCGGTTACGACCGACTACGACCAAAACTATTTCCGTCGCGCCGGCATCGACATCGGCGAGACCATTCGCCTGGATGCCAACGACCTGTTCATGAGCCTGGCCGGCCCGGTGGCGATTGCCTACGCCGAGTCCGTGGTGCCGGAAACGCCGCCGCCGAGCAGCGACAAATTCAAGGTGTTCGACAAAGAGCCGCAGCGCCTGAACATCGACGACCTGTTCTTCCGCTCGATCGACCTGCCGCACTTCAACAAAGTGACCCAGGCCATCGAAGGCATCAGCCTGTTGCCGATCGAGTCCAAGCGCTATCGCGCGTCGCTGGAGCAGTACAAGAATTCCGGCTACGACGCGGCCGCGCTGCACGACCTGCACTTCTTCAAGAACTGCTCGTCGGTGGTCTCGATCGTTTCGCTGCCAAAAGACTACAAGCTGTCGTACATGGACCTGAACCGGTTGAAGACCCACCTCAACAGCCTGTTCCCCAACACCACGCTCAAGCGCTACGCGCTGGTGATCGGCGCCTCGGCCAACCTGTCGCTGACCACCCTGATCGCCAAGAGCCCGTGCCTGTCGGACGACTTCCTGACGCTGATCGTGGCGTTCATCAAGCGTTGCTTCGCCAAGACCCCGTACCGTTTCGACGACACCCTGGACAATTCGATCCTCGATTTCATCATCAGCGAAGCATTCGACGAAGACCGCATCGACGACCTGCTGAACGAGTTCGAGAACCCGGCGAAAATCCTCGATACCAACTGGTATGCGATCAAGCCGATGTACGAGAAGAAGTACCGCGAGCTGATCAACGACAAAGAGAAGTTTGTCTCGATCAACGACATTCGCCTGTCGCGCGATTGCGTGAAGAAGTCGATCAAGTACCTGCGCGAGATCTACCGTCACCGGATCGGCAAGACCAAGGTTATTTCCCTCAATAACCATACCGGCAAGTCTTACTCGGTATGACGGCAGACCGAGGCGCCTCGATCGCCCCGAAATTCCCTGGAAATTTCAGTCTTTCCAACATCCCGAAACAATTAAGCAGCCGTTAGGCTGCTTACTGAACTGTGCCCGTTACGTTTACGTCACCGTTATGCCACCCACGCTTGTGGCATTTCTCTACGGCAACGTGCCATCACGCTACTCGGCTACACACTTTTTCCCGGCAGTGACACGCACCACAAAAGGGCATCGATTCAGCGCGACGCCCTTTCCTGGATCAGAATCCACGGTCGCACCACAACCGACCACAACTCGGGATCGCGCTCAAGAATGTCTTGCGCCCGCGGCGCAGAGAGCTTGGCGACCTTATCTTCGCCCAGCCAGGCAGCCACTTTCGCGCTCTGATTCGATGCCATTGCCTCTGCTACGGCGATCAAATCCAGCTCGGCGCTGACCCATAACAGGTCACCCTTGGCAAAGAAGGGCTCCAGCTCCTTCCACGTAATAGTTGCGGTTTCACCAAGCAGCTTGGCATAGAGGGTGCTAGGTTCTTGATTCATGGGACTGTCCGGAAAAGAAATCGGCGCGAATGATAACGTCGGTGGTCCGGCAGAAAAACCCGGTTGCAAAAGGCCGTACCGAATGAAAAGAGCAGGAACGCCAGGGAATGCTGATGATTGGGTATAAACCCTCTGAACGCCCCGCCGCAATTCTGTCTTTTTCTTTCATTTAAGCGACACCCTCAGGTTTTGCCCCCTGGCGCCAGCTTCCCAGGCCAACAACCGGCGCTCTACACTGTACCGGTACAGTTGCCGGGGGCTTTTCCGGAGGGTATCGCCCAGATATCTGTCCCGGTTCTGCTGCTACGGCGTCAGGACTCTAAAAAATACAACAGTAAGAGTGGAGCACTATGACTAAGGCTACTAAGCAGATTTCCAAACTGTTTGCCGCTATGGTTCTGGCCGGGGTTGCCAGCCATTCGTTCGCGGCTGACACCATCAAGATCGGTATCGCCGGCCCTAAAACCGGTCCAGTAGCCCAGTACGGCGACATGCAGTTCAGTGGCGCGAAAATGGCCATCGAACAGATCAACGCCAAAGGCGGCGTCGACGGCAAGAAGCTCGAAGCCGTTGAATACGATGACGCTTGCGATCCTAAACAAGCGGTAGCGGTTGCGAACAAGGTCGTCAACGACGGCGTCAAGTTCGTGGTCGGTCACCTGTGCTCCAGCTCCACTCAGCCTGCTTCGGACATCTATGAAGACGAAGGCGTGATCATGATCACCCCGGCTGCCACCAGCCCGGACATCACCAACCGTGGTTACAAAATGGTCTTCCGCACCATCGGTCTGGACAGCGCCCAGGGCCCTGCCGCCGGTAACTACATTGCCGATCACGTGAAGCCGAAAATCGTCGGCGTGCTGCACGACAAGCAGCAGTACGGTGAAGGCATCGCCACCGCCGTCAAATCCACCCTCGAGAAGAAAGGCACCAAGGTTGCCGTGTTCGAAGGCGTCAACGCCGGCGACAAGGACTTCTCCGCGATCATCGCCAAACTCAAGCAAGCCAACGTCGACTTCGTCTACTACGGCGGCTACCACCCGGAGCTGGGCCTGATCCTGCGTCAAGCCCAGGAAAAAGGCCTGAAAGCCAAGTTCATGGGTCCGGAAGGCGTGGGTAACGACTCGATCACCCAGATCGCCAAGGACGCATCCGAAGGCCTGCTGGTGACCCTGCCGAAATCCTTCGACCAGGATCCGGCCAACGTGGCCCTGGCCGATGCATTCAAGGCCAAGAAAGAAGACCCGAGCGGTCCGTTCGTGTTCCCGTCCTACTCGGCAGTTGAAGTGATTGTCGGCGGTATCGCTGCGGCCAAGTCCGAAGACCCTGCCAAAGTGGCTGAAGCCATCCACGCCGGTACTTTCAAGACCCCGACCGGCGATCTGAGCTTCGACGCCAAGGGCGACCTGAAGGATTTCAAATTCGTGGTTTACGAGTGGCACAACGGCAAACCTAAAACCGAAGTGTCGCCTCAGTAAGGCGCTGCCTGACTGACTGCCAATAAAGCCCACGGCGTGCCGTGGGCTTTGTTTTACGAATGTATTGGGCCGCGCTGGCGTGATCCGCCAGTCTCCCCACCTGAAAATCTCAAAACCGTCATCAGCGGTTCGCTGGCAAAACCCGGATTCGAAGTGGATAAAGATCCACGGGACCGGGCGGGAAAATGACTCCACCAGTGAAATGCGTATCAGGTTTTTAGGAGCGCTGTAATGCCTGACATCTATCACTTCTTCCAACAGCTGGTTAACGGCTTGAACGTTGGCAGCATGTATGCCCTGATCGCCATCGGCTACACGATGGTCTACGGCATCATTGGAATGATCAACTTCGCCCACGGCGAGGTGTACATGATCGGTTCCTACGTGGCGTTCATCGCCATCGCCGGGCTGACCATGATGGGACTCGAAAGCGTTCCGCTGTTGATGACCGTGGCTTTCATCGCCAGCATCGTCGTCACCAGCTCCTACGGTTACAGCATCGAACGCATTGCCTACCGCCCGTTGCGCGGCAGCAACCGTCTGATCCCGCTGATTTCCGCGATCGGTATGTCGATCTTCCTGCAGAACACCGTTCTGCTGGCGCAAGACTCCAAGGACAAAGCTATCCCCAACCTGATTCCGGGCAATTTTGCCTTCGGCCCAGGTGGCGCACATGAAGTGCTGATTTCCTACATGCAAATCGTGGTGTTCGTGGTGACCCTGATCGCCATGCTCGGCCTCACGCTGTTCATCTCCCGCTCTCGCCTGGGCCGCGCCTGCCGCGCCTGCGCCGAAGACATCAAGATGGCCAACCTGCTGGGCATCAACACCAACAACATCATCGCCCTGACCTTCGTCATCGGTGCTGCGCTGGCGGCCGTCGCGGCCGTGCTGCTGAGCATGCAATACGGCGTGATCAACCCGAACGCCGGTTTCCTCGTCGGCCTCAAGGCCTTCACCGCTGCGGTACTGGGCGGGATCGGCAGCATCCCCGGCGCCATGCTCGGCGGGCTGGTGCTCGGGGTGGCGGAAGCCTTTGGTGCCGATATCTTCGGCGACCAGTACAAGGACGTCGTGGCTTTCGGCTTGTTGGTTCTGGTGCTGTTGTTCCGTCCGACCGGCATTCTGGGCCGTCCGGAGGTTGAGAAAGTATGAACAGGAATCTTAAACAGGCGCTGTTCAGCGCCTTGCTGGTCTGGGCCGTGGCCTATCCGGTACTGGGACTGAAACTGACCATCGTCGGCATCAACCTGGAAGTGCACAACACCAGCCCGGCCATTCTGGCGACCATCGCCATCTGCTCGGTGCTGATGTTCCTGCGGGTGCTGTTCAACCAGCAGATCAGCAAGGCGTGGCGTTCGTCGCCGGGCATGCCGCTGATCCCGGCCAAGGCCAGCAACTTCCTGACCCTGCCGACCACCCAGCGCTACTTCATCATCGCGCTGATCATCGGTGCGCTGGTGTGGCCGTTCTTCGGCTCCCGTGGCGCGGTGGACATCGCGACGCTGATCCTGATCTACGTGATGCTCGGCCTGGGCCTGAACATCGTGGTCGGTCTGGCCGGTCTGCTCGACCTGGGTTACGTCGGCTTCTACGCCGTCGGCGCCTACAGCTACGCGCTGCTGTCGCACTACTATGGCCTGAGCTTCTGGATCTGCCTGCCGATTGCCGGCCTGATGGCGGCGACGTTCGGCTTCCTGCTCGGTTTCCCGGTATTGCGTCTGCGCGGCGACTATCTGGCGATCGTGACCCTGGGTTTCGGGGAAATCATCCGCCTGTTCCTGCGTAACCTGACCGACATCACCGGCGGCCCGAACGGCATCAGCAACATCGAGAAACCGACGTTCTTCGGCCTGACCTTCGAACGCAAGGCCGCGGAAGGCCTGCAAACCTTCCACGAGTACTTCGGCCTGGAATACAACTCGATCAACAAGGTGATCTTCCTCTACCTGGTTGCCCTGCTGCTGGCGCTGGCGGCGCTGTTCATCATCAACCGCCTGCTGCGCATGCCGATCGGCCGTGCGTGGGAAGCACTGCGTGAAGATGAGATTGCCTGCCGTGCGCTGGGTCTCAACCCGACCGTGATCAAGCTGTCGGCGTTCACCCTGGGCGCGAGCTTCGCCGGTTTTGCCGGCAGCTTCTTCGCCGCCCGTCAGGGTCTGGTGACGCCGGAATCGTTCACCTTCATCGAGTCGGCGATCATCCTCGCCATCGTGGTGCTGGGTGGCATGGGCTCGCAGCTGGGCGTGATTCTCGCGGCTGTGGTGATGATCCTGCTGCCGGAAATGATGCGTGAGTTCAGTGAGTACCGCATGTTGATGTTCGGCGCCCTGATGGTGCTGATGATGATCTGGCGACCTCAAGGTCTGCTGCCCATGCAACGTCCTCACATGGAGCTGCGCAAATGAGCCGCGAGATCCTGAAAGTCGAAAATCTGAGCATGCGCTTCGGCGGCCTGCTGGCAGTCAACGGCGTGGCCCTGACCGTGAAGGAAAAACAGGTGGTGGCACTGATCGGGCCGAACGGCGCCGGCAAGACCACCGTGTTCAACTGCCTGACCGGTTTCTACCAGCCGTCGGGCGGCAGCATCCTGCTGGACGGCGAGCCGATCCAGGGCCTGCCGGGCCACAAGATCGCCCTCAAAGGCGTGGTGCGCACGTTCCAGAACGTGCGGTTGTTCAAGGACATGACGGCGGTCGAGAACCTGTTGATCGCCCAGCACCGTCATCTGAACACCAACTTCCTGTCCGGCCTGTTCAAGACCCCGGCGTTTCGCAAGAGCGAGCGCGAGGCCATGGAGTTCGCCGAGTACTGGCTGGAAAAGGTCAACCTGAAAGAGTTCGCCAACCGCCCCGCCGGCACCCTGGCCTACGGTCAGCAGCGTCGCCTGGAAATCGCCCGCTGCATGATGACCCGTCCGCGGATTCTCATGCTCGACGAACCGGCCGCCGGCCTGAACCCGAAGGAAACCGAAGACCTCAAGGCGCTGATCAGCGTGCTGCGTGAAGAGCACAATGTGACCGTGCTGCTGATCGAACACGACATGAAACTGGTCATGAGCATTTCCGACCACATCGTCGTGATCAACCAGGGCACGCCTCTGGCCGACGGCACGCCGGAACAGATCCGCGACAATCCTGAAGTGATCAAAGCCTACCTGGGGGAAGCGTAAATGCTGCAGTTCGAAAACGTTTCCACCTTCTACGGCAAGATCCAGGCCCTGCACAGCGTCAACGTCGAAGTCCGCCAGGGCGAGATCGTGACCCTGATCGGCGCCAACGGTGCCGGCAAGTCCACGCTGCTGATGACGCTGTGCGGTTCGCCGCAGGCCCACAGTGGCAGCATCCGCTACATGGGTGAGGAACTGGTCGGCCAGGACTCGTCGCAGATCATGCGCAAAAGCATCGCCGTGGTGCCGGAAGGCCGTCGGGTGTTTGCCCGCCTGACTGTCGAAGAAAACCTGTCCATGGGCGGATTCTTCACCGACAAGGGCGACTATCAGGAACAGATGGACAAGGTTCTCGGACTTTTCCCACGCCTGAAAGAACGCTTCAACCAGCGTGGCGGCACCATGTCCGGCGGCGAACAGCAAATGCTCGCCATCGGCCGCGCGCTGATGAGCAAGCCGAAACTGCTCCTGCTCGACGAGCCGTCGCTGGGCCTGGCACCGATCATCATCCAGCAGATCTTCGACATCATCGAACAGCTGCGCAAGGACGGTGTGACGGTGTTCCTGGTCGAGCAGAACGCCAACCAGGCGCTGAAAATCGCTGACCGCGCCTACGTGCTGGAGAACGGCCGGGTGGTCATGCAAGGCACCGGTGAAGCGCTGCTGACCGACTCGAAAGTACGCGAGGCGTACCTCGGCGGTTGATGGATCGCAGCAAACAGAAAACGGCCTTCGGGCCGTTTTCTGTTTGTGCCGGAAAAAAACTTTTACCGATCGCTGTAACGCATCGCCAAGTCGTTTCTCTAGTGGGGCAAGCAAGCGCATTCGCTTGTTCAACCCAAGTAAAAGACCGGAGAAACATCATGACTGCTACCACCCGCACCCTGTCCGCCACCGCCCTGGTTCTGGCCCTCGGTTCTGCCCTGAGCATGGCCGCCGTTTCGACCGCTCAGGCCGCCGACAACAGCAACATGGAAAAATGCTTCGGCGTGGCCATGAAAGGTCATAACGACTGCGCCGCCGGCGCCGGCACCACCTGCGCAGGCACAGCGAAAATGGATTACCAGGCCAACGCCTGGAAATTCGTACCGAAAGGCACCTGCACCACCACCGAAAGCAAGACCTCGCCGACCGGTTTCGGCCAGATGGAAGCCTTCAAGGCCAAGTCCTGATCCACGGCCTGCCCGAGTGACGAACATGATCACCTCCTGCGACCATGCCTCCCCCCGCACTCGGGCAGCCCTCACCGGGCTCCCGCCCCGCGCCGGGCTGGGGCTCAAGACCGGGCACTTTCGTGAAGTGCTCGGTTCTCTTCCGGACATCGGATTCTTCGAGGTCCACGCCGAAAACTACATGGTGGCCGGCGGCCCGTTCCATCATTTTCTGGGTTTGATCCGCGAGGCGTATCCGCTGTCGCTGCACGGTGTCGGGCTGTCTATCGGTACCGAAGGCGCGCTGGATGTCCAGCACCTCAAACGCCTGGCGGCACTGATCGAGCGCTATCAACCCCAATCCTTTTCCGAACACCTGGCCTGGTCCAGCCATGGCCCGGTGTTTCTCAATGATTTGCTTCCTCTGGCGTACGACACACCGACGCTGAACCGCGTCTGTGACCACATCGACCAGGTGCAGAACACCCTCAAACGCCCGATGCTCCTGGAAAACCCGGCAACCTATCTGGCGTTCGAGCGCTCGACCATCGACGAAGCGGATTTCATCCGTGAAGTCGTCCGGCGCAGTGGCTGCGGCCTGTTACTGGACGTGAACAACGTCTACGTCTCGTGCATCAACCATCAACGTGATCCCTTGGCCTATCTCGACGCACTACCTCTGCGCGCAGTGGGCGAGATTCATCTGGCGGGGTTTGCTGAAGACTCCGACAGCCTCGGTGATCGTTTGCTGATCGACGATCACGGCGCGCCAATCGATCAAGCCGTCTGGTCGTTGTACCGGCAAGCGCTGGAACGCGTCGGCCCGGTGGCGACGCTGATCGAACGGGACAATCAGGTGCCGGCCTTTAACGTGCTGTTGGCAGAAGCGCAGCAGGCCGATGCGCTGTTGCTGGGTGCGGGAGCTCGGCCATGAGCACTCAAACCGCGTTCAGCGCTGCGTTGCTCGATACCGGGCTGCCCTGCCCCGACGGTTTGTGCAGCGCCAACGGCGCCGATCCGACCAGCCGTTTCGCGGTCTACCGCAACAACGTGCAGGGTTCGCTGATCAACGCACTGGCCGACAGCTATCCCGTGGTAATGCAGTTGGTGGGTGACGAATTCTTCCAGGCCATGGCCGGCGTTTTCGTGCAAAGCCATCCGCCGCACAGTCCGTTGATGAGCGACTACGGCAGTGAGCTGGCGGACTTCATCAGCGGATTCGAACCTGCCGCGAGCGTCCCCTATCTGGCCGACGTCGCGCGGCTGGAACGCTTGCGCACGCTGGCTTATCACGCGGCCGATGCTTTGCCTTTGAGTCAGGAGCGGATCGCCGCCGTGTTTGCAGATGCCGATACGCTGAATGAACTGCGCATCGGCCTGCACCCTTCGCTGCATCTGCTCGATTCAAGCTTCGCCGTAGTGGACATCTGGGCCGCGCATCAGCACGACGCCACGCTGGCCGGGATCGTTCCTCTTCATGCCCAACACGCGTTGATTCTGCGCAACGGACTGGAGGTCGAGGTGTTCGCCGTGGATCGCGGCGCCGGCCAGTTCATTCGCCACCTCAAGGCCGGCCTGTCACTCACGCAGGCGCTGGAGTCCGCCGAAGCCTTCGACCTCAGCCAGACCCTCGCCCTGCTGATCAACCGCCAAGTCATCACTCATTTCTATCCAAAGGTGTCGTCATGAACAGTCTCGTTGCGCGCGCCATCGCGCTGCTGGAAAAAATCCCACACAGCCTGATCGCCTTCATCGCGCGTTTTTCCATCGCGGCGGTGTTCTGGAAATCCGGACAGACCAAGGTCGAGGGCCTGGCCATCGACCTGATCGACGGAACATTCCAGATTGGCTGGCCGCATCTGGCGGACTCGACGATTCCGCTGTTCCAGAGCGAATACCACGTGCCGTTGCTGTCGCCGGACATCGCCGCGCACATGGCGGCGTTTGCCGAGCACTTCTTCCCGATGCTGATCCTGATCGGCTTCGCCACACGGTTTTCAGCGCTGGCCTTGCTGGGCATGACGCTGGTCATCGAGCTATTCGTCTACCCCGACGCCTACCCGACTCACGGCACCTGGGCAGCGGTTCTCCTGTACCTGATGGCCACCGGGCCGGGCAAAGTGTCGATCGATCACTTGATCGCCAGGCACTACAACCGGTCCAGCGCTTCGCCGCTGAGTTTGAACCAGCCGATCAGGTAATCCGCCAGCACCTGAGTACGTTTCGGTAATCCCCCCTGATAAGGGTGCACCAGGTACATCGGCATGCGACGGGTCTGAAAATCGCGAAGGAGCCAGCGCAATCGGCCGTCAGCCAATTCCGCCTGCAACAGATAGGACGGCAGGCGAGCGATCCCGGCGCCGGCCAATGCGGCTTTCTTCAACAGGTTGTAGTGATTGCTGGCGAACGGTCCCGACACCCGCACCCGCAGCAGTTCGTGTTGCTGGTGATAAAGCCATTCCTCGCGACCGCTGTAATGACTGTTGAGCAGGCAACGGTGTTCGGCCAGTGCCTGCGGCGTCAGTGGTTCGCCAAAACGTTCCAGATAGGCGGGGCTGGCGCAGGTCATTTCCTGCCAGGCCAGCAGCGGCCTGGCCACCAGTCGCTCGTCATTGGCGACCTCGGTGCGAATCGCCAGATCGAAGCCGTCGCGGGACAGGTCGCGGTAGCTGTTGTTCAGCTCCAGTTCGATCTGCACTTCGGGGTATTTCTGCGAGAAGTCCAACAGCAGACCGTCGAAGAACGTTTCTCCCAGCGACACCGGAACCGTCATACGCACCGGGCCAGCCATGTCGTCCTTCAATCGCGCCAATGCCTGACGCGCTCGCTCCACCTGGACTACCAGCGCCTGTGCCTGTGGCAACAACGCCGCACCGGCCGCGGTCAGGCTCAGCCGACGCGTCGTACGTTGCAGCAACACCACGGAAAAACGCGCCTCCAGCTGACTGATACGCTTGGACAGCTGCCCCTTGCTGCACCCCAATTGCTGCGCCGCCAGGGTAAAACTGCCGGCCTCGATCAACACCGCGAACGCCGCCAGATCATCCATCTCGCTCATGGATTGTTTCCATTTGAAAACCAAAGGTTGCCCATTAGTGCGCTTATCCGCAGAAAAAACCACTCTAGACTGAAACCTCGTTCAATCACTTGAGGCAATCACGATGAAAATTCTGTTGATCGGCGCCGGCGGCACCATCGGTTCGGCGGTGGACAAAGAGCTGTCGCAGCGTCATGAAGTCATTCGTATCGGCCGCAACAGCGGCGATTTCCAGGTGGATATCAGCGACAGCGCATCGATTCGCAAATTGTTCGAACAGACCGGCAAGTTCGACGCGCTGGTGTGTGCCGCCGGCAACGTAACCTTCGCCCCGCTGGGTGAAATGACCGAAGACAGCTTCGCCCTCGGCCTGAAAGACAAGTTGATGGGCCAGGTCAATCTGCTGTTGATCGGCCGCGAATTCGCCAACGACGGCGCATCCTTCACCTTCACCACCGGCGTGCTCAGCCACGATCCGATCCGCAGCGGCGCGTCGGCTGCACTGGTCAACGGCGCGCTCGACAGTTTCGTCCGCGCAGCGGCCATTGAGCTGCCACGCGGTCTGCGCGTCAACTCGATCAGCCCGACCGTGCTGGTGGAAGCCATGGGCAGTTACGCCCCGTACTTCCGTGGCTACAAGCCGGTTCCTGCGGCGGATGTGGCATTGGCCTACGCCAAAAGTGTCGAAGGCTTGCAGACAGGTCAGACATTTCACGTGGGCTAAACCCTTGTGATGAACGGTCAGCCTGCGTAACGTGGCGACACTTGTCTGGAGAGCCAAAGATGCGTGTTGCCCGTTCCCTGATCGTTGTTGCCCTGCTCCCGTTGTTTGCCGCGTGCCAGTTGTTCGATGGTGCGCGGGAAAGTGCCTCCCACGTCGGCCAGACGCGGATGCAGGGACAACTGACCGCTGCCGACGGCAAACTGGTGTTCCAGGCGTGCGGCGAGCAGCGCCAGTACGTGGTCAATGACATCGGCGGCACCAGCATCCTGCAAGAGGCCGCCACCCTGGCCGATCAACAGGGCAAGTTGTTCGCCGACGTGCGCGGAAAGATCGCCGGCGACCGCCTCGACCTGACGCAGCTCTATCGCGTCGAACGTTCCGGCACTGCCTGTGACGACCCCAACTTCAAACAGCTGATCCTGCGCGCCTCCGGCCATGGCCCGGAATGGAACGTCAAGGTCAGCGGCAAGGGCCTGGTCATCGACCGCGAAGGCCAGCCACCACTCGCCGTGCCCTACGTCGAAGAGCAACTGGGCGACGGTCGTTTCAACCTCAGCAGCGAAGCCAACAACCAGCGCATCGAGTTGTGGGTAGCGCCGCAGCGCTGCGTCGACAGCAACACCGGCAGCGTGCAGCACATGAGCGCCGAGTTGCGTATCGACGGCAAGGTACAGCGCGGTTGCGGGTATTTCGGCGGTTCGCGTAGCGACTGATCGTTTTACCCTCACGGGATCCGGCCGTTGCGGCTTATAATCGCCGCCTTCAAACGCCCTGGCGCAGTTGTGCGCCCCGCGAACCGGATCCTGTCATGTTACGAATCACCGAACTCAAGCTGCCGATCGACCATCCCGACGAAGACCTGCGCGCTGCCATCGTGCAACGCCTGGGCATCGCCAACGATGACCTGCTCGATTTCACCTTGTTCAAGCGCAGCTACGATGCGCGCAAAAAGTCCTCCGAACTGTGCTTCATCTACACCATCGACCTCGAAGTGCGCGACGAGGCCAAAGTGCTGGGCAAGTTCGCCGACGACCGTAACGTCAACATGGCGCCGGATGTCAGCTACAAATTCGTCGGCCAGGCGCCAAGCGACCTGAACCAGCGCCCGATCGTGGTCGGTTTCGGTCCGTGCGGGATCTTCGCCGGCCTGTTGCTGGCGCAGATGGGCTTCAAGCCGATCATCCTCGAACGCGGCACCGAAGTGCGCCAGCGCACCAAGGACACCTGGGGCCTGTGGCGTAAAAGCGTGCTCAACCCCGAGTCCAACGTGCAGTTCGGCGAAGGCGGCGCGGGCACGTTCTCCGACGGCAAGCTGTACAGCCAGATCAAGGATCCGAAATTCCTCGGCCGCAAGGTTCTGCATGAATTCGTTAAGGCCGGCGCGCCGGAAGAAATTCTTTACGTCAGTAAGCCGCACATCGGTACGTTCCGTCTGACCGGCATGGTCGAGACCATGCGTGAAGAAATCCGCGCTCTGGGCGGTGAAGTACGCTTCCAGGAGCGTGTCACCGACGTGCTGATCGAGGACGGCCAACTGGTCGGCGTCGAACTGGCCAGCGGCGAGATCCTGCATTCGAAACACGTGATTCTGGCGCTGGGCCACAGTGCCCGCGACACTTTCCGCATGCTCCACAGCCGTGGTGTGTTCATGGAAGCCAAGCCGTTCTCGGTGGGTTTCCGCATCGAGCACCCGCAATCGCTGATCGACCGCGCGCGCCTCGGCAAGTACGCCGGCCACCCCAAGTTGGGAGCCGCCGACTACAAACTGGTGCACCACGCCAAAAACGGCCGTTCGGTCTACAGCTTCTGCATGTGCCCGGGCGGCACGGTGGTGGCGGCGACTTCCGAGCCGAACCGCGTAGTCACCAACGGCATGAGCCAGTACTCGCGTAACGAGCGTAACGCCAACTCCGGCATCGTTGTCGGCATCACCCCGGAAGTCGACTATCCGGGCGGCCCGCTGGCCGGGATCGAGTTGCAGGAACGTCTGGAATCCCACGCTTTCATCCTCGGCGGCAGCGACTACAAGGCGCCGGCGCAATTGGTCGGCGACTTCATCAATGGCATTCCTTCGACCGAGTTGGGCGAAGTCGAGCCGTCATACAAACCGGGCGTCGCTCTGGGCGATCTGGCCCTGGCGCTGCCGGAATTTGCCATCGAAGCCATTCGTGAAGCATTGCCGGCGTTCGAGAAACAGATTCGCGGTTATTCGCTGCACGATGCGGTGCTGACGGGAATCGAGACCCGCACCTCGTCACCGCTGCGCATCACGCGTAACGAGGCGCTGCAGAGCATGAACGTCAAAGGTCTGTTCCCGGCCGGCGAAGGCGCGGGTTATGCGGGCGGGATTCTGTCGGCGGGTGTGGACGGGATTCGGATTGCGGAAGCCGTGGCACGAGACATCCTGGGCCTCGAAGCCTGATAAACAAGCTTTGAAGTGACACAACCCCTGTGGGAGCGAGCTTGCTCCCACAGGGGTATTCGGCGTCAGATATTGGCGCGTAATACGCTGGCCGGCAGCGCCTCACCCCGTTCGGCACTCGCCGCCACGACCGCTATCAATCCCTCCAGCTCATAACCCTGCGCCTTGAGCCACGCCTGATCGTAATAGGTGTCCGCGTAGCGCTCGCCGCCATCGCACAGGATCGCCACGATCGACCCCGACTCCCCCGCCGCTTTCATCTGCTGCGCCGCCATCAACGCACCGATCAGGTTGGTCCCGCTCGACCCGCCCACATGCCGGCCCAGACGCTGCGCCAGGTAATGCATGGCCGCCAGCGACAAGGCATCCGGCACCTTGACCATCGCATCGATCACCTTGGGCAGGAACGACGCCTCCACCCGTGGCCGGCCGATGCCTTCGATCCGCGAACCGTGATCCAGCCGCAAACTCGCGTCGCCGGTCTGGTAGTAGTCGAAGAACACCGAACGCTCGGCGTCGGCGCAGAGCACACGGGTGCAGTGCTGGCGATAACGCACGTAACGGCCGAGGGTCGCGGTGGTGCCGCCAGTGCCGGGGCTGGAAATCAACCAGGTGGGGCACGGGTGTTGCTCGTAGCGCATCTGCTGGAAGATCGACTCGGCGATGTTGTTGTTCGCCCGCCAGTCCGTGGCGCGCTCGGCGTAGGTGAACTGGTCGATGAAATGACCGTCGTGCTCGCGGGCCAGGCGTTCGGACTCGGCGTAGATCTGCGTCGGGTCTTGCACCAGATGACTCTGGCCACCGTAGAACGCAATCTGCGCGATCTTTTCCCTGGACGTGGTCGCCGGCATCACCGCAATGAACGGCAGGCCGAGCATCCGCGCGAAGTACGCTTCGGAAATCGCCGTCGAACCGCTGGACGCCTCGATCACCGGCGCGCCGGGTTTCAGCCAGCCGTTACACAAGGCGTAGAGAAACAGCGAACGGGCCAGCCGATGCTTGAGGCTACCGGTCGGGTGGCTGGATTCATCCTTGAAGTACAACTCGATGCCCGCAAACCCCGGCAGCGGCAAGGGGATCAGGTGAGTGTCGGCGCTGCGCTGGAAGTCCGCTTCGATGATCCGGATGGCTTCGCGGGCCCACTGTCGGTTGTCGCTCATGGCTGTCGTTCTCATTGAATCGGGCAAAAGTGCCTTCACAGGCTCAGCCCCCAAGCTTAGGAAAAAACCTACAGCACTGACAGATACAGCTGAGCTTCAATACCTTTGGCAACTGCTAGGCTCTGCTGCAGGTCTGGCATACGCCTTGTAACCATATATAACAAAAAAGAATATAACTTTTGTTTTAACAACTAACAGTACGGGTTAGGGTGTGCCACCTTTTGAATTTATCGATGGAGAGCGACCTTGCCTCTGCGTAGCACTTTCACGCGTTTCTTTCAGTTGGAAGCTGCCAGCGGTCTGTTACTGATCGCCGCGGCCATCCTGGCTCTAATCATTAACAACTCGCCGCTGTCGTGGTTATACAGCGGCCTGCTCGACACTCCGGTGGTGGCGCAGATCGGCGCGTTGAAGATCGCCAAGCCCCTGCTGCTGTGGATCAACGACGGCCTGATGGCGCTGTTCTTCCTGCTGATCGGCCTGGAAGTGAAGCGCGAAGTGCTCGACGGCCAGTTGTCGAAACCGTCGCAGATCGTCCTGCCCGGCGCGGCGGCCATCGGCGGCATGCTGGTGCCGGCGCTGATCTACTGGTTCCTCAACCGTGACAACCCGGCCGCCCTCGACGGCTGGGCCATTCCGACCGCCACCGATATTGCCTTCGCCCTCGGCGTGCTGGCCTTGCTCGGCAAGCGCGTGCCGGTGTCGCTGAAGCTGTTCCTGATGACATTGGCCATCATCGACGACCTCGGCGCCATCGTGATCATTGCGATCTTCTACTCCGGCGAGCTCTCGACCCTGTCGCTGGGCCTCGCTGCCGCGTGCATCGCGGCGCTGGTGGCGATGAACCGGCTCGGGGTGGTCAAGCTCGGACCGTACATGATCATCGGGTTGATCCTCTGGGTCTGCGTGCTCAAGAGCGGTGTTCACGCGACGCTGGCGGGTGTGACCCTGGCTTTCTGCATTCCGCTGCGCACCAGGAATGCCGAGCCTTCGCCACTGCTGACCCTCGAACACGCGCTGCACCCGTGGGTCGCCTACGGCATCCTGCCGCTGTTCGCCTTCGCCAACGCCGGCCTGTCGCTGACCGGCGTGACCGCCGAAAGCTTCACCCACCACGTTCCGATGGGCATCGCCGTCGGCCTGCTGCTGGGCAAGACCATCGGCGTGTTCGGCCTGACCTGGCTCGCCGTCAAATCCGGCATCGCCGCCCTGCCCCAGAACGCCAATTGGGGTCAGGTGCTGGGCGTGGCGATGCTCTGCGGGATCGGCTTCACCATGAGCCTGTTTGTCGGCTCCCTCGCCTTCGTGCCGGGTGCCAGTGAATACGCCGGGATGGACCGGATGGGCATTCTCACCGGTTCGGTGTTCGCGGCATTGATCGGTTATGCGGTGACGTTGGCGGCGAGCAGAAAAAGATCCACTCAAAGCAGTTAACACGATCAATACGGCGCCTCTCGCTGGAAGGCCCAGGATTCAATGAAAGATTCACACACATGATTGGGCTCCAGCCCCTGCAAACCGTTGGTAAGTGTCCCGTTGGTGCTGCTCGCAGCGCTTAACCTGAGCCTTTCAAGTGTGCTATATCTTCTGTTGACAGCAGCGTTACCCCAGAACGTTTTTTCGGAGTTTTCCATGTCACGCAAAGCAGAAAAGCGCCCAATGACGGACAGTCAGATCGCCGTGCAGGAATCTTATATTCCGGACATTGCCCTGAAAGCGTTCAATAACGCCTACAAAATGGCACTTGCCAATGGGGCTGCGGTGCTTGTCGCCAAAGATGGTCAGTTGTTTGAAGTGACAGAAAAGTCTTCAGTCGCACTGCGTTCGATCGGCACCTATGGAAACCTGAAAAGCGGGACTCGCCTGCACATCAGCAAACTGTCTAAACAGGTCGTTTCTTGAGCACACCGAGGATACGTATATTCGCCGGACCAAATGGATCAGGAAAAAGCACCTTTAATCGGTTGGTTCCTGCGCATCTATTAGGCAATTACATAAACCCGGATGATATAGAGCGTGCAATCAAAGACACTGGATATTTTGATTTCACCACCTATCGCATCGAATCTCACAAAAATGACATTTTCGACTTTTTCCGCAGCCACGCCCTGCTGAAAAAAGCTCCGGAGTCATTGGCAAAATTGGATTCGATTGCGATTGAAGGTGACAGGCTCAGCTTCTCGGATACTCAAATCGACTCATATGTAGCCTCCGCTCTCTCCGACTTCATACGGCGTTCTCTGATCAAAGAGAAAATCAGTTTTACGTTCGAAACTGTAATGTCCTCCTCAGACAAGGTCGATTTGCTCTACGAAGCCCAGAGATCCGGGTATAGGGTTTACGTCTATTACGTTGCAACAGCCGACCCGGAAATCAATGTTGCCAGGGTTGCCTATCGCGTATCGCAGGGTGGTCACAACGTTCCTCCTGAAAAGATACGAAAGCGTTATTGGAGATCTCTGGCGCTTCTATCGGACGCAATCCTCACCTCGAACAGAGCCTATATCTTTGATAACTCCGACGAAGGTAGCGAAGGACTGACACATGTAGCAGAGATTACGGACGGGGAGCTGATTGAAATTAAATCAGACGTACAGCCACCTTGGTTTAAAGAGTTCGTACTCGATAAACTGATCTAGATCACAAGCCTTCGACTTCTCTTAATGTCGGCCCTTATTCACGTCGAAAATCCCCCACGCCTTTAAAGATACGTCCTACCAAATCGCATTCGTCTATCGCGATCCCTGCTGAACACCAAACAAAAACCCCGACCAGTCACCTGATCGGGGTTTTCCTTTACCGCTCGTTTGCGCTTAGTGCGAAACGCGGCTGGTCCCGCCGACAGTCGAAATCCGCACCCGCTCACCGACGCGGAACACTTCATTTTCCTGAACCTGCTGCACGTAGGCGCGCATGCTGCCGTCGTCTTCGCGCACGGTGATTTCGACACCTTGAGTGCGGGTCAGGCCTTCTTCAGTGGCCGAACCGATCAGGCCGCCGGCCACGGCACCGATAACGGCTGCAACGATGCTGCCTTTACCGCCGCCGATAGCGCTGCCGCCGACACCGCCGACCACTGCACCGGCGGCGCCGCCGATCGGGGTCTTGGTGCCTTCGATTTTCACCGGACGCAGGGATTCGATGGTGCCCATGCGAATCGTCTGCACGCGACGCGCTTCGTCACGGGAGTAGGAGTCACCGGTCAGGCTCGACTGGCAGCCGGTCAGCAACATCGCCATCGTGGAAAAGGAAGCAACCAGCAGAACAGACTTACGCATAGCATCAACTCCAAAGGACAGGTATTCATTAAACTCCGCAGCTTGACGCCTGTCACGACGTGGCCCGGATAAAGTTGCTTTCATTCAGGTCCGGTACAGGCACCCGCGAACTCACCCAACAGTAGCGCCAAATTCCATTTCCTGCGCCGTCGACCCAAGGATTTCCATGGATTACTTCATCATTGTCGTCACCACCGCCGCCGGTCTGTACTTCCACTGGTGGCTGTATGTGCGGATCAAACGCTGGATGGATCGCGATCTGGCCTTGTCACTGGCCGGCAAGGATGAAGGCAAACGCGCATTCATGCTCGAACGGCTGGAGCAGGCTCAGGCACAGAAGATCAAGCGCCGGGACCTGCCGAAGTGGCTTGAGGCCGCTGCGGCAGGTTATCCCGCTCGGTAGACTGCTCAGGGTGCCAGACGTTCAAGAATCCACTCGGCGCCCTGCACACGGTAGTTGAGGCGATCGTGCAAACGGCTCGCGCGGCCCTGCCAGAACTCGATGCGTTCGGGGAGCAAGCGGTAACCGCCCCAGTGTTCCGGGCAGTGAGGCTGAGTGTCGGTAAAGCGCTGTTCGGTCGCCTTGAGCAAGTCTTCCAGTTCACCCCGGCCGTTGATCACCCGGCTCTGCGGTGAAGCCCAGGCGCCCAGTCGGCTGCCCAGCGGTCGCACCTGATAATACGCGTCGGACTCTTCAGGCGAGACCTTCACCACCCGTCCTTCGATGCGCACCTGACGCTCCAGGGTCGGCCAGAAGAACGTCATGGCCGCGAACGGATTCGCGGCCAGATGCTGGCCCTTGGCACTCTCGTAGTTGGTGAAGAAGGTGAAGCCCTGCTCGTCCAGCCCCTTGAGCAGCAGAATGCGGCAATGCGGACGGCCGTCCGCATCCACCGTGGCCAGGGTCATCGCGTTGGCTTCCACTGGCGCCTGTTCGGTTTTCACCGCTTCGGCAAACCACTGGTGAAACAACGCAAAGGGCTCGGCCGGGGCTTGCGCCTCGGTCAGGCCGTCCCGGGTGTAATCACGACGCATATCTGCCAGAGACTGGGTCACGGCGCATTCCTTTTCGTTAGCGGATCACTTTTTGGTGGTATCGGTCGCAGCGACTTTCTTGTCAGTTGCGGCAGCTTTGGCGGGCGCGGTCTTTTTCGCCGGAGCCTTGGCCGGGGCCTTCTTCGCTGGAGCCTTGGCAGCAGCTTTCTTGGCCGGGGCCTTTTTGGTGGCCGGTACGGCGGCCTTCTTCGCAGCCGGCGCCGGGGTCACCGGTTTGGCGGCAGGCTTGACGTCCTGAGCGGCGACCATGGTCACTGGCTTCGGTGCTGGCATGTTGTACTTGCTCAGCAGCGCAACCATGGTGTTCTGCGGGGTCACCAGCAGTTCGACACGACGGTTGAGGGCACGGCCTTCAACGCTGTCGTTGGCGGCGCGCGGTGCTTCGGAACCCATGCCGCGCAGCATCAGGCGATCACGCTGCAGACCGCTGAGACGGAAGATCGCCGCCACCGCCTGGGCACGTTCCTGGCTCAGCTTGATGTTGGCCGGAGCGGCACCGGTGGTGTCACTGTGACCGAGCACCAGTACGGCGGTTTTCGGGTCGGCTTCAAGGATTTTCGCCACGCGGGTGAACGGGCCGAGGGTTACCGGCAACAGCATCGCCGGGCGATCCGGGTTGAACGAGCCTTCCACCGGCGCGGTTACGACCAGTACGTTTTCACGACGCTCGAGTTGCAGGTTGCTGTCCTTGATCGCGGTGCGCAGGCGCGGCTCGTAATCATCCAGCCAGGCCTGAGTCACTTTCGGATCGGGCATCGGCACGACTTTGGCCGTGTCCTGCTCCTTGCCGCCAAACGGCCACCACCATTTGCCGCCCTTGTCGGCCTCAGCCTTGGCGACTTCGACCGGTTTTGCCTCGGGCTTGGCTTCAGCTTTCACTTCAGCCTTGTCCGCCGAGTCGTCCGAGCCAAACGGCCAGTACCAGGGGTTGCTGCTCTCGGCCTTGGCCACCGGCGCGGCAGCAGCCGGTTTCAACGGTGCAGGTGCCGGAGCCGGCTCCTTGGCGGCGACTTTGTCGGAAGAACCGAACGGCCACCAACTGCCGCCATCGGCGTCGTTCTTTGGAGTCTGTGCACAACCGGTGATTGCGAAACACAGGGCCAGGGCGAGAGTTTGTTTGGACGACATTGGAAACCCACAAAAAGAATTAGTGAACAATCAGAGGACTTTCGCCCGGATAAACAGACGCTTTGAAACGAAAATCGCCATGAGGTTCCGGCCCTGGAACCTCGGGCGACGCTTTACAGACAAGTGGCAAGTACCCGCGCCAGCTTCTGCGCGCGCGGATCCATCAAGACGTACGGCCCCAGTGTATTTGTCACAAATCCAAAGGCCACATCGTGCTCCGGATCAGCAAAACCGATGGAACCGCCGGCACCCGGATGCCCGAATGCACGCGGGCCGAGGCCGTAAGTGGCATTCGGCACGTCGGGTTGATCGAGCATGCAGCCGAGACCGAAACGGGTGCGGGTCAGCAAGGTCTTGTCCTCGCCGAGGCTGTGTTCGCGGGTCAATTCGTCGAGCATTTCGCTTTCCAGCAGGCTGCCGTCGAGCAGACCGGCGTAGAACCCTGCCAGACTGCGGGCATTGCCGTGGCCGTTGGCCGCTGGTTGCTGCATGCGCCGCCATTCCGGCTTGTTGGTGCTGGTGAGCACCGAAGGCGGATTGGTGAAGGCTCGTGTGGTCATGGCCGTCGGCTCGCGCATGGTCACTTGCAGCAGGCGCTGGGCGGCCGCATCACCGGTGTTGCCCTTGCCCCGGGCGATGTGCGCCACGCGATGGAATTCTTCGTCGGCCAGACCGACATGGAAATCCAGCCCCAGCGGTTTGGCGACCCGCGCCACAATCGATTCCCCCGGCCCGCGACCGTCGGCGCGCCGCAGCAATTCGCCGATCAGCCAGCCGTAAGTGATCGCGGCATAGCCATGACCGGTGCCCGGCGTCCACCACGGTGCTTCGGCCGCGAGGGCGTTGACCATGGTTTGCCAGTCGTACAGCGCTTCAGGTGCCAGCAATTCGCGCAGGGCCGGCAGACCGGCCTGATGGCAAAGCAGTTGGCGCAGGGTGACGGATTGCTTGCCGGCGGCAGCGAATTCCGGCCAGTAACGGGCGACTGGCGCATCGAGCTGCAACTTGCCTTCGGCAACCAGTTGCAGCGCGGTGACGGCGGTGAAGGTCTTGGTGCAGGAGAACAGGTTGGCGATGGTGTCGCTGTGCCATGCCTCGGCGCCGTCCTTGTCGGCGGTACCGGACCAGAGGTCAAGGACGGTTTCCCCGCCGACCCGGATGCACAACGCGGCGCCGCGTTCCTGGGGATCGTCGAACAGTGCGGCGAAGGCTTCGCGCACCGCTTCGAATTGAAGCTCGTAATGTCCCTGAATCTGCACCCGCAACTCCCCCGCGAAAACGCTCTACAAAGTGGCCCGCATTGTTCCAGCCCGTGAGGGTTTTGGGAACTGCTGCGGGCCGGGCGGTCTTCAGGTTTCGTAACGATCAGTGACCGTTGCCGGAATGCCCGCCGCTGTGGCCAGCGCCCTGCCCCGGGCCTTTGCCGGCGTCAGCCTTGCGGCCGCCTTCGGCTTCGTGGCCAGCCTTGTCCGATGCGGCAGCCGCTTTTTGCGCCTCTTTGTTCAACTGATCGACGGTCGCCAGGTTGCTCTTGCGCACGGCTTCGACAAAACCCTGGAACGGCAGATCAGTGACGCCAACCAGACCAAAGTGACCGTTCTCGCCATCGAGCAGGCGGCCGGTCACCGGTTGATCCAGATACTGGAACCAGTGCACGCCGACAATCGACGGCTCGCTCAGCGCCTGCTTGAGGAAGCTGGCGTAGGCCGGACCGCGATCTTCTTCCTTGCTCAATGGGGTCACGCCGCCCCAGAACGGGCCACGGTCGGTGGAGCCGAAGTTGAACTCGGTGATCAGCACCGGTTTGTCGAGGCTGCGCAGCGCGGCGAAGTCATAGCCGTCCTGCGGTTGCAGGGTGTACATGTTGAAACTCAGCACGTCGCAATACTGGGCGCAGGAGGCCACGGCTTCCGGGGTGCTGGTGGCGAAACGGCCGCCGAGCAGCAACTGGTTCGGCGCATGCCATTTCAGCGAGTCGGAAATGGTCTTGAAGTAGGTGTCGGCAAAAACCTTCTGGAAGTATTTGAAGTCGGCCTCGATTTCCGGATGCTCCGGATTCGGCAGTGGCGCCTCGAAACCCGGGTCTTCCATCAATTCCCATGCCGGCAGATCAATCCCCCAGGCCTTCGACAGCCCCGCCTGGTTGCGGTACTTGTCGCGCAACTGCTTGAGGAACGCACGTTTGGCCGGCACGTCTGTAGTCATTTTCAAGGTGCCGTAAGCCAGCGCGTAGCGAGATTTCGGATCATCTCCGGGGCCGGCCCAGGCCAGTTCGTTGTCGGCGAAGTAGCCGATCAGCCACGGATCATCGCGATGATCGCGGGCGGCAATCGCCACGGCGCGCTCGGTGGCCATGGCGAAACGTGGATCAAACGGGTCAGGCATGCCGCCCCACCAGTCGGTGCCGGTGCTGATGCTGGTGTAGTCGCCGACGATTGACAGCGGCAAGGTGTACGGCATGCGCTCGGCGTCACCAAGGACGGGGGCGCTCCAGTTACCGATGGTGTTGAAGCCCCAGGCTTGCAGGCGATCAAGGGTGTGGCTGGCCCACTTTTGCTCGTCGACCGTGTTTTTGCACGGTGTCGCTACGCTTTGCCCGGTGGTGGCAGCCGACTCGGCAATCCCGGCTTTCGGCTGTTCGGAGGCGGCTACCGGTGCACTGGCGTTGGTTGCCACCTCTTCCGCGGCGCCAGCCTTGGCGGCTTCGGCCACTCCGGCCTTGTTGCCGCTGTCCGGGATGCACGGCTCGCCATACAGGCGCTGAAGGTTGGCGCCGTAGAAGTCGTACCAGCGCCCGAAATTGTAACCACGGCCCTGATCGACACCGTTACCGCCACGGTTGTCACCTTCGCCAAAGTGGCTGGCCAGCGGCTCTTCAGGTTTGGGCAGGGATTCGAACATGTATTCGCGACCGGCCACGTAGGTCTGGTTGACCTCGGGGCTGACAGTGTTTACGCCCAGGGAATAGAACGGATGGCCCTCGGGCGTCACCAGATACCAGCGACCGTCACGCTTTTCGGTGCGGAAGAAACCGCTGGCCTTGAACGCCGGGCCTTTATTCCAGCCACCGAACTTGTCCAGCGACGACTTTTCGCGCTCGGCCAGCCAGGTTTTCAGTTGTTGCTGTTCTTTGGCGGCGGCGGATTTCAGTTGTTCGTCGTTGGCGACTTTTTCCGGCCACTTACCGCGAGTCGATTGGCCATAGGCATCCACCAGATTGCCGTAGGCGGATTTGATCACCTCACCTTCGTCCTGCACGCCAAAACGCTCAAGCAACAGACTTTGCGCGGCTTTCGGCTGGTCCATCGACAGGCTGACCGATACCACCTGGCTGCGATCCAGCTCACCGCTGCTGCTCGCCAGCAGGATGCGCTGCCCGTCAATCGTCATCGGCATCGCTGGCCCGGCCTTCATGCCCTGGCTCAGTGGCGAGGTCGCGGTCAATGGCACCAGCAAGGTCTGCGCCGGGCCGGCCGGCAGATCAACGCGGCTGACCAGGGTCTTGCCGTCGTTACTCTGGATTTGTACGTAGACGGTCACCGCCCAGTTCATCGCACTCTGGATGCGCAGGCTCATCATGCCGGACTGCGACCAGTCCCAGGCACCGGTCTGCGGGGACAGACGCAAGGTCGGGCGGGCCGTCGGATTGAACGTCACCCGGCGCAGCACTTCACCTTCCGGGGTCTGCTCGGCGTTGGCTTGCGGCAGGTCGGCGTTTTCGGTCGCCACTTTCACCACATCGGCGGGGCGGACAAAGTTGAACAGGGTCTGCTGGCCGGCAGGTGCCGCCAGCAAGGGGCCAGCGAAAACCAGGGCAAAAATGGCAGGCAACGAACGACGAATCATGAGAACGGAATTCTCCCTAACGACCCACAAGGGCCAATGGAAAAGCAATGACAGAGAGATAGACAGCGCGGCGGGCAAAACTGCCCACCGATGTCTCAGGATATTTCACGACGGAAAGGAGGCAACGCATTGAGGATCGCCTTGCCGTAGCGCTGGGTGACCAGTCGCCGATCCAGCAAAGTGATGGTGCCGCGGTCTTCTTCGGTGCGCAGCAGACGACCGCAGGCCTGAACCAGCTTCAGCGAGGCGTCGGGCACCGAGATTTCCATGAACGGATTGCCGCCCCGGGCTTCGATCCATTCAGACAACGCGGCTTCGACCGGATCGTCCGGCACCGAAAACGGGATCTTGGCAATCACTACGTGCTCGCAATAGGCCCCTGGCAAGTCCACACCCTCGGCGAAACTGGCAAGACCGAACAGCACGCTGGAATCGCCGCCATCGACCCGCGCCTTGTGCTTGTTCAGGGTTTCCTGCTTCGACAGGTTGCCCTGAATGAACACTTGCTTGCGCCAGTCGCGGTCAAGGCCGTCGAACACGTCCTGCATTTGTTTGCGCGACGAGAACAACACCAGACTGCCGCGAGAGCCTTCCACCAGTTCCGGCAGATCGCGGATGATCGCGGCGGTGTGGGCGGCGGCATCGCGCGGGTCGGCCTTGAGGTCCGGCACCCGCAACACTCCGGCGTCGGCATGATGGAACGGGCTCGGCACCACGGCGGTGACGGCTTTTTTCGGCAGGCCGGCGCGCATGCGGAAGCGATCGAACGTGCCGAGCGCGGTCAAGGTCGCGGAAGTCACCAGGCAGCCGTAGGCCACGTTCCACAGACTGCGGCGCAGGGTTTCGGCGGCGAGGATCGGGCTGGCGTTGACCTCGATATCGAACAGCGAACCGCTTTCGGCCAGGGTCAGCCAGCGGGCCATCGGCGGGTTGTCTTCCGGGTCTTCGGCGGTGAATGCGGTCCACAGTTCCCAGTTGCCGGAGGCACGGGACAACAGGCTGCCGAACAGTGGATACCATTCTTCGGCCTGATTGCTGGCGATGCCGATGTTGACCTCGCCGTCCATGCCTTCCTTGAGCAGATCCGTCAGGCGGGTGAACAGATCGTTGAGGCGGGCGAAGCCTTTTTTCAGCTCGATGCCCAGCTCGCGCATGTGTTCGGGAATCACCCCGCCGATGAAGCGATGACGCGGGCGTTCGCGGCCCTCGACGTCTTCGCCGGGCTTGAAATCGGCAATCTGTTCGCAGGCGGTGAACATGAACTGCTGCTGGGTCTTGATCTCCCGCGCCAGCTCCGGCACCTGCTCGATCAGCTTGCCGAGGTCACCCGGCAGCGGGTGCTGGGCCAGCAGTTTGGTGAGGTTCTTGGCGGTGGTTTCCAGCCAGTCGGCGGTGGAACGCAGGCGCGTGTAATGGGCGAAGTGGCCGATGGCCTTGTCCGGCAGGTGATGGCCTTCGTCGAACACATAAATGGTGTCGCGCGGATCGGGCAATACCGCCCCGCCGCCCAGCGCCAGGTCGGCCAGCACCATGTCGTGGTTGGTGACGATCACGTCGACTTTGCCCATGCCTTCGCGGGCCTTGTAGAAGGCGCACTGGCCGAAGTTCGGGCAATGCCGGTTGGTGCACTGGCTGTGATCGGTGGTCAGGCGCGCCCAATCGGCGTCTTCCAGCGCGTTGGGCCAGCTGTCGCGGTCGCCGTCCCATTTATTGCCGGCGAGCTTCTCGATCATGCTGGTGAACAGCTTCTGGCTGGCCTCATCGACCTCGATCTTGAAGCCTTCTTCTTCGAACAACTGGGCGGTGGCGGTCTGGGCATGGCCTTCCTGCAACAGCATGTCGAGCTTGGACAGGCACATGTAGCGGCCACGGCCCTTGGCCAGGGCGAAGCTGAAGTTCAGCCCGCTGTTGCGCATCAGGTCGGGCAAGTCCTTGTAGACGATCTGCTCTTGCAGGGCGACGGTGGCGGTGGCGATCACCAGGCGTTTGCCGGCCAGTTTCGCCGTCGGGATCGCCGCCAGGCTGTAGGCCACGGTCTTGCCGGTACCGGTGCCGGCTTCCACCGCGACAATCGCGGGGTCCCCACTGCGCCGGCCTTCGTCATCGGTGTCGATATCCCCGAGGACCTTGGCGACTTCAGCGATCATCAGGCGCTGGCCGTAACGCGGCTTGAGGCTCTTGGCCTCTAGAAAACGCGAGTAGGCGCCCTGGATCGTGGTTTTGAGTTCAGTGCTGATCATTGAGTGTCGGGCGCAAAAAACGCTGGATAAATTTTCAGTGGTTCGAATGGGGGGCTATCATACCCCGCGAATCGATCCCGCGCAGAACGGAGTACCCCAATGACACCTTTTAGCCTCGTTTACCCCATCCATGTACTGGCCGCGCTGGTGTGGGTCGGCGGTATGTTTTTCGCCTGGATGGTGCTGCGTCCTGCGGCGATGAAGGCGCTGGACGGTCCCGGGCGCCTGACGCTCTGGGTGGAAGTGTTTCAAGGTTTTTTTCGTTGGGTGTGGGGGGCGGTGATTTTGCTGCCCGTGACCGGGGTAGGCATGTTGCATCTGCAACACATCGCCTTCGATAGCGCGCCGCGTTACGTGCAAGTGATGATGGGGTTGTATGTGGTGATGACTGCGCTGTTCATCCGCATTCAGGCATTGATGCTGCCGGAACTGCGCACGGCGGTGCAGGCGAAGGACTGGCCGGCCGGTGCGGCAGTGCTGGGGCGGATTCGCAAGGTGGTGGGGTTCAATCTGCTGGTCGGGATGGTGCTGGTGGCGATTGCCGCAGCGCGACCGTCGTTCTGAAGTGATGCTGGTCGTTCCCACGTCGAGGCGTCGAACCGTCTGCGTGGGAATGCAGCCCGTGACGCTCCGCGTCACTGGACGCGGAGCGTCCCTTGAGGCATTCCCACGCAGAGCGTGGGAACGATCAATCGGTCAGAGGCGCTGTACGGTGACAGCCCCCGCCGCACCCGCAGGCCCCGGCTGTCCGTCGGCCCCCGGTTTGCCGCTCTTGCCACCATCGGCACGATAGACCAGACAGCCCTTGGACTTGCCACCCGCACCCGGCTTGCCCCCAGGACCGGCCGGACCACCGGCACCGCCGGCGACTTCGACCTTGATCAGCTCGGCCGGAAATTCCCGCGGCACTTCAAGACGCACCAGTGCGCCCGGTGCCCCTGGCTGACCGTCGCTACCGTTGCTGCCATCAAAACCGCGCCCTGCCTGCCCCCAGGTGCAACCCGGCTCCTGACCGTTGGCGCCATCGAGCCCGACAAAACCCGGCGCACCGGTACCGCCACGGGCATCGACCACCAGTTTCGGCGCATTCAACGCCTTGAATTGCAGATTCAGATTGCGCCCGGCGCGGGCGGCTTTTTCGTACGTCCCCGGCGCGCCACGGGCGGTGATCTGGCTGCCTTCGGCGAGTTCGGCGCGGATGACTTTCATATCCAGCGCCTGTTCGCTCGGCACGATGGCAATGCGCGCTTCGTGGCCCAGCTGCAATTCGCCGACATTCAGTTCGGTCACGTTCGAAGGAATCAGCAAGGTGCCGTAATCGGCGACCACCAGTTTTTCCAGCTGCAAGGTGCTGGCGGTGTTCGGCAGACGCATGAGGGAGTTGGTTTCGACGCTGACCACCTGGGCGCAGGCCAGGGGACTGATGAATGCAGCGAGCAGGCAGAGTTTACGCATGGGAAGCCTCCGGAGCGGCCGGGGCCGGGATGGTTTGCAGGTGGAATACGCCGAACAACAGGATGCGGCCACGATCACGCCAGGGGTGCGGACGACCCTTGAGGCTGCGATTGCACAGCAGCACTTCGAGTAGGTGGATCGCCAGCAGCAGACCGGCGGCCAGATTGACCATCAGGTGCAGCGGATGAACAAACGGCACCAGCTGATTGGCCAGCACCACGCAGCAGAACAGCAGGGTCAACAATCGCCCCAGCCCACAGAACACCTTCATACGCTCCCCCGTGTTGCGAATTATTCTTTGGGCGCACAGTAACGGCTTCTGCAGGGGATAAGCCAGAGGGGAAAATGAAAAAAACCGGTCCGCCGCCGGATGGCTGCCGGTTCGACGAGATTCATCGACCGACAGCTCTAGCCTGCAGACTACAGACGTTATCTAACGATTGATGTGCAGTTCCACCCGACGGTTCTGCGCACGCCCCTCATCAGTATTGTTATCGGCGACCGGTTCGCTTTCGCCGCGCCCTTCACTGGTGAGTTTGTTCGGCGCCAGGCCCTGGCTCAGCAAATATTCCGCCACGCTGCTGGCTCGACGTTCCGAAAGCGCCTGGTTATAGGCATCCGAACCTTTGCTGTCGGTGTGGCCGATGACTTTGATGCTCACCACATCGGCATTGCGCAGTTTGTCCATCAACGTGTCCAGCTGGCTTTTGGCAGCGGGTTTCAAATCGGACTTGTCGAAATCGAACAACACGTTGCCGGCGTCGTTGAGGGTGATGACTTCGGTTTGCGGGGCCGGTTCGGCCGGTTTCTCGGTGACCGGGTATTGCGGCAACGGACAGCCACGATGATCGACCGGAGTGTTGGCCGGGGTGTCGGGGCAACGGTCGCGGCGATCGAATACGCCGTCGTCGTCTTCATCGCCATCCTGGGCGTAACAGATCAATCCGCCAGTGAGGATCCCCAGCGCAGCGCCACCGCCGGCCCAGCCGCTATTTTCGAGCGCGCCGAGACCGCCGCCGACCAGTCCGCCAATAAGGCTGCAGATCGGCCAGGTACGTTGATTGAGGGGAGCGGTGCCATCGCTGTGGGTGGCGCAACCGGTCAACAGGCTGCCCAGCAGCAGAACCGGCAAGACGGACCTTGTAAGAACACTCATCGTTAAAGCTCCTGTGTCACCGGCCCATACCGGTTACACAGGAGTAAAGACCCGCATCCGCGACTGCACAAGCCGCGGATGCGAGGGGGGCTAGCGGTTGATTTTGATTTCGGTACGACGGTTCAGCGCGCGACCGTCGGCAGTTTTGTTGTCTGCCACCGGCTGGCTTTCACCGGCACCGGTCACCGACACGAAGCTGCTTTGCGGTACGCCGCTTTCGACCAGGTACTTGACCACCGAGTGCGCACGGCGGTCCGACAGTTTCTGGTTGTAGGCATCGCTGCCGACGCTGTCGGTGTGGCCGGTCACGGTCAGTTGCGCCGTGCTGGATTCCTGTTTCAGGCGCGAAGCGACTTTATCCAGGACCAGTTTGTCGGCCGGAGTCAGCGTGGCCTTGTCGAACTGGAAGTGAACATCGCGGATGACAATGGTTTCTTCCTTGACCACTACAGCTTCTTCGACCACTGGCGCAGGGGCTGGTGGAGGGCAGCCGTCAGCATCGACCTGTACGCCTTTAGGCGTGCCCGGGCACTTGTCGCGACTGTCCGGCACACCATCGCCGTCTTCATCGCCATCACCGTGAACCCAGCAATAGGCTGCTGCCGTACCGCCGACGAGTAACGCGCCATACCCCGCCCATGCGGAGCTTTCGGTCGCACCGAGGCCCGCACCGACGACACCGCCGACTGCCGCACAGGTCGGCCAGTCGGTTTTCTGCAAACCTGCACAACCAGTCAACACACTGGTTAGCAGAACCAAGGGTAATGCTGTCCGAACTATGCTCATCTAGTTTTCTCCTGAGGGATCGGCTTAGAACCGATTCAGGGAGTAAAGACCGGAGTTTTAATCTCCGCCAGCAATAGGCCATTGCCGTTTGTGCGCCTGTTCACGGGACTTCGGCGAATTTGCCGCAAACCCGCAGGACAGAGATCTAGGCCTTGGCGTCCGGGCAGGCTAGTCTTGGCGCTCTGATTGAGGAGCTTCGATGAACGTTGCCATTTCTTCCCGCACCCCGCAGCAGGCGTTAGCCGCCCTGCTCGACCGCTACGCCCCGGCACGCCTGCTGCTGATCGGCGCCAGCGAATTCCCGGCGCTGGCTGCCTTTAAGCAGGCGCACCCGCAGACCTGCGTCGCGCACGCCGCGCCCGGTGCGCTGCCGGCCGAACTGGCGGCCCAACGTTTCGACCTGGCGCTGGTGGTCGATTGCCTGGAACATTTGCCCAAGCGCGACGGCCTCAATCTTTTGGGCGGGATCCGCAACCTCAACGCCAGCCGCATCGCGGTGCTGGCGGATCTGCCGGCCAGCGGCTGGCAGGAAACCGATTTTTATTCCCTGGCCCTGCAGGCCAGCGAACGCTTCGCCCGGGACGAACAGGTGCTGACCCTCTTCACCTACGATCTGCTTGACTACAAACAAGTCCCCGACTGGCTCAATTCGCGGTTCTGGGCCAATCCGGAAAACTTCGGGAAATACTGGTGGTAATTCAATGAGTACAGCCATTTGCCCTTGCGGCAGCGGCAACCTGCTGGATGCCTGCTGCGGTCCTTATCACGCCGGCCACCCGGCCCCGTGCGCCGAAGCCCTGATGCGTTCGCGCTACAGCGCCTACGTGCTGGGTCTGGTCGATTATCTGGTGGCCACCACCCTGCCCGCCCAGCAAGCGGGGCTGGATCGCCAGTCGATCAGCAACTGGAGCGCCCAGAGCACCTGGCTCGGTCTGGACGTGGAAAGCTCGGAAGTGTTCGGCGGCCAGCCGGAACACGCGTTCGTCACGTTCACTGCGCGCTGGCATGACGGTCAGGGCGAGCACAGCCACCGCGAACGCTCGTCGTTCGTGCAGAACAGCGGGCGCTGGTATTTCATCGACCCGACCGTGCAACTGAAGCTGGGCCGCAACGACGCCTGCCCGTGCGCCAGCGGCCAGAAGTTCAAGAAATGCTGTGCGGGGTATTTCGGCAGCTGAGGCTAGACTGGGCCGCAAAGGGAGTTAAACCATGCTCGGTCATTGGCGCACATTTCAGGTCCTTTCACTGCTCGTGTTTCTGGGGCTCGGCGGCTGCGCGTCCTGGTTCAGCGACGACTCCCGCGATCCCGCCGTGCACCTGGTGAAAGTCGAAGTAGTACGCGCCAGGTTGCTGGAACAGAAATTCATCCTGCACTTTCGCATCGACAACCCCAACGACAGCGACCTGACCGTGCGCGGCCTGGAATACCGCATACACCTGGCCGACATGCTGCTGGCCGAAGGCGAGCACGAACACTGGATCACGGTGAACCCCAAAAGCAGCGCGTTCTACAACGTGCCGATCCGTACCAACCTGTGGCCGAAGGTCAAAGAGGTGGTGAAAATGCTGAAAAACCCGAACCAGCAGATTCCCTATCGGCTGGAAGGCGAGATGGAAACCGGTTTATTCATCGCTCACTACGTGCACCTGGCGCGCAATGGCGTGATAATCCCCGCCGATTTGATTACGGAGTGACCCCGATGACCCAGCAACCTCATGTCCATGGCCCTGACTGCAACCACGATCATGACCACCACCATGATCACGACCATGGCCATGTCCACGGCCCGAACTGCGGCCACGCCCACCAGGAACCGGTGCGCAATGCCCTGAAAGACGTTGGCCGCAACGACCCTTGCCCATGCGGCAACGGCAAGAAGTTCAAGAAGTGCCACGGCGCTTGATGTTTCGGGCGAAGACCGACTTCGCCTGATACACCGCTTTCGCGAGCAAGCTCGCTCCCACAGGGATCGCGTTCCGTCAGGAGCAACTCGGTCGAATGTGGGAGCTGCGGTGCGACGATTCGACTTGCCGGCGATGGCGGCGGCACATTCAGCAAAGCCCTATCGGGCCGCAAGAATCTCCGCACTGCCAACCACCGTCGCATACTCCCCGTGCAGATTCCCCAGCGACATGGCATGCACCTCTTGCGCCGAACGCAGCGTGCCGAAATAGTCAGCCTTGTCGAAGGTAAAGCACGCATCCTCCGCCACCCACGCCTCGAACCCCAGATTGCCCGCCGTGCGTGCCGTGGACTCCACCGAGTTGTTCGTCGCCACGCCGACAATGATCAACTGCCCGATCCCCGCCTCACGCAGCTTCGCCTCGAGCCCCGTCGCACAAAACGCATCCGGTACCTGTTTCCGGATCAGCCATTCGCCGTCCTGCGGCAAGAACCGGTCCTGAAATTCCACCCCTGACTGCTCTGGCCAGAACACTGATTGCGGCGAGCGCGACAGGTGCTGCACATGAATCACCGGCCGCCCGCTGCGCCGCCAGAAGCCCAGCAAATCGAGGATCCGCTCTTCGGCCGACGGATTGTTCCGCCGCCCCAGACGCGGTTCCAGAATGCCTTTTTGCTAGTCGATGATGATAAGTGCAGCGTTGGCCTTGAGCTCCATGGCGATTTTTCTCACGCAGGGTCATTGAATTTCCCGTACTTGAGCATCACCTCCTGTGAGTAAGCAAGCTATCGAACGCACACAGGACAACCTGAAGCCGGCGTTTGCTGTCCGCACGTAAGTCATTTTCCTGATTTGGAGTTTTCCATGATCGACCTGTATTACTGGACCACGCCCAACGGCCACAAGATTTCCCTGTTCCTCGAAGAGGCCGGCCTGCGCTACGACGTGCACCCGATCAACATCAGCCAGGGCGAGCAGTTCCAGCCGCACTTTCTGAAAATCTCGCCGAACAACCGCATCCCGGCCATCGTCGATCATGAGCCGGCCGATGGCGGCGAACCGTTGTCGCTGTTCGAGTCCGGGGCGATCCTGCTGTACCTCGCGGAAAAGACCGGCAAGTTCCTGCCCAAGGATCTGCGTGGCCGCCAGGTGGCGCTGCAATGGCTGTTCTGGCAAATGGGCGGCTTGGGGCCGATGGCCGGGCAGAACCATCATTTCAGCCAGTTCGCCCCGGAAAAAATCCCCTACGCGATCAAGCGCTACATCGACGAAACCGCGCGCCTGTACGGGGTTCTGGACAAGCAACTGGCGAACAATGAGTTCGTCGCCGGCAGCGAATACAGCATCGCCGACATGGCGATCTACCCGTGGATCGTTTCGCACAAGTGGCAGAGCCAGAACCTGGAAGACTTCCCGAACGTGCAGCGCTGGTTCAACCACATCAAGGATCGCCCGGCGACCGTGAAGGCGTATGCGCTGGTGCAGAAGATCAATCCGCCAAAGTCCTGACCTGTCTTGATCGTTCCCATGCAGAGGCGTCGAATCGTCCGCGTGGAAATGGGCCGCAGAGCGGCCCGGACTGCATTCCCGCGCAGACGGTTCGGCGCCTCGACGTGGGAACGATCTGCATGAGCGGGAAGAAATAACCGCTCGCCCCGCTTGCGCGGCCCCCACCTGCTCACTAACGTAGCGGCTTTATTGCGCCCCCAGCCTCTACACCCCCGCAGGAGCTTTGCCATGGCCTCGCCAGCCCTTTCACATTTTCTTCCCCGGTTCGGCGTTGCCGCAGCAGTGGCCGGTGTTCTGAGCCTGACCGGTTGTCAGACCTGGAACGCCCAGGACACCCTCCCGCCGACCTCCGGTGTGCAGCCGCTCAAGGGCCTGGCGCAGAACGTTTCGGTACGCCGCAATGCCATGGGCATGCCGCTGATCGAAAGCAACAGCTTCCACGACGCACTCTTCGCCCTCGGCTACGTGCATGCCAGCGACCGGATCAATCAGATGGTCACCCTGCGCCTGCTGGCCCAGGGCCGTCTGGCGGAAATGTCCGGTTCGTCGATGCTCGATGCCGACCGTTATATGCGCGCCGTCAACCTGAAGAAAAGCGCCGGCGAGCTGTACAAGGCCTCGTCGCCACGGCTCAAGCGCTTTTTCGAAGTCTATGCCCGGGGCGTCAACGCCTACCTGTTCCGCTACGCCGACAAACTGCCGGGGGATCTGGCATCCAGCAGCTACAAGCCCGAGTACTGGAAACCGGAAGATTCGGCGCTGATCTTCTGCCTGCTGAATTTCAGCCAGTCGGCCAACCTGCCGGAAGAAATCGCTTCGCTGGTGCTGGCGCAGACCGTGACCAACGACAAACTGGCGTGGCTGACGCCGTCCGCCCCTGACGAAAACCTGCCGCTGGCCGAGGCCGACAAGCTGCAAGGCATCAAGCTCAACGGGCAGATTCCGGGGCTGACGGAACTGAGCAACGCCAGCGAACAACTGGCCGCCATCAACCTGCTGGGCACTCAGTCGTCGAACAACTGGGCCATCGCCCCGCAACGCAGTCGCAGCGGCAAGAGCCTGCTGGCCAGCGACAGCCATGGCCCGCTGGCCGCGCCGTCGCTGTGGAGTTTCGTGCAGATCCGCGCACCGAAATACCAGGCCGCCGGCGTGACCGTGGCGGGTCTGCCCATGGTGCTCGGCGGCTTCAACGGCAAGGTGGCGTGGAGCCTGACCAGCGTGCTCGGCGATAACCAGGACCTGTTCCTGGAAAAAATCCGTCGTCAGGGCAGCACGCTGTCTTACGAGGTCAACGGCAGGTGGCAACCGGTGGCCGTGCGCAACGAAACCTATTTCGTCAAAGGCCAGCGGCCAATTCGCGAAGCGGTGTACGAAACCCGCCATGGCGCGCTGCTCAACAGTGTTCAAGCCGCCGCTCAGGGCGCAGGTTTCGGCCTGGCCCTGCAGACGCCGAGCTTCACCGACGACAAATCCCTCGATGCGTTTTTCGATCTGAGCCGCGCCCAGAACGTTGAACGCGCCTCGGACGCCAGCCGGGAAATCCGCGCCATCGCGTTGAATCTGGTGTTTGCCGACGCCAGCAACATTGGCTGGCAAGTCACCGGACGTTTCCCGAACCGCCGTGAGGGCGAAGGCCTGCTGCCGTCGCCGGGCTGGGAAGGTCGCTTCGACTGGGACGGCTACGCCGACCCGATGCTGCACCCCTACGATCAGGATCCGGCCCAGGGCTGGCTCGGCACCGCCAACCAGCGGGTCATTCCCCATGGCTACGGCATGCAACTGTCCAATTCCTGGGCGGCGCCGGAACGTGGCGAGCGCCTGGCTGAACTGGCCGGCAGCGGCAAACACGATGGTCGCAGCGTGATCGCCATGCAGTACGACCAGACCACCACCTTCGCTGCCAAGCTGAAGAAAATGTTCGAAGCACCGGGCATGGCGCAGCCGCTGAAACAGGCGATCGACGCACTGCCGGACGCCGAGCGCAGCAAGGCCCGCGAGGCTTACACCCGTCTGATGGCGTTCGACGGCAAGCTCAGCCCGACTTCCGCCGATGCGGCGATTTACGAGCTGTTCCTGCAGGAAAGCATGAAGCAGATTTTCCTCGACGAACTCGGCCCGCAAAACAGTCCGGCGTGGAAAGCGTTTATCGCCAACGGCGATCTGTCCTACGCCGCACAGGCCGATCACTTGCTGGGCCGCGAAGACAGTCCGTTCTGGGACGACGCCCGTACACCGCAAAAAGAAGACAAACCGGCGATCCTTGCCCGCAGTCTGGCGGCTGCGATCAGCGCTGGCGACAGTCAGTTGGGTGGCGACCGCCGGTCGTGGCAGTGGGGCAAACTGCACCGCTACGAGTGGAAGAATGCCAACGGCCAGACTGTTCGCGGCCCGATCGCGGCGGGCGGCGACCACACCACGCTCAACACGGCGGCGTTTGCCTGGGGCCAGGACTTCAACACCACCCGTGCGCCGTCGATGCGTTTCATCGTCGACTTCGGTCAGAGCGAGCCGCTGATGGGGCAGAACGGGACGGGGCAATCGGGTAATCCGGTGAGCCCGAACTACCTGAACGGCATCGATCCGTGGCTCAAGGGCCAGTACATCGGCCTGCCGATGCAGCCGCAGAACTTTGACCGGGTGTATGGCAAGACGCGGTTGACGCTTACCCCCGGCAAGTAATCCCCCCACAGTTGATCATTCCCACGCTCCGCGTGGGAATGCCTCAAGGGACGCGGAGCGTCACGGGCTGCATTCCCAAGCAGAGCGTGGGAACGATCATGTGACAGTAAAAAACTCGATAGAACTTCTGACTTCGCGCCTGCCTCATAGCTAACAAGTCCTCCATTCCGGTAACACCATGGACCTTGTTATTGCTCGCCCGAAGGCCTCTACTGTCCCGCCGGGGATTTCTACATTGACCCGTGGCGGCCCGTCGAGCGCTCGGTGATCACCCATGCCCACGGTGATCATGCCCGTGGCGGCAACCAGCATTACCTGGCCGCCAGCCCTGGCGAAGGGATTTTGCGCGCGCGCCTGGGCCAGGACATCAACCTGCAAACCCTCGACTACGGCCAGCGCCTGACCCACCACGGCGTCACCCTGAGTTTTCATCCCGCCGGCCATGTGCTCGGCTCGGCCCAGGTGCGGCTGGAATACGGCGGCGAAGTCTGGGTCGCGTCCGGCGACTACAAGATCGAACCCGACGGCACCTGCGCGCCGTTCGAACCGGTGCGTTGCCACACCTTCATCACCGAATCGACTTTCGGCCTGCCGATCTATCGCTGGCAGCCGCAGGCGCAGGTGTTCGCCGAGATCAACCAGTGGTGGCAGGCCAACATCGAGGCGGGCAAGGCCAGCGTGCTGTTCTGTTATTCGTTCGGCAAGGCCCAGCGGATTCTCCACGGCATCGACGAAACCCTAGGGCCGATCCTCAGCCACGGTGCGGTCGAGCCGCTGAACCGGGTCTACCGCGAGGCCGGCGTCTACCTGCCGCCGACGATCTACGCCGGCGACGTGAAAAAGAACGACCCGATCATGCGCCAGGCGCTGGTCATCGCCCCGCCGTCGGCCGGCGGCAGCAGCTGGATGCGCCGGTTCGGCGATTACAGCGACAGCTTCGCCAGCGGCTGGATGCGCCTGCGCGGCACCCGCCGGCGGCGCGGGGTCGATCGCGGGTTCGTGCTTTCGGATCATGCCGACTGGCCCGGCCTGTTGTGGGCCATCGAACAGACCGGTGCCGAACGGGTCATGGTCACCCACGGCTCGATTGGTGTACTGGTGCGCCATCTGCGCGAAAAAGGGCTCGACGCTCAAGGCTTCAATACTGAATACGGTGACGACGAAGAAGAGCATTCCACCGCCACGCCCGCCGTCGCCGAGGTGCAGCCATGAAAGACTTCGCCGGGTTGTACGCCGAACTCGACGCCACCACCTCCAGCAACGCCAAACTGGCGGCCATGCAGACCTACTTCGCTCAGGCGCAACCGCAGGATGCCGCGTGGGCGGTGTACTTTCTGTCCGGCGGGCGGCCTCGGCAACTGGTGCCGGTGCGGATCCTGCGGGATCTGGCGGTCGACGTGTCCGGGCTGGAGCCGTGGCTGTTCGAGGAGAGCTATCAAGCAGTCGGCGATCTGGCGGAAACCATCTCGCTGGTGCTGCCGGAACAACCGCACACCTCCGAGGCCGGCCTCGCCGAATGGATCGAAGCCAAACTGCTGCCCTTGCGCGGTGAAACCCCGGAATACCTCGCCCACCAGTTACCCGCACTGTGGGCGCAACTGGATCGACCGAGCCTGATGCTGTGCATCAAACTGATCACCGGCAGCTTCCGGGTTGGTGTGTCCAAATTGCTGGTGACCCGAGCCCTGGCTTCCATGGCCGGGCTCGACAGCAAACGCGTGGCGCAACGGCTGGTGGGTTACACCGACTTGTCCAACCGGCCGAACGCTGACAGCTATCTGAAACTGATCGCGCCCGAATCCAGCGATGAACACGCCCAGCGCGGAGGCCAGCCCTACCCGTTCTTCCTCGCCCACGCGCTGGCGCAACCGGTGGAAACCTTCGACACCCTGCTCGGGCCTGCAAGCAACTGGCAGGTGGAGTGGAAGTGGGATGGTATCCGCGCGCAGGTGGTCAAGCGCGACGGCAAATTGTGGGTCTGGTCCCGGGGCGAAGAGCTGGTCACCGAACGTTTTCCCGAACTCGACACACTGGTGCAAGGGTTGCCTGACGGCACAGTGATCGATGGTGAGATCGTGGTGTGGAAGAACAACCGCCCGGTCACCGAAGACGCGTTCGATCCCCAGACGACGCAAGCCCCGGCGGTGCAACCCTTCGCGCTGTTGCAACAGCGGATCGGCCGCAAGTCGCTGGACCGCAAAATCCTCGAAGACGCGCCGGTGGTGGTACTCGCCTATGACCTGCTCGAATGGCAGGGCGAAGACTGGCGCAACCAGCCCCAGGCCAGACGTCGTGAGCAACTGGAGCAGGTCATCGCCAAATGCAACAACCCGGTGCTGCTGCCTTCGCCGCTCCTGACGGGTGATGACTGGCTCGATCTCGCCCGCCAGCGTGAGGCCTCCAGGCGACTTGGGGTTGAAGGCATGATGCTCAAGGCCCGGGATGCGATGTACGGCGTCGGCCGCACCAAGGACATGGGCGTGTGGTGGAAATGGAAGGTCGATCCGTTCAGCGTCGACGCGGTGCTGATCTACGCCCAGCGCGGGCATGGGCGCCGCGCCAGCCTCTACAGCGATTACACCTTTGCGGTGTGGGACGGCCCGCCCGGTTCCAGTGCGCGGGCGCTGGTGCCGTTCGCCAAGGCCTATTCCGGGCTGACCGATGCGGAAATGCGCGAAGTGGACAGCATCGTGCGCAAGACCACCGTGGAAAAATTCGGTCCGGTCAGCAGCGTGACACCAAGCCTGGTGTTCGAACTGGGCTTCGAAGGCATCGCCCTCTCCCGCCGGCACAAAAGCGGCATCGCCGTGCGCTTCCCGCGCATGCTGCGCTGGCGCCAGGACAAGACCGTGGATGAGGCCGACAGCCTGGCGACCTTGCAAGAGCTGTTGGTCTGACTCCTTCCCCCGATACTCCCCCTCACCCCGATCGTTCCCACGCTCCGCGTGGGAATGCCTCAATGGACGCTCTGCGTCCGCTTTGGGACGCGGAGCGTCCCGGGCTGCATTCCCACGCAGAGCGTGGGAACGATCCCCTGAACCATCCTGGTGCAGCTTTTGCGGCGCGCCCGTTTTCGTGCGCTGACCGGCCCCGGCATGCACTTCCTGCACCTTTTAAAACACTTGTTCGGGACTCTGGTTCGGAAATTGCTACTTTCTATAAGTCGTAAGCGCTCCAGTAACAATCATTCCGCGCCACAAGCGCTCATATTGGTTCTTAGGGATTGAATAATGAAAAAAGCATTGCTGACCCTTTCTGCACTGGCGTTGTGCATGGCCGCCGGCTCCGCGCTGGCCAAGGAATACAAAGAACTGCGGTTTGGCGTTGACCCTTCCTACGCACCGTTCGAGTCGAAAGCGGCAGACGGCAGCCTGGTTGGCTTCGACATCGATCTGGGCAACGCGATCTGCGCCGAGTTGAAGGTCAAGTGCAAATGGGTCGAAAGTGACTTCGACGGCATGATTCCGGGCCTCAAGGCCAATAAATTCGACGGTGTGATCTCGTCGATGACCGTGACCGAAGCCCGTGAAAAAGTCATCGACTTCTCCAGCGAGCTGTTCTCCGGCCCGACTGCCTACGTGTCGAAGAAGGGTTCCGGCATCACCAACGACGTCGCTTCGCTGAAAGGCAAAACCGTCGGCTACGAGCAAGGCACCATCCAGGAAGCCTATGCCAAAGCCGTGCTGGACAAGGCCGGCGTGAAAACCCAGGCCTATCAGAACCAGGATCAGGTGTATTCCGATCTGACTTCCGGCCGTCTCGATGCGGGCATTCAGGACATGTTGCAGGCCGAACTGGGCTTTCTGAAGTCGCCACAGGGTGCCGACTATGCTGTCAGCGAGCCGGTCGACAACCACTTGCTGCCAGCCAAGACCGCTGTCGGTATTAAGAAAGGTAACACCGAGCTGAAAGCGCTTTTGGATAAAGGTATCAAAGCGTTACACGATGATGGCAAATACGCCGAGATTCAAAAGAAACACTTTGGCGATCTGAATCTGTACAGCGGCAAATAATGCCCCGGCGCCCATCCTCGATGGGCGCCTTTTTCATTCAGTCAGGTTGCTGATTTATGTTCGAAAACCTCTTACAAAATCTGGGGCTCTCCGCCTTCAGCCTCAAGGGCTTTGGCCCGCTGCTGTTGGAAGGCACCTGGATGACCATCAAATTGTCGGCGTTGTCGCTGCTGGTGGCCGTGTTGCTCGGCCTGCTCGGCGCCAGTGCCAAGCTGTCAAAAGTCAAACTGCTGCGCCTGCCCGCCCAGATCTACACCACGCTGATTCGCGGGGTGCCGGACCTGGTGCTGATGCTGCTGATCTTCTACAGCCTGCAAACCTGGCTGACGACGCTCACCGATTACCTGGAATGGGAATACATCGAGATCGACCCGTTCAGCGCCGGGGTCCTGACCCTGGGCTTCATTTATGGCGCGTACTTCACTGAAACCTTCCGCGGAGCGATTCTCGCCGTGCCACGCGGTCAGGTCGAAGCCGCCACCGCCTATGGTCTCAAGCGCGGCCAGCGCTTTCGTTTCGTGGTGTTCCCGCAAATGATGCGCTTCGCCCTGCCAGGCATCGGTAATAACTGGATGGTGATGCTCAAGGCCACCGCGCTGGTCTCGATCATAGGCCTGGCCGATCTGGTCAAGGCCGCGCAGGACGCCGGCAAGAGCACCTATCAGCTGTTCTATTTTCTGGTTCTCGCCGCGTTGATTTACCTGCTGATCACCAGTGCCTCGAACTTCATTCTGCGCTGGCTCGAACGCCGCTACGCCGCCGGTGCACGGGAGGCCGTACGATGATCGAACTTCTGCAGGAATACTGGAAAGCCTTCCTTTATACAGACGGCCAGAACATCACTGGCCTTGCGATGACGATGTGGCTGCTCAGCGCGTCGATCTTCTTCGGTTTCATCGTGTCGATTCCGCTGTCGATCGCCCGCGTCTCGCCGCACTTCTACATCCGCTGGCCGGTGCAGTTCTACACCTACCTGTTCCGTGGCACGCCGCTCTATATCCAGTTGCTGATCTGCTACACCGGGATCTACAGCCTGGCCGCCGTGCGCGCGCAACCGCTGCTCGACAGTTTCTTCCGCGATGCGATGAACTGCACGATCCTGGCCTTCGCCCTGAACACCTGCGCCTACACCACGGAGATATTCGCCGGGGCGATCCGCAGCATGAACCACGGCGAAGTCGAAGCGGCCAAGGCTTACGGGCTGACCGGGTGGAAACTCTATGCCTACGTCATCATGCCGTCGGCGCTGCGCCGGTCGTTGCCGTACTACAGCAACGAAGTGATCCTGATGCTGCACTCGACCACCGTGGCCTTTACCGCGACCATCCCCGACATCCTCAAGGTCGCGCGGGACGCCAACTCGGCGACCTTCCTGACCTTCCAGTCGTTCGGCATCGCCGCCCTGATCTACCTGACCATCACCTTTGCGCTGGTCGGCCTGTTCCGTCTTGCCGAACGCCGATGGCTGGCCTTTCTCGGCCCGACCCACTAGGACCCTTTTGAGATGCGCCACCAGATACACGACCTGCTGGCCCCGCTGCCGGGGACCGCACGACAGATTCACAGCTTTCACTTCGGCCCGGACAAGGCTCAGGGCAAGATTTACATCCAGTCCTCGCTGCATGCCGACGAACTGCCCGGCATGCTCGTGGCCTGGCACCTCAAGCAGCGTCTGGCGGAGCTGGAAGCCGCCGGGCGCCTGCGCAGCGAAATCGTGCTGGTGCCGGTGGCCAACCCGATCGGCCTCGAACAGGTGCTGATGGATATGCCGCTGGGCCGCTACGAGCTGGAGAGCGGGCAGAATTTCAACCGCTGGTTCGTCGACCTCAGCGAAGAAATCGGCAACGAAATCGAAGCGCAACTGAGCGACGACCCGCAGCGCAACCTCGAATTGATCCGATCCAGCCTGCGCAACGCCCTCGACCGCCACACCGCCACGACTCAGTTGCAATCCCAACGCCTGACCCTGCAACGGCTGGCCTGCGATGCGGACATGGTTTTGGACCTGCATTGCGATTTCGAATCCGTGGTTCACCTCTACACCACGCCCGAGGCCTGGCCGCAGGTCGAGCCGCTGGCGCGCTATATCGAATCCCAGGCGAGCCTGCTGGCCACCGACTCCGGCGGCCAGTCGTTCGATGAGTGCTTCACCCTGCTGTGGTGGCAATTGAAGGAGCGCTTCGGCGAACACTTCGACATTCCGCTCGGCAGTTTCTCGGTCACCGTCGAGTTGCGCGGTCAGGGAGATGTCACCCATCCGCTGGCCAGTGGCGACTGCCAGGCGCTGATCGATTACCTGATCCATTTCGGCGCCATCGTCGGCGAACCAAAAGCCTTGCCGGCACTGCCACATCCCGCCACACCTCTGGCCGGCGTGGAACCGGTGGCCACTCCCGTCGGCGGCCTGCTGGTCTACAGCGCCACACCCGGCCAGTGGCTGGAAGCCGGGCAGAAAATCGCCGAAATCATCGACCCGATCAACGACCGGGTCACGCCAGTCCATTGCACCGCTTCCGGTCTGCTCTATGCCCGCTCGCTGCGGCGCATGGCCACCGCCGGGATGGTGATCGCCCACGTCGCGGGCGCCGAAGCCTATCGCAGCGGCTATCTACTTTCGCCTTGAGGATGCCTGTTCCATGTACAAATTGACCGTTGAAGGCCTGCACAAAAGCTATGGCGACCATCAGGTGCTCAAAGGCGTCTCGCTCAAGGCCAAGACCGGCGACGTGATCAGCCTGATCGGCGCCAGCGGCTCGGGCAAAAGCACCTTTTTGCGCTGCATCAACTTTCTCGAACAACCCAACGACGGCGCGATGAGCCTCGACGGCCAGGCGATCCGCATGGTCACCGACCGCCACGGCATGCACGTCGCCGACCCCAATGAACTGCAACGCCTGCGCACGCGCCTGGCGATGGTGTTCCAGCATTTCAATCTGTGGAGCCACATGACCGTGCTGGAAAACATCACCATGGCCCCGCGCCGGGTGCTGGGTTGCAGCAAACAGGAAGCCGACGACCGCGCCCGGCGATATCTGGAAAAGGTCGGTTTGCCGGCGCGGGTGGCCGATCAGTACCCGGCGTTCCTCTCCGGCGGCCAGCAACAACGGGTGGCGATTGCCCGCGCGCTGGCCATGGAACCGGAAGTCATGCTGTTCGACGAACCGACTTCGGCACTCGACCCGGAACTGGTCGGTGAAGTGCTCAAGGTGATCCAGGGCCTGGCCGAGGAAGGCCGGACCATGATCATGGTCACCCATGAAATGAGCTTTGCGCGCAAGGTCTCGAGCCAGGTGCTGTTTCTGCACCAGGGGCTGGTGGAAGAAGAAGGTGCGCCCGAAGAAGTGCTGGGCAATCCGAAAAGCGAACGCCTGAAGCAATTCCTCAGCGGCAATCTCAAGTAAAACTATTGCCCTGCCGGCGCGGTCTCTGAAGGAACACTTTCAGAGCACACGTCGCCGGCATGGGCACTTCCACCGACTTCGCCAAACTTTGGTTCAGCGCCCGCGACTGGAAGCCGTTCGCCTTTCAAAAACAGGTGTGGGTGGCGGTCAAACGTGGCGAGTCCGGCCTGTTGCACGCCAGCACCGGCGCCGGTAAAACCTACGCGGTGTGGTTTGCCGCGCTCAATCGCTTTGCCCGCTCCAGGCCTGTTGCCGAAACCACCCGTAAACGTCCACCGCCCGCCGAACCGCTGACTGTTTTGTGGATCACGCCGATGCGTGCGCTGGCCGCCGACACCGCGCGCGCCTTGCAAACGCCGCTGGACGATCTGCAGATTCCCTGGAGCGTCGGCCTGCGCACTGGCGACACCGGCAGCAGCGAACGCGCCCGGCAGAACCGGCGATTGCCCACCACGCTGATCACCACCCCGGAAAGCCTGACCCTGATGCTCGCCCGCGCCGACGCGCAAACGGCGCTCTCGACGCTGCGCATGGTCGTGGTGGATGAATGGCACGAATTGCTCGGCAACAAGCGCGGCGTCCAACTGCAACTGGCCCTCGCCCGGTTGCGGCGCTGGCACCCGGGACTGATCGTCTGGGGTGTTTCTGCGACGCTCGGCAATCAATCCCACGCCGAACAGGTACTGATCCCACAAGGCGGTGGCATCAGCATTCAGGGGAAAAGCGAAAAGTCGCTCAAGGTCGACACCTTGCTCCCACCGGCCATCGAACGCTTTCCCTGGGCCGGACATATCGGTTTGAAGATGTTGCCGCAGGTGGTCGCCGAACTGGACGTCTGCGCCAGCAGCCTGGTGTTCACCAATACCCGGGCGCAATCGGAAATCTGGTATCAGGCCTTGCTGGAAGCGCGGCCGGACTGGGCCGGGTTGATCGCCTTGCATCACAGTTCTCTGTCCCGCGACACTCGCGACTGGGTTGAGCAGGCGCTGAAGAATGGTCAGCTCAAGGCCGTGGTCTGCACGTCGAGTCTGGATCTGGGGGTGGACTTCCTGCCAGTGGAGCGGGTGCTGCAGATTGGTTCGGCCAAAGGTGTCGCGCGGCTGATGCAGCGTGCCGGGCGTTCGGGCCATGCGCCCGGTCGAACGTCGCGGGTAACGTTGGTGCCGACCCATAGCCTGGAACTGATCGAAGCCGCTGCTGCTGGTGATGCCGTAGCACAGCGGCGGATCGAACCTCGATTGTCACCGCACAAACCGCTGGATGTGCTGGTGCAGCATCTGGTCAGCATGGCCCTGGGCGGTGGCTTTATTCCCGATGAGTTGTACGAGGAAGTCCGTGGTGCCTGGGCCTATCGCGACCTGACACGTGCAGACTGGGCCTGGGCGCTGGCGTTCGTACGCCACGGCGGGATGTCGCTGACGGCGTACCCGGATTACCGCCGGGTCGAACCGGATGAGCACGGGATCTGGCGCGTCCCAGATGCGCGGCTGGCACGCCGCCATCGGATGAGCGTCGGCACCATCGTCAGCGACGCTTCGATCCATTTGAAATTCTGGAGCAAGGGCGGTGGCGGCAAGCAACTGGGCAGCGTTGAAGAGGGCTTTATCGCCCGCCTCAAACCCGGCGACGGCTTCTTGTTCGCCGGGCGCTTGCTGGAGTTGGTGCGGGTGGAAAACATGACTGCCTACGTCAAACGCAGCACGGCGAAAAAAGCCGCTGTACCGCGCTGGAATGGCGGGCGTATGCCGCTGTCCAGCGAACTGGCGCAAGCGGTGGTCAGCCGGTTCAGCGCGGCGGCAAACGGTGAGTTTGCCGGCCCGGAAATGCAGGCGTTGCGACCGTTGCTGGAAACGCAGCTGCGCTGGTCGGGCCTGCCGACCGTTAACAATCTGCTGGCCGAAGTGCTGAAATCCCGCGAAGGCTGGCACCTTTTCCTCTACCCGTTCGCCGGACGCCAGGTGCATCTGGGACTGGCCAGCCTGCTGGCGTGGCGGGTCAGTCAGCGCCTGCCTGTGACCTTCTCGATTGCGGTCAGCGATTACGGCCTGGAATTGCTCAGCGCGACGCCCGTTGACTGGTCTGTGCAACTGGATGACGCGCTGCTCAGTCCCGAGGATTTATTGAGGGATGTGCTGGCCAGCCTCAACGCGGGCGAACTGGCGCTGCGCAGGTTTCGGGAAATCGCCCGGATTGCCGGTCTGGTGTTCGCCGGTTACCCCGGTGCGCCGAAAAGCACTCGTCAGGTGCAGGCCTCCAGCGGGCTGTTCTTTGAAGTGTTCAAACAATACGACGCCGACAATCTGCTACTGGCACAGGCCGGGGAAGAGGTCCTGCGCGAAGAGCTGGATATTCGTCGGCTGGAACAGACATTGGAGCGAGTCAACCGGATGAAACTGGACATGCACCTGATCAAACGTCCCACACCGCTCGGCTTTCCATTGCTGGTGGAGCGCATGCGCGAAAGCATGAGTTCGGAAAAGCTCGCCGACCGCATCCGCCGCATGGTTGGCGACCTGGAGAAAACCGCCGACAAGGGCCAATCCTGATGAACGCGCCCTATCCTGTGCGCCTGGCAGGCGAAGACCTCTGGTTGCTGCCGGAAAAGGCGCTGTACTGGCCGGCGCAACAGGCGTTGCTGATCGCTGATGTGCATTTCGGCAAGGCTGCCGCTTACCGGCGTCTGGGGCAACCGGTGCCGCAGGGCACCACGGCGAGCAACATCGCCGTGATCGAGCAGTTGCTGGCGAAACTGCCGTGTCGGCAACTGATCTTTCTTGGGGACTTTCTGCACGGGCCTGGCTCCCACGCTCCCGACACCTTGCAGGCATTGGCGCAATGGCGGGCGCGGCACGCCGATCTGCCGATCACGCTGATTCGCGGCAATCACGATAAACGTGCCGGTGATCCACCGCAGACCCTGAACATTCGAGTGGTGCCCGAACCCCTGTTGCTAGGGCCTTTCGCGTTGCAGCACGAACCCGAACCGCACCCTGAACGCCACGTCCTTGCAGGCCACGTACACCCGGTCTTTCGGTTGAACGGCAAGGGGCGTCAGCGTTTGCGGCTGGCGTGTTTCAGGCTGGGAGAACGCATCAGTCTGCTGCCGGCCTTCGGGGCCTTCACCGGCGGTTATCCGGTGGAGAAGGAAGACAGCTGTCGGATCTTTGTCATTGGCGACAACGAAATATGGCCCGTCGGCTGAAGTCCTGCTCAGGACTCAGCCGACGGGCCATACATTCAATCAAGCGACAGGCGCGGGTGGCGGTTTGTCCGGCAACGTAGGCTCGCCGGGCTCGGTCGGTTCTTCGTTGGGGTATCGGGATCGGGCTGGTGAGGAATTCCGCCAGCCATGGCGATGGGTGGGTGTGCCAACAAGGACCAGGCCAATACGCCAACCTGATTGGGCTCGAGCCTTGCCAGTTCGGCAGTGATTTGCGGATCGATCTTCATGGAGCACTCCTCGGCGAAGGCCCGTTTCGCTGTCCGCGAATCGGGCAGTACACCTCATAGAGTGTCTACCCGCCGAAGAATTCCCGGTAACTGCCGGATGGACGGCTCAGGTACGTGGCAAGGTCACGCCACGCTGGCCCTGGTACTTGCCGGCGCGATCCTTGTAGGAGACTTCGCATTCCTCGTCGGATTCAAGGAACAGCATCTGCGCCACGCCTTCGTTGGCGTAGATCTTCGCCGGCAGGTTGGTGGTGTTCGAGAACTCCAGGGTCACCTGGCCTTCCCACTCGGGCTCGAGCGGGGTGACGTTGACGATGATGCCGCAGCGAGCGTAGGTGCTCTTGCCCAGGCAGATGGTCAGGACGTTGCGTGGAATACGGAAGTATTCAACGGTCGTGGCCAGGGCGAAGGAGTTCGGCGGAATGATGCAGACGTCGCTGTGGACGTCGACGAAGCTGCCGGCATCGAAGTTTTTCGGATCGACGATGGCCGAATTGATGTTGGTGAACACCTTGAAATGATTGGTGCAACGCACATCGTAGCCATAGCTCGAAACACCGTAGGAGATCACACGGCTGTCGTCGCTGCCACGTACCTGGCGCTCGACGAACGGCTCGATCATGCCGTGTTCCTGCGCCATGCGGCGAATCCACTTGTCCGATTTGATGCTCATGGCGGGTGTCCTGAATAGCGAGGTGGAAAAAATCTGTCCGGCATCTTACCGGGCGCGCCGCCGGGTTCAAAGTCCGGGCTGCAAATCTCGCCGAACGTGCAGGAATTACGCGGCCTGGCGACGAACCGTCAGACCGCCGATCCCTAAAACAGAGAAACCTTCGCAAGAAGCATTGGCACGTTCCGGAAAAAGGGTTAAGGTGGCGCCACTGTGCTGCTTGTGTCACTGAGAATCTCTACACGATATGTTGAATTTCGATCCAACCATCTACAAGAATTTTTCCTGCTCTTTGCACTCAGTCTCGGCCAGGGTTCTTCCTGAGTCGCAGTTATCTTTGTTCAAGGAGTTACACCATGTCTAATCGCCAAACCGGTACCGTTAAGTGGTTCAACGATGAAAAAGGCTTCGGCTTCATCACCCCACAATCCGGTGACGACCTGTTCGTTCACTTCAAAGCTATCCAATCCGACGGCTTCAAAAGCCTGAAAGAAGGCCAACAGGTTTCTTTCATCGCTACCCGCGGTCAGAAAGGCATGCAAGCTGAAGAAGTACAAGTTATCTAACTTGTAGCTTCTTTAGTAAAAGGCCCCGCCCTCAAAAGCGGGGCTTTTTTGTGAGCGTCTGTTTTTCCGGGCGCAAAAAAAGATCGCAGCCTTCGCAGGCTGCGATCTTTTTTGTTGTTTACCAGGCGACGCCGAAACCGGCGGTGTAGCGGGTCTTGCTCAGGTCCGCGTCCTCGGTGCCGCTGATGATGTCGCGCTCGGCCTTGAGGTTGAGGGAGGCCCAGTCGGTGACCTTGTAGCGCAGGCCCATTTCCGCATCCAGAGCATAGTCGGCCACACCGGACAGCGGCTTGCCGACTTCGCCATTGGTGAAGAACTCGACTTTCTTGCCGATCAGGTAGCGGTTGTAATCCCACTTCATCGCGACCGAATAGAAGTTGTCCTTGCTGCCATCGCGATACTGGTAGTCGGTGCGGTTGAGCAGCGAGCCCAGGGAGAATGCCCCCAGCTCGTCATCCCAGAACTGGTAACCCGGACCTGTACCGACCACGCGCTGACGCGCCAGCTCTTCGATGTGGTCGCGCTTGTAATTCAGGCGCCCCTGCCAGAACCACTTGTCCGTCAGGAAACGGTCGAGTGCATACTCGGCGCGCCAGTTGTCGGTAGTGGTCACGTCGTCCTGCACTTCGCGGTTGTACTCGCCCTCGGCGGTGTGGCGCCAGCGACCATGGCGGGCGGACGTCTTGAAGCCGATATCGTAATCGTCGGTGTCCTTTTCCGCGCGCTGATAATCCAGCGCCAGATCGACGTTGCCCTTCCACACCAGATCCTCGACCACCGGTTTGGGTTTGAGAATCTGCTGAATGCTCGCCAACTCCACGGTTTTCGGCGCTTCGCCGTTGGCCAGGGTGACCTTGCCGTCTTCGGCAGCGCTCAGCGACTTGGCCTTCTCGCCGTTGTAGGCGTCTTGCTTGACCAGCAACTCCTGATCGCTCTCCAGCGTCTTGACCTGCTTCCAGTCAATGGTCACTGCGCCCGCGTACTGGGTCTGGACCAGCAACTTGCCACCGTCGAACAGCGTGATTTTGCCGCTCAGCTTGTCACCGTTCTTCAACCAGACGGTGTCGGCAAGCAGGGGTGTGGACGCACTGAAGACAGCAAGGCACAGCAGGGTTCTGGACAACATAAGCAAATCGGGGACTCAAGTTTGCGAAAAAATGGTCGGCATTATCCGTAGGAATAATTCCCTGACAAGGAATGACCCGGCTATTTCTATTGAGTTCATTTCTCAATTGCCCTTGCACCGATTACGCTTAAGGACATAACGCGATCAAGTTCAGGAACCGCGCACGTGACAGACCCGATGCATGCCTGCGAAAACGATCCGCAAATCCGACGCACGGCACTCTATTCCACCCTCGCCCAAGTGCCCGAGGGCAAGGTCGTCAGCTATGGTCAGTTGGCCGAACTGGCGGGGTTGGGGCGCGCCGCCCGCTGGGTCGGCCGGACCCTGAGCCAATTGCCCGGCGATACCAAACTGCCCTGGCACCGCGTACTCGGCGCCGGCGGTCGGATCAGCCTGCCGGCGGGCAGCCCGTCCGGGGACGAACAGCGGGCGCGATTGCGCATGGAAGGCATCACCATCCTGAACAATCGTGTGGATATTCGGCGCCATGGCTGGCGTCCGGTAGAGCACAGCGGTTAGAGTGCGCGCTTTGTTTTCGCAATCTTGAGGCAGACTTCAGCCCATGCCCCGTAAAACCTGGCGCGCCGCGCTCGCCGCCTATGCCAGTCCTTCGACGCTCGTGCTGTTGTTGCTGGGTTTCGCCGCCGGCCTGCCGTACATGCTGGTGTTCTCGACACTTTCGGTCTGGCTGCGTGAAGCCGGTGTGGCCCGCGAGACGATCGGCTACGCCAGCCTGATCGGTCTGGCCTATGCCTTCAAATGGGTCTGGTCGCCCCTGCTCGATCAATGGCGCCTGCCGTTGCTCGGCAAGCTGGGGCGCCGTCGCTCGTGGCTGGTGCTCTCACAGACGCTGGTGATCCTCGGCCTGATCGGCATGGGCTTTTGCGACCCGCAGAAACACCTGTCCTGGCTGATCGCTATCGCAGTGATCGTCGCCTTCGCTTCCGCCACCCAGGACATCGCCGTCGACGCCTATCGCCTGGAAATCGCCGAAGACAACCGTCAGGCCGCTCTGGCCGCCAGTTACATGTCCGGTTATCGGGTGGCGGCCCTGCTCGCGACCGCTGGTGCACTGTTCTTCGCCGAAGGCTTCGGCTCCACCGGGTTCAACTATCAGCACTCCGCCTGGACCGGCACCTACGTGCTGTTCGGCGCCTTGATGGTCCCTGCCCTGCTCACCACCCTGCTGATGCGCGAGCCTCCGGTGCCGTTGCGCACTCAGTTGCAGGCCGGGCGCTACACCTTCATGCATCAGTTGATGTCGGTGTTCGTGCTGATCATTTTGCTGGTCTCCGTCCCGGCGATGTTCACCCAGCTCTACAACACCGATTTCGCCAGCGTGCTGTTTGGTGACATGAGCCCGCTGGACCTGCTGCTTGAAGACCGGGCGTTCCTGCGCGCGATTCTCTACACCACGCTGACCTGCCTGTGCCTCTCGGCCATGGGCCGTCGCGGTCTGGCGCCGGTGCTGACGCCGGTCAACGACTTCATCCTGCGCTACCGCTGGCAGGCGCTGCTGCTGCTCGGCCTGATCGCCACCTATCGGATGTCCGACACGGTGATGGGCGTGATGGCCAACGTGTTCTACATCGACCAGGGCTTCACCAAGGACCAGATCGCCAGCGTCAGCAAGATTTTCGGTCTGATCATGACCCTCGTCGGCGCCGGCATGGGCGGTCTGCTGATCGTGCGCTTCGGCATCCTGCCGATCCTGTTCATCGGCGGCGCTGCGTCGGCGGCCACCAACCTGCTGTTCCTCATGCTGGCGGACATGGGCCCGAACCTGCAGATGCTGGTGGTGACGATCTCTCTCGACAACTTCAGCTCCGGTCTGGCTACCTCGGCGTTCGTCGCCTACCTGTCGAGCCTGACCAACCTGAAGTTCTCCGCCACTCAATACGCCCTGCTCAGCTCGATCATGCTCCTGCTGCCACGCCTGATCGGCGGCTACTCCGGCGTGATGGTGGAGAAATTCGGTTATCACAACTTCTTCCTGATCACCGCGCTGCTCGGCGTGCCGACCCTGGTGCTGATTGCCCTGCACTGGTTCCAGGAAAGCCGCCGCGAAGGTCCGACGCCGACGCCGGAACCTGCACCGACCTCCGTCGTGGAAGAATCGTAAGACATCTCGCACCCGGCGAGAGGGTTCGCGCCGGGGTTGCACTTCTGTACGTCGGCGGATCTCGCCGTTACACTGCTCCGTCATTTCCAGTCATAGCAACCGACAACGGCCAACCATGCGCACCAGTCAATTTTTGCTCGCCACACAGAAAGAAACGCCTTCCGACGCGGTCGTGATCAGCCATCAGCTGATGCTGCGCGCCGGCATGATCCGCAAACTCGCCTCGGGCCTGTACACCTGGCTGCCGATGGGCTTGCGAGTGATGCGCAAGGTGGAAGCCATCGTTCGCGAAGAGATGAACGCCGCCGGCTCTCTGGAAGTGTTGATGCCGAGCACCCAACCGGCCGAGCTGTGGCAGGAGTCGGGGCGCTGGGAAGAATACGGCCCTGAGCTGCTGCGCATCAAAGACCGCCACGGTCGTGATTTCTGCGCGGGCCCGACCCACGAAGAAGTGATCACCGATCTGATGCGCAACGAGTTGAGCAGCTACAAACAGCTGCCGATCAACCTGTACCAGATCCAGACCAAATTCCGTGACGAAATCCGTCCACGCTTCGGCCTGATGCGCGGTCGCGAATTCATCATGAAAGACTCGTACTCCTTCCATGCGGATCAGGCGTCGCTGCAGGTCACCTATGACCGCATGCACGAAGCGTACTGCAACATCTTCACCCGTCTGGGCCTGAAGTTCCGTCCGGTGGAAGCCGACAACGGTTCGATCGGCGGTGCCGGTTCCCACGAGTTCCACGTGCTGGCCGAGTCCGGCGAAGACGATATCGTTTTCAGCAACGGTTCCGACTACGCCGCGAACATCGAGAAAGCGGAAGCCGTACCGCGTGAAACCTCGCGTGCCGCGCCAAGCGAAGAGCTGCGCCTGGTCGACACGCCAGACACCAAGACCATCGCGGCCCTGGTGGAAAAATTCGGTCTGCCGATCGAAAAGACCATCAAGACCCTGATCGTGCACGCCGAAGAAGAAGGCAAGCTGATCGCGCTGATCATCCGTGGCGACCACGAACTGAACGAAATCAAGGCTGCCAACCAGCCAGGCGTTGCCAGCCCGCTGGTCATGGCTTCCGATGCCGAACTGCGTGACGCCATTGGCGCCGGCGCCGGTTCCCTCGGCCCGCTGAACCTGCCGCTGCCGATCATCATCGACCGCTCGGTCGAGCTGATGAGCGACTTCGGCATCGGTGCGAACATCGACGACAAGCACTACTTCGGCGTGAACTGGGAGCGTGATCTGCCGGTTCCGACCGTGGCCGACCTGCGTAACGTCGTGGCCGGCGACCCGAGCCCGGACGGCAAGGGCACCCTGGAAATCAAGCGCGGCATCGAAGTCGGGCACATCTTCCAGCTGGGCAACAAGTACAGCAAGGCGATGAAGTGCGAAGTACTGGGCGAGAACGGCAAGCCGGTGACCCTGGAAATGGGTTGCTACGGCATCGGCGTTTCCCGCGTGGTGGCCGCCGCCATCGAGCAGAACAACGACGAGAACGGCATCATCTGGAGCGACGCCCTGGCACCGTTCCAGATCGCCCTGGTACCACTGCGCTATGAAACCGAGCTGGTGCGCGAAGCCACCGACAAGCTGTACGCGGAACTGACCGCGGCTGGCTTCGAAGTGTTGCTGGACGACCGCGACAAGAAAACCAGCCCGGGCATCAAGTTCGCGGACATGGAGCTGATCGGCATTCCGCACCGGATCGTGGTCAGCGATCGCGGCCTTGCCGAAGGCAACCTGGAATACAAGAGCCGTACCGAAGGCCAGGCGCAAGCGCTGCCGGTTGCCGACGTGCTGTCCTTCCTTCAGGCCCGTATCCGCCGCTGAAACCAGATAGAGACGTCATGTTCAAGCGAAACACCTTAGGCCTCGGTGGTGCCGCCCTGTGCGGCACCCTGCTGGTCAGCGGCTGTGCCAATCACATGTCACAACGCAGCGAGCACGAGGAACGTGTCGAGCGCAAACTGCTCGATCACAGCCTGCAGATCGATGTCGGCGAGCCCAAGGTGCTTGAGCTGCCGCAACGGCGGGTGAAGATCAACGAACAGAAGACCTTCGAGGTCACCGAGTTCGAGGTCACGCGCCATTACGACCGTTACACGCCTTACCAGCCATGGCGGGAGATCTACGAGATTCCGCTGGGCGCGGTGGCGGTGGTCGGCGGCATCGGTGCGAACGTGGTCAACGTGTTTGCCCTTGGCAATCTGCCCGACAGCGTGACCCGTGACTGGCTCAGTTACGGTTTCGCCGGGCTCAACCCGTTCATGAACGTGCAATCCAATGGTCGCGCGCAACAGAACCTGGCCGGTATCGACGAAGTCCAGCGCGACAAGCGCACGGAGTATTCGAGCCTGCCGTGGAGCGAGCGCCCGGTTCAGATCAAGGCCGGCAAGCAGACCTTCGACATGACCACCGATCGCCACGGCGTGCTGCGTCTGAACCTGCTGGACAGCCCGTTCGCCGAAAACGACCTCAATCATTTAGGCAAACTGCAGATCATTGTCGAAGACAGCAAGGACGACGTGCACTCCGATTCGTCTTTGGCGATCAGCACTCACCTGCGCGGCAAGTTGCTGGAGGCTCACGCACTGATCTACGACGATCTGGAAGACGACGAAGTGAGCCAGTGGGTGCACCGGGTCAAGCGTCTGTCGGAACTGGGTCTGGAAGAAGAAGCCAGTGAGCTGGAGCAAAGTCTGATCGAATTGACCCGCAACGATCCCGAGTTGCAGACCGAGTTCCTCAAATCCCTGACCCGGGATGCGGGGCGCCTGGTGGCGGATCCGGGGCCGAACTGAAGACCCTGAAAAAATGCCCGAACCTGAGTCGGGCATTTTTTTGTCCGCTTATCGCTCGAACAACTCCATTTGTTCGAACCCGCCGCGCAAATCCTCCAGCCGCACGCCCACTCCTAATAGCCGTACCGGTTTGCCACCGCGGTTGAACGCCTGCGTCAGCATCAATTGGTAACTGCCAAGATCCCGCCCTGCCCCGGCCTGCTCCAGCGTGGTCTGGGTGAAATCGTGAAACTTCACTTTGACGAATGGCTTGCCGGGTCGGTAACTGCTGTCGATTCGCGCCATGCGGGTTTTCAGGGTTTCCAGCAATTCCGGAAGCTTGTCGAGGCAACTGCGCAGATCCGGCAGATCGACGTCGTAGGTATTTTCGACGCTGATCGACTGACGGCGGCTGTCGTTGTGCACCAACCGCTCATCGATCCCACGGGCCAGACTCCACAAGCGCTCGCCGAAACTGCCGAATTCCCGCACCAGCGCCAGCTTGTCCCACTCGCGCAACTGCAGACAGTCACTGATACCAAGCCTGCTCAACTTGTCGGCCGTGACCTTGCCCACCCCGTGCAACTTGCTTACCGGCAGGCCACTGACGAAGTCTTCGACCTGGTCCGGGGTAATCACGAACAAGCCGTTGGGCTTTCTCCAGTCGCTGGCGATCTTGGCCAGAAACTTGTTCGGCGCCACGCCGGCGGAGACGGTGATGTGCAGTTGATTGGAAACCCGGCGACGAATGTCCTGGGCGATGCGCGTGGCGCTGCCGCCGAAATGCGCGCTGTCCGAGACGTCGAGATAGGCTTCGTCCAGCGAAAGCGGCTCGATCAGGTCGGTGTAATCGCTGAAGATCGTATGAATTTCCTTCGACGCCTCGCGATAGGCATCCATTCGCGGCTTGACGATGGTCAGGTCCGGGCACAGCTTCAAGGCATGCCCGGACGACATCGCCGAACGAACGCCGTAAGCCCGCGCCTCATAGTTGCAGGTGGCGATCACCCCGCGCCTGTCCGCCGAACCACCGACCGCCAACGGCTTGCCGGCGAGGCTCGGGTCATCCCGCATCTCGATGGCGGCGTAGAAACAGTCACAGTCGACGTGGATGATTTTTCGCTGAGTCATGACAGAAAAGGAAACATGGCGAGCCGGACCGGCAGTATCTCACTGACACCTGTATATAGCACCAGTGGTACGAATGTTCTTTTCAGTTTGTAGGAAAAGGACTTTGAATTTATTTACTCAATCGAAAACCAATCCCCAATAGAGCTGAAACCCTTGCCCTGTCTGCCCTGCACTCAATAAAAAGACCGTCCGTCAGCGCTAACCGATTGAAGCTCAACAGGTTTTATCCGAATTGAAGGTTGACACCACGGCATTCCTCTGTAGAATGCCGCCACACAGACGCGGGATGGAGCAGTCTGGTAGCTCGTCGGGCTCATAACCCGAAGGTCGTCGGTTCAAATCCGGCTCCCGCAACCAAACATCAGAAAAGGCCAATCGAAAGATTGGCCTTTTTTGTGCGCTTCGGTTTTTTCGGATCCAGTCGAACATTCCGGAAATCGTTCCGATTCCGAAACTTAGCGCTTCCCCTGCGACCGTTTGCCGCGATTGCACACTTATTTGACCCTTCACGGGATTATCGGTTGACACCCCGCCGTTCGCCTGTAGAATGCCGCCACACAGACGCGGGATGGAGCAGTCTGGTAGCTCGTCGGGCTCATAACCCGAAGGTCGTCGGTTCAAATCCGGCTCCCGCAACCAAACATCAAAAAAGGCTACTCGAAAGAGTGGCCTTTTTTGTATCTGTGGAAAAAGTCCTTTCGCAACAATGATCTGTCACTGTGCAGTGAACCGTTCAGGATCTTCAGTCCCGCCAGGTTGCGACTATGCTTGAAGTCGCAGGCAAGGCGTCTGCAATCCAGGAGCTGCCCTCGCCGATACCCGGTGAGAGGCGTAGTATTTTGTGATTATTTTTTTCTACAGGGATTGGTAACTTGGCTGGATACCTCCATCCTGTCGCGCACAATCCAAGAGGTGATTGATGCGCGCCAACTCGTCTGATTCACAAGACACCGTCACAGCGAACCCACCGATCAAGCCTGAGCGTCTGCGCCTGCTGGATCGGATCAGCAAATACCGGCAACCGATCGGTCTGGCGGTCACTTTGCTGCTGTTCGCCATCGCGCTGATTGCCTGTCGCCATCTGCTCAGCGAACTCGATCTCGACGCACTGCACGACTCGATTCTCGAGGTGCCGAAACCGGCCCTTCTCGGCGCCCTCGGTGCGACAGTCATCGGCTTCATCATTCTGCTCGGCTACGAATGGTCGGCCAGTCGATATGCGCGCGTGACGCTGACACCGAAAACCCTGGCTCTGGGCGGCTTCACCGCGTTTGCCATCGGCAATGCCATCGGCCTGTCGATGCTGTCCGGTGGCTCGGTGCGTTACCGTCTATATGCACGGCATGGCCTGGGCGCTTCCGAAGTCGCGCACATGACCCTGTTCGCCAGCCTGTCGCTGGGCTGCGCCCTGCCGCCACTGGCCGCCCTTGCGACCCTGAGCAACCTGCCGGCCGCCTCACAGGCACTGGGACTGTCCGAGACCTTGTTGGGTACGATTGCCGGCGTGGTGTTGCTGCTCGGTGCGATTCTGGCCATCGGCATCTATCGCCGTCGCCTGCCGGAGCAACCTTATCTGGACAACCTGCTGGTCCGGGCCGGTCGTCGCACCCTGCGTCTGCCGGGTCGTCGCCTGACGTTCCTGCAACTGGTCATTACCGCCCTCGACGTCGCCGCCGCTGCAACCGTGCTTTATCTGCTGCTGCCGCAAGCGCCGCCCTTCGGTGCATTCCTGTTGGTCTATCTGCTGGCACTGGCGGCCGGTGTACTCAGCCACGTTCCGGGTGGTGTGGGTGTTTTTGAAGCGATTCTGCTCGCTGCGTTCGCCGACAAACTCGGCGCCGCGCCGCTGGCTGCCGCCCTGCTGCTGTATCGCCTGATCTATGTAGTGCTGCCGTTGCTGGTGGCCTGCGTGCTGTTGCTGCTCAACGAAGGCCAGCGCCTGTTTCAGTCGCAGACCATGCGTGCAGCGTCCGGTCTGGCGGCACCGATCCTCGCGGTGCTGGTGTTCCTGTCCGGCGTGGTGCTGCTGTTTTCCGGCGCGACGCCAGAGATCGACACTCGTCTGGAGCACATCGGTTTTCTGATTCCTCACCGTCTGGTCGACGCCTCGCACTTTGGCGCCAGCCTGATCGGCGTGCTGTGCCTGATGCTCGCTCAAGGCCTGCGTCGCCGGTTGTCGGCGGCATGGATGCTGACCACCATTCTGTTGCTGGTGGGCGCCCTGCTCTCGCTGCTCAAGGGTTTCGACTGGGAAGAGGCGACCCTGATGACCCTCACCGCCGCGCTGCTGGGGTGTTCCGTCGTTCGTTCTATCGCCCGAGCCGTCTGACCGAATTGCCGTTCTCGCCGCTGTATCTGGTGGCCAGCCTGTGCGTACTCGGTGCTTCGACCTGGCTTTTGCTGTTCGCTTATCAGGACGTTCCGTACAGCCATCAACTGTGGTGGCAGTTCACCCTCGACGCCGACGCCCCGCGCGGTCTGCGCTCGCTGCTCGGTGCCGCCGTGTTGTTGCTGGTGATTGCCCTGACCTGGCTGCTGCGCACCGCTCGCCCGGTGATCCACTTGCCGACACCCGATGAGCTGGAGCGCGCCTCGAAAATCCTGATGGCCTCTTCGCAACCGGACGGCGGCCTGGCCCTGACCGGCGACAAGGCGCTGCTGTTTCACCCCAATGATGAAGCCTTCCTGATGTATGCCCGTCGCGGCCGCAGTCTGGTGGCCCTGTACGACCCGATCGGCCCCGGCCAGCAACGGGCCGAGATGATCTGGCAGTTCCGCGACCTGTGCGACATCCATCACGCCCGCCCGGTGTTCTATCAGGTGCGCGCCGAGAACCTGCCGTACTACATGGACATCGGCCTGACCGCGATCAAGCTGGGCGAAGAAGCCCGGGTCGATCTGCATCGCTTTGACCTGGAAGCCAAGGGCAAGGAGATGAAGGACCTGCGCTACACCTGGAATCGTGGCACCCGCGATGGTCTGTCGCTGGAAATCCATGAGCCGGGCCACGCACCGATGGATGAGCTCAAGGTGATTTCCGATGCCTGGCTCACCGGCAAGAACGTGCGCGAGAAAGGCTTCTCCCTCGGCCGTTTCAGCGACGATTACCTGAGGCATTTCCGCATCGCGGTGATTCGCTTCGAAGGCCGCCCGGTGGCGTTCGCCAACCTGCTCGAGACCTACAGCCATGATCTGGCCAGTCTCGACCTGATGCGCGCGCACCCGGACGCCCCCAAGCTGACCATGGAATTCATGATGGTCGGTCTGATTCAACACTATAAGAGTCACGGATACGCGCGCTTCAGCCTGGGCATGGTGCCGCTGTCGGGGTTGCAACCCCGGCGCGGGGCACCGCTGACCCAGCGTCTGGGCTCGATGGTTTTCCGCCGTGGTGAGCAGCTGTACAACTTCCAAGGCTTGCGCCGCTTCAAAGACAAGTTCCAGCCTGACTGGGAACCCCGTTATATGGCCGTGCCCGCCGGACTCGATCCGCTGGTGGCGCTGGCCGACACTGCTGCCCTGATCGCGGGCGGCTTGACTGGATTGGTGAAACGCTGATGATTCAACGCTCCCTGAAGTACATCCTGGTCGCACTGCTGGTGCTGGCCGCGATTGCCGGTGGCGGTTTCTGGTACCTCAAACGCCCGGCACCGGAACCGACCCTCGAACAGCTCACCCCGGCCGATGGCGCCGCCATGACCCGGGTCATCCCCGGCACCAAGCCCAAGGCTCAGGTGTTGGTGGCAGTCAACGACGACCAGAAACTCAGCGACAAGCAACTAAGCACCCTGAGCCGCAGCGCCTCGGCGCAGATCGTTCAGGTGATCCTGCCCAAGGACTGCCTGCTGCAGAGCCGCGCCCTGCAAGCCGGCCTGCGCGAACTGAACGGCCCGGCGACGCTGGTCAGCGGCATCGGCCCCGGCGCCGTGCTGGCGTGGCGCTGGTTGTCCGAACAGAAAGACGACAAGGCCCAGGCCGTCTCCGTCGACCTGGCCCTGGAAAAACCCGGCTGCACCCATCTGCTGCCAAAATCCTCCGCCCACGGCCACTGGCTGGTGGCGTGGAACGACAACCCGGACGACACCAGCGCCGGTTTCGTGCGCGATCAACCGAACGCCGAAACCAGCATCAGCGACTACGACATCAACCTGCCGCAAGTGCTGAACAACGAACTGCGCAAGATCCTCGTCGGGGGCGACAAGGCCAACGGCGGCCTGCAGATCCCGGTGGTGGAAGTCCCGGCCGGCCAGGCCAAGGACACCGTGACCCTGTTCCTGTCCGGCGACGGCGGCTGGCGTGACCTGGACCGCGACGTGGCCGGTGAAATGGCCAAGATCGGCTACCCGGTCGTCGGCATCGACACCCTGCGCTATTACTGGCAGCACAAGAGCCCGGAACAGAGCGCGCTGGACCTGACCGAACTGATGCAGCACTACCGCCAGAAATGGGGCACCAAGCGCTTCATCCTGACCGGTTACTCGTTCGGCGCCGACGTCCTGCCGGCCATCTACAACCGCCTGCCGGAAACCGAGCAGCAACGCGTCGACGCAATCATCCTGCTGGCCTTCGCCCGCACCGGCAGTTTCGAAATCGAAGTCGAAGGCTGGCTCGGCAATGCCGGCAAAGAAGCCGCCACCGGCCCGGAAATGGCCAAGCTGCCACCGGCCAAGGTCGTGTGCATCTACGGTGAAGAAGAAACCGACGAAAGCGGTTGCACCGACAAGACCGCGGTGGGCGAAGCGGTGAAGCTGCCTGGCGGCCACCACTTCGACGAGAACTACCCGGCGCTGGCCAAGCGCTTGGTGGACTTGATCGAGAAGCGCCAGAACACGGCGCAGGTGGCGGAAGAGTGATCTGAAGCGCCCCCCAAAAAAGCCCCCGCAACTTCGCAGTTGCGGGGGCTTTTTCACTCAATGCTTGACTCTTCATGAAATTGAAAACGCCAGGCGTCCACATTCCATAAAACGTGGACACCTGCTTCATTGGCCTTTTCGAGTCGTCAACTCCACATTCATCTGCCGCATCAAAGACGCGCAAAACCTCCATCAACATTGAATTTCGTTTACGTCTGGTGTCGCAATATCAGATGACGTCCGCATACCTTGTAGGCAAACTCCTAATCTCCTGCTTGAGCACTTTGCCGCCCTATTGCGCTGTTTTCCGACGGGATACTCTCCAGAGGTCGCTGACCCTTTCAGCGATCGGGTGTGGTAACCCGGATAAACCAGCGCAACAGCACCCTCATCACAATCACAGACACTTTCAAGCCTGTGATTTCGAGTTATGGCAGCTGTGCGTGGGACGCCTTCGGGCGTGCCGGTTTCCTTGGTTCCCGGTTTACCACCCTGCGTACAGCTGCCTCCCTTTCGTGTGGTAACGGAAGTCGCAGCTCCTCGAACCAAGGAGTAACACCATGACCGAAACGAAATCGCCGTCCCCCGCAGATCTCACAACAATCGGCTTCACCTCTTTCCTCTACAGCTCGGATCAGGCGTTACTCAACGTTCGCTCCGGCGTCCCGATCGTCGAAGCACTGTCCCAGGCTTCAGACCTATTGTTCCTCGCCAAATCCTTAGCCGAGGATGCCGCCTACGACAAGGAGAGCGACCGTCACGCCTGGGCCGCGCACTACCTGACGATAATCGGCAAAGCCTTGGTCGACGACGTGATGAAGGCCCTGATGCCGCGACCCGCGAGAACGAAAACCGAGTCTGAAGCAGAGTTGCCCAAAAGCATGTAACGGCATAAAAACGAAAAAGCCCCGCCAGCCAAAAGGCTGACGGTGGCCTTTTGTTCAGAGGCGCCTTTCAGCAGCGCCATACACCTCTTCGTCACGTCGAGCCCCCACCGCAACGATCAACACCTGGATGGCCCGGCCATCAACTCTATAAACGATTCGCGTGTCGCCCGTTCGAATTCGTCTGCACCCCGCAAGACTGGCCCTCAGAGGCTTGCCACTTTTATCCGGCTCGCCGTGGATGATCCGTTCTTCGATCACATCCAGTATCCGGTTGGCAGCTGCTGATCCCAATTGATCAAGATCCCCTTGGACTTCCGGATGATAAATCACTCCCCAAACCATCCAGCGCTCCCTTAATCCTTCCGGGCGTACCTTGCCCGCATATCCTCATGGCTGACAGCCTTGGTCTGATCAAAATTGCTCAGACGTTCGCGGGCTGCCGCTTCAATGCGAAGGTCCTCAAGTTCATCCAGCATTTCCTGATAGGCCTGCACGTTGATGATGACCGCTGCCGGTTGATTGTCCTTGAAGATGACCAGACGCTCAGTGGCACGACTGGAAATCTCCTTGAGCTTCGCGCTGAAGCTCCTGACCATGGCAGTCACGGAAATTGCTTGGTCAGCACGCTCTAATAATGCCGTCATAATCACCTCTCACTCACATGCTGATGCGTACGTTAATGCACAAAGTATTGTGCTGAATTAAACATAGTGCAACTTGCTGTTTCCACTATCCGACCAAGCACTCCAACCGGACACGCACAAAAAAGCCCCCGACAGCCACAAGGCTGACGGGGGCTTTCAGTTCAGACGGAGCCTAAATCTCCACCTGCGTCCCCAATTCAATCACCCGGTTCAGCGGCAGATTGAAGAACCGCAGGTTCCCGTTGGCGTTCTTCAACATGAACGCAAACAGCGCTTCACGCCAACGGGCCATGCCTTCGAGTTTCGAGGCGATAACCGTTTCGCGGCTGAGGAAGTAGGTGGTGCGCATCGGGCTGAAGTCCAGGTCGTCCAAATGACACAGTTTCAGCGCCTGCGGCACGTCCGGCTCGTCAGTGAAGCCGAAGTGCAGGATCACCCGGAAGAAGCCTTCGCCATGGGCCTCGACTTCGAAGCGTCGGGATGGTGGTACGCGCGGAATGTCTTCGTAGACCACGGTCAGCAGCACCACTTGTTCATGCAGCACCTGGTTGTGCAGCAGGTTGTGCAACAGCGCATGCGGCACCGCGTCGGAACGGGCGGTGAGGAACACGGCTGTGCCCTGAACGCGGTGCGGCGGCTGCACGCGGATGCTGCTGATGAAGATCGGCAGCGGCAGCGCGCCTTCGTCCAGGCGCTCGACCAGCAACTGCTTGCCGCGCTTCCAGGTGGTCATGAGGATGAACAAGGCGATACCGGCGACCACCGGGAACGCACCGCCCTGGACGATCTTCGGCACGTTGGCGGCGAAGTACAGGCCGTCCACCAGCAGGAAGCCGATCAGCACCGGCACGGCCAGCACCGGCGGCCATTTCCACAACAGCAACATGACCGCCGACACCAGAATCGTAGTCATCAGCATGGTGCCGGTTACCGCAACACCATAGGCCGAGGCCAGTGCGCCGGAGGATTCGAAGCCCAGCACCAACAGGACAACGCCGACCATCAGCGCCCAGTTCACTGCGCCAATATAAATCTGGCCCTGCTCGTCGCTGGACGTGTGCTGGATGTACATACGCGGAATGTAACCAAGCTGAATCGCCTGACGGGTCAGGGAGAACGCGCCGGAAATCACCGCCTGGGACGCAATGACGGTGGCCAGGGTCGACAGACCGACCAGCGGAATCAGCGCCCAGCCTGGCGCCAGCAGGTAGAACGGGTTGCGCGCCGCTTCCGGGTTGTCCAGCAGCAAGGCGCCCTGTCCGAAGTAGTTAAGCACCAGCGCCGGCAGCACCAGCAGGAACCACGCCCGGGCGATCGGCTTGCGACCGAAGTGGCCCATATCGGCGTACAGCGCTTCGGCACCGGTCAGCGCCAGCACCACGGCGCCGAGAATCGCCACGCCCATGCCGGTATGCACCATGAAAAAGCGCACGGCCCAGATCGGGTTCAGGGCCTTTAGCACTTCCGGGGAATGGCTGATGCCGTACACGCCCAGAGCGCCGAGAACGAGGAACCAGGTGACCATGATCGGCCCGAAAAGAATGCCGATCCGTGCTGTGCCATGGCTCTGGATCAGAAACAGCCCGACCAGCACCACCAACGACAACGGCACGACCCAATGGTCGATCCCGTCAAATGCCAGGCCCAGACCTTCGATGGCCGACAGCACAGAGATCGCCGGGGTGATCATGCTGTCGCCATAGAACAGCGCTGCGCCGATCAAGCCGCAGACCACCAGCAGCGAACGCAATTTTCTGCGCTCCCCCGCTGCCCGCCGTGCCAGTGCGGTGAGCGCCATGATGCCGCCCTCGCCCTGGTTGTCGGCACGCAGCACGAACATCATGTATTTGATCGACACGACCCAGATCAGCGACCAGAAGATCAACGACAGAATGCCCAGCACTCCGTCGTGGTTCACCGGTACGCCGTAACCGCCGGAAAACACTTCTTTGAGGGTGTACAACGGGCTTGTGCCGATGTCGCCGTAAACTACCCCGACTGCCGCGACCAGCATACTCAGCGGCTTGGTGGCCGAACCTTCGGCGCCTGCCGCATGACTACTTGCCTGACCCATCCAACACTCCTACTTCTCAGAACCGGCTTCTTTGAATGAAGCACTATGCTTTGTGGTGCAGCATGCGCTGTTTTACCTGCTGTTACAGACGTTTTGTTGACTGTAAAAAATTGGTAAAGCTCAACGGCGCGAAGCATAGCGCAGCACTCGTCGTATTTCCCTGCATAAAGCTGGTCAAGTGCGTTGCTCATCGCTAGAATTGCGCACTTTTTGATCAGAGGCGCAGTTCAAGCGCCCGTCCGTCGGCTTCCGCCATCAGGCAAGCGACGTCACAAAACACCGAGGTTAGACATGTCCACCACTCCTGCGCCGGCCAATCCAAAGGTTGGCTTCGTTTCTCTGGGTTGCCCGAAAGCACTGGTCGACTCCGAGCGCATCCTGACCCAGCTGCGCATGGAAGGCTATGACGTGGTGTCCAACTATCAGGACGCCGACGTGGTCGTGGTCAACACCTGCGGCTTCATCGACTCGGCCAAGGCCGAATCACTGGAAGTCATCGGTGAAGCGATCAAGGAAAACGGCAAGGTCATCGTGACCGGCTGCATGGGCGTGGAAGAAGGCAACATCCGTGACGTGCACCCGAGCGTGCTGGCCGTCACCGGTCCGCAGCAGTACGAGCAAGTGGTCAACGCGGTGCACGAAGTCGTGCCGCCGAAGCAGGATCACAACCCGCTGATCGACCTGGTGCCGCCGCAAGGCATCAAGCTGACTCCGCGTCACTACGCGTACCTGAAGATTTCCGAAGGCTGCAACCACAGCTGCAGCTTCTGCATCATCCCGTCGATGCGCGGCAAACTGGTCAGCCGTCCGGTCGGCGACGTGCTCAACGAAGCCCAGCGCCTGGTGAAATCCGGCGTGAAGGAACTGCTGGTGATTTCCCAGGACACCAGCGCCTACGGCGTTGACGTCAAATACCGCACCGGTTTCTGGAACGGCGCGCCGGTGAAAACCCGCATGACCGAACTGTGCGAAGCGCTGAGCACCCTCGGCGTCTGGGTCCGTCTGCACTACGTTTACCCGTACCCGCACGTCGACGAGCTGATCCCGCTGATGGCCGCCGGCAAGATCCTGCCGTACCTGGACATCCCGTTCCAGCACGCCAGCCCGAAAGTCCTGAAGGCGATGAAACGCCCGGCGTTCGAAGACAAGACCCTGGCGCGGATCAAGAACTGGCGCGAGATCTGCCCGGACCTGATCATCCGTTCGACCTTCATCGTCGGCTTCCCCGGTGAAACCGAAGAGGACTTCCAGTACCTGCTGGACTGGCTGACCGAAGCCCAACTCGACCGCGTCGGCTGCTTCCAGTACTCGCCGGTCGAAGGCGCACCGGCCAATGACCTGAACCTGGATATCGTTCCGGACGACGTCAAGCAGGATCGTTGGGAGCGCTTCATGGCACACCAGCAGGAAATCAGCTCGGCCCGTCTGCAAATGCGCATCGGCCGTGAAATCGAAGTGCTGGTGGACGAAGTCGACGAGCAAGGCGCAGTCGGCCGCTGCTTCTTCGATGCCCCGGAAATCGACGGCAACGTGTTCATCGACAATGGCAGCAACCTCAAGCCGGGCGACAAGGTCTGGTGCAAGGTGACCGACGCCGACGAGTACGACCTCTGGGCCGAACAGATCTAAGCGCGAAAAATACAGAAAGCCCCGCTCTCTTTTACGAGATGCGGGGCTTTTTTACGGCTATCGTTTGGGGTGGGAAGGACTCCCTCATCCATGACAAAGAGGCTATCGGGCATGCGTCACCACTCGGTCATCCACACGCCGAAACTCAGCGATTATCAGGAACTGACCCGGGTCTGGGAGGCCTCGGTGCGCGCGACTCATGATTTTCTGCCGGAATCCTACATCGAGCTGCTGAAGAATCTGGTGCTGACCCGCTACCTCGACGCAGTGATGCTGATCTGCACCCGCGACAGCCACCAGCGCATCACCGGATTTGCCGGGGTCGCGGCGGGCAAGATCGAAATGCTGTTCATCGACCCGGCGCATCGCGGCCAGGGCCTTGGCAGGAAACTGCTGAAGTACGCCATGGAGCACCTGAACGCCGACGAACTGGACGTCAACGAACAGAACCCGCAGGCCCTGGGGTTTTATTTCAAGCAAGGGTTCGAGGTGATCGGCCGCTCGGAAGTCGATGGCATGGGCCAGCCCTATCCGCTGTTGCATATGCGTCTGAAACAACCGGAGCAGCGCGCGGTACGCGGCTAAAAGCCACACGGCGCAAATGCAATCGGGCTTAACCGGCCCCAGGCAGGTACAATGCCCACCCCTTTTTTGTTACGGCCCCTGTCATGACTGACCCGATTCGCCTCTCCAAACGCCTCATCGAACTGGTCGGTTGTTCCCGCCGCGAGGCCGAGCTGTTCATCGAGGGCGGCTGGGTCACCGTGGACGGCGAAATCATCGACGAGCCGCAATTCAAGGTCGGCGACCAGAAAGTCGAGCTCGACAAGGACGCCAAGGCCACCGCGCCGGAGCCGGTGACCATTCTGCTCAACGTGCCGGCCGGCATGGATGTCGACACCGCCATGCAGTCGCTGAATGCCGACACCCTCAGCGAAGAGCACCGCTATGGCAAGCGTCCGCTGCGCGGGCATTTCCTGCGCCTGACCGCCAGCGCTGACCTGCAACCCAAGGCCAGCGGCCTGCTGGTGTTCACCCAGGACTGGAAGGTGCTGCGCAAGCTCACCGCCGACGCGGCCAAAATCGAGCAGGAATACGTGGTCGAAGTCGAAGGCGACATGGTTGCCCACGGCCTCAATCGCCTGCAGCACGGCCTCACCCACAAGGGCAAGGAGCTGCCGCCGGTCAAGGCCAGCTGGCAGAACGAAAACCGCCTGCGCTTCGCCATGAAGAACCCGCAGCCGGGAATCATCGCCCAGCTCTGCGAAGCGGTCGGCCTGAAGGTGATCGGCAGCCGCCGCATCCGCATCGGCGGCGTGTCCATCGGCAAGGTGCCTGTCGGCCAATGGCGCTACCTGTCCGGCAAAGAGAAATTCTAAGGCTCGCAAGCCACCCTATATTTCCGGCACCGCGCCCGCGCGATGCCCACAGCGAACAAACAGGATTGCACACATGGTTCACAATGACGTTCTGCGCAGCGTGCGCTACATGCTCGACATCAGCGACAAGAAAGTGGTCGAGATCATCAAACTCGGCGGCCTGGACGTCACGCTTGCCGATGTCGTGACCTACCTCGACAAGAAAGAAGAAGACGAAGAAGGCTTCGTGCGCTGCCCGGACGAAGTCATCGCGCACTTCCTCGACGGTCTGGTGATTTTCAAGCGCGGCAAGGACGAGAGCCGTCCGCCGCTGCCGATCGAAGTGCCGGTGACCAACAACATCATCCTGAAAAAGCTGCGCGTGGCCTTCGAACTGAAAGAAGACGACATGCACGCGATCCTCAAGTCGGCCGATTTTCCGGTGTCCAAGCCTGAGCTGAGCGCGCTGTTCCGCAAGGTCGGCCACACCAACTACCGCCCGTGCGGCGATCAGTTGCTGCGCAATTTCCTCAAGGGCCTGACCCTGCGCGTTCGCGGCTGATTTTTTGCAAAAACAAAACGGCGACTTCGGTCGCCGTTTTCATGCATGCCCCTCCATTCCTTCCAAAAATAGTGGCTCCGCTTTTCGCGGCCGGCGACTAGGGTGTACTGAACCCTAGCCCTCAGGATTCGCCATGCACCCGTATTTCTCCCTGCAAGGCCGCACCGCCCTGGTGACCGGCGGCACCCGTGGTATCGGCAAAATGATCGCCAAGGCCTTTGTCGAAGCCGGCGCCCGCGTGTACGTCTGCTCCCGTGACGCTGAAGCCTGTCATCAAACCGCTGAAGAACTCAGTGCCGTGGGCACTTGCCTGGGCGTGGCGGCGAATCTGGCGACGGAAGAAGGCGTAAAAGAACTGGTCGCGCGACTGGGCGAGCAGATCACTCATCTGGACATTCTGGTGAACAACGCCGGCACCACCTGGGGCGCTCCGCTGGAGAGCTACCCGGTCAAGGGCTGGGAAAAGGTCATGCAACTCAACGTGACCTCGGTGTTCAGTTGCATCCAGCAATTTCTGCCGTTGCTGCGCAAATCCGGCTCGGCGGCCAATCCGGCGCGGATCATCAACATCGGTTCGGTGGCGGGGATCTCGTCTTTCGGTGAACAGGCCTACGCCTATGGGCCGAGCAAGGCTGCTCTGCATCAACTGTCGCGAATTCTCGCCCGGGAACTGGTGAGCCAGCACATCAACGTCAACGTCATCGCGCCGGGGCGTTTCCCGAGCAAGATGACCCAGCATATCGGCAACGATCAGCAGGCACTGGCCGAAGACACCGCGCTGATCCCGATGAAACGCTGGGGCCGTGAAGAGGAAATGGCGGCGTTGGCGATCAGCCTGGCGAGTACTGCCGGGGCGTATATGACCGGGAATATCATTCCGTTGGATGGCGGGTTTAGTCTTTAGGTCGGCGACCCGGCCTTCGCGAGCAAGCTCGCTCCCACATTTGGAATGCGTACTCCTGTGGGAGCGAGCTTGCTCGCGAAGAGGCCAGCCCTGCCACCACCAGACTTGAAGCCTGCCGGGTTATCATGCCCGCCCTGCTCCGCTTCGAATGCACACCATGACTTACAGCGTTTCCCCCATCGGCTTTGTCCGCTCCTGCTTCAAGGAGAAGTTCGCCATCCCGCGCCAGCCGCAACTGGCCCCCGCCGCCCGTGGCGTGCTGGAACTGGTGGCACCGTTCGATCAGGGCGACGCAGTACAGGGGCTGGAGCAGGTCAGTCATGTCTGGCTGCTGTTCCTGTTCCATCAGGCACTGGAAGAAAAGCCGCGCCTCAAAGTCCGCCCTCCGCGCCTGGGTGGCAACAAGTCCATGGGCGTGTTCGCCACTCGCGCCACGCATCGGCCGAACGGCATCGGCCAGTCAGTGGTGAAGCTGGACAAAGTCGAGGCCAATCGCCTGTTCATCTCCGGTATCGACCTTCTGGATGGCACGCCGATTCTCGACATCAAACCCTACGTGCCCTACGCCGACATTATTGCTGACGCGTCCAACAGCATCGCCAGCGCTGCGCCGCAGTTGATTGACGTGCAGTGGACGGACTCGGCGCTGAAACAGGCGCACACACACGCTCAACGCCTCGATGAACCTTTAGTGGCGCTGATCGAGCAATGCCTGGCCCAGGACCCGCGTCCGGCGTATCAGACGCCCGCGCCCGAACGCGAATACGGCGCGCAGTTCTGGGATCTGGATGTGCGCTGGCATTACCCCACGCCGGAGCAGATTCGCGTCCTGGAAGTGATTCCCGCCGCTGACTGAACCCCGAAAACGAAAAAGCCCGCGCTGCCTTCTCAGGCAACGCGGGCTGATCGTTCCCACGCTCTGCGTGGGAATGCATCCAGTGACGCTCTGCGTCACCTATAAACAGCTTACTTCTCGACGAATGCACGCTCGATCAGGTAATCACCCGGCTCACGCATACGCGCCGAAATCTTCAGGCCGAAGCTGTCGAGCACTTCGCTGGTCTCGTCGAGCATGCTCGGGCTGCCGCAGATCATCGCGCGGTCGTCCTGCGGGTTGATCGGAGGCAGGCCGATGTCGCGGAACAGCTTGCCGCTGCGCATCAGGTCGGTCAGACGGCCCTGATTCTCGAACGGCTCGCGGGTCACGGTCGGGTAGTAGATCAGCTTGTCACGCAGCGCTTCGCCGAAGAACTCGTTCTGCGGCAGGTGCTCGGTGATGAACTCGCGGTAGGCGACTTCGTTGACGTAACGGACGCCGTGAACCAGGATCACTTTCTCGAAGCGCTCGTAGGTTTCCGGGTCCTGGATCACGCTCATGAACGGCGCCAGACCGGTGCCGGTGCTCAGCAGGTACAGGTGCTTGCCCGGGTTCAGGTCGTCCAGCACCAGGGTGCCGGTCGGTTTCTTCGAGATGATGATCTCGTCGCCTTCCTTCAGGTGCTGCAGCTGGGAGGTCAGCGGACCGTCCTGCACCTTGATGCTGAAGAACTCGAGATGCTCTTCCCAGTTCGGGCTGGCGATCGAGTAAGCGCGCATAAGCGGGCGGCCGTTTGGCTGTTGCAGGCCGATCATCACGAACTGACCGTTCTCGAAGCGCAGGCCCGGATCGCGGGTGCACTTGAAGCTGAACAGAGTGTCGTTCCAGTGATGAACACTGAGGACACGCTCGTGGTTCATGTTGCTCATGTACGTGGGACTCCTGGAGATTGATCTGCGCCTGCCCGGCTCGCGTTGAAGGATGCCGACGGTGCGCAATTGCATCGCATTCTAATAGCGCCGACAATATCTGTTAACTGGATTATTAAGATAAGGGTTATCGGTTATATCGATATGCGATTTACTCTTCGTCAACTGCAAGTCTTCGTTGCTGTCGCCCAACAGGAAAGCGTGTCCCGTGCTGCGGGTCTGCTCAACCTGTCGCAATCGGCCGCCAGCACTTCCATCACCGAACTGGAGCGCCAGTCCAGCTGCCAGCTGTTCGACCGCGCCGGCAAACGTCTGAGCCTCAACGCTCTGGGCAAACAGTTGCTGCCGCAAGCCGTGGCCCTGCTCGATCAGGCCAAGGAAATCGAAGACCTGCTCAACGGCAAATCCGGTTTCGGCTCACTGTCGGTGGGCGCGACCCTGACCATCGGCAATTACCTGGCGACGCTGCTGATTGGCGGCTTCATGCAGCGCCATCCCGAAAGTCAGGTGAAGCTGCATGTGCAGAACACTGCCAATATCGTGCAACAAGTGGCTCATTACGAAATTGATCTGGGTCTAATCGAAGGCGATTGCAGCCATCCGGACATCGAAGTACAGAGCTGGGTCGAGGATGAACTCGTGGTGTTCTGCGCCCCGCAGCATCCACTGGCCAAACGCGGCAGCGCGACCATGGAAGCGTTAACGCACGAAGCGTGGATTTTGCGGGAACAGGGTTCGGGGACGCGCCTGACGTTCGATCAGGCGATGCGCCATCACCGCAGCGCGCTGAACATCCGGCTGGAGCTGGAACACACCGAAGCGATCAAGCGCGCCGTGGAATCAGGTCTGGGGATTGGCTGCATCTCGCGCCTGGCGCTGCGTGATGCCTTCCGTCGCGGCAGCCTGGTGCCGGTGGAGACGCCGGATCTGGATCTGGCGCGGCAGTTCTATTTCATCTGGCACAAACAGAAGTACCAGACCTCCGCCATGCGCGAATTCCTCGACCTGTGCCGCGCCTTCACCGCCGGGGTCCAGCGCAGCGACGAGATCGTTCTGCCGAGCATCGCCTAAAGCAGAATCACCGCCCACACCAGGGCAATCATGCTCAGCGCCACGAATTGCGCGGCACTGCCCATGTCCTTGGCGTTCTTGGACAGCGGGTGCAACTCAAGCGAGATGCGGTCAATGGCCGCCTCCACTGCCGAATTCAACAGCTCGACGATCAGCGCCAGCAGGCACACAGCGATCAGCAACGCCTGCTCGACCCGGCTGACATTGAGAAAAAACGTCAGCGGAATCAGCACCACGTTGAGCAGCACCAGTTGGCGGAAAGCAGCTTCGCCAGTGAAGGCGGCGCGCAAGCCGTCCAGCGAGTAACCGGAAGCGTTGAGGATGCGTTTCAGGCCCGTCTGGCCCTTGAAAGGTGACATAAAGTAGATAACCGACCGAAAGAAAGTGGGGAAGCTAGATCAACGAAAGTCAAAAAAGCGTGAAGACGCCAGCACTTACTGGCTCGGAATTGACTCAAGTTGCTGCAGCAGTAAAGCTGCCTGGGTCCGGGTTCGCACGTTCAACTTGCGAAAGATCGCCGTGACGTGCGCCTTGATGGTCGCTTCGGACACGCTCAGCTCGTAGGCGATCTGCTTGTTCAGCAACCCTTCGCAGACCATGGTCAACACCCGGAACTGCTGCGGTGTCAGGCTCGCGAGGCCATCACTGGCAGCCTTGGCTTCATCCGAAACACTGACCGCTTCAAACGCCTGAGGCGGCCAGAACACATCGCCGTCCAGCACCTTGCGCACCGCTTCCTGAATCACGCTCAGGTCGCTGGACTTGGGAATGAAACCACTGGCGCCGAATTCCCGGGACTTGACCATCACCGAGGCTTCTTCCTGGGCCGAAACCATCACCACCGGAATCTGCGGGTATTGACCGCGCAGCATCACCAGCCCGGAAAACCCGAAAGCGCCCGGCATGTTCAGGTCCAGCAGCACCAGATCCCAGTCAGCCTTTTCGGTCAGGCGGGCTTCCAGCTCGGCGATGCTCGCCACTTCCACCATGCGCACGTCCGGGCCAAGGCCCATCGTTACCGCTTGATGCAGTGCGCTACGAAAAAGAGGGTGATCATCGGCAATCAGGATGTCGTATGTGGCCATTTTTCAAATGATCCTGTTTTTGATGGCGGGCCCGCGCATTCGGGCCTTGCCAAAGCAAATCCAGACACCGCCCGGCAGCGGCATCCACAGGGGCACGTTCAACGCCAATCACGAACAAAAACGGCGTTTCAAACCTTGGCCGCACCCCAATCGGCGCCAAGCATGACCAGCGAAGCCGGGGTGGTCAAGCCGCACGGCCACTGCTTTAGCAGTATGGGCCAGGATCAGGCCGGTACGGGGGGCGCGTTTCGGATATAGGGCTGCAATTCGGCGTGGGCCGGCGTCGACACATTGACCTCCAGTTGCTGCTTGGCCCCCAGGTAATGCTGGGTGAACACATCGAAATAGGCGTCCAGCGCCGACGCGGCGTCCGAATCGCCGGCCAGTTCCAGGCACAGCGCCGCCACTTCGGCGGTGCACAGGTGTTCACTGCGGGTCGAGCGGCGCAGGCGATAACGCGACAGCTTGTCGGGTAACAGGCTCAGAATCGGCAAGCGGTCGAAATACGGGCTCTTGCGGAAAATCTTCCGGGCTTCGGTCCAGGTCGCGTCCAGCAAGATGAACAGCGGACGCTTGCTGCTATCGAGATCCACGGTGTTGGTCACCCGCGAGGGATCGACGTACTCACCGGGGAACACCAGATACGGCTGCCATTGCGGGTCGCTCAGCAGCGCCAGCAGTTGCTCGTCAGGTTCGGTCCGGGACCAGATGAAGGCATGGTTGTCGCGCACGATGTCGGCGATCAGCCAACCGGTGTTGCTGGGTTTGAACACTTCCTTGCCTGTCATGATCAGGCAAACGCCCGAGCGCGTATCGACGGTCGGCCGCCAGGCGCACAGGCAATGGCTGATGATCACCCGACAATCGCGGCAACGCGGGGAGCGAAAGCCACGGGCCTGAATCGGCTTGATACCTTCATCCTCGCGCTGGTCGCGCAGGCGGGCCACGGCGTTGGGGGCATGATTCATTGCAGGCGGCACCGGCAGACAGGAAAACTCGACACAAACGATACTCGGCAGGGCAATAAAGGGCGGCAGTTTACCAGAGCGGCAGGCACAAGCCTGTACCCTCCCGACCGGCTCCCCTATAATTCGCCGCCACTGAACGCACAGTCACGTGGCTGGTCGAACCACCAGTCACTGAACCAGGAGAGTTTCATGCTGCGCCTTATCGTTCCCACCGCTGCCATTCTGCTGGCTTCGTCCTTCAGCGCTCAGGCGGCTTCCCTGAGTGAGCAGAATCTGAACCGAGAGCTGCGCAATGTCGCCGCACAAAGCAGCGTCGGCACGCCACGGGCGATCAACGAAGACATTCTTGATCAGGGCTACACCGTCGAAGGCACTACGCTGATCAACCACCTGAGCGTGCAAAAGAGCCACGCCGACAAAATGCGCGCCGATCCCAAAGCCGTGTATTTCCAGTTGGGCGCCTCGGTTTGCAACAATCCGTCGTACCGTAAGCTGATGGCCAAGGGCGCGATCATGCGTTACGACTTCACCGAAGTGAAAAGCAACAAGGCGATCGGCTCCGCCAGCTACCAGGAATCGGATTGCCCGAAAGCGGCTCCAGCGAAGAAGAAGTAATCATCGCGACGTGGCGCGCCGCTGTTCATCCTCGGCGCGCAGTTCGGCCAGCAAGGCCTGCAAGTAACGCGAGCGGCGATCCCCTCCCGCCAGCCGTCGGCAGCACTCCTCCTCGAGACTCACTTGGTTGGTCTCGGCCGATGCTTTCAACAACCGATACAGCTGCGTATCGATCTCCAGAATGACTCTGGTCATGTGTCCTGCCTCCTTGCCACCCGCAAATCCTTGAATAGCGTGCACCTTGCGTACGGTCGTTGACGCAAAGTTGTCGTACGGCGCCTTTAACTTAGTAAATCAGAGCATTCAGCCCTCGACGCGGCATCGGACGAGCGGTGAAAACACTTCGCAAAACGCCAATAAGCAGTTGCCAGGAAAGACTTTGCGGCGCAATGCTCGATGAGCGAGAAGTGCTTCGAGGGTCTAGATTCAAAGTATTCCCGTTCATTTTTCCAACGGCAGGAAAGGATCTGCCGGATGTCTGTTTTCTTGCAGCGCGGCACTGACGCCGCACGTCAGGGCCGAAAGCCCTGTGCAGAAGGAGAAGTTGCATGCCTTACCAACCGAATGACCTGCTCAGCCGTCATTTTCAGGAAAGCGGCCACGACCTCATCAGCAAGGTCGAAGAACAACTCAACCTCGTGTCACCCAACAGCCCGAATTCCCCCATTTACCGCGACATGATCCTGACCGTGCTGCGCATGGCCCAGGAAGACCACAACCGCTGGAATGCGAAGATCACCCTGCAAGCCCTGCGCGAACTGGAGCAGGCCTTTCGCACCCTTGAACAGTTCAAGGGACGACGCAAGGTCACGGTGTTCGGCTCGGCTCGCACCCCGGTCGAACATCCCCTTTACGCCATGGCTCGTGAACTCGGGGCGGCGCTGGCCCGCTCGAACATGATGGTCATCACGGGTGCCGGCGGCGGAATCATGGCAGCCGCGCATGAAGGTGCCGGTCGCGATCAAAGCCTCGGGTTCAACATCACCCTGCCCTTCGAACAACATGCCAATCCCACTGTGGACGGCACCAATAATCTGCTGCCGTTCCACTTCTTCTTCACCCGCAAGCTGTTCTTCGTCAAGGAGGCCGATGCGCTGGTGTTGTGCCCTGGCGGATTCGGCACCCTGGACGAAGCGCTGGAAGTACTCACGCTGATCCAGACCGGTAAAAGTCCCCTGGTGCCGGTGGTGCTGCTGGACGCACCGGGCGGGACGTTCTGGCAAGGCGCACTGGACTTCATCCGCCAGCAATTGGAGGAAAACCGCTACATCCTGCCGACCGACCTGAAGCTGATGCGCCTGGTCTACAACGTTGAAGAGGCGGTGGAACAGATCAACCAGTTCTACGGCAACTTCCACTCCAGCCGCTGGCTCAAGCGCCAGTTTGTCATTCGCATGAACCACAAGCTGAGCGATCAGGCCCTCGACCATATGCAGGAAGCCTTTGCCGATCTGTGCCTGAGCGACCAGTTCCATCAACACGCCTACGCCGGTGAAGAACACGACGAGGCTCAATTCAGCCACCTGACGCGACTGGCCTTCGCCTTCAATGCCCGGGACCACGGCCGTCTGCGAGAACTGGTGGACTACATCAACCAGCCTGAAAACTGGGCCGAGTCAAACCCCCAGACCGCGCAACGCACCCGCGAACCGTCGAAGGTAACGTGAAGGCAAAAAAACGGCCCGCTATTGAAATAGCGGGCCGTTTTTTGATTGAAGCTGGAGCGATTTAATCGTCCATCCCTCTGCCGCTGAACAAGCAGTTGATCATCTCCATCGAGAATCCCCGGTACGCCAGGAACCGACCTTGTCTGGCGCGCTCCTTGGCATCGCCGGGAAGCTGTCCGGAGAACTTCCGTTGCCACGTGTCCGTTAGCTGCTCCTGCCAGTTGATGCCGCTCTCACGCAACGCGAGTTCAATATCGGCGCGTTGCAAACCGCGCTGGCCAAGTTCTTCGCGAATCCGCAGTGGGCCGTAACCGGAGCGGGCGCGATAGGAAACAAAGCTTTCAAGATAACGGGCTTCGGAAAGCAGCCCTTCTTCCGTCAAACGGTCAAGGGCTGTTTCGATCATCTCGGGGGGAGCGCCACGCTGACGCAGTTTGCGCGTCAGCTCGACTCGACCGTGCTCGCGGCGTGCGAGCAGGTCCATGGCGGTTCGCCGCACCGCGACGAGGGTATCGAGTACGGCGGTTGTCATCGGTGCAATCAGATATCAGCGTCAGCCAGGTCGTCTTCGGTCTCTTTGACCGCAGAAGCCTTCGAGTCGGCGATCACTGTTGGCGACAGCAGTTTGTCACGCAGTTGCTTCTCGAGCTTGGCCGCAACTTCCGGGTTGTCTGCCAGGAACTTGGCCGAGTTGGCCTTGCCCTGACCGATCTTGGTGCCTTCGTAGGCATACCAGGCGCCGGACTTCTCGACAAAACCGTGCAGCACGCCCAAGTCGATCATCTCGCCGTTCAGGTAGATACCCTTGCCGTAGAGAATCTGGAACTCGGCCTGACGGAACGGCGAAGCCACCTTGTTTTTCACAACTTTGACGCGGGTTTCGCTGCCGACCACTTCGTCGCCTTCCTTCACCGCGCCGGTACGGCGGATGTCGAGACGAACCGAAGCGTAGAACTTCAGCGCGTTACCACCGGTAGTGGTTTCCGGGCTGCCGAACATCACGCCGATCTTCATCCGGATCTGGTTGATGAAGATCACCAGGCAGTTGGCGTTCTTGATGTTACCGGTGATTTTACGCAGCGCCTGGGACATCAGACGGGCTTGCAGGCCCACGTGCATGTCACCCATTTCGCCTTCGATTTCAGCCTTCGGCACCAGGGCGGCCACAGAGTCGACGATGATCACGTCAACGGCGTTGGAGCGCACCAGCATGTCGGTGATTTCGAGGGCCTGCTCGCCGGTGTCCGGCTGGGAAACCAGCAGGTCGTCGACGTTGACGCCCAGCTTGCCGGCGTACTCGGGGTCGAGGGCATGTTCGGCGTCGACGAAGGCGCAGGTCGCACCGGCTTTTTGAGCCTGGGCGATCACGGACAGCGTCAATGTGGTTTTACCGGAAGATTCAGGACCGTAGATTTCAACGATACGGCCTTTTGGCAGGCCGCCGATGCCAAGTGCGATGTCCAGACCCAGAGAGCCGGTGGAGATGGATGGGATCGCCTGACGGTCCTGATCGCCCATACGCATTACGGCACCCTTGCCGAATTGACGTTCGATCTGACCCAGGGCCGCAGCCAAGGCTTTCTTCTTGTTGTCGTCCATTAAAGTCCTCACGTAATCAATAAGGCCTGACGGCCAACACCTGTATAAGTAGCCAGTATTATTCCACAGCGTTCACGGATCGCCTACCCCTGATTTTCGATTTCTCGTGCCGCTAGTCGCAGCAAGCCGTCTAGCGCGGCCTTCACCGTTTGTCGGCGGACTTCGTCGCGGTTTCCGGGGAAGTGCTGGAGCTCACTGGAAACCGCGTCGCCCACGCCCCAAGCCAGCCAGACGGTGCCCACCGGTTTGTTCGGCGAACCACCGTCCGGCCCGGCCACACCGCTGACCGCCACGGCAAACCGCGCCAGGCTTTTCTCCTGAGCGCCACGTACCATGGCCTCGACCACCTCGCGACTGACCGCGCCCACGGTGCCGAACAGATCAGCCGGTACATTCAACTGCTGGGTTTTCTGGCGGTTGGAGTAGGTCACGTAACCCGCCTCGAACCACGCCGAACTCCCCGGAATGCGGGTGATGGCTTCGGCAATCCCGCCACCGGTACAGGACTCGGCCGTAGTGACGTGGGCGTTGAGCAATTGCAGACGTCGGCCAAGTTCGGCCGCCAGTTGGGTGATTTCTTTCACGGCGCGCTCCGGATCGGATGGAATGGGTACCACCGTACACGAGCCGGTTGCGCTTTCAATACACAAGCTTATTCAAAATGTGCAGGCGCCAGCGCTCTGATATAGGCCTGACAAGCCTGCAAGGCAATCAGTCCACGGTCGCCTTCGCCGGTAATGGCGACAATTCGTCGAGCATGCGCCGGGTCAAGTCGGGCGCGTACGGTTGCATGATCCACGCCGCCGGCGCCGGTGGTGGCTGACACACCGCAGCCTTGGGCAGCATCGCCTGCGTCGATGAGGACTGACAGGCGCAGATCAGCAGTGGCAAGACGATCGCGCAGGCGATCCTGATCACGTTGGGCATCGTTCAGTGCTCGGTAATGAGTTTGTTCACTGGCCGCGAGCCGTTGCTCAACGGCCAGTCGCTTGTCCTGCTCGGCCTGTTGCGCAGTCGCGGCCGTCAGGGTCAGTTGATTGAGGATTTCGGCGTGCTGCCGGGCCTGCTCGGCCAGTTGCCGACCGTAGCGCCAGTCCTGGAATTGCCACGCCAGCGCCGCCGACCCTGCGACCAGCAGCACCAGGCCAATCAGCCGCCAGATGCTCAGACCGAAGGCAGGCATAGCACCGCCCTCGCCCGCCCCCACAGCTCCAGGCGATCCTGCAAGCCGTTCAACCCGCCGTTGATCCGCCGGGTAATGCTGTTGAACTGATCCTGATCCGCCAGCGCGTTCAGGCCATTCTTCTCCCAGAACCACGCAGCGGACTCGGCCGCCCATTGCGGTTGTTCCAGCAGTTCCGGCAGCGCCAGCAAACGCTCATCGCCGAACAGCCCGAGACTGCACTGGCGATAGTTGGCGCGCCCGGTGATCTGGATCAACCCGCGACCGCGATACTTCTGCCCGTCGCCATCCGCCTCGGGCGTGTTACCCAGGCGCAAGGCCAGCGTACCGGTGTCGTATTTGCTCAGGTATTGGTTGTTGCCCAGTTCACGCACGTACTGCAACTGCCCCGATTCGTGTCCGATCTGGGCGAGAAACGCAGCGATGCGCTTGGGCGTGTCGATGCGATGGCGCGCCATGGCATCGTTGAGTGCAGAAACAAAAACGCCCGCTTGGCGGCGGGCGTTGGGCATGATGTTGAGTAGGTTGTCTTCAGTAATTTGCATAATGCTCGATCCTCCCTGGATGCTCCGATTGAATCACGGTTGGCGGCCGGAGCTGATCAGCCATTGTTTACCTCAGTTTTCAGAGTGCTGTCGGGAGCAACCTGAATCATTCGTTTGAATAAACCCAGCATGCCTTGATTGGCCGTCACACTCTCGTGCGGCGGATCCAGTGGCAGTACCTGCCCGCCAGACACCAGCCACTCCTGATACTCGAGCCAGTCACGGTTGGTCGGCTCCTGTGGAATGAACGCTGAATCACTCAGGCGCAGAACGCCAGACGATGTGAGCTGATAACTCATGCACTTACCTCCTAGATATCCGCGTCCGCGGTCCATTCGATCTGCAAAATCTGCCCGGGAACACTGCCGACAGGGGTCACGGTGGCAATGGCAAAGCTTCGCTCGGTCACGCTTTGCAAAACGGTCCCCGTACACGCCTTCATCAGACCCTGATGCCAGACTTGATTGCTCGCATCTCCCGGGCAGTACAGCACGATGGTAGGTTGCACGCGCTTGAGCACCTGCATATCGATGCTCATTCCGTACTGACCGGTATTGGCCGCCGCAGCCTGGGTGAAGTTACCAATGCAGGTTGCGGCACCATTGTTCGAACGGATCGGCAGACGATTCGCAAAAGACTTCTCGAAATAACGCTGACAAAGGCTCAGCTCTTCCGCCGCCGGACGATATTCAAACGGTGTCGCAATCGGCCCCTCCTCCAGTTGCACCTGTGCCAGATCGACGGTCTGCAACACGTTGAGCGGCAGATCGAACGACAAGGTCAGGCAATCATTCGCGCCCAGCATTTTCCCGGCGATGGTCGGCACCTGAAACGTTGCGCTGTATTTCTTCCACGAAGTACTCAGTTGAAAGACATCGACAACCTTCACCACACCTTGCGAGCCCCCCGTCCCGAACTGCTGGGTAATCGTGACTCGCAACGGACGCGTCGCATCGGATCGCGCCCAGAAGCTGACCGTCGCCGTTCGTCCGGCCAGAGTCCTGACCGATTCGATGCTCTGGGAGACTCCATGTACTGTTGCCCCGGTGCCTGCAGTTGCCTGCTGCCAGCGCAGGAAATAAGCGGGCTCCCCCGTGACTTCGGTCTGACCGAGGGCAAAATCCTGGCGCGAAATGCTGACACCCGCGTTGCCGTTCCAGTCGCAGCGGAAGCGATCCGCCACATACCCACCGATGTTCGGCCCCAGATTCGTCGTGCCGCGTTGCCAGATGTCGAATCCGCCATTGATCAGCAGATTCTTGCGATAAACCTGCACGGGAAACTGCTGCAGCGGATCGGGTTTCGCCAGTTGCCGAATTGCCTGGGCCAGTTGATCGGTCTGCTCCTCATCCGGCGTCAGGCCGGCGGCCGTGATCGCGTTGAGAATTTCCTGGGTCACACTGTTTCCCCAGCTGGCCGGGATCAACGATCCCGGTTTTCCGGCGATGGGGTCTTCATCGACGAACTTGCCATTCTCCAAGCCTGAGCCGGGAACGCTTTTCGGATAATCCATATTGATTCCTCATTGAATGAGTCAACGGCTCAGCCGTTCGACCGCAGCAAGCCTTCAAGCCAGTCGGGCTCTACCGGACGAGCCTGAGCATCCGGAAACTCTGGATCATTGGGCCAGTCGCGCAGTGCCTGCCGATAGGCAAGAAGCTGTTTGAATTCTTCGGTACGCAGTGTCGTGCCCTCGCCGACTTCCAGCTCTTCAGCGTCACGCCATACCAGCCATTGAGTGTCTTGCAGGACGTTGTCGCGCCACGCGCGCTCCCGGGAAGCCAGAACCTGCGGGGAGATGACCGGATCGGTCAGTACGGGTTGCCCACTGGCACTGGCGCTGATGACCTTGCCGCTTGCCTGCCCGGCAAACAGTTCGGCGTATTGGGCGCGGGTGATTTCCACGGCGCCTTCCGGTGGCTCCGGATAGGGACTGTCGACCAGTTCGAAGCCGCGTGTCTGTGCATAAAAATAAATAGCCATGGTTATCGCCCCCAAACCAATAGGCGTCCCGAGATTCCCGGCTCGGCCTTCACACTTGACGCCAGGACATTGCGGACTCTGGCAACAGCCGTCGATGTCGTGGAGTTGGCCGCATCGAACGCCCAGACGGTGACGTTGGAGCTGCCCCAGCCTGCCGGATAGCCTTCATTGGCGATCCCGCCGAGGACAGCATTGGGAAACATCATCGGCAACGACACGGTCATGATGCCATTCGCATCCGAGCCCCCCGTTACCCACTGCACAATCAAACCGCTGGGAAATTTCTGATACCCGGTCGTGGCAAACTGCGACGCATAAAGCGCCGAATACTTCAACGCAGCAGTGCCATAAACAACCCAGACACCTGACTCCCGGACAAAGGTCGCACTCTCGCCGGCACTCATCGTGATCGAACCCAGATAGGCCCCCTGGGGGCTGATCTGCGTACCGGTTTTACTGGCAACCGTGACCGCTGCGCTGTTCCGGCAATGCAGGCTGATCGTCGCGCCGCTGGGCACCGTAGTGGCGTCCGGCAAGGTCACGGTGTACGCGGCGTTTCCGCCCATCCCGATCGAACAGCCGATATCGGCCAGGGTCAGTTGGGTCGAGCCGGAGATGCCACGAGCGCTGGCGTAGCTGCCCAGTGCCCGCTGGACAAATTCGGCGGTTGCTGCAGAACGGCTGACATCAAATTGTGCAGCCGTCGTGAACAACGCCGGGCTGCGCAGTGCGTCGAGCAGTTGATGTGTGTTCGCCTCGTTCGGCGTCATGCCGGCGGCCTGTACGACGCTGAGAATTTCCTGCGTGACGCCATTGCCCCATGTGGCGGGAATCAGCGAGCCGGGTTTTCCGGCGACGGGATCCTCATCGACAAATTGCCCATTCACCAGCCCGACGCTGGGTACACTTTTGGGATAGTCCAAGATTCATCTCCTTATCAATCGGCGGTACGAGGTGCGGGCAGCGAAGGCCAGGTAATTTCCTGGGGGAAGCCTGTCTGCTTGTCGATGCGATTGAGCTCCACGCTGTAGAGCTTCCATTCGAGCAATTGCATCTGTTCTTCATGAGTCGCATCGCCAATGTCTTCGGCGTATTGCAGGGGGGCGATGCGCAGGACTGCATCGCGTAGCAAGGCATCACGCCGAACAAGTACGAGGCGTTTGATATCTGCCAGTTGTGCGGCCTCATCGAGCTGCCAAGCGTTATCGTTCCACGTGTGAAAGCCTCCCGGCCAAGGCAGGCGGGTGAACCCTTGCGGCAACTCGCCTAGCGCAGTCCAGGTTTCCCGCTGTCCTGTATCCGTGCGAAACACATCGCCACGACAATCGACCCGCTGTTGCAGGGATCCGTTGTCATAAGCCCAGGCGAAGCCCTCGGGGGCCGGGGACAGTTCGAGGTTCAGCGTGACGGCATTGCTCGGCAGTTGCAGGCCGATCCCCGGCACGAGCGGAAACTCCACAGGCCCGATCAGCGCACCGCTGTCGTCTATCAGGTAATTGAACATGTGCACCTCAGATCAGTTTGATACGCGCAGGAAAGGCGATGTTTCGCGGTCGGGTTTCGCCCGAAAAATTGCCGATGTTGCCGATGTACGTATCGGAGTCGAATGCGGGGTTGGGATAGGTTGTCGCCACGGTTGTAGTGGTCGGTGAAAAGTTGACGTTGGTGCCTACGTCCCAGACGCCATCCGGAATCCCCGGGGCCGGTTTGTAGTTGGCTCCCGTGCCGGTCGGCAGATAGTGGTTATGGCTCTGCAAGGAGTGTCCTTGCAGGCTGCCGGCTGCGCGCCCGGGATCGATGTTTCTGCCTTCACTTAGCACCCGCAGAAACTCGCCGCGAATCTCGGGAATCCGGAAGTTCGTGGCGCCATCACCACTGGTCCAGCCACCCTCCATACCCGCTCGGGCCGCTTCGGTCGTCAACGCCCCGGATGTGCGGGCGAAATCCCATAGCCATGGCCATTCGGAGCGCTTTAAAAGATCACCGTTCGGAACGCCGTAGCCTCCCGGATTGAGGGTCGTGGAGGTCTCAAAAAACGGACGGCCCAAAGCGCTGTTGTCACAGCGACCGACTGGCCACCAGTTACCTGCTCCATCACTGCGCAGATGCCACCAGTCACCACCGCCCATCAGCACCAGGAAGGAATATCCACTGGCGGAAAGGTGCGTGTGAAATCGGATCCGGTCGGGCCCGGAAGCCTGCACCACCATTCGATTGCCGCTGTTGTCGACACGACGAACAATCACGTCGCGCACACCCAGTCCGACATTGGCGTCGGGCAAGGTGATCGTCGTGGCACCGGGGCTGCCATCGATCAATACCAGACCAAGTTCCTGATCGCTCAGTGCCTTCGAAGCGGCAAGCCGCGTCACCACCGAGCGCATTGGGCTGGTAGCACCGATGATCAATTGAATGGCTTTGAGCAACTGACCGGTATCGGCCTCGGCGGCTGTCAGCCCCGCGCCGGTAATCACGTTGAGAATTTCCTGCGTCACGCTGTTACCCCACACCGCCGGAATCAAAGATCCCGGCGTTCCCGCTACCGGGTTTTCATCGACGAACCGGCCATTGACCAGGCCGACGCTAGGGACGCTTTTTGGGTAATCCATCGGATGTTCATTCCTCTGAAATGACAAATGAAACGTGGCCGCGCGCGGGTACTCGCAAAGGCTCAAAACGCTTCTGTTTCTGAAATAAAAAGCCCACCGTGAAGTGGGCTTGGGTGACGCGAGTGCGATTAGGAGGTCGAGTTGGCCGTCAGTTCACGAATGGCCAGCAACGCCTCATCGGCAGCAGTCCGGGCTTGATCCATATGACCTTTGCTTGCATAAGCGCGAATCTGGGTCTTGGCTTTCAGGCGCAAGGTGCGCAGAGTCAGCAGGCTGTCGCTGAGCTGGGCGGCCTTGTCGAGAATCTGCTCGGCGGACTGTTTCGCCGAACGGCCCTTGGCAACCCACGCGGCGACGGACAGCGGCACTTCCTTTTTCGGGTAACCGGCGTCCTGAAAGGCCTGAGCGTCGATGGCAGCCTGGGCGTACTCCAGGGCTTTGAGCGGATCGCCGGCCAGTGCAGCGCGAGAGCTGTCGGCGGCGGCATCGACATTGGCGCAAAGACGTTCGGTTTCCTGCAGTTCCAGCAGAGCGACTTTTTCGGTATTGACGACCCACTGCTCACCGTCCCAATCATGAGCCGCGGAAGGCTGTGCAACACGCAAACCGTCCTCGAACTGATGCAGTTCTTGAATGATGATCATCGGATCAGCTCCCAAGCGAAATTGACATTAACAGCAGCGGTAAAATTGATCGCAATACCGTTGGAGTAGTCGGTCTGACCGAAACTCTTGAGCCCCATGCTGAACAGCAATTCGTCACTGGCCGCGGTGCCCGCGCCCAGCGTGTGTTCGGCCTGATAGACCTGCCACAGCGAACGCAATTCGGCGTGGTCAAAACTTGCGGTCAATGTCGAAACAGTTGTGTCGCTAACCACGTTACTGGAAAAGATCAGCGCAGCCGCACCTGCCGTAGACCAACCGTCCCAGTTGCTGGAGGTTGCGACAGTCGGGTTGAGGAAGCAGTAGTTGCCCCCCAACCAGCCTCCCGGTGCAAACGACACGCTGGTGATGCCTGTCGGGTGCGGAGTGGGGTTACCAACCACCAGACGCGCCGCCCGCGCGTGAGGATCAAGCGGTAGATAGACAACGCCATTGCCATTGACGACCTGCGTCCAGCTCAACTGATTGCGGTTATAGATCGGCCTGACAATCGGCACCGATCCAGGTGCTGCTGTCACCACCCACGCCAGACAGATATCCAGCGGTGTCGACTGGAAACCACCACCCGCTGCCCCATTGACCGTCCCCTTCAGGCCATCTGGGCTGCCGTCGTAAATCGTCCCGCGCTGCATGTAAAACGTCAGCGCCCCACTCACCACCTGCGCCCGCAGAAAGTAACCCGAACTCGGCAGCAGATCAGCGCTGCTCCAGGCCTGAGTGGTGAACGTCCGCGAACGTCCCAACTGCCCCGCCACCACTTCCTGACCGATGCTGACGTAAATGCCCGCCGGCACCGACACTCGTCCGCCGCTGGTCGATGCGGCGGCCGGCGTGATCGGCATCCGGGCGTCAGCCGTGGCCACGGTCGGCAACGGCAACGCGGCCAATGGCAACGCGAGATCCTGATTCCAGCCCTTGGCCGAAACACTCTGAATCGCCTGGAGCAACTGATCGTATTTCTTCTCGTCCGGGGTCAGATCCCCGGCCTTGATCACATTGATGATTTCTTGCGTAACACCGTTGCCCCAGTCAGCGGGGATCAGCGACCCCGGTGTCCCGGTCAACGGGTTTTCATCGATAAATTTCCCATTCACCAGACCGGCGCTGGGCACACTTTTCGGATAATCCATTGCGCTACTCCCTAGTCATAGTTGATGTGCACCTTGGTATGCGCCGGCGCCGCCCGATGAATCAGGCACTCAAGCGCCGAGCCCGGATTCACGCCGAAGCGTTCGCCCCAGTAGCTCGCGCCGAAACGCCGGCCGAGCAGCAGCCGGCCGCCGGTGTTGAGCGTCCACATGAACTGCGCTTCCCAGGTGCCCCAGTGCGCCGCGCCGAAACGCGAACGGCCCATGCGCGGCGCTTCGAGTTCGGTGATGGTCGCGTTGGGGTAACCCTGGCTTTTGGCGATTTCCAGGTAGTAACCGACGGCCTGGCTGCCGACCGCCAGCAAGCGGCGGCGCACGGCGAGGCGACGGTCGTCGAACAGCGGTGTGGCGCCAAGGCACGGGTCGGGCAGGTTCATCACCTGCTCCCAGTCCGGCACCAGTTCGCTGACGCCGGCCGGGTCCATTTCGTTGAGCAGATCGGCGGCGCGAGCGTCGAGGCGCGCCAGCTCGACGGCGACGCCTTGCAGCACTTCCTCAAGTTCCGGCACGCGCTCCGGATCCCACGCCGGACCGCTCGGCAGCAAAGCGCGCAGTTGCGCCTGGTATTGCGCGGCGGTTCTTATGGCAGCCATACGCAACCCCCGAAGGTGAGCAGTTCACTGTCAGCTGCGGCCACGTTCGCCACCGGGGCCGACAGCACGTGATCGGTCTCACCCGCCGCGCTGCTGATCGCTTCGCGGATATGGCTGATCAACAGATCTTCGCCCAGATCGGCTTCACGGTTGTGCAGGTCGCGCAACTGGGTTTCAACAGCGGCGCGCACGGCGGTGGTGTCGGGGGTCAGCTTCAACTGATAGGTCACCGGTTTCTGCACCGGAGGACGCACGTGGACTTCGGCGGTCACCGGGCGCAGCGGTTCGATGTAGGCCTGCACTTCGGCCAGTTGATCGACATTCGGTACTGGCTGCGGATCATCGTCGCGCATGATGTACACGCCGACGGTGCCCGGTCCGAGGAAGCCACCACGGCACCACGCGCGGGTCACACCCGGCACTTCCAGCGCCCAGGTTTCATAATCGCTGGCCGAACCGCCGTGTGGGATGACGCGATAGGAACGGATCACCCGCGAGCGCAGCGACTCCAGACTTTCCCGCGCCACACCGCCGTTGAGTCCCGGCGCCAGTACGACAAAGCTGTTACTGACCACACCGGTGACTGGCTGCACCGGCGTCAGCGCCAGCCCTGCCTCGGCATTGCCCAGGCTGCCGGCATCCAGCGCCGCGATGGAAGTGCTGTTGACGCCATTGACGGTGGTGCGCGCGGCAGTGACTTTGAAGGTGCGACCGTCGCTCGATTGCAGCAATGTATCGGCGTCCAGCACCGCGCCCGCCGTGGCGTTGAAGCTGACCGTGCCGGTGGCGACCTGCGCCGGTTTGCGCGGCTGGTTCAGGCGCAATGCGGCGATCCGTTCCAGGGTCGATTCATCGGCGGTGTCGGGCAGGATCTGCTCGGCAATCCAGTCGAGGTAGCCGTACAGACCATAAGCGGCGCCGCCGAGTGTGCGGGCCAGGACTTGCGCATCGGACTGGCGCAGCGAATCGCCGGCCAGGTCGCTTTGGGTGCGCTTGATCAGCACCGGCAGCGAAGGGGTTTCAAACGGCATAGATCACCTGCCAACTGTTATCGGGATTGATGTCCAGGCGTTCGCCGTCGGCCAGGGTCAGGACCGTGCGCAGGTTCAGGCGCTGGGCGTCGAGGCGTTCGCTGATGATGTCGATGGCGCTGCAATGGCCGTCGTCGATCAGCCATTGCAAGGCTTCGCGGGCATAGAACTCGGCATCCATCTGGGTCTGCCGGGTCAGCTTGACCCGGCGCAGCAGCCACAGCCGCGAGCCGATGCGATCGTCGGCAACGGTGGGAAAGGTGTCGCCCCACCAGCCGAAACGCTCCTCATCGTCGAGGGCATCGTCGTCGGCGGCGCGGCGCCAGGTGAACAGGCTGATCAGTACGGCTCGGGTCAGCGCGGCGTGGAGGTTCTGACTGAAAAGCATCACTGACCTCCCGCCGGCGCGCCGGTCTGGCCGCTGCCCGCCTGCACGCCAACGTGTACGTGCCTGATTTGACTGATGCCGCCGGCCACTTGATCGTCTTTGGAAACGATCTTGCCGGTCTGGTTGATCACCGGCGTCTCGAAGTTCACGGCGGTGCTGGCGCGGATGTTGAGCGTGGCGGTTTCGATGTCGATGATCCGCCCGCGCTTGAAGTGGATCCTGTCGCCTTCGTCGGTGTAGATCGCCACTTCACCGGCCGCCAGCGATTGCAGGCGATAGCGACGGTCGGCGACCACCAGGGCGATGGCGTGGGAACGGTCGCCGCCGAGGAACGTGACGACGCCTTCGGCACCGGCCAGCGGGTGGCTGGTGAAGCCGTAGGGTTCGAAGTGCTCCATGTCGTCGTTCACTTCACCGGCAGTGAGGCGCATTTGCAGCGATTGCAGTTTGGATGCCGAATTGGCGAGCACGACAGTGCCGCGCGCCAGCAGGCGTGTCAGTAGGCTCATAGGTTTTCCTCTAGAAGTCGGCCAGCCACAGACAAACCCTGTGGGGGCGGCGGTGCGACGGGTCGACTTGCCCGCGATGGCGGTGTGTCAGGCAAAGAATTGTTTGCGGTAACCACAGCTATCGCGGGCAAGCCCGCTCCCACAGGGTCAGGTGATGCCAGTCTGGTTCGGCGTCAGGCTCAGGTTTTTTTCGGGGGAGTCGGGTTCGCGTCGAAGGTGTGCGGCGGTGCCACTTGCAGGGTGGTGACCGAGCCTTGCGCCGACAGCGAGTACGTCACCTTGGAGATCAGCATGTCGCCATCGAAACCGAGCACCGGATCCTTGACCTTCACCAGCGTGTTGTGGCGCCACAGGTCGCCGTTGGACTGACGCCAGCCTTGCACCTGATAAGTGGTGGTGAGCGCCCGGCCCATGCGCGTGGCGCTTTCCCACTGGGCCCGTTGCTGGGCCAGTTCGAACGTCAGTTGCGAGCCTTCGTTGATGATCGTGGTGCGCCGACGCTTGAAGCTCAGGTCAGTCGCGCTGGATTCAACCTCGCTGACCGCCGCCCCGCTCTTCTTGTCGTTGCCCTTCTGCTGGCCGATCACCCGATACTCGGAGAACACCTGGCTGTGATCCATCGGCGCATTGGCCGAGAGAATGTTCTTGCCCAGCTCCAGCGCATCGCTGGCGCGACCGCCGCTGCCCGGTTTGGCCAGCACCAGCCGGCCCTCGGCGTCATCGGTGGAAAACACCCGGTACAGCGAGAGCAGACGGTCGATCGACTGAAACACCGTTTCACCCGGCACGATCGTGTGTTTGCTCAGGCGTGCGGTCTCGGGAATCTCGTTGACCACAAACTGCGTGTATTCCCCGGCCAGGGCCTGAACGATGTTCAACAGTGGCTGTTCCTGCCATTGGCCGGGGATGTTACGCGCCGCACAATCGACCAGATCCTGGGTTTTGGAACTGCCCTCGATGCTCAGGCTGATTTGCCGCCCGTCATAGCTGATCGGGGCCTTGAACACGTAACCGGTGAGCACCAGATCCTTGCCGATCCGCACTTCGCACGGGTCACCGGCCTTGATCCGCTGATCCACGGTCTGCCCAGGCCATTGCCAGGTGATGTCGAGTTTGAAGGTGCGGAACTGGCGCTCCAGATCCGCGGTGATTTCCACGCTTTTCCAGCCACCGTATTCCATGCTGTTGACGGTCAGCGTCACACGGTTGTCAGTCTCGTTCATGACTCACTCCCTGGAAACCTTGACTTCGTTGGGTGAGAAGCTCGGATGAGATAGACCATTGCGCTGAATGACCTCGGTCACTCGGGTGGCGTCGCCAAACTGCTTGTAGGCCACGACCACAGCCGGAAAGGTTTCCTGGAAGGTTTTGCTGACCAGCCGCACACCGGACGACGCCACAGCCTTGAGGTGCGCGATCAGCGCTTCCTTCACATCGGCGATGGCCTGATAGTGCGCGGGATCGGCCTTGTCCTGGGCCTTTTGCAGCGCTTCGATCAGCTCTTTTTGCAATGTTTGCAGATCATCGGTGACCGGCACTTCCTGACGGCTGACCGGCTGCTTCGACTGCTGGTCCAGCGAAGGTGTCGAATTCAGTTTCACCGGGGTAGACGCCACCGGCATCGAGGCCACCCATTGCGCCACTTTGACGATCAGGGTGTCCTGCACCAGATTGGCCATCGCTTGCGCGGCGGCGTTGGTGTCCTTGCCGGTGGTGATTTTCGGCGCGTCGGCCTTGCGGATGGCTTCGATCTGTTGGGACACGTCGGCAATCACGCCACGGTAGCCTTCCTTCGCGAATTCCTTGAGCTCCTTGATATCGCCGAGCAAGCCCTTGAACTCCGCCGCTACTTCCTTGGGCAGTTCCTTCACGGCCCTGACCAATTCGGTGATCTGCTTGTATTGCGCGATCAGCGGTTTGAGTTGCTCCTTGATCACGTCATAAACGCCGGTGAGGCTGTTGCGCAGATTGGTGATGCCGATCCGCGCCGCCTTGATCAGGATCATCGCCTGTTCGAAGCGCGCCACCGCCGAACCGAGCAAACCGTCGGCCTTGATCAGCAGGACTTTTTGCGTACTGACCGTCGCCGTCGGAAACGGCAGCGGTCGGTCGGGGTAGAACTTCAGGCTGAACGTCACCATCCCGCCGTCCTGGCGGGTGTGGGTCATGTCGCACTCGCCGACCTTGACCTGCAAGCGGCCCAGCCACGGATGCACCAGTTCGCCGCTGCCCTGCTCCAGGGCCTGGAGCAGTTTGTCGCGCTGCTCCAGGCAATCGGCACCGATGATGAACGCCGTCAGGTCGTGAGTCTTGGCCTGTTGACCGAGGTCCTCGAAAAACGGCAGGTCGCGTTGCGGATATTCGTGCAACTGCCCCTTGCGGCCGACCGGGGTTTTCGCCTGGTCGATCCAGAAGCCGACACCGCGAAAGGATGCCGGCAACAAACGGTCACGCCAGTTCATTGGAACCTCCCATGGACAGCGAGCGATAGCCGATGCGCGAACTGAGCGCCAGCCCCGGTTGATTGGTTTGCGGTTGATCGGTACGCAGCCCCGCCGGCGCGTTTTCGAAGCGCACCGTCAGGCCGCCCTCGAGTTGCGTGCGGTTGTTGGCGGCGCTTTGCTGGATCAGGGCGCTGGAGGATTGCGGCAACGAGCCGCCCTGCAACGCACCGCCACCCTCGGGTTTCGGGCTGGCACCGAAGAATGCCGGCGCCAGTTCGCCCTTGCCTTCGGCATTGGTCTGGCGTTGCGCTTCGGTCAGGGTTTCGACCTTGCCGGTGACCTTGGCGATCAGCCCGGCGAAGCCACCGTCGAACAGTTCCTTGATCGGTGCGATGACGGTTTGCAGCTTTTGCCACAGCTCGCCGAACCACTCGGTGATCGGTCCCCAGCTCTCGATGATCTGATCCAGAGGTTTCCATTCGAACAGGCCGTGCAAAAAATCCACGACCGGCGCGGACAGCGCGAGTACAACCCCCCACAGCGCCGAGAAAACCTCACCGATCGGCTGCCAGTACTGTGCAATCTGCTCCAGCGGCGACCACTCGAACAGACCGGTGAAAAAGCCTTTGACCTGTTGCACTGACGCTTGCAGTGCCGTCCAGATCGGTTCGAAGAATCCGACGACACCACCCCAGGCGCTGGTGATCATCTCCATCGGGAAAAAATCGAACAGTGTCCGCAACGTATCCCGGGTGATTTGTACGGCCGATTGCAGCGTCGTCCATACCGGCTGGAAGTACGCAATGACACCGCCCCAGGCGCTGGTGATCATCTGCATGGGCGAGAAGTCGAACAACGACAACAGGAAATCTTTAGCCGGTTGCGCGGCTTTTCGCAGGCCGCTGAACATCGGTTCGAAGAACCTGACAACACCGCCCCATGCACTGTTGATCATCTGCATCGGCGAGAAATCGAACAGGTTTCTGAGAAACGCCATCACCGGCACACTCAAGGCCTTGAGCAATTCCCAGATCGCCGAAAACAGACCGGTCAACGGCCCCCAGTTTTCCAGGATCAGGCCTGCGGGCGACCACGAGAAAACCGACTTGAAGAAGTCGATCACCGGCGCGGTCACGGCCTTGACCTTGTCCCAGACTCCCGAGAAGAAACCGGTGACCGGTTCCCACAACGCCGCCAGTGTCTCCAGCGGCCGCCAGTCGAGCACCGAGCGCAACATCGCCATTGCACTGGCTCCGGCGTTTTTCACGCCCTCCCACAATCCGGTGAAGAACGCGGAAATGGGTGTCCAGTTGGCCACGATCAAACCGGCCGCCACGGCAATACCCATGGCGATCAGCATGATCGGATTGGTCTTGAGCACCATGCTCATCACGTCCATCACCTGGGTCATACCGGTGACGGCGGTCTGCATCGCGGAAAACGCAATCGCCCCCGCTGCCAGGCCTTCGACCAGTTTCGGGTTGTCGGCCAGCAGGCTGCCGACCTGGGTCAGCATCGGTTCCAGCCCGACCACCAATGCGCCCACTGCCGGTATCAGTGCGGCGTCCACCGCAGCGGACACTTTCTCCATGGACGCACTGAACACGTTCATGTTCTGCGCGGCGGCTTTCGGTGTTTCCGGCAGGTCGACGGTTTTCGCCGCCTCGCTGACCTCGGCAAGCTTGCCCTGAAACGCCGCAGCCGATTTGATGCCGTCCACGAACGGCGTAATCACGCTGCCGCCCTTGAACAGACCGCTGATGTCGAGTTTGCCGAGGCCGGTCTGTTCGAGGTTTTTCTTGAAGTCATCGACCTTCACTCGCAGGGCGCCGAGTTTCGGTGACAGTTCGTCGATGCCGGTTAGCAGCACCGACGCTTTAGCTTTGGTTTCTTCTGCCATCACTGCACCTGCTGCATCGCATTGATCCGTTGCGCGTGCTCCAGCGATTCGCGAAGCACATCCAGTGGCCTGGCCATCATCTGTTCGGGGTCAACCTTCCAGAACCAGGCCAGGTCATAGGCGACCGAAATCAGGTCGGTGATGGCTCCGACGCCGCACTCATGAAAAAACTCGCAACGGCCCAGCTCAGCGCGTTGAGGTCAGCCAGATCCAGCTGGTTGACCGACGACGGCGGTATGCCGGCGCACACCGCGATGTATTTGGCCGCCACGTCCATGTCGAGGCTGACCTCTTCGCTCTTGTCGATCTTGTACGGCAGCGCCTTGATCGCTCGCACTTCCTGCACCGTCGGACGGCGCAGGACGAGTTCGGTCAGGGGCTCGCCGTGAGCTTCGATCGCAACTTGAAGCTTCACGGCGCCGCTCATTGCCAGGTCCCCTTGATGCCTTCGAATTTCAGTTCGATGGTGGCGTCATCGCCCTTGGAGACTGGCTCTTCGACCAGATAGGCACCGGCCAGCACGTAGACTTTACCGTTGCTGAATTCGCAGGTGACGGTGATGTCGGTGCCTTCGATCAGCTTCTTCAGCGGGAAGTCGGCGGTGTGCAGCGCGGTCACCTTGAACGACGGCGCAACGTCGGTTTCCTTGTAGAAACCCGGCACGACGGTTTCGCGTTTGACGGCCATCAGCGGGGCTTCGCAGCCGCCGTTGATGGTCAGTTGTGCACCGTCGACCTTGACGTAGCAGGTGCCTGCAATCAGTTGACCCATGGTGTTACTCCCTTCAAATAAAAAGCCCACGCAAGGTGGGCTGAAATCACAGTGTCAAACGCACCGATCAGGCGACGTCGTCGTACTGCAGACGGAACTGGTTGAGCAGTGCGAACACGCGCAGACCGTTGATGTAATCCGGCGGGAACAGCACGTTCACGCGGCTCGGGTCCTGCACGTCGCGCTCGACGATCAGGTGCTCGGCGAACAGCTCGGCGTTTTCCACGTGGCCTTCGAGTTCGAGCTTGGCGTACTGGGCGATCAGCTCACCGCGAATGGTTGCCGGGGTGACGATCGGCTGGCCGGCGCCGAAACGGGTGCCGTCGGAAGCCAGCTTGTGGCGACCGTATTTGCTGGTGATCACGCTTTGCAGACGACGCACGATGAACGCCGACTGGTGCATGGTTTCGCTGTCCAGGTACGAGTTGTCGGCCTGGCCGTAAGCGTTCTTCTGGTAGGTGGTGATCGAGCGCTGGATGCGCACGTAACCGCCTTCGTAGTACGCGGTGGCGATGCCGTAGTTGAGCAGCGACTGACGCTCGGTCAGGGTGAAGCGCTCGCTGGCCGGTGCCGGATCGACGCCTGGCAGGCTGCCGCTTTGTGTCGGACGGCTGGCGTCAGCGGAGATGAACACCGCAGTGCGTGCAGCCAGTGCCGCAGCTTGTACCCACACTGGTTGCGGAACGCCCGGCTCCAGCGCCTGAATGGTCATGTGCTGGTCGTTGCGGGCCTGACCGGCGGCCACCAGCGTGCCGACGGTGCCGCGCTTGGCACTGTAGACGTGACCGAACAGTTGCTTGGCCCACGACCAGCGACCGGTGCTGTCGTCCATCACCGCTTGCCAGGTGTTGAGGGTAGCCAGGTCGGACCATGGCAGCGCGATGAACTCGAACGGCTCGTCGCCCAGTGCGGCCACCGCTTCAACCTGGTCAGGCACACCGACGCCGCCGGTCATGGCGGTGATCGCGGTGGTCAGGCCGGCCGGGGTTTCTTCACCGTTGCTCTTGCCCAGGCGATTGAATTGCAGGCTGATGTCGTTACCGCTCTCGCCAGTCCATTTGGCGTTCAGGGTGACGACGCCTTCGGCAGCTGCAGCGCTCACCGGCAGATCGGCGGTGGCGTTGATTTTCTGTGCCAAAGCAGTTGCAGCCTGGGCAGCGGTGGCACCGTTGACGACGGTGGCCTGCACGCGGACGCCGCCGACATACAGGTTGAGCACGCCAGCCTGAGTCGCGGTGCCGGTCAGGGTCACTACGCCTTTGGCGATGGCGCCGGTGGCGTTGTGCAGCGGCAGGCACCAGATCTCACCGATCGGGTCGGCCTTGCGGAAGGTCTCGTACATCGAGGCGAGCATCGAGCCCTGGCCCCCAATGCTCTTGGCCAGCGCCACGCTGGAGACCAGCACCAGTTTGCCGACTTCGCTTGGGGCGATGTTGTCGTTGACCTGCGCCACGATCAGGCGGCGCATGGACGAGGACGCGCTATTGGCGGCCGAGTTGTCCATTTCGGCATAGAACAGCGGTACACGAATGTCCGCAGGAATGTTGCTGAATCCGATCGCCATTATTTGGCTCCCTTTTGTTTGGCTGTTGCGGTTTTGAGGGTGATATCGCCGTCGGCCAGACGCCGGCGCCACCAGGCGCTGTCCAGCACTTCACGGCCTTCCAGTGGCAGCAGGTCGCCGGCTTCCGGGTCCGGCACGGCACGGCCGGCAGCCGGCACTACGGTGATGCGGTTGCTCATGGGGTTACGTCTCCAGAGAAAGTCATTTCCACGCGCCCGTCAGGGCCCGGGCGTTTCAGGTTGGGGTCGGCCGGGTCGATCGCATCGACCCGCACGGTGGCCCCGGTAAAGGACGACAAACCGTCCAGTTCACGTTCGTGCCAGCTCTCCGCAGGCTGACTTGGCAGATTGCGGCCCAGCTGGAACTCGGCAAAAAAGCGCAGCCGGTAAAAAGCGCGGCTGGTGTTGATCGAGACCGTTTCGCCGCCGTCATAAACGATGGCGCTGTAGTTGGAATCGGGTTTGAAACCCACCAGCGCACGCCACAGTTCGGCGCGCAGGTCGTGCAACAGATCCAGCGCTTTTGCGCCGTCCGTGGCGTCGAGCACCAGGATGATTTCGAAGCGGTCGCGGATCGGTTGGCTGGCGGAGTTCTGGGCGGTGCTGGCGCTGGCCAGGTCGGCCAGGGGTAAAACATGAGCCGACGGGGTCGGCAGATTCGGGTCACCTTGCAGCAGCGCCAGGTCGACACCTGTCGCGATATGGCCGGCAAGGCTTGGGCATTGCGCACGCAGCTGCGTGAGGATCGGGGAGATCTTCATGGGGAGCGTTCCAGAGGGATTTTTTGCTGGGAATGCCTGAACGATCAGGCTTTTGGATCGAGGCTCGTGGCTTCGATGACGCAGCGATAGCTTTCATCGCGCTTGCCGCTGGCAGTCACTTTTTCGATCGACCAACGCCCGCGCAGGAAGTCCGGCCAGGTCTCGTCGAGCAATAGCAGACCCTCGGCAGACAGCAGCGGATTGCCCGGGCAGGTGATCTTCACCTTGTACTTTTCCCGCAGCATCTTGCGCACTTCGCCCTCACCGATGGCCCTTGCCTCCTCCTCGCTCTGGCAAGTCTGACGCACGGTCTTGTACGGCGCCTCGCCAGTCAGTACCTCACGCATCACACCTTTGGCGTTATCCCAGAAGCTGGTTTTGCAGCCTTTGGCCTGCGCGCGGGCGGTCTCTTCAAGGGTCGCGCCGATGAACGCGTGATCGCCGGGGCGATTGTTCTCGGTTACCGACAGACGCACGTCCGCCAGTACCTTGCCCGACAGTGATTTCACCTGACCGGGCCGCGCCAGCACATACAACTCGCCCACCGGTTTGGCGATCACTTTGTACTTCTTCGCCAGACGCGTCAGGAAACCCATGTCGGTTTCGTTGGACTGGTCGATGTGATCGATCCTGATCAACGCCAGATCGGGCGCGACCCTGGGTGAAAACCCGTGGCGCGAAACCAGTTGGCGAAACAGTGCACCCAGAGTGGTCGGGCCATGACTGGCCGTCCGCCGCTGTTTGAAGCCGGTCTCGTCGGCGGCGCTGAACGGTGCGGCCGTGGCGACCAGTGTCAGGCGAAACGGGAACAGGGTCGGTGTCAGGCGCGTCACTTTGAACAGGCCTTTATCGACCATTCCCGACTCAAGATAGCCAACCCGAAGACCGATTTTCCCACCCAGTTTTGGCAGGCCATCAAGCCCTTCCAGATCGATCGTCAACGTCAGTTGATCAGACTCTATACCGGCGGCATCGACATGCTCCCAACTCATCAGGCGCTGGTTGAGCAGCGCCGCGTTGGCCCCATAGATTTCCACGACCGGGGTGAATCCCTGTGCCATGCAGCCTCCTTAATCCCAGGCCGAAACCGGTTTGATTGCGGCGGGTTTCGAGTCGAGTTCCGGCAGCACCACCCAGACGCCCGCAGGCAAAACCGGGCCGTGTTCGGCCAGGGTGGGGTTGAGTGTCCACAGGGCTTCTTCGGCGACGTCATCGCTGCGCCCGGTTTCGCGGTAGAGCAACAGATTCACCGAATCACCGGCCACGCTTCGTACCTTACGCATTGTTGAACTCCGCCAGTTCGATGACCCACTTGATGACCATCGCAGTGCCATCGTCGATGACCTCGCTCTGGTTCTCCTGGATGCTGTTGATCCGCCACAGGCCCCAATTGCGACCGATGCCGTCAATCAACGGCAGCGGCGATCTCAGTGCCTGCAGCGCACGCAACTCATCGAGCCGGTTCATCGCCACGGCGTACATCGAGGTACCGGAGATGGTCAGGGTTTCGGGCTTCTGCCCGGTCTGGTGGGACTTGGGTTTGCTGGTCAGGATCGGCAGTTCCGTCCAGCCGCCATCGGACTTTCGCGCCAGCGTGCTGTACGCAAAATCCCGGGACAGGCCGAAGATGAAACTGCCCAGTGCCATTTGTTGTTTCATTGGGCGACTCCATCGGTCAGGGCTGCGTCACGGCGTATGGAGAGGGCATTGCCGGCCACACCTGGGACAAATTGGGACGTGAAGTGCGACTCAAGCACCTGCGAAAGCATCGTGCCGACTTTCTCGGAACTGAGCAGTTCGCTGCCGCTGACATGAACTGAAGGTGCGTAAGTGTATTGCGGGTTTGACGCTTGCATTTGCGTTTGCGCAATGGATACGTCTTTGGCGACCTGTGCCGGCGGTGCCAATTTGTCTTCAGGCGGCGTCGCCAGTTTTTGACCCAGAAGGGACCCGGCTATTCCACCCAGCGTGCCACCAATAAAGGTTCCGATGCCGGGCGCAATGAACGTACCGATCGTAGCGCCAATCGCCGTTCCGGCCAGTTCGCCGGCCGCGCCCTTTACCGCTTTGTCGTCACCTTCGCGCCAGCCTTTCAACCCTGTATAAGCAGCATGAGCAATGGCCAGAGGCGCGCCAACCTTGATGACAGGCAATGCCTTGACAACCGACGGCATGAGCCTGGCCCCCAAACCCTCTGCCAACGACATGACTTTCGCGCCAGCCCCGCTCAGCCGGCTCGGCATGGCGCTTTTGACAACATCGCCAACCATTCTGAATCGGGTGAGCGCATCGTCGAGCATGGGTGCGACTCTGGCCGTCATACCACTCAAGCGACTGCTCTTGCGGGTTACGGAAGCGGTGCCGGACGACCGTGCAGCAGAAGGGGTGCGTCGGCGCGATCCACGCCCCTTCTTCCTGCTTTCGCGACTGTCGCCATCGTTGTCATCACCACCTATCGCATCAGCAATATCCGACGGCAGTCGCGCCGATGCCAGGCGCAATAGTTTCGTGGAAACCACGTCAAGCACCGAGGCCACGCCGGACTTCAAGGCCCCACCCACGAACGGCATGGCTGCCGCGCTGAGCAGAACCAGCCCTGCCGTGAGGGCCGGGAACGTTTCCGCCGCTGCGCTCACACCGTTGACCAGTGAGGTGAGCACGACGGCGGCACCGTCAGCCAAAGGCGCAAGCGCCATGCCGAATGCAGTGGTCAACCGGGTCAGACTTGCGTCCAGAGCATTCCAGCGACCCTGCGAAGTATTGCCGAACGCCTCTGCTGACTTCGCCGCAGCGCCTTCGCCCGCGCCAAGCTCCGTTGTTGCGTACTTGTGCTTGTCGGCTACCAGCGAGAAGGCGTTTTTTACATCGTCCGGTTTCTTCAGCAGCTCGAGAACTCGGGTGTCGTTTTCGCCGAACAGCGTCTTCGTCGGTGCCGCCCGTTCTTGTATAGGCTGCTTGTCAAGTGCAGCAAGTACCGAGTTGATGACAGCAGGCGCATCCTTCCTCATACCCTCAGACAGCGATTGAGGATCAAGCCCTAACTGAGCCAAGGCTGTTCGCTGCTCAGTCGATACCGCCCCGCCTTTGGCCAGCATCGAGGTGATGCCTTTCAGGGCAGTGCTGGCGCTCTCCTTGTCCGCACCACTATTGAGAAGCGCCGCCGCCAATGCAGCGACCTGTTCGGGAGTCAATCCAGCGGCAATCGCACTCTCGCCGGAACGTTGCACCACCGAACCGATGTCTGCGGCCTTGGCATCCAGACCGCTATTGCCGAGGTAGGTCGTTGCATCCGCAAGATCCTGGCTTTGATACTGATCCAGCTTCAGCGAGGAGCGCCACGCGGCGATCATTTCGCCAGCCGCCTTGACGTCCATCCTGAATGCCGATGCGTTGATTGCGGCATCATGGGAGAACCACTTCAGTTCGTTCGCCCGCTGGTCACCTTTGGCACCATCGGCAATGCCGGATCTGGCTCCGGCAAGCTGCACTTGCAACAGATCCGCATTGGTCGCACCACTGGCGGATATCTGTTTCTCGCTGGCGAGTTCCAGAGTGCTCTGCGAGTGCGCTTGAAGCTGATCATGGCTCAGCTTGAGCAACTGATTGAGTTCGACAAGCGCCGTCTCATTGGCCATGGCTGGTTGCATGAGCTTTGGAGGTGGACGCTGCTCGATCTCGGCCTTGAGTTTTGACTTTGGTTCGGCGCTTGCAGCCGGGGATGCAGCACTCACCTTGAACAGCGATTGCTGATTGGCCAACAGCTCTCGAAGCTTGATCTGCTCCTGGGTCAGCAAGCGGATATCCGCGCTCGCCAGCGCCATTGTCAGGTTCAAGTCCTGCAGCGGTTTGCCAAGGCTATCGGACAGCTTTAACCCGGATGCTGCGTTGCCACTCTCATTGGCGTATGTGAGCGCAAATTTGCTCTCTGCCATGCCGCTCTACTCCTTTTTCACGCCAAGGCGAGTGATCGCTATGTCGTAGCGGCGCAACGCCTTTTCGGCGTCCCACTCCAGAATTTCCGCCTCACTTACCGGGTAAATGAGCGGCACGATATCGAGGATTACTTCGATGTCGCGTTCTGAAAGAAGGCCGCCGGCTGGTTTAAAAAATCGTCGATGCGCACCTGCAATTGCGTCCAGTCCGGGACGCTCATCAGGGCCAGATCGGGGATCATCAGGCCGGTGCAATGGGCGGTGATGAACTCGGCGCGTTCCTTGGCCGTTTTCAGTTTCTTCATCACTTTGGTGGCCCGCAGCGCCGGCATTTCCAGACTCAGCGAAGTCACGGTGCGGCCGGTGACGGCGAGCGGTTGCAGCAGTTGCACCTGGTCGGGATCGTCGGATTTCTCCGCATCTTCGACCAGGTCGAGAAAGTACGACGCCGGACGGGTCGACATCTCGTGTACGTACTGCGCGATCGTCACGTAGTCCGGACGCTTGAGCTGGTCGAGTTCCTTGACCGACAAGCCGGTGGCCAGCAGCGCCAGTTCGAAGAACTGGTCGTCCTCATCGTCGCCGGCGCGTTCCAGCGCTTCTTTCTGGGCGGCGTAGAACAGCGGCTTGAGCTGGATCGATTCGATCTGCGAGCCGTCGTCACCGGTGATCGGCGACAACAGGTCATGCTTGGGTGGCATCCACGACATGAAAGGAATTCCTTGGGTGTTCTTGAAGATTCCTGTGGGCATGAACGCCCACAGGTTTTGTGCCTGATCTGCCGAAAGGCTTACGGCATCAGCACCGCACGACGGGCATCACCGAGGATGTCGACGCCGTTGAGCACGAACTTCTGGGTGCGCACGTCGATGTCGATCACCGGAATGCCGTTTTCCAGGCGGTTGTAGGTGCGGCAAGAGAACTCAAGAGTTGTCAGGGCTTTGCCACCCATTTTGATTGCTTCCTCACCCATGGTTTTGAGCTTGCCGCCGATGGTGTGATAGGTGAACCAGGTGTTGCCGTCCTGATCCTGACCGGCTTCACGCACGTTCAGCAGAATGTCGTCGCCCAGTTTCACGCCCATCGCCAGCAGCACTTCAGCGCCGGTGCCTTGCAACTTGAGCGTGGCGTTCAACGGCTTGGCGCTCTTGGCCATTTCCTCAACGATGAAGCGCCCGCCCGTCATGCTTTCCATGTCGAAGTCGATCTTCGGCGGAGTGAATTCTTCCACGGTCGCCGACAGCGGCAGGCCTTGCAGGGTGGCCGCGATGGCCTGTCTTACGCGGTTGGTAAACATTAGAGAACGTCCTCCAGGAACTGCTCGATGATTTCATCGCGGGCGTTGAGTTGATAAACCATGTGTTCGTTCGGCGCGTAGCGGCCGTAATCGATGACCACGTACCAGGTGCCGTTCTTGTACTTCTCGACGCTGTTGAGTTCCGGGTGCAGATACACGCTGCCGCCGGGAATGGTTTCGTCGGCGACCAGGGTCTGCAGCCAGTCGTTGATGCGTTTGACTTCCTGATCCATGAACGACTTGGTCAGGTTCTTGGCCATGGCTTTCTGGCCGGCCTTCACCAGCTTTCGGCTGATGGCGTCTTCCAGACCGACGTAGCTGATGAACTTGCCGGTGATCGAGCGGTTGCCCAGCAGCGAGAAGCCGCCAAGGATGGTGCGGGCGTAGTAGCTGACGCCGTAGCGGTTGAGCAGATCGCCTTCAGTGGAGGTGTCGAGGATGTTGTACTCAACGACCCGCGACACGTCTTCGGCGTAGGTCACCTGGTTGCCCGGGCTTTCCCATTGCTTGACCTTGGCCAGCGCGGCGATTGCCAGGCTCGATGGCGCGAGGAACACGTTTTTCTTCGCCGCTTTCGAGTACACAGCCGGCATGTTGTGCACCACCAGGCAACGGTCGAAACCCAGATCCGCGCCGCCCAGTTCCTGGCTGTACAGCACCTGGTCAGCAACCGAGACATCCTTGCCGTCCAGCACCACACGGGCCTTGATGCGCTTGCCGAACGAGGCGAACTCGCTGGCCACTGCCTTGGTGCCGGTGAAGCCTGGCGCGCCGATGATGGTCAGGTCTTCCGGTACGCTGCCCAGCGCAGCCAGACCGAGCTTGCGGCCGGTCACTGGCTCGATGCCGCCGATCACTGCGTTGACGGTATCGCTTGGGGTGGCGCCCGCTTCGACGATCACCACATACACCGGCACCTTGACCACTTTGAGGATCTGGTAAACGGCGTGGTACAGGGTGCCCTCTTCCGCACCGGTCGGATCGAGCAGCGCGTGAGTGGTGAAGCTGTTGATGCGAAACGGTGCGTTGCGCGGAATCAGCGGATCGGCTTTCGGCGCGGTGCCGACCAGACCGATGACGTTGTCACCCAGGCCACCCATGGCCTCGGGGGATTCGGTGGCATTGACGGTAATGCCGTTGTGCTCGAAGTTCAGAACCTCAGCCATAGTCAGTCAGCCTTCTTGGCAGCGGCCTTAACGGCCTTGGTGGTAGGTGTTTTCAGCTCCAGTCGACCGGCGCTGTGCAGGGCACTGGCCTCGACATCGAGCAGATCGAGTTCCTGGCCGACACTCGACCAGTGCCCACCGCCGGTGGGGAATGGAACGAGCACGGTGTAGGTTTGGCGGGTTGCCATTTTTCGTTTCTCCATAAACGGGAAAGCCCCTCGTTGGGAGGGGCTTGGCGGGTGTTGGGTGTTTTTGACGGACAATAAAACGCCCCGGGGTGCGGGGCGTTTTATTGAGGCTCGGAGGTCGGTGAAACTGGCATGGAATCGGGCCAGCCTTCCTTAAGCATTTCATCGGAGTACGTGCCGCGCTCGATTGCCTGGAGCAACTCCAGTTCGCGATCGAAACAAGCCTGCACGTGCGCCCTGACGGCTTTGGCAATCGCGAGAATCTGCTGCGCGCCTATCTCGACGAAACCTTCGAGCGTTTTGAAGTTGCAGCGGTAATCAGGATCGAGGATCGCCGAGATGCCAGCGCCATAGATCATCCCCGCGCTTTCACGGGAGGTTGCAACAGTTAAACCTTCCACAGAAACGATCGCGTCCTCCCGCTCATAGCGCTCATCGGCGACCCGTTGCGCATAATCAGGAGTTACTTGTGGGAAAGGCGTTTTGACAATTTCATCGCCTACTCGACGCCAGATGCCGTCGGCTTCCTGGGTCAACCTGATAAACAACTTGTCATCGACTTTGACTGCCGACGCGGGAATCGGGTGAACCCCTTCAATCAGGCAGGTTTGCAAGTTCGAATTCTCGTCAAACAGTGCGTATTTCATGATCTCTCCTTAACTGCCCACCGCGACCCAATGAAAGACCGTGACCCCGGGAAAGGTATGTTTTCCATAAAACGAAGTGAGATTTGACACACCGACATCCACATACCCGTTCACTGCCGACCCTGGTGTGTAGTTCAACGTCGCGTTCAGGCTGTACATGCCATTTGGAAAAGCAATCGGGAAGGCAGTGGCGATGTCCGTACCACCATTTCCGGAGACCCTGCCCCACTGAATGATCAGGCCCCCGAGCCAGGACGGGAAAATGATGTACCCGTTGATTTCCTTGAGAATCTGAAATCCCCAGCGGAGTTTTTTGGGTGTCACGATTGTGGTGTCGTCAGCCCCGGCATCGGTCAGCGCCTGAGTGGCGAGTTTGGCTGTGCCTTGTTTGATTTCGGTCGCTTGCTGGGCCAGAGGAGCTAGCGCTGCGACATCAATGCTTCCCTGATTGACCGGTGCGTTCCAGGCTTTGATGCACCACATGACGGCGAGGTTGCGAGGGCGAGTTTCACTTCCACCGGTATTCGTCGTAGACCAGTTTGGAGTGCCCGTTGCAGAAAGAATGATGCCCGTGGATCCGCCTGATGCTGCGATGGATGTCGGTGCAGAGAAACCGTGATTGTGAGATTTAAGCTCGTCAGCCTGAGAGCTACCAACCGTCCGACCGACGTCCACTCCGCGCCCATGATCCCAGCCACGCAGGAACTCGCCGCGAGACTCCGGCAACCGGAAGTTGCCCGCACCCTCATCGCCCTTGTTGAACTTTGTACCGAGATAAGCCGCCAGATCCGGATAGGTCGCAATGCTCTGCACACTTCCATCCAGTTCAAGATAACCGGCAGGAACGACACCCATTGGAAACGACAGGACAGCACCGACCGGTACGGAGGATTTGAGCTGTGCGACTTCATTGGCCAGTGCGGCGACGTCGATGCTTCCCTGATTGATCGGCGCGTTCCAGGCCTTGATGCACCACATGACGGCGAGGTTGCGTGGTCGCGCCTCGCTGCCTCCCGACGTGTTCATGTAGCTGGCGAAGTTGGAACTGCCTGTCTGCGTTCCATTGTCGGCAACGATACCCGCGGCGTTGGCGCCACCGGTATTGCCGAAAACGGGAATCCGGGTGTATGTGTGGGCGTGAGCCTTGTTGTCATCCGCCTGCCAGCTACCGAGCCCGCGACCTATATCGATCCCGCGACCATGATCCCAGCCACGCAGGAATTCTCCGCGAGACTCCGGCAAACGGAAGTTACCGGTGCCCTCATCACCCTTGTTGAATTTCGTACCAAGATACGTCGCCAGATCCGGATAAATCGCAGTGCTCTGCACACTGCCATCCAGCTCAAGAAAACCCGGAGGCACGATCCCCGTCGGGAACGCCATGACGGCGCCCACCGGAACGGCAGATCCAAGCCGGGAAACTTCCTTGACCAGTGCCGCTACATCAATGCTTCCCTGATTGACCGGAGCGTTCCAAGCTTTAATGCACCACATGACTGCGATGTTGCGTGGTCTCACAACACCGCCATCGACCAATACAGGCGAAGATACAGCACCTGCAGTGGTGTACGATCTGGCGACGCCGGGATAATCAGCGGGTATGAATACATCTGCCTGAGCTGCCGCCACCGTTGCCTGAACAACTTCGACCGTAAGGTTCGGATTCGGGTTGCTGTCAAAGGCTGTCACTGTCCCCATCTGAGATGACCCAATCGCCCGACCCGCATCCACCCCACGCCCATGATCCCAACCGCGCAAGAATTCCCCACGCGCCTCAGGCAACCGGAAATTCCCGACACCCTCATCCCCCTTGTTGAACTTGCCGCCCAGATAGGCGCTCAAGTCCGGGTAGGTCGCGCTGCTCTTGACGCTGTTGTCCAGCTCCAGAAAACCCGGTGGCGGCGTATCGACAGGGAAGGCAACAATCGAACCCACCGGCAGCGCTGAAGCCTTGGCAATCAGCGCCTCGACTTCAGCCTTGGTGTACGAATCCTTGATGCCAAAACCGGCCAGCGTGTCGGGGTTCGAGCCGGCCGTCGCGCGGCCATATTCGTCGACGCTCAGACTCTTGTAAGTCCCGGCAGCAATCCCGGTACGCCCCGCGAGCATCTTGAATGTCAGCGCAGTGGTGCCGAGGGTAATCGGCGCATTGGTGGTCAGGTGCCACAGCGAATCGCCGTTGAGCGTGCCCTCTTCCACCATCACCGTCAGGCCCGGCGTGACCTTGGCGCTGACGTTGGCATCATTCGCTCGAGTCCAGTCGCCGTTGGCGACGACCCACAGCCCGTTGTCCTTGGCCAGGGTCTGGTTCGGCAGCAACACGCGGTCGCCGGCGATCACCGCCACGCCGTCGATCTGCTGCGCACCGTTCAACACGACGTTGGCGGTGGCGGCGACGCGAACCGACTGTTTGCCGTCGAGTTTGCCGAGTTCTTCGGCGAGGTAGCTCATGACCCAGGCTCGAGTGGCCTTGACCACGGTGTCGTCAATCAGCAGCGTCACCAGCGAGGCATTGCTGGTCTCGAAAATCGAGCGGATGTAGAACTCTTTGCCCGAGCCCGACGTGGCCAGTACCGGTTTGAACGACTCCGGGTATTTGACGATGGCGTAGAGAATGCCGGTGTCGGTCCACAGACCGGCTTCACGCACGTACCAACCGCCGACGTCCGGCGGGATGGTGACTTCGGCGAGCAGCCAGCTCGGATTCTTCTCGTCCTGGAACAGCGCATTGAGCGGTCCGCGCCAGACTTCGCGTTTCAGCGCGGTAGCCGTCGCGGCCGGGTTGTAGACCGCGCCGCCGCCATCGCCGACGGATATCTGCGTCAGCTTGATCGGCAGGCCCGCAGCCTTGCACGCCGTTTCGTAGGCAATCCCTGCGTTGGTGAGCAGGGTGTAATAGTCAGCCATTCAGGCCCCCTGAGGATAAATAGTGGATGTTTCGACGGTGTACAGAGCGGCCGCCATGAAGGCCTCGCCGGATGTCTCGAGCCCTTCGAGGAACACCGGATAGACCGTGGTCAGTTCGCCGCAAAAGGTCGCGGCGCCGATGACGTGATTGCCGAAGGCGCTGAGGCCGACCGACACCGACAGCACGTCCCGCTCGCTCTTGGCATCAGCCAGGCGTCGGTCGAGACGGGCGTCGATTTCTTCGCTGTAGGGTTGTTCGCTGAAGGCCCGCACGGAAAAGCTGTAAGGCTCGCCGGGCGGGGTCTGTTCGTACCAGGCGCGAATCTCGGGCCTGAGCTGCAAACCCTTGGCGGCGTTTTCCAGCGCCTTGCGAGTGCCGGCCTGGCGCGCGGTGGGCCAGGCCAGTTCGACGGTCAGGCGCTTTTCCGCTTCAGGTGCGTCGGTGCTCCATTCGGCCACTCCACGATCTGCGGCGAGATACGGCAGAAACGCGACGGGCGTAGAGGCAGGATTCATCAGTTCGGGAAACGGCGGCGCGATGCGGTCCAGCAACGCGCCGAAGCCGATATCGAGGGCCCGTTCCAGCGCCGAGCTGTTGGCCGGCAGCAGAGTCGGACGCGGTGTCTGATCCGTCATAGCGTCTGCACCTCGACTTCGACTGCCGTGCAGTACGGCGCTTGAAACGCCGAGCACACAATGGGCGCCAGCGGTTCAAGGATCTGCAATTGCACGGCGCCGGCGCTGTGCAGCGTGTAGTCGATCCAGCTCGGATCGACCCGGCCTTCCAGGCGATGGCAGCTGTCGGCGTAGGCTTGCAGATGTTGCTCGGCGGCGACCTTGGTCAGGCCCGAATCCGGGCCGGAATTGATCTTTGCCACGACGCGGATTGTGTAGCGTTGAATCTCGGCACCTTTGACCGTGACCTTGTCGGTTTCCGGACAAACATCGGGCCGGGCAAAGTGTTGGCGTACACCTTCGAGCAACGTCGCGGATGGCGTACCGTCGCCTTCGCGGGCAAGCACGGTGACTTGCACTTCACCCGGCGCGGTACGACGGCCATTACCGTCCTTGACCTGCGCGGCGAGGCCATCCGGGTCGAAGGTGTAAGTGACGTTTACCACGCCCGCATCGGTGGATTCGACTTTCACCGCCGGCCGCTCGCCGAGGGTGAACACCTCGCGACGGTACTGCATCCGCGAGCCGGCGGCCGGAGCGTGGGGCGCCAGGTAATAGCGCAACCGGGCGTCATCGTCGCTCTCGTAAATCGCGGGCACCGGCGGGAATGCCGCCGGGTCGCCCGGATCGAGCAACTGGCGCTCCAGGCCCATGTCCGCGAGCCGTGCATCGAGGTTGCTGCCGGTGGCCCACCACGCCAGCATCTGCTTGATCCGGGCGTTGTATTTGCGTTCATGGGTTTGCAGGCGAACGCAGAAAGCTTCAAGCGCCAGGGTCAGCAGTTCGCTTTCGTTTTCCAGGCTGGTCTTGAGTTTTTCCGCGCTCTGCGGCGAGCGTGCGCCGACGTACTCGATGACGAAAGTCTTGAACTCGGCGAGCAGATCCTCGAAGGCATCGACCTTGATCAAGGAGGGTTCGGCCAACTGGTTCTGGCCGGGGATCAACATGCTCATGTCACGACCTCGAAAGTCTGTTGGCGGTTTTTCCAGGTGCCGGCAAACCGCAGCAACAGACCGGCGCCCTGTCGGGTGGCGACGATCACAGCGGGCTGGAAATCGCCGATGCCGTTTTGCGGGTTGTAGAACGCCTGGGCTGCGTGGCTCTGGGCGAGCAACAGGATGTCGTCGCCCAGGTTTTGCCCCAGCAACGTGGGGATCAACGAACCATAAAGGGGCCTTTTTTGCCGGGTGCCCAGCGGCGTGGTCAGGGCCCGGGTCCCGCGCTGCACGAATTGCAGCCAGTCGTCGACCGTGGCCCCGCTGTCTCTATCGATTCCGATCATGGGAAGCTCTTGATTCAGGGGCTGATGACGCGGCCCTGGTGATCCACCAACGGGCCGCTGAAGTGCACGCCCGAGGCGTCGATGGTCAGGCCGACCGCGCCCAGTTGCAGGGTGATCGCTTGCGGGGTCATCGCCAGCCGTGCCGGGCCGATGCTCAGTTCAAGCGATTCGCGAGAGCCGCTGAAGGCTGCCGGACCGTTTTGCCAGTGCAGGGTGTGCGTGGCGTCGTCGTAGCCGCTTTCGCTGCCGTCCTGATGAACACGACGCGTCAGCGTCGGTACGGTGGAGGCCGGTGGAAAACGGTCACTGTTCAGGCCGAACAACGCCACGCTCTGCGCACCGCTTTCGCCGCTGCCGTAGTTGAACAGCAGACACTGCTCACCCACCGTCGGGATCCGCGACTCGCTCTGCGCGCCGGCGCTGGGGTTGAAGAATTTGATGGCCGGGGTGAGCAGTCCACCGTGGCTGACCCGGCAGGTGTTGCTCGCGGCATCGACGTCCTGGCAGATGCCGATGCGGCAATAACTCTCGGCGCGCCGGTGCAGGTCGTCGATCTCGGCGTCCATTTCCGCCAGGCGCTCGATGATCGGGCCCAGTTGCATTCGCAGTAACGCGTCGAACATCGGTCATGCCTCCAGCGAGGTGTATTGGTCGGGGTCGTCGATGTCACTGACTTCCCAGGTGCGGGCGAATTTCGGCGTGCCGAGCGGGTCGTCGAGCAGGGTCGGGCCCAGGTAAAGGGTCTGATTGAACGACAGCGTCCAGGCTTTGTTTGGCTGGTCGGCGCGGATGAGCAATGACGGCATTCCATCGATGTTCATCGGCAGATCGCATTGATCGCCGGACAGGCCCCAGCGGTTGTCGGTGACCAGGTTCTTCAGGGTGGCAATGAGATCGCACGCGGCAAACGCTGTAGCGGAAACCGCCGGAATCACTTGCAGCGTCAACGTGAGCACATGAGCAATGCGCCCGTTGGCGGCGCGCTCTCCCGGTGCATTTCGCTCGATGTCGATCAGCACCCAGGCTTTGTCGCCGGGGGCCGTGAAGTCATCGTGATGACCGACCTGCACATTCAGATCGACGCTGTTACGCAAGGCTGTGGCGATTGCCGTGAACAGCTGCGAAGGCTGCTGGATCGGTGTGGGCATGCTTGACCTCCTTTTCTGATGTCCACGCGAAGTCCCGCCGCACAGCGTGCAGCGAGACAGGAAAGTGAGGGGTTATTGCGGATCGCGCGGGGGAACTTCGCAGACGCCGATGCGCTTGGCCGCCCAGCGTTCGTAAAGACCGATGGCCACGTCGGCGCCTGCCATGGCGGTCAGGCAACCGAACGCGCCAGCGGCCCAGATCGACAAGCCTGCGGCGTATAGCAGCATGATCGCCGACACGCCGCAGATCATGCAGGCGCCAGAGCGCAGGGCCAGCCGCCGCAGCAAAGGCCAGCCACGGGCGCCATCCTTGTCGGCGCGCCACATTTCGCCGGAAACCCCGCCGGCCACGGCAAGGAGGATGACCAGCCAGACAGGCATGTCCGCCAACGCTTGTTGCTCGTTTGTCATGTCACGCCTCCGTAGGTGATTGATTAGTCTTGTGTATTGAGTTCAAACGGTTTCTCTCGAGGCGGGCATTCCAAAAAGCCCGGCATTTCGCCGGGCTTTTCAGTAATGCACTCCTTTGCCTTCCTTCAATCCTGTGTACGTGAAGGAAGCTGACTTTTCGGCGCTACTGGCGCGGTACGAGTCCATTCAAATTGTTTTTCCGACCGCGGTCCCTGCCCGCCGGATAACTGCTTTTGGTGCTTTACGCTGCACACCCGGGTCAGTTGCCAACCCTCTGAACCGTTGAGGCCGGTTCATCGCTGCCTGTTCTTGTGGAACTAAAGAGCTGTTGTTGCCAGCCGCTTTGTCGAGCGGCTTAGTGGCAAGAATATGCATGGATGCATATACAGTCAATGCGTAAATGCATTTATTTATGCATGAAATTTGCGCAGATGCATGGAAGCCCCGCCGTTCAAGGGCTGGCCGGTTTTCCAGAGGCGAAAAAAAACCCGCCGAAGCGGGTTTTGTCTGAGAGGATTGGCTTAGCGGGCGTACATGCCCCACCAGAAGACGTGACCGAGGATGACGATCTGCTCTTCCTGCATGTCCTGGAAGCTGTAGTCCTCGTCCGGGTGTTCATCGCGATTGAAGCTGCGCAAGCGGATACCGGTAGGCAGGCGATAGAGCTGTTTCACCCGCAACTGACCGTTGTGGTTGATCGCATAAAGGTCGCCATCAATGATGTCGCCGATCCCGCACTTGCCGGCATTGACCCCGACCGTGGCACCGTCGCGCAGCACCGGCAACATGCTGTTGCCCCGAACCGTCACGCATTTGGCCTGATCGAACTGCACGCCGTTATGGCGCAGGCTGCGCTTGCCAAAGCGCAGACTGGAGCGTTCGCTCTCTTCGATGACGAATCTTCCTGATCCAGCAGCCAATTCAACCTCGCGAAGAAAGGGCACTGACACCTCGTCGTCATCGACGGGCGTGTCATCGTCCCACAGGCTTATGTCCTTGAGTTCGGAATGCAACTCGTCGCGTCCGGTGTTGGCAGCGGGCGCAACATCCGCGCGCCCGCGCAACTGATCGGTGCTCACGGAAAAGTACTCGGCAATCTTCGAGATATGTTTATCCGAAGGATCGACGATCTTCCCGCTGAGAATCCGCGAGAGCGTGGATTGAGGCACGCCGGTGCGACGGTGGAGCTCCGTGGGGGAGATCCCGTGCTGGTCGAGCAGTGCTCTTAAGACGGTAGATACGTTGCGTTTTTGCATAACGCGCATAGTGCTTGAAGTTTTTCGCGAAGACAAATGCTGATTTGCATAAATCGTGCATAGTCGACGTTTTTGCGCCAGTTAGGTGTCACCCGGCCGCGATGCCTGCGGACCACAGACCGCCCATGGTAACCTTGCGCCCATCGCGGAAAAGCCCGGCGACTGCCGCGCTTTTGCCCCACACCTTTGAACGAGTTACCTGACAATCCGATGAATAAAGCCGTCTCCGACCTGTCCTCCCACACTCCGATGATGCAGCAGTACTGGCGCCTGAAGAATCAGCACCCGGACCAGCTGATGTTCTACCGCATGGGCGACTTCTACGAGATCTTCTACGAAGACGCGAAGAAGGCGGCCAAGTTGCTGGACATCACCCTGACCGCGCGCGGGCAGTCGGCAGGTCAGGCGATTCCGATGTGCGGGATTCCGTATCACGCGGCGGAAGGCTACTTGGCGAAGCTGGTCAAGCTCGGCGAATCGGTGGTGATCTGCGAGCAGGTCGGCGACCCGGCCACCAGCAAAGGTCCGGTGGAGCGCCAAGTGGTGCGGATCATCACCCCGGGCACCGTCAGCGACGAGGCGTTGCTGGATGAGCGTCGCGACAACCTGATCGCGGCGGTGCTGGGCGACGAGCGTCTGTTCGGTCTGGCGGTGCTGGACATCACCAGCGGCAACTTCACCGTGCTTGAGATCAAGGGCTGGGAAAACCTGCTGGCGGAGCTTGAGCGGGTCAACCCGGTCGAGTTGCTGATCCCGGATGACTGGCCAAAGGATCTGCCGGCGGAAAAACGCCGTGGGGTACGTCGTCGCGCACCGTGGGATTTCGAGCGCGACTCGGCGCTGAAAAGTCTCTGTCAGCAATTCTCCACCCAGGATCTGAAAGGCTTTGGCTGCGAAACCCTGACCCTGGCGATCGGCGCCGCCGGTTGCCTGCTGGCATACGCCAAAGAAACCCAGCGCACCGCCCTGCCCCACCTGCGCAGCCTGCGCCATGAACGGCTGGACGACACCGTGGTGCTGGACGGCGCCAGCCGCCGTAACCTTGAACTTGATACCAACCTGGCCGGTGGCCGCGACAACACCCTGCAATCGGTGGTCGACCGTTGCCAGACCGCCATGGGCAGCCGCTTGCTGACCCGTTGGCTCAATCGTCCGCTGCGCGACCTGACCGTGCTGCTGGCTCGCCAGACCTCGATCACTTGCCTGCTCGACCGCTATCGCTTTGAAAACCTGCAACCGCAGCTCAAGGAAATCGGCGACATCGAGCGGATCCTGGCGCGGATCGGCTTGCGCAATGCCCGCCCTCGCGATCTTGCCCGCCTGCGTGATGCACTCGGTGCGCTGCCTGAACTGCAAGCGGCGATGACCGATCTGGAAGCACCGCACCTGCAACGTCTGGCGTCCACCACCAGCACCTACCCGGAACTGGCGGCGCTGCTGGAAAAAGCCATCATCGACAATCCGCCGGCGGTCATCCGTGACGGCGGCGTGCTGAAGACCGGTTACGACAGCGAGCTCGACGAGCTGCAATCGCTGAGTGAGAACGCCGGCCAGTTCCTGATCGATCTGGAAGCCCGGGAAAAGGCGCGCACTGGCCTCGCCAACCTGAAAGTCGGCTACAACCGCATCCACGGTTACTTCATCGAACTGCCGAGCAAGCAGGCTGAATCGGCGCCGGCAGACTACATCCGCCGTCAGACCCTTAAAGGTGCCGAGCGCTTCATCACACCAGAACTGAAAGAGTTCGAAGACAAGGCGCTGTCGGCCAAGAGCCGCGCTCTGGCTCGCGAGAAGATGCTCTACGAGGCGTTGCTGGAAGATCTGATCAGCCAATTGCCGCCGCTGCAGGACACCGCTGGCGCGCTGGCCGAACTGGACGTACTGAGCAACCTCGCCGAGCGTGCGCTGAATCTCGACCTGAATTGCCCGACCTTCGTCAGCGAACCGTGCATGCGCATTTCCCAGGGTCGTCACCCGGTGGTCGAGCAAGTGCTGACCACGCCGTTCGTGGCCAACGACCTTAGCCTCGATGACAACACTCGCATGCTGGTGATCACCGGCCCGAACATGGGCGGTAAATCCACTTATATGCGCCAGACTGCACTGATCGTGCTGCTGGCACACATCGGCAGCTTCGTGCCGGCCGCCAGCTGCGAACTGTCGCTGGTGGACCGGATCTTCACCCGGATCGGTTCCAGCGATGACCTCGCCGGTGGTCGCTCGACCTTCATGGTGGAAATGAGCGAAACCGCGAACATCCTGCACAACGCCACCGAGCGCAGCCTGGTGCTGATGGACGAAGTCGGTCGCGGCACCAGCACTTTCGACGGTTTGTCGCTGGCATGGGCGGCGGCTGAGCGACTGGCTCAGCTGCGTGCCTATACTCTGTTTGCGACGCACTATTTCGAACTGACCGTGTTACCGGAGGCCGAACCGTTGGTGGCCAACGTGCACCTCAATGCGACCGAGCACAACGAACGCATCGTGTTCCTGCACCATGTGTTGCCAGGCCCAGCCAGCCAAAGCTACGGTTTGGCTGTGGCGCAACTGGCCGGTGTACCGAGCGAAGTCATCTTGCGTGCTCGCGAGCATCTGAGCCGCCTGGAAGACACCGCACTGCCCCATGAAGCGCCGAAGCCGGCAGCCAAGGGCAAACCGGCGACGCCGCAGCAGAGCGATATGTTTGCCAGCCTTCCGCATCCGGTGCTGGATGAATTGGCCAAACTGGATCTGGATGACGTCACGCCGCGTCGTGCACTCGAAATGCTCTATGCACTAAAGAACCGGATATAAGCACCGACGAACCGGATATAACGCAAACGGCTTCAAGCTGTTAGAATCTCGCGCGGTTCGGGATGCTGCTGGCTAATAGCCTGGCTGGCAGACATCGCTCCCGAACCTGGCGACCCCAACCGTGAAGGGGCAACGCTGCCGCCGCCTGAGGAGAAAATTAGAAATGACCTTCGTCGTCACCGACAACTGCATCAAGTGCAAGTACACCGACTGCGTAGAAGTCTGTCCGGTGGACTGCTTCTACGAAGGCCCGAACTTCCTGGTCATTCACCCGGACGAGTGCATCGACTGCGCCCTGTGCGAACCGGAATGCCCGGCCGTGGCCATTTTCTCCGAGGACGAAGTTCCGGAAGAAATGCAGGAATTCATTCAGCTGAACGTAGAGCTGGCCGAGATCTGGCCGAACATTACCGAGAAAAAAGAATCGCTGCCGGATGCCGAAGAGTGGGATGGCGTCAAAGGCAAGATCAAAGACCTCGAACGCTGATCTGTTCCGCGTTTTGAAGAGAAGGCCCCTCGCGGGCCTTTTTGCTTTTTCGGATTTGGCTTTTTTCAGGCAAAAAAGGGGCGGTTTGACCCGCCCACATTTTTTCCCTATTCCCTGTGTTCCTTTTCATCGTCCTGATGAATCGCGTCCTGCGATGTCCATTCCCTCTTCCTTGAAGGGCGTGTCTATCCGTCGACACAACCCAGATACTAGAGATTTCCCCGATGGGCACAACTGGCCGCCAGCGTACTAATCCTTGGTCACAAGCCTTTAACATTGAAAAATAACCATATAAATCAATAGATTATGAATATAAAACGAGCGCAATAGCCTTCAGCGGCAGGGTAAAAATAACGAACACTTACGATACAGTCAGCAAAGGCTTACAAAGTAAACCTACAAGGCGGGAAAACCTCCCGCTTCCAGAGCGCAAATAAAAAGCCCCGAACCAGTCGGGGCTTTTTGCATAGCGGTCACGCGGGCGGCTTATTGGAACAGCGACTCGCTCGACAGGCCGTTTTTCTCGAGAATTTCCCGAAGGCGTTTGAGGCCTTCCACCTGGATCTGTCTCACCCGTTCCCGGGTCAGGCCGATCTCCAGGCCTACATCTTCCAGCGTGCTGCTCTCGTGGCCGCGCAAGCCGAAGCGGCGCACGACCACCTCGCGTTGCTTGTCGGTCAGTTCCGAGAGCCATTGATCAATGCTCTGCGACAGGTCGTCATCCTGCAGCAGTTCACATGGATCGGTCGGACGATCATCCGTCAGGGTGTCCAGCAGGGTTTTATCCGAATCCGGACCCAGCGAGACATCGACCGAAGAAACCCGCTCGTTCAGGCCCAGCATGCGCTTGACCTCGCCCACCGGTTTTTCCAGCAGGTTGGCGATTTCTTCGGGTGAGGGTTCGTGGTCGAGCTTTTGCGTCAGCTCCCGTGCGGCCCGCAGGTACACGTTGAGCTCCTTGACCACATGGATCGGCAACCGGATGGTCCGGGTCTGATTCATGATCGCGCGTTCGATGGTCTGACGGATCCACCAGGTCGCGTAGGTCGAGAAGCGGAAGCCGCGCTCGGGATCGAACTTTTCCACCGCGCGGATCAGTCCGAGGTTGCCCTCTTCGATGAGATCCAGCAGCGACAGCCCCCGATTGACGTAACGCCGGGCGATTTTGACCACCAGCCGCAGGTTACTTTCAATCATGCGCTTGCGCCCGGCAGGGTCGCCACTTTGCGACAAGCGCGCAAAATGAACTTCTTCTTCCGGGGAGAGCAGTGGGGAAAAGCCGATTTCGTTGAGGTACAGCTGCGTGGCATCGAGTGCCCGAGTGTAATCGATGTACTTGTGTTGTTTAAGTGAAGCGGAGTGTTTGGATTTGGCACGAACGGAAGGTGGAGCAGCCCCTTCATCATTCGACATCGAATCCGAATCGATGCCGGTCTCCATCAGGAGAACCTCATCGTCGATGTCAAACTCCGGCACTTCTTTACTGAGAGCCATTGTTATAGTCCTTTGGTGAGTTCGACCCCAAGCTCAAGCGGCGCCTTTATCCTTGGCAACGCTGGAGCCTGTCCCCTCTACGTGAAGAAACAGGCTGGTCTGCAAATCAACGTCTTGGCAGGAACTGCAGCGGGTCTACAGGTTTACCTTGTCGGCGAATCTCAAAATGCAGTTTCACCCGGTCTGTACCCGTTGACCCCATTTCGGCAATTGTCTGTCCGACCTTGACCTGCTGCCCCTCCCGTACCAACAGCCGACGGTTGTGTCCGTAAGCACTGACGTAGGTTTCGCTGTGTTTGATGATGACTAATTCGCCGTAGCCCCTTAAGCCACTCCCGGCGTAAACCACCGTCCCATCAGACGCAGCTAAAACAGGCTGTCCCAAATCTCCGGCGATATCAATTCCTTTATTCAAACTACCGTTTGAAGAGAATTTACCAATCAGAATGCCATTAGATGGCCATCCCCAGCCGGTCGGGGCCGGGCCCGGTGGAGGCAGTGGAGCGGGCGCGGGCTTGCTGGCGACGGACGGTACAACCGCCGTGGAAGCGGCCCCGGAACCCGTGGTTGTGGTGGTCGTCGTGCCATTTGCCTGACGCCGGATAACCGTGGTTTTGCTGGACGAAGACGCTGAAGAACCGGAGTTGCTGACGACCGCCGTCGGCGTTGAACCGGTGCGACCGTCGAAGCGAATCGTCTGACCCGGATGTATCGTGTATGGCGTAGGAATATTGTTCCGGGCGGCGAGGGCTTTGTAGTCCCAGCCGTAGCGAAAAGCGATGGAAAACAACGTATCGCCCGGACGGACTACATACTGCCCGGTCGTTACGACCGGACGTTGGGCCACCGAATTGTTGCGATCGACGACCCGGACGTTGTTCGATTTTGTGCTGGAGCAACCGACCAGCAAGGTGCTCAAGACAAGGCCAGTCACCAGGCGCTGAAAGCTCGTGTTACCCATACGCTGCGCAATGACTGTGAGACTCACCCGCCGCTCCCTTTGTGGTGGCTGAAAAATGTGGAGTGCCGATTCCGGCATGAAACTTCGCAAGTATAACGGGCGCAACCGGCTTTACCTTTATAGAAGCGCTATCGCACGGCGCACACGTTTGCCTGTAGACGATCCATCCTGTTTAAACATTCACTGCCGCTGTAAGACAGGCACGTTCGACAGGAATTCAGCATCCTGAAACAAATGCTCAGGCCAGCGGACCGTTGAGCAATGGCACGAAACGTACCGCCCCCAAAACGTGCCGGGAGAAGCCGTTTTCTTCGCGCACGATCAGCATCAATTGCTGCACTTCACCCGAGCCGACCGGGATTACCATCCGCCCGCCCGGTGCCAGTTGATCCAGCAAAGCCTGAGGCACATCGGTCGCCACCGCAGTGACAATGATGCCGTTGTACGGCGCCAGCGCCGGCCAGCCTTCCCAGCCATCGCCCCAACGAAACACTACGTTGCGCAGGTTGAGCTCGACCAGGCGTTCCTTGGCCCGATCCTGCAGCACCTTGATGCGCTCCACCGAGAACACCCGCTCGACCAGTTGCGACAGCACCGCCGTCTGATAACCGGAACCGGTGCCGATCTCCAGTACCTTATCCAGCGGCCCGGCCTCCAGCAGCAGTTCGCTCATGCGCGCCACCATATAAGGCTGGGAAATGGTCTGGTTGTTGCCGATCGGCAGTGCGGTGTCCTCATAGGCACGGTGCGCCAGCGCTTCATCGACAAACAGGTGTCGCGGGGTCCGACGGATCACTTCCAGCACGCTGGCGTTGGAAACACCCTCTTCGTAAAGACGCTGGATCAGGCGCTCTCGGGTTCGCTGGGACGTCATCCCGATGCCGCTGCGCAGCCTGTCGTCTTGTTCACGAGCCATTAATTGAGCCCCTCCAGCCAGCCGTCGAGACTTCTGAAGGCATCATTGAAGGTGCGATCGAGCTGCAACGGAGTGATGGATACGTAACCCTGCATCACCGCATGGAAATCGGTACCCGGGCCGCCGTCTTCCGCGTCACCTGCCGCCGCAATCCAATAACCGGCCTTGCCGCGCGGGTCCACGACTTTCATCGGTGCCGCCGCACGGGCGCGATGGCCGAGACGGGTCAGTTGAATGCCGCGAATGCGATCGATCGGCAGATTAGGAATGTTCACGTTCAACACTGTGCGCGGTGGCAGATCGAGCACGGCGTGGGCTTCGACCAGTTTGCGCGCAAAGTAGGCCGCCGTAGGCAGGTTGTCGACCAGCCGCGAAACCAGCGAGAAGGCAAACGACGGGCGCTCGAGAAAGCGGCCCTCGAGGGCGGCTGCCACCGTTCCGGAATACAGCACGTCATCACCCAGGTTGGCGCCGAGGTTGATGCCCGAAACCACCATGTCCGGCACGCGTTCCAGCAAACCGTTGAGCCCCAGGTGGACGCAGTCGGTCGGCGTGCCATTGAGGCTGATAAAACCGTTGTCCAGGTATTGCGGGTGCAACGGACGGTCGAGTGTCAGCGAACTGCTGGCACCGCTCTTGTCCTGTTCCGGGGCGATAGCCACGCACTCGGTGTAATCCGCCAGCGCAGCATAAAGCGCGGCAAGACCGGGCGCAGTCACCCCATCATCGTTAGAAATCAGAATACGCATGGGCTGTCCGTCTGCCCCACCGGCACCAGATCAACGAGTTCGCGCACCAATACGGTGGCGAAGCATCCGGCCGGGAGGACGAATTCCAGTTGCAGAATGTCAGGCTCGGGATAATGCCACGTCAACCCGCCAATGGGCAGCCGCAGGATGCGACGTTCGTGGCTCATACCGGCATTAATCAACCAATCACGCAGATCCGCCTCGCGTGCGGCAATCCCCTGCTCCAGATCATGGACAACCCCGGCCGCCGGCGAGTCACCTTCGCCCCACTGCGGGCCGGTCGGGTGCAGGTCGAGAATCGCCAGACGCGGGTCACTGCACTCGGCTTCACCTGCCGGAAAAAAGCTGCGGCTGTCGGTGAACGCCAGCAGATCGCCGACCTGGGCACGTTGCCAGGTGCCATCGGCCACCCGCGCCGCGAGTACCTGATTGAACAGAAAACTGCGCGCGGTCGACAGCAGGCGCGAACGCACGTTGCGCTGCTCCGGCAGTGCCTTGCGCGCCGCCCACGAACGGGCATCGACGACGTTGCCGCCATCATGACCGAAACGCTGAGCGCCGAAGTAGTTCGGGATACCTTGTTTGGCGATCAGTTGCAGACGCTCGTCGATGGCGGCTTTGTCGCCATTGAACTGGGTCAGGCGCAAGGTGAAACCGTTGGCCGAATGCGCACCGCGTTGCAGCTTGCGCTTGTGTCGAGTGGTCTTGAGGATTTTCAGCGTATCGTTTTCCGCCGCCGACAGATCCGGATCAGCCTTGCCCGGCAGTTGCACGCTGAACCACTGGCGGGTCAGCGCCTGACGATCCTTCAGGCCGGCATAGCTGACCGTGCGCAATGGCACGCCGGCAGCCTTGGCGATGCGTCGTGCCGCTTCTTCGGTGTTCAGACCGCGCTTTTCCACCCAGATCCACAGGTGCTCACCATCACCGCTGAAGGGAATGTCGAGCACTTCATCGACCTGGAAATCTTCGGCGATGGCTTTCAGTACCGCGGTGCCAAGGGCGTCACCATAGGCCCGCGGGCCGAGCAGTTGCAGTTCGTTCATGCGCGCAACAACAAGGCAACGGAATGCACGGCAATGCCTTCTTCGCGACCGACGAAGCCGAGCTTCTCGGTGGTGGTGGCTTTCACGTTCACTTGATCCAGTTCTACTTGCAGATCCGCGGCAATCAGCGCGCGCATCGATTCGATATGGGGGGCCATTTTGGGGGCCTGAGCAACGATGGTGTTGTCGACGTTGCCGACCTTCCAGCCTTTGGCGTGGATCAGGCTGACCACATGCCGCAGCAGCACACGACTGTCGGCGCCCTTGAATTGCGGGTCGGTGTCCGGGAAATGCTTGCCGATATCACCCAGCGCAGCCGCGCCGAGCAAGGCGTCGCTCAAGGCGTGCAGCAGGACGTCACCGTCGGAGTGAGCGAGCAGCCCGAAGCCGTGTGCGATTCGCACGCCGCCCAGAGTAATGAAATCGCCTTCAGCGAAACGGTGCACATCATAGCCGTGGCCAATACGCATAAAAAAACGCCCCGAATTTTGTCAGGGCGTGATTCTACCTGCATTAACCCTTCAGAGCGCGCGCGTGATGCTGCAAGTGGTCGTCAATGAAGCTCGCAATGAAGAAATAGCTGTGGTCGTAGCCCGGTTGCAGGCGCAACGTCAGCGGATGACCCGCTTGCTTTGCCGCTTGTTGCAGGGCTTCGGGTTTGAGCTGGGTGGCGAGGAAGTCGTCGCGGTCACCCTGATCAACCAGCAAAGGCAGTTTCTCGTCCGCGTCGGCGATCAGTGCACAGGCATCCCATTCGCGCCATTTCGAACGGTCTTCGCCCAGATAGCGGCTGAACGCTTTCTGACCCCACGGGCAATCCATCGGATTGTTGATCGGCGAAAACGCTGACACCGACTGGTAACGTCCCGGATTGCGCAACGCACAGACCAGCGCACCGTGACCGCCCATGGAGTGGCCGCTGATGCTGCGCTTGTCCGAGGCCGGGAAATGCGCTTCAACCAGTGAAGGCAATTCCTGCACGACATAGTCATGCATCCGATAGTGACGCGACCATGGTTCCTGCGTGGCATTCAGATAGAACCCGGCACCGAGACCGAAATCCCAGGCCCCGTCGGGATCACCCGGTACATCCGGGCCACGCGGGCTGGTGTCCGGCGCCACGATGATCAGGCCGAGTTCGGCCGCCATGCGCATCGCGCCGGCTTTCTGCATGAAGTTCTCGTCCGTGCAGGTCAGGCCCGACAGCCAGTACAGCACCGGCAACTTGCCGCCCTGCTCTGCCTGCGGCGGCAGGTACACGGCGAACACCATGTCGCAGCCCAGCACTTCGGAGCGATGCCGATAGCGTTTGTGCCAGCCGCCGAAACTTTTCTGACAGGAGATGTTTTCCAGACTCATGTAAGACTCCTACGCAACCACGGCTGCACACTGGCAACCGTGGCATCGCGATTGATCAGAAATGAATGACGGTACGGATGCTCTTGCCTTCGTGCATCAGGTCGAAGGCCTTGTTGATGTCTTCCAGGCCCATGGTGTGGGTGATGAAGGTGTCCAGCGGGATTTCGCCGCTCTGTGCCATGTCGACATAGCTTGGCAATTCGGTACGGCCACGCACGCCGCCGAACGCCGAACCGCGCCAGACGCGACCGGTCACCAACTGGAATGGACGGGTGGCGATTTCCTGGCCAGCACCGGCCACGCCGATGATCACCGACTCGCCCCAGCCTTTATGGCAGCACTCGAGGGCTGCGCGCATCAGTTGCACGTTGCCGATGCATTCGAAGGAGAAGTCGACGCCGCCATCGGTCATGTCGACGATCACTTCCTGGATCGGACGATCGAAGTCTTTCGGGTTCACGCAGTCGGTGGCACCCAGTTGCTTGGCGATTTCGAACTTGGCCGGGTTGATGTCGATGGCGATGATGCGTGAAGCCTTGGCCTTCACTGCACCAATCACCGCCGACAGACCGATACCGCCGAGACCGAAGATGGCCACGGTGTCGCCCGGTTTGACCTTGGCGGTGTTGATCACCGCACCGATCCCGGTGGTCACGCCGCAACCGAGCAGGCAGACCTTTTCCAGCGGCGCATCCTTGGAGATCTTGGCCACGGAGATTTCCGGCAGCACGGTGTACTCGGAGAACGTCGAGGTACCCATGTAGTGGAAAATCGTTTGGCCCTTGTAGGAGAAGCGCGAAGTGCCGTCCGGCATCAGGCCCTTGCCCTGGGTGGTGCGAATGGCCTGACACAGGTTGGTCTTGCCCGACTTGCAGAACTTGCACTGACCGCATTCCGGGGTGTACAGCGGAATGACGTGGTCGCCGACGGCCACGGAAGTCACGCCTTCGCCGATCGCTTCAACGATGGCGCCACCCTCGTGGCCGAGAATCGACGGAAAGATACCTTCCGGGTCAGCGCCGGACAGGGTGTAAGCGTCAGTGTGGCAAACCCCGGAAGCCACCACGCGCAGCAACACTTCACCGGCCTTGGGCATGGCGACATCGACTTCTACGATTTCCAGCGGCTTCTTGGCCTCGAAGGCAACGGCGGCGCGCGACTTGATCATGCTGACTCTCCAGTGAATCCATTGAATAAAAACCAGACAAGGAGTGTAGTCCAGCGCCGCTTGATGAATAATCCGGGCAAGAGCAAAACATTATTGCCATACAGGGATAATCCCGATGTCTGAAAACCGCTGGGAAGGCATCGACGAGTTCGTCGCCGTTGCCGAATGCAGCCAGTTCACCGCGGCTGCCGAGCGCCTGGGCGTTTCTTCCTCGCACATCAGTCGACAAATCGTACGACTGGAAGAGCGTTTGCAGACGCGACTGCTGTACCGCAGCACCCGGCGCGTCACACTGACCGAAGCCGGCCAGACCTTCCTGCAACATTGTCAACGCCTGCAGGACGGTCGCGAAGAAGCGTTGCGCGCAGTCGGCGACCTGACCAGCGAACCCAAAGGCATGCTGCGTATGACCTGCGCCGTGGCGTATGGCGAACGCTTCATCGTGCCATTGGTGACGCGCTTCATGGGTCACTACCCGCAACTGCGCATCGACATCGAACTGACCAACCGTCAACTCGATCTGGTGCACGAAGGCCTGGACCTGGCGATACGTCTGGGGCGTCTTCAGGATTCCCGGCTGGTGGCGACCCGACTGGCACCGCGGCGCATGTATTTGTGTGCGTCGCCTTCCTACCTGGAACGGTACGGGCGCCCACACAGTTTGTCGGAGTTGGGGCGACACAATTGCCTGATCGGCAGCTCGGACATCTGGCAGCTTGAACAAAACGGGAGGGAATTTTCCCAACGGGTGCAGGGAAACTGGCGCTGCAACAGTGGGCAAGCAGTGCTGGATGCAGCCTTACAAGGCGTCGGATTGTGTCAGCTGCCGGACTATTACGTGCTGGAACATCTGCACAGCGGTGCGTTGATTTCTTTGTTGGAGGCGCATCAACCGCCGAATACGGCAGTGTGGGCGTTGTATCCACAGCAGCGGCACTTGTCGCCCAAGGTGCGCAAGCTGGTGGATTTTCTCAAGGAAGGTTTGGCCGAACGGCCGGAGTACCGGATTTAACGACGATTGGCCCAGCGCTGGCGCAACCATTCGAGATCTTCGGGGCGGGTGACTTTCAGATTATCCGCGCGGCCTTCGATCAGGCGCGGCGCCAACCCGGCCCACTCCATCGCCGAAGCTTCATCGGTGATGACTGCATCCGCCACCAGACTGTCAGCCAAAGCCCGGTGTAAGGCACCGAGTCGGAACATCTGCGGCGTATAGGCTTGCCAGATCACGCTGCGATCCACGGTTTCCAACACTCGACCGTGTTTGTCGACCCGTTTCAGGGTGTCCTTCGCCGGCACGGCCAGCAAGCCGCCGACCGGATCGTTTGCCAGTTCAGCGAGCAGTTTGTCGAGATCGTCACGGCTCAGATTGGGCCGTGCCGCATCGTGCACCAGCACCCAATCCTCATCGTCGGCACCTTGGGCATGCAGATGAAGCAAAGCATTGAGTACCGAGCCGGAACGTTCGGCTCCACCGTCGACCCGCTGAATTCGCGGATCGCTGACGCTGGCCAGGTTCGGCCAGTAAGGGTCATCGACGGCAAGACTGACCACCAGCCCCTTGAGGCTCGGGTGATCGAGGAAACAGCCGAGGCTGTGTTCGAGAATTGTGCGCCCGCCCAGTTGCAGATATTGCTTGGGACGGTCCGCGGCCATACGGGCACCGATGCCCGCGGCAGGAATCACGGCCCAGAAGGCCGGCAGGGAATCGATCATTGGGCCAACTGGTAAAGGGTTTCGCCGTCCTTGACCATGCCCAGTTCGTGACGAGCCCGCTCTTCAACGGTCTCCATGCCTTTCTTCAACTCGCTGACTTCAGCGTCCATCACCCGGTTGCGCTCCAGCAAGGCTTCGTTCTCGGCGTGCTGTTCAGCAATCTGCTGATTCAGTTCGGCGACTTGCGCCAGACTGCCATTGCCCACCCACAGGCGGTACTGCAGACCGGCCAGCAGCAAGAGCAAGACGAGAAACAACCAGTAAGGACTGCGCATCGAATATCAGGTATCCAGTGAAAAAAGACAGCCACGCCAAAACTTTGAAGCATCTGATAGCACGAAGCCTGGAATATCCAGGCTTGTGCATATAAGGCATCAGATTAGTGGCAAATCCATCGCTGTCACGACTTTTCCGACACAATCCGGTGTCTTTCTATCATTTACTGCTCAGCCGCGAAACTCGCTGCGACCGTTGTACTTGGCCTTGCCATTCAACTGCTCTTCGATACGCAGCAGTTGGTTGTACTTGGAAACGCGGTCGGAACGGCACAGAGAGCCGGTCTTGATCTGGCCAGCCGAAGTACCCACGGCCAGGTCGGCGATGGTCGAATCTTCGGTTTCGCCCGAACGGTGCGAGATCACGGCGGTGTAACCGGCAGCCTTGGCCATCTGGATGGCTTCCAGGGTTTCGGTCAGGGTGCCGATCTGGTTGAACTTGATCAGGATCGAGTTGGCGATCTTCTTGTCGATGCCTTCTTTCAGGATCTTGGTGTTGGTCACGAACAGGTCGTCGCCAACCAGTTGGGTCTTGGCGCCGATCTTGTCGGTGAGGATCTTCCAGCCAGCCCAATCGGACTCGTCCAGACCGTCTTCGATCGAGATGATCGGGTAACGTTCAGTCAGACCTTTGAGGTAGTCGGCGAAACCTTCAGCGGTGAACACCTGGCCTTCGCCGGACAGGTTGTACTTGCCGTCTTCGAAGAACTCGCTGGCCGCGCAGTCCAGCGCCAGAGTCACGTCGGTGCCCAGCTTGTAACCAGCGTTGGCAACGGCTTCGGAAATCACTTTCAGCGCGTCTTCGTTGGAAGCCAGGTTCGGCGCGAAACCGCCTTCGTCACCCACGGCAGTGCTCAGGCCACGGGCCTTCAGAACGGCTTTCAGGTGATGGAAAATCTCGGTGCCCATGCGCAGGCCTTCCGAGAAAGACTTGGCGCCGACCGGCTGAACCATGAATTCCTGGATGTCGACGTTGTTGTCGGCATGTTCGCCACCGTTGATGATGTTCATCATCGGAACCGGCATCGAGTAAACGCCCGGGGTGCCGTTCAGGTTGGCGATGTGAGCGTACAGCGGCAGGTCCTGATCCTGTGCAGCTGCCTTGGCCGCAGCCAGGGAGACGGCGAGGATGGCGTTGGCGCCCAGGGTCGCTTTGTTTTCAGTACCGTCCAGCTTGATCATCGCGTGATCCAGGGCTTTCTGGTCGCTTGGGTCGGTGCCCAGCAGCAGATCGCGGATCGGACCGTTGATGTTGGCTACCGCCTTGAGCACGCCCTTGCCCAGATAACGGCTCTTGTCGCCATCACGCAGCTCGAGTGCTTCACGCGAGCCAGTGGATGCACCGGACGGCGCGCAGGCGCTGCCGATGATGCCGTTGTCGAGAAGCACGTCCGCTTCCACGGTGGGATTGCCACGGGAGTCGAGAACTTCACGACCTTTGATGTCGACGATTTTTGCCATTGTTGTAAACACTCCAAAGTTGACGAAAACGACGCAGCTAGAGGAAATCTTTTTACCGTCGGCAAGTGTTGTGCAACGGGCAGCTTGCAGACGACAACGCTCATACCCGAGGGCATGAGCGACAAATCGTGCGGTACTTTACCGGAGAATTGAGGTTTACGCGGTTTCTACCGTCGGAAAACTCTTCACCAGTTCGTCCAGGGCTTTGAGCTGGGCCAGGAATGGCTCCAGTTTGTCCAGACGCAAGGCGCAAGGGCCGTCGCATTTGGCGTTGTCCGGATCCGGGTGCGCCTCGAGGAACAGGCCCGCCAGCGACTGGCTCATGCCAGCCTTGGCCAGGTCGGTGACCTGGGCGCGGCGACCGCCGGCGGAGTCGGAACGACCGCCCGGCATCTGCAGCGAATGGGTCACGTCGAAGAATACCGGGTACTCGAACTGCTTCATGATGCCGAAGCCGAGCATGTCGACCACGAGGTTGTTGTAGCCGAAGCTCGAACCGCGCTCGCAGAGGATCAACTGATCGTTACCCGCTTCCACGCACTTGTTCAGGATGTGTTTCATTTCCTGAGGCGCGAGGAACTGGGCTTTCTTGATGTTGATGACGGCATTGGTCTTGGCCATCGCGACAACCAGATCGGTCTGGCGCGACAGAAAGGCCGGCAGCTGGATGATGTCGCAGACCTCGGCGACGACTGCGGCCTGGTCAGGCTCGTGGACGTCGGTGATGATCGGCACGCCGAAGGCTTGTTTGATGTCCTGGAAGATGCGCATACCCTCTTCCAGGCCAGGACCGCGATAGGAGGTCACAGAAGAACGGTTGGCCTTGTCGAAACTGGCCTTGAACACGTAAGGGATACCGAGTTTTTCGGTGACCCTCACATACTCTTCGCAAACCTGCATGGCCATGTCACGGCTTTCCAGCACGTTCATGCCACCGAACAGCACCATGGGCTTGTCGTTGGCAATCTCGATGTCGCCGACGCGGATGATCTTCTGTGCCATCGGGGTTACGCCTTCTTCTGATGTTGAGCCAATGCTGCTTTGACGAAGCCGCTGAACAGCGGATGGCCATCGCGTGGCGTCGAGGTGAACTCTGGGTGGAACTGGCAAGCGACGAACCATGGATGATCCGGTGCTTCGACCACTTCAACCAGCGCGGCATCGGAAGAACGACCGGAAATCTTCAGGCCGGCCTCGATGATCTGCGGCAGCAGGTTGTTGTTCACTTCGTAACGGTGACGGTGACGCTCGACAATCACATCCTTGCCGTAGCAGTCGTGCACCTTGGAGCCGGGTTCGAGCAGGCATTCCTGAGCGCCGAGGCGCATGGTGCCGCCTAGGTCGGACGCTTCGGTACGCACTTCAACGGCGCCGGTGGCGTCTTCCCACTCGGTGATCAGACCGACAACCGGATGGCCGCTGGCGCGATCGAACTCGGTGGAGTTGGCATCTTTCCAGCCCAGCACGTTACGGGCGAACTCGATGACCGCCACTTGCATGCCAAGGCAGATACCCAGGTACGGAACCTTGTTTTCGCGAGCGTACTGAACGGCAGTGATCTTGCCTTCCACGCCACGCAGACCGAAGCCGCCCGGAACGAGAATCGCGTCGACGCCTTCCAGCAGCGCGGTGCCCTGGTTCTCGATGTCTTCGGAATCGATGTAGCGCAGGTTGACCTTGGTACGGTTGGTGATGCCGGCGTGACTCATCGCTTCGATCAGCGACTTGTAGGCGTCCAGCAGCTCCATGTACTTGCCGACCATCGCGATGGTGACTTCATGCTCTGGATTGAGCTTGGCATCGACGACCTTTTCCCACTCGGACAGGTCGGCGCCGTTGCATTGCAGGCCGAAACGCTCGACGACGAAATCGTCCAGACCCTGAGCGTGCAGCACGGCCGGGATCTTGTAGATGGTATCGACGTCTTCCAGGGAGATCACCGCACGTTCTTCAACGTTGGTGAACAACGCGATCTTGCGACGCGACGACACATCCACCGGATGGTCGGAACGGCAGATCAGCACGTCTGGCTGCAGACCGATCGAACGCAGCTCTTTTACCGAGTGCTGGGTTGGCTTGGTCTTGGTTTCGCCAGCGGTGGCGATGTACGGAACCAGGGTCAGGTGCATCAGCATCGCGCGCTTGGAACCGACTTCCACACGCAACTGGCGAATGGCTTCGAGGAACGGTTGCGATTCGATGTCGCCAACGGTACCGCCGATTTCCACCAGGGCCACGTCGGCATCGCCGGCACCCTTGATGATGCGACGCTTGATTTCGTCGGTGATGTGCGGAATCACCTGGATGGTTGCACCCAGGTAGTCACCACGGCGCTCTTTGCGCAGCACGTGCTCGTAGACACGGCCGGTGGTGAAGTTGTTGTTCTGGGTCATGGTCGTGCGGATGAACCGCTCGTAGTGGCCCAGGTCCAGGTCGGTCTCGGCGCCGTCGTGGGTGACGAACACTTCACCGTGCTGGAACGGGCTCATGGTGCCCGGGTCGACGTTGATGTACGGATCCAGCTTCAGCATGGTGACCTTAAGCCCCCGCGCCTCCAGGATGGCCGCCAATGAAGCCGATGCAATGCCTTTCCCCAAAGAAGAAACAACACCGCCCGTGACGAATATGTAGCGCGTCATGAAAAACCCTAGAAGTCTGCGTTAAAGCGGTCCGAGCCGCCGGGGAAAGCGAAGGAAGGCCGAAGCCCCCGATCACCTGCATTAATCACAGTGCACCTTTCAAAAAAACCGCCGCGTTGGGACAGACCGGAAGTGAAAACACCGGTACGTTGCTCGCTACACATTTTTTGGAATCGCCCAGCAAAGACTGCTTGGTAATCGGCAACTCCTGCAATTCAGGCGAATCCACAGAAGTTGTATCAAGAAGGGAGCGTAGTCTACCGGAATGCCCCCTTCATCTCAAACCTTGATCTTCGTCCGAAGGCTGCCAATGCAATCGCCAGCCTTGCAGCGCATTGCCGTCGAGCCCCGGCAGGTTCGCCACGGCGAGCAATTCTTCATCGCGAAACAGCAGCGGCAATCTGCCACGCACGAAACCCGGCACCGCGCGCTCATTGAGCAGGCGCTTGAGATCGCGATGACCGCGCCCTGCCAGATCCATCACCTCGCCGCCCTGACGGTAGCGGATTTGCAGCGGCCCCACGGGAGTCTGGCCGATAAACATGACATGCCCGTTATGGGGCAAGCGTAGCGCTGACGACAGGTCGTGCCAGCTGCCGCTGACCACCGGCGTACGCAACCATTGCCCGCTGAGCCACCACAGACGACCGACGCTTCGGTGTAGCTCGCCATCCGCCAGACGCCACACCGGAGCGGCATCGTTACCGGCATCGCGCAGGTCGATCCAACCCGACCAATGGTCGGTATCCGGCAGTCGGGTCAGCGGCTCAAGCCAGTGACTGAGAGCGTTTCGTTGGCGGGCATCGGACAAGCCCGCGATCGCCGCAAACTCCAGTGATGGCAATCCTGACCACTCGAAACCACCGGGCATGCTCGCTTGAGCCAGATCGATTTGCGCCAGCTCATCGAGCAAGCCTTGCGCCTCACGCAGATGCGCCGCACTGCGGGCCATGCTGGCGTGAGCCTGAGGCCAGCGACCAGCCAGCAGCGGCATGACCTGATGGCGCAGGTAGTTGCGCGAAAACTGTCGATCCTGATTAGACGGGTCCTGGACCCAGAGCAGGCCATGGTCCTGTGCATAGGCTTGCAGCTCTGAACGCGCGACGTCGAGCAACGGCCGAACCAGACTGCCCTGCCCCAGCGCTCGCGTGGCCGGCATTCCGGACAGCCCGCGCACACCGGCGCCACGCAGCAGGCGGAACAACAGCGTTTCGGCCTGATCGTCGCGGTGCTGGCCCGTCATCAAGACATCATTGATCCGAGTCGCCGAAGTGAATGCCGCATAACGAGCATCCCGCGCCGCACGCTCAAGGCTGGCGCCCTTTTGCACAGTCACGTGAACAATCTGCAATGGAATGCCCAAGGCATCACAGACAGCCTGGCAATGCGCCGGCCACGCATCGGCCGCGGCCTGAAGACCGTGATGAACATGGATTGCGCTTAGCGGCGGAAGGGATTCGGATTTGGCGAGAGTTGCCAGAAGGTGCAGCAGGACGGTGGAGTCGAGGCCGCCCGAGAAAGCGATACGCCAATGAGCCGCATCGAGCCAGGACGCGAGACTGCGCAGAAGCCTGGAAGGCAAATCAATCGAGGGCTGACCCATTTTTCTACCTTTTCACAAACCAAAAGTGGGAGCGGGCTTGCTCGCGAATGCGGTGAAACAGCCAACACAGTTGTTGAATGTTACATCGCATTCGCGGGCAAGCCCGCTCCCACAGTGTTTTGTATTGTCAGCCAAAATGGCGTTCGATCAGAGGCCGTAGCTCATCAGACGATCGTAACGACGCTTGAGCAGCGCTTCGTTGTCGAACTTCTTCAGCATGGCCAGTTGCGAGCTCAGCTCGGCGCGGATCGATGCGGCGGCCGCAGCCGGGTCGCGGTGAGCGCCGCCCAGAGGCTCGCTGATCACTTTGTCGACAATGCCCAGGCCTTTCAGACGCTCGGCGGTGATACCCATCGCTTCAGCAGCATCCGGCGCCTTCTCTGCGGTTTTCCACAGAATCGAAGCGCAACCTTCCGGCGAGATCACCGCGTAGGTCGAGTACTGCAGCATGTTCAACTGGTCGCACACGCCGATCGCCAGTGCGCCGCCCGAACCACCTTCACCAATCACGGTGGCGATGATCGGGGTTTTCAGACGAGCCATGACGCGCAGGTTCCAGGCGATCGCTTCGCTCTGGTTGCGCTCTTCGGCGTCGATCCCTGGGTAGGCGCCCGGGGTGTCGATGAAGGTCAGGATCGGCATCTTGAAACGCTCGGCCATTTCCATCAGGCGGCAAGCCTTGCGGTAGCCTTCCGGACGCGGCATGCCGAAGTTGCGGCGTACCTTTTCACGCACTTCACGGCCCTTCTGGTGACCGATCACCATCACTGGCTGGTCTTCCAGACGTGCCACGCCGCCCACAATGGCTGCGTCGTCGGAGAAGTGACGGTCACCGTGCAGTTCGTCGAACTCGGTGAAGATGTGGTCGATGTAGTCCAGGGTGTAAGGACGTTTCGGGTGACGCGCCAGACGTGCGATCTGCCAGCTGGTCAGCTTGCCGAAGATGTCTTCGGTCAGCGTCTTGCTCTTGTCCTGCAGGCGGGAGATCTCATCGCCGATATTCAGCGAATTGTCATTACCGACCAAGCGCAACTCTTCGATCTTGGCTTGCAGGTCGGCGATCGGCTGTTCGAAATCTAGAAAATTCGGGTTCATAGGCGTCCGTCTTGGGTCGTGTCCCAAATGAGCTTGGGCCGGCCGGTTGTCTATTCGCGCCCTACCTTAAGGGAGAGGCGCGCTGAGGTCGAGATTAAAAATTCAGGTTGTGGGCAGGCGCTTTGATTGCACCTGCCGGTCAACGGTATTGGAGGAAGACGTTGTCTCGCCCGAACTGGTCACGCAGGGCTTGAATCAAGGCATCCGCCGGGTCGATCCGCCAGGTCTCGCCAAACTGCAGCAAGGTCTTCGCATCGGGACTGGTGTATTCCATGGTGATCGGGCACGCCCCGCGATGACGCTTGAGCAAATCACCCAACCAGCGTAGCTGATCGCCTTTAAGATCCTGGGTCTGCAACTTCAGGCGCAGACTCTCGGCGAGGTTGGTGCGCGCATCTTCCATGCTCATCACCCGCTTGACCCGCAGCCGCAGGCCACCGGAGAAGTCATCGTTGCTGACCTCACCTTCGACCACCACCATCGCATCGGTCTGAAGCAGCGATTGCGCGGAGTGAAACGCATCGGCGAACAGCGACGCCTCGATCCGCCCGGAGCGGTCGTCGAGGGTGATGAAGCCCATCTTGTCGCCCTTTTTGTTCTTCATCACCCGCAGGGCAATGATCATCCCCGCCACGGTCTGGGTGTCGCGGGCCGGTTTCAGGTCGATGATGCGCTGACGGGCAAACCGGCGGATTTCACCTTCGTATTCGTCGATCGGATGGCCGGTCAGGTACAGGCCAAGAGTGTCCTTTTCACCCTTGAGGCGTTCCTTGAGGGTCAACTCCTTGGCCTTGCGATGCAGCGCGTAAACGTCTGCGTCTTCCTCGACGAACAACCCGCCAAACAGGTCGGCATGACCACTGTCTCGGGTGCGCGCAGTCTGTTCGGCCGACTTGATGGCTTCTTCCATCGCCGCCAGCAAGACCGCGCGATTGCGGTCGATATTGGCCTGATAAGCCTTTTGCTCGTCATGGAAGAACGGACCGAGGCGATCCAGCGCGCCGCTGCGGATCAGACCGTCCAGCGTGCGCTTGTTGATGCGTTTGAGGTCGACCCGGGCGCAGAAGTCGAACAGATCCTTGAACGGACCGGCCTGACGGGCCTCGGTGATCGCCTCCACCGGGCCTTCGCCGACGCCTTTGATTGCGCCCAGACCATACACGATGCGGCCTTCGTCGTTCACCGTGAACTTGAACTCCGAAGTGTTCACGTCCGGCGCGTCGAGCCGCAGCTTCATCGTGCGCACTTCCTCGATCAAGGTCACGACCTTGTCGGTGTTGTGCATATCCGCCGACAGTACCGCAGCCATGAACGGCGCCGGGTAGTGAGCCTTCAGCCAGGCAGTCTGGTACGACACAAGACCGTAGGCGGCGGAGTGGGATTTGTTGAAGCCGTAACCGGCGAATTTCTCTACCAGGTCGAAAATGTTACCGGCCAGATCCGCGTCGATGTTGTTCTTCGCGCAACCCTCGATGAAACCGCCGCGTTGCTTGGCCATTTCCTCAGGTTTCTTTTTACCCATCGCCCGACGCAGCATGTCCGCACCACCGAGGGTGTAACCGGCCATGACCTGGGCGATCTGCATCACCTGTTCCTGATACAGGATGATGCCGTACGTCGGCGCCAGCACCGGTTGCAGGCCTTCGTACTGGTAATCCGGGTGTGGGTACGCCAGTTCCGCGCGACCGTGCTTACGGTTGATGAAGTCATCCACCATGCCCGATTGCAGCGGGCCCGGACGGAACAGGGCCACCAGTGCGATCAGGTCTTCGAGGCAGTCGGGCTTGAGCTTTTTGATCAGCTCTTTCATGCCACGGGATTCAAGCTGGAACACCGCGGTGGTTTCAGCTTTTTGCAGCAGCTGATAAGTCGGCTTGTCATCGAGCGGGATAAACGCGATGTCCAGCGGTGGCTCGTTGACCTTGGCGCGGTCGCGGTTGATGGTCTTGAGCGCCCAGTCGATGATCGTCAGGGTCCGCAAGCCGAGGAAGTCGAACTTCACCAGACCCGCTGCCTCGACGTCGTCCTTGTCGAACTGGGTTACCAGACCGTCGCCGGCCTCGTCGCAATAGATCGGCGAGAAGTCGGTCAGTTTGGTCGGCGCGATCACCACACCACCGGCGTGCTTACCGACGTTACGCACCACACCTTCGAGCTTGCGTGCCATTTCCCAGATTTCCGCCGCTTCTTCATCGACCTTGATGAAGTCGCGCAGGATTTCTTCCTGTTCGTAGGCCTTTTCCAGGGTCATGCCGACTTCGAACGGAATCATCTTCGACAGGCGATCCGCCAGGCCGAACGACTTGCCCTGGGCCCGCGCAACGTCGCGGACCACAGCCTTCGCCGCCATGGAACCGAAAGTGATGATCTGGCTTACAGCATTGCGACCGTATTTTTCGGCCACGTAATCGATCACCCGGTCGCGACCATCCATGCAGAAGTCGACGTCGAAGTCGGGCATCGATACCCGTTCCGGGTTGAGGAAGCGTTCGAACAGCAGGTCATATTCCAACGGGTCGAGGTCGGTGATCTTTTGTACATAGGCCACCAGCGATCCGGCACCCGACCCCCGGCCCGGCCCCACCGGCACGCCGTTGTTCTTGGCCCACTGGATAAAGTCCATCACGATCAGGAAATAACCGGGGAACCCCATCTGAATGATGATATCCAGCTCGAAATTCAGCCGGTCGACGTAGACCTGACGCTTGGCCTCGTAATCTTCGGTGGTGTCCTTGGGCAGCAGCACGCTGAGGCGCTCTTCCAGACCATCGAACGACACCTTGCGGAAATACTCGTCGATGGTCATGCCATCGGGGATCGGGTAGTCAGGCAGGAAGTGCTTGCCCAGCTTCACGTCGATGTTGCAGCGCTTGGCGATCTCGACGGTGTTTTCCACCGCATCCGGCAGGTCGCTGAACAGCTCGGCCATTTCCTCGGCGCTTTTCAGATACTGCTGGTCGCTGTAGTTCTTTGAACGGCGCGGATCGTCGAGGGCCCGGCCTTCGCCGATGCAGACGCGGGTTTCGTGAGCCTCGAAATCCTCCTGCTTGATGAACCGCACATCGTTGGTGGCGACCAGCGGAGCACCGAGCTTGTCGGCCAGGGCGACGGCGCCGTGCAGCTGTTCTTCATCGTTCGGACGGTTGGTGCGCTGGACTTCCAGATAAAAACGATCCGGGAACACCGCCATCCATTCGCGCGTCAGGGTTTCGGCCTCGGCGGGATTGCCGCCGATCATGGCCATGCCGATCTCGCCCTCTTTGGCGGCGGACAGCATGATCAGGCCTTCGTTGGCCTCGGCGACCCATTCGCGCTCGATGATGATCATGCCGTTGCGCTGACCTTCGATGAAGCCACGGGAAATCAGCTCGGTCAGGTTGCGATAGCCCTGGGCATTCATGACCAGCAGGCTGATGCGGCTCAGCGGACCATCGGGGTCCTTGTTCGACAGCCACAGGTCGGCGCCGCAGATCGGCTTGATCCCGGCGCCCATGGTGTTTTTATAGAACTTGACCAGCGAACACATGTTGTTCTGATCGGTCACCGCAACGGCCGGCATGCCCATGCTGGTCAAGGCCTTGACCAGCGGTTTGATCCGCACCAGCCCGTCGACCAGGGAGTATTCAGTGTGCAGGCGTAGATGAACGAATGAAGCCGGCATAGTGATCCTGTCCAGTTACATAGAGACAACAAGGCCCGGATTGTACCGGGCCTCGAATAAAACATCAGCCTCGCCGCTAAACCGGCGTCAGGCCTTCCAGCGCTTCATAAGCCTGCCGAACCGGGGCAAAAGAACGCCGATGAATCGGCGTCGGCCCCAAACGCACCAGCGCTTCCAGATGAACGGGCGTCGGGTAACCTTTGTGGCCACCGATGCCGTAACCCGGATAGATCAATTCGAACGCCGTCATCTCGCGATCGCGGCTGACCTTGGCCAGAATCGAGGCCGCGGCGATGGCCGGGACCTTGCTGTCGCCCTTGACCACCGCTTCGGAACGCATCGGCAGTTTCGGGCAGCGATTGCCATCGATCATCGCCAGTTTCGGCTGGATGTGCAGGCCGGCGACCGCGCGCTGCATGGCCAGCATGGTGGCATGAAGGATGTTCAGTTCGTCGATCTCTTCGACTTCGGCGCGGGCGATGCACCAGCTCAAAGCCTTCTCGCAGATTTCGTCGTAGAGCTTTTCGCGCTTGGCTTCGGTGAGTTTTTTCGAGTCGTTGAGACCGAGAATCGGGCGGTTCGGGTCGAGGATCACCGCCGCCGTGACGACCGCACCGCACAACGGGCCGCGACCGACTTCATCGACACCGGCCACCAGTTCTTCGACTTCGGCGACCAAGGTGAAATCCAGGCCCATCTGCATGCTTGTCTTGCTCATCGTGTTTGCCCGATCAGGTTCAGAACGGCGTCAGCCGCCTGATTGGAAGCGTCCAGGCGCAGAGTGCGATGGATCTCGTCGAAGCCACGAGTCTGCTCTTCGCCACCGTCGATCAACGGCGACAGGGTCTGGGCAAGCGCTTCGACCGTCGCATCATCCTGCAACAATTCCGGGACCAGCAATCGCTGAGCCAGCAGGTTCGGCAGGGACACGTACGGACTCTTGACCATGCGTTTGAGAATCCAGAACGTCAGGGGTGCAAGCCGGTAGGCCACGACCATCGGACGCTTGTACAGCAGCGCTTCCAGGGTTGCCGTACCCGACGCGATCAGTACCGCATTGCAAGCTGCCAGGGCCAGATGGGATTTGCCATCGAGCAGGGTCACCGGCAGATCGCGACCGGCCAGCAGCTCTTCGAGCTGGGCACGACGCTCGGGGTTGGCGCACGGTATGACGAAACGCACGCCGGGACGCATGGCACGCAGACGTTGGGCGGTATCGAGGAACAGCGCACCCAGACGACTGACTTCGCCGCCCCGGCTGCCGGGCATCAAAGCCACCAGCGGACCGTCCGGCAGACCGAGTTCGGCACGCGCCGCACTGCGATCGGCCTCCAGTGGAATGGTGTCGGCCAGCGTATGGCCGACGAACCGCACCGGTACGCCCTTCTCTTCGTAGAATCTGGCTTCGAATGGCAGCAGCGTGAGCATCAGGTCGCAGCCTTCGCGGATCTTCAGGACCCGCTTCTGCCGCCATGCCCACACCGAAGGGCTGACGTAGTGCACGGTCTTGATCCCGGCCTGACGCAGCTTGAGTTCGATATTGAGGTTGAAGTCCGGCGCATCGATGCCGATGAATACATCCGGTTTTTCAGCGATAAGCGTCGCGATCAGGTCCTTGCGGCGCTTGAGCAGTTCACGCAGCCGCCCCAGGACTTCCACCAGCCCCATGACCGACAAACGCTCCATCGGAAAATAGGAGGTCAGGCCCTCGGCCTGCATCAACGGACCGCCGACACCGATGAACTCCACCGCAGGATGCTGTGCCTTGAGGGCGCGCATCAGCCCGGCGCCCAGAATGTCACCGGAAGCCTCCCCCGCCACCAGCGCAATACGCAGATTGGCCATGGTCAGCGGGTGATGCCGCGAGTCGACGACTGGATGGAGTCACGGAACATCGCGACTTCCGGGAACTGGGCAGAGGGTTCGGCCAGTTCGGCCAGCGCCTGTTCGACTGTCAGACCCTGGCGATACACCGTTTTGTATGCGCGGCGCAGAGCGTGAATGGCGTCTTCGCTGAAACCGCGACGGCGCATGCCCTCGAAGTTCATGCTGCGCGCTTCGGCCGGGTTGCCGAATACGGTGACGAACGCTGGTACATCCTTGCCGATCGCAGTGCCCATGCCGGAAAAGCTGTGGGCGCCGATATGGCAATACTGATGCACCAGGGTGAAACCGGACAGAATCGCCCAGTCAGCGACGTGCACATGGCCGGCCAGCGCGGTGTTGTTGACCAGGATGCAATGATTGCCGATGACGCTGTCATGGCCGATGTGGGCATAGGCCATGATCAGGTTGTGATCGCCCAGGGTCGTTTCGGACCGATCCTGAACGGTGCCACGGTGAATCGTCACGCCTTCGCGGATGACGTTGTGGTCACCAATCACCAGGCGGGTTTCTTCGCCCTTGTATTTCAGGTCCGGCGTGTCTTCGCCTACCGAGGAAAACTGGTAGATGCGGTTGTGCTTGCCGATACGGGTCGGACCTTTGAGGATCACGTGTGGCCCGATGACCGTTCCCTCGCCGATTTCCACACCTGCACCGATGATCGACCACGGGCCGACCTCGACGCCATCAGCCAGGACGGCCGACGGATCGATGATTGCGCGAGGGTCAATCAAACTCATAGCTTGCGTTCCGCACAGATGATTTCAGCCGAGCAGACCGGCTTGCCATCGACCGAAGCCTGGCATTCGAACTTCCAGATCTGACGCTTGCAACTGATGAACTTGGCTTCGAGGATCAACTGATCGCCCGGCAGCACTGGCTGGCGGAAGCGCAGTTTGTCGGAACCGACGAAGTAGTAGAGGGTGCCGTCGGCGGGTTTCACGTCAAGCATCTTGAAACCAAGGATCCCGGCAGCCTGAGCCATGGCTTCGATGATCAGCACGCCCGGCATGATCGGGTGCGCAGGGAAGTGACCATTGAAGAACGGTTCGTTGATGCTGACATTCTTGTAGGCGCGAATGCGCTTGCCTTCCGTATCCAGCTCCACTACCCGGTCCACCAGCAGGAACGGGTAACGGTGAGGCAGGTATTCGCGAATCTCGTTGATGTCCATCATTTCGGGGGAAGCCTATGTAAAGATTGGGAGCGCGACTGACGCGCACTCCTCTAGCAAATCAAGGAGGCAGTCCAGAGGCTGTGCACACTTGATATGGAAATGGTATCAGCCTTCAGATGAAGCATTACCGTCAGGGGTCACTTCCCCGGACCGCTTTTCCAGCTGTTTCAAACGTCGCGCGATGTCATCGAGCTGACGAATACGGGCCGCGCTTTTGCGCCATTCGGCCGCAGGTTGCATAGCTGTGCCGGAAGAGTAGGCACCCGGCTCGGTAATCGAGTGGGTCACCATGGTCATTCCGGTCAGGAATACGTTGTCGCAAATATCGATGTGCCCTACCAGGCCAACCCCCCGGCGAGCATGCAGTGCTTGCCGATCTTGGTGCTGCCGGAAATCCCCACGCACGCGGCCATGGCGGTGTGGTCACCGACCTGCACGTTGTGGGCGATCTGAATCTGGTTGTCGAGCTTCACACCATTGCCGATCACGGTATCGGCCAGTGCGCCGCGGTCGATGGCGGTATTCACGCCGATCTCCACATCGTCACCGATGGTCACGCCACCGATCTGGGCGATTTTCTGCCAGATGCCCTTCTCGTTGGCAAAGCCGAAGCCTTCACCGCCGAGCACGGCACCGGACTGGATCACCACCCGCTTGCCGATCCGCACATCGTGATACAGCGTGACCCGCGGTGCCAGCCAGCCGCCCTCACCGATTTCACTGCGGGCACCGACGACGCAATGCGCACCGAGCGTTACGTCTGCGCCGATTCGCGCACCGGACTCGATCACCACGAAGGGACCGATACTGGCGCTCGGATCGACCACGGCATCCTCGGCAATCACCGCCGTCGGATGAACGCCGGCAGTTGCCTTGGGCTTCGGATCGAACAAATGGGAAATGCGTGCGTAAGCCAGATAAGGATCCGGCACCACCAGCGCATCACCGGCATAACTTTCGGCGTCGGCAGCCTTGAGCAACAGGGCCGCAGCTTGCGAGTTAGCCAGGTATTTACGGTATTGGGGGTTTGCCAGAAAGCTCAACTGAGCTGGGCCAGCCTCCTGCAAGGTGGCTAGCCCAGTAATTTGCTTCTCGGGGTCGCCAGTCAGGGTAGCGCCGAGGAGCTCGGCCAACTGGCCGAGCTTGATGGTCACGGTCATGGGTTACTTCAGCTGATTCATGCGCTCGATAACCTGGCGCGTGATGTCGTACTGAGGTTTGACATCGATGACTGCGCCACGCTCGAACACCAGGTCAAAACCACCTTTCTTGATGACTTCTTCCACTGCGCTATCCAGTTTCGGCTTCAGTTGCTTGAGCATTTCGCGGTCGGCAACAGCCTTGGCTTCGTTCAGTTCCTTGGACTGGAACTGGAAGTCACGGGCCTTTTGCTTGAACTCGAGCTCCAGACGCTCGCGCTCGCCTTGCTGCATCTTGTCGCCACCGGCCATCAGACGGTCCTGAATGCCCTTGGCGCTGCTCTCCAGGGTCTTGAGCTTGGTCAGTTGCGGACCGAATTTCTTCTCGGCATCCACGGCGTATTTCTTGGCCGCGTCGGATTCCAGCAGAGCCATCTGATAGTTCAGAACGGCGATTTTCATGTCGGCAAATGCCGGGCCTGCCACCAGTACGGAGGCCAGGAGAACCAATTGAGTCAACTTACGCACGATGCACTCCTACAAAATCCATTGTCGTTGTCTTGGGTCAGACGCTTAGAACGTCTGGCCGAGGGAGAATTGGAACACTTGAGTTTCAGCGTCATCCGGTTTCTTGATCGGCATCGCCAGTGCAAAACTCAGCGGGCCCAGTGCGGTGACCCAGGTTACGCCGACACCGACGGAACTGGCCATGTTGCTCAGACTGATGTCGTTGCATTGGGTGTTCGATTTCGTACCGTTGGCGTTCGTAGTATCGGAACACTTGGAGTCGAATACGTTACCGACATCCCAGAATACCGAAGTACGCAGGGAACGCTGATCCTTGACGAACGGCAGCGGGAACAGAACTTCAACACCGCCCTGGATCAGGACGTTACCACCGAACGGCAGCGGATCCTGGTCCGGGTCTCTCAGGGTGCCTGGGTTACTACCCGTACTTGGCGTGCTTCGCGGGCCAAGGGTGCTGTCTTTGAAACCACGGACCGAGTTGAAACCACCAGCATAGTAGTTTTCATAGAACGGCAAGCCGTCGGTCGAACCGTAACCGTCGCCATAACCCAGTTCGGTGTGTAGACGCAGGGTGTAGTTTTCGCTGATCGGCTGGAACAGCTGGCCACGGTAATCAAGTTTGTAGAACGACAGATCGCTGCCTGGAATGGTGGTTTCCAGCGTCAGGCTCTGGGAACGACCGCGAGTCGGCAGCACACCCTTGTTCAATGTGGATTCGGACCAGCCGGCCGAAGCCTTGAAGTTCAGGTACTTGTCGCCTTCCTTGTTAACGAAGTCGAAAATCTCGTCAACGGTGTAGGTACCGGTCTTGATCTCGTCCTGCTGAGCGGACAGACCGAAGGTCAGACGCGAAGTCTCGCTGATCGGGTAGCCCACGTTCACGCCGGCACCCAGGCTGTCTACCGCATAGCTCGCTACGTCGACGTCGAGGTCTTTGTAGTCGGTGGTGCGGTAGAACGCGTTGTAACCCAGGCTCACGCCATCGGCGGTCCAGTAGGGGTCAACGTAGCCGAAGTTGTAGCGGCTCTGGTATTCGCTGCGGGTCAGGCCCACGCTCACACGGTTACCAGTACCGAGGAAGTTGTTCTGGGTGATCGAACCACCGAGGATCAGACCGGCGCTCTGGGCGAAACCGACGCTGGCGGTGATCGAACCGGAAGCCTGTTCTTCAACGCTGTAGTTCACGTCAACCTGGTCGTCGACACTTGGCACGGCCGGGGTCTCAACGTTGACTTCTTTAAAGAAGCCCAGACGCTCCAGACGAGTCTTGGACTGGTCGATCAGGTAGGTCGAAGCCCAGCCACCTTCCATCTGACGCATTTCACGACGCAGCACCTCGTCCTCGGACTTGGTATTGCCACGGAAATTGATGCGGTTGACGTAGGCACGCTTGCCCGGATCGACAGCAAACAGGATATCGACGGTGTGATCTTCGTCGTGCGGTTGTGGCACGCCGTTGACGTTGGCGAAGGTGTAACCCTCGTTACCCAGACGACGGGTGATCAGTTCGGACGTGGTGGTCATCAGCTTGCGCGAGAACACCTGACCTTTCTGCACCAGCAAGAGCGACTTGACTTGGTCTTCAGGGACTTTCAGGTCACCGCTGAGTTTGACGTCACGAACGGTGTACTTTTCGCCTTCGTTAACGTTGACGGTGATGTAGACGTGCTTCTTGTCCGGGGTGATCGACACCTGGGTCGAAGCGATATCCATGTTGATATAGCCGCGGTCCAGGTAGTAGGAGCGCAGACGCTCCAGGTCACCGGACAGCTTTTCACGGGCGTACTTGTCGTCGTTCTTGAAGAACGACAGCCAGTTGGTGGTTTTCAGTTCGAACAGGTCGGTCAGGTCTTCCTCGGGGAAAACCGTGTTGCCTACCACGTTGATGTGCTGAATGGCTGCGACGGTGCCTTCGTTGATCTTCACTTTCAGACCGACACGGTTGCGCGGCTGCGAGACCACTTCTGTATCGACGGTAGCCGAGTAACGACCTTGCGCAACATATTGACGTTGCAGCTCGTTACGAACACCTTCGAGGGTCGCGCGCTGGAAGATTTCGCCTTCGGCCAGACCGGATTGTTTGAGGCCCTTCATCAGGTCTTCGGTGGAGATCGCCTTGTTGCCTTCGATCTCGATACTGGCGACCGAGGGACGCTCGACGACAGTGATCACCAGAACGTTGCCTTCGCGGCCCAGCTGGATATCTTGAAAGAAACCGGTTTTGAACAACGCACGAGTGGATTCCACCAGGCGACGATCATCCGCCTGCTCGCCGACGTTCAACGGCAAGGCACCAAAGACGCTACCCGCGGAGACCCGCTGGAGGCCATTGACGCGAATATCAGAGATAGTGAAGGACTCGGCGTGAACTTCGGCGATCATCAATACGGTGAGAACCGCAGTTAGCAGCAGACGTTTCATGAAGTCCTTTCTTATTCCAACTGGCAATAAACAAACTGCCGCAAAATGCGGCAGATTCGCAATTCAGCGAAGCGTTACAGTCGACCCAGATCGTTGACCAGAGCAAGCAACATCACTCCGACCACCAAGCTGATACCGATCTGTATCCCCCAACCTTGCACCCGATCCGACAAGGGACGACCACGCGCCCACTCGATCAGATAAAACAACAAATGCCCCCCATCCAGTACAGGAATGGGCAGCAAATTCAGAACCCCCAGGCTAATACTCAGATAAGCAAGGAAATTCAGGAAATCAGCGACGCCCGACTGGGCAGAAGCGCCCGCCACTTTAGCAATGGTTATCGGTCCACTCAAGTTTTTACCGAGAGCTCGCCGAAGAGCATTTTCTTCAGTGAATCCAGCGTCAGGACGCTCATGGTCCAGGTACGACGGGCACCCTCGCCAATCGCTGCCAAAGGCCCGTAACTGACCTCGCGGATCATCTCCGGCGGCCAGTCGACAGCCTTCACACCTGCCCCCAGGTAACCGCTTGGCGACTTTTTATCGCCACGCGCGGCCAGTGTCACAGGGACGTCGATTTGAACACCGTCACGCTCTACGCGCAGCACGATTTTGGTATCAGGACGCGTACGAACGGTGTCGACCACCTGTTGCCAGTCATCCAGCGCCTTGCCATCGAGCGTCAGCAGACGATCACCGGTTTTCAGTCCGGCCGCCTGGGCCGGGCCTTTCGGATCGAGTTCGGCCAGCACCGGCGGCAAGGCCGGGCGCCAAGGGCGAATACCGAGGGAGCGAATAGGATCCGGCTCATCAGCCCCCTTGAGCCATTTATCAAGTGCCAGCACCCGAGGCGAATCCGCCGTGGAACCCTGATCGCGCACCAGCAATTGCAGAGAACCGCTCTCCCCCAGTCGGCGCACCAATTGCAGGTTGACTGCAGCCCAGCCCGAGGTTGGTTCACCGTCGATCGCGACGATTTCCTGTCCCGCGCTCAGCCCGGCCGTTGCGGCGATGCTGCCCGGCTCCACCGAACCGATGACCGGGCGAATCTGTTCGCTGCCGAGCATGGCCAGCACCCAGAAGAACACCAGCGCGAGTAGAAAGTTGGCCACAGGGCCGGCCGCAACAATGGCGATGCGCTGACGAACAGACTTGCGATTGAATGACTGATGAAGCTGATCGGCCGGCACTTCGCCTTCGCGCTCATCGAGCATCTTGACGTAGCCACCCAGCGGAATGGCCGCAACCACAAATTCGGTGCCCTGCTTGTCATGCCAGCGCAACAGCGGCATGCCGAAGCCCACGGAAAAACGCAGAACCTTGACGCCACAGCGACGCGCGACCCAGAAATGGCCGAATTCGTGAAAGGTGACCAGCACACCCAGAGCGATCAGGGTGCCGGCAATCATATAGAGCGCGCTCATCTACTTTCTCCGCAATCCTGTCCAGTGCCGCGTGAAGCCATGTGTTGCAAGACCTATCGGTCGTGACGCTTCAACCACTGCCCGGCCAATGCCCTGGCAGTCGCGTCCGCGGTAAACACCGCATCGAGATCGTTCAACGCCACTACCGGCTCGAGATTCAAGACTTCCTCGATGATACTCGCGATTTCCAGATAGCGAACCCGTCCGTCGAGAAACGCGGCAACCGCCACTTCATTCGCCGCATTGAGCATGGCCGGGGCGCTGTTTCCAGCCTCGGCAGCCTGGCGCGCCAGACGCAGGCACGGAAAGCGCTCTTCGTCGGGAGCTTCGAAATCCAGGCGGGCAACAGCGAACAGATCCAGCGGCGCCACGCCCGAATCAATGCGCTCAGGCCAGGCCAGGGCGTTGGCAATCGGAGTGCGCATATCGGGGTTACCCAACTGCGCCAACACCGAACCGTCCACATAATCGACCAGCGAATGAATCACGCTCTGCGGATGAATCACCACCTCGACTTGCGAAGGCTTGGCATCGAACAACCAGCAGGCCTCGATCAACTCGAGCCCTTTGTTCATCATGCTGGCCGAATCCACCGAGATCTTGCGCCCCATCGACCAGTTCGGGTGCGCACACGCCTGATCGGGTGAAACATGCGCCAGCTCGGCCATCGGCGTCTGCCGGAAAGGGCCACCAGAGGCCGTCAGCAAAATCCGACGGACTCCAACGTTACTCAGCCCGCGAGCAAAGTCCTGCGGCATGCACTGAAAAATCGCGTTGTGCTCGCTGTCGATCGGCAACAGAACCGAACCGCTTTTGCGCACCGCCTGCATGAACAAGGCGCCGGACATGACCAGCGCTTCCTTGTTGGCCAGAAGAATTTTCTTGCCTGCCTCGACAGCCGCCAGAGTCGGGCGCAGACCGGCAGCACCGACGATGGCGGCCATGACGGCATCCACTTCCGGCGCGGCAGCGACCTGACACAGGCCTTCCTCACCGACCAGTACTTGCGTCGACAGGCCCGCCGCATGCAAATCGTCCTGAAGATTACGAGCAGCGCCGGCTTCCGGCACTACTGCATATTTCGGGAGATGGCGAACACACAGGGCAAACAGTTCGCTCAGGCGGGTAAAACCGCTCAGGGCGAAAGCCTGATAACGCTCCGGATGCCGGGCGATGACATCCAGGGTGCTCAGACCGATCGAACCGGTCGCACCCAGGACTGTAATCTGCTGCGGGCGACTCACGACGCCGCCATCCACAACAGCACCGCGAACACCGGTATCGCCGCCGTCAGACTGTCGATGCGGTCCAGCACGCCACCATGGCCAGGCAGCAGATTGCTGCTGTCCTTGATGCCGGACTGACGCTTGAACATGCTTTCGGTGAGGTCGCCCACCACCGAGATGAAGACAATCACCGCAGCACCGATCAAGCCCTTGAACAGTTGCGCTACCGTCCAGTCACGGAACAGCGCGACCAGGGTGGTGATGACCAGACTCAGCGCCAGACCGCCATACACGCCCTCCCAGCTTTTGCCGGGACTGACTTGTGGCGCCAGCTTGCGCTTGCCGAACGCGCGACCGGAGAAATACGCCCCGATGTCAGCGCCCCAGACCAGTACCATCACGGCCATGATCAGCCAGTTGCCGAGCGGGTATTGCTTGATCTGCACCAGCCCTTGCCAGGCGGGCAACAGAATCAGCAATCCGATCACCAGTTTGCTGGCGGCACTGGACCAGCGCTCGCTGGAACGCGGGTACGTCAGCACCAGCCATGTTGCCAGTGCCCACCAGATCACCGAAGCGCCCAGCACCCAGGGCGCCAGCCCCGGCAGGATGTACATGACGAACAGCATCAGCGCGACCACCGCGGCGTAGCCGACACGAAATGCCTGCGCAGTGAAGCCGGCCAGACGCGCCCATTCCCAGGCGCCCAGGCTCACGACCAGACCGATGAACAGGGCAAAACCGGAGCCTTCGAGCAGAAAAAATCCGCCCAGAGCGATCGGCAGCAGAATCAGTGCAGTGATGATGCGTTGTTTAAGCATTAAACCCGGGCTCCAGCTTCGACCTGCTCGCTCGTTTTACCGAAACGACGCTGGCGCGAAGCGAAATCGGCCAGCGCATTGCGCATGGCTTCGTGTTTGAAGTCCGGCCAGAACAGGTCGGAGAAATACAACTCGGCGTATGCCAACTGCCACAAGAGGAAGTTGCTGATGCGGTGCTCGCCGCCAGTACGAATGCACAAGTCTGGCAACGGCAGATCACCGGTGACCAGACAGGTCTGCAGCAGATCCGGCGTGATGTCTTCCGGCCGCAGATGACCGGCCTGAACCTCACGTGCCAGACGCTGCGCCGCTTGCGCGATATCCCACTGACCGCCGTAGTTGGCGGCTATCTGCAGAATGAATCGGTTGGCACCGGCAGTCATCGCTTCCGCTTCACGCATGGCGGCCTGAAGCTCCGGATGGAATCGCGTTCGGTCACCGATAATGCGCAGGCTGATGTTGTTGTCGTTCAGGCGCTTGGCCTCACGACGCAGCGCCTTGAAGAACAGATCCATCAAGGCGCTGACCTCATCGGCCGGGCGCTGCCAGTTTTCACTGGAGAAGGCGAACAGGGTGAGCACCTCGACCTTGGCCTCGGCACACACCTCGATCACCGCCCGCACAGCATCCACGCCCGCTTTATGCCCGGCAACACCCGGCATAAAGCGTTTTTTTGCCCAGCGATTATTGCCATCCATGATGATCGCGACATGGCGCGGCACCGCGGACGGCGCAGTCTGCTTGGTCTTGTCCATTAAAAACTCGACCCTTAAACGGCCATCAGGTCTTTTTCTTTTTCGTCAGTCGCCTTGGTGATCTGAGCTTCGAAGTCCTTGATCAGCTTGTCGATCTCGGCACTTGCACGACGCTCTTCGTCCTCGCTGATCTCCTTGTCCTTGGACAGTTTTTTCAGCTCTCCCATGGCGTCGCGACGAATGTTGCGTACCGCAACGCGAGCATCTTCGGCAGCGGCACGCGCCTGCTTGGTGAAGCCCTTGCGGGTTTCCTCGGTCAGTGGCGCCATCTTGATCAGCAGCAGCTCACCCAGGTTGGTCGGATTCAGGTTCAGACCGGCGCTGCCAATGGCCTTGTCGATTGCGCCGAGCATGTTGCGCTCGAACGGCACGACCTGCAGGGTCTGGTTGTCTTTCACGGTGACACTCGCAACACCGCTCAACGGGGTATCCGAACCGTAATAAGGCACCATCACGCTTCCCAGGATGCTTGGGTGGGCCTTGCCGGTACGGATCTGACCGAATGCATGGTTCAGCGACTCCAGCGACTTGTGCATGCGCGCCTGGGCGTCTTTCTTGATTTCGTTGATCATTGTTGGACTTCCTCGATCAGAGTGCCTTCAGCGCCACCATGCACGATGTTCAGCAGGGCGCCCGGCTTGTTCATGTTGAATACCCGCAGCGGCATCTTGTGATCGCGGCACAGGCAGATAGCCGTCAGATCCATTACACCCAGCTTGCGATCCAGTACTTCATCGTATGTCAGATGATCGAACTTCTCGGCATGCGGGTCTTTGAACGGATCAGCGGTGTACACGCCATCGACCTTGGTCGCCTTGAGCACGACGTCTGCGTCGATTTCAATGGCACGCAGGCAGGCTGCCGAATCCGTGGTAAAGAACGGATTGCCGGTACCGGCCGCGAAAATCACCACGTCTTTTGAGTTCAGGTGGCGCATGGCCTTGCGACGGTCATAGTGATCGGTCACACCGACCATGGAGATGGCCGACATCACGATGGCCGAGATATTGGCACGTTCCAGCGCGTCGCGCATGGCCAGAGCGTTCATCACAGTGGCCAGCATGCCCATGTGGTCGCCCGTGACCCGGTCCATGCCGGCCTTGCTCAGCGCTTCACCGCGGAACAGGTTGCCACCGCCGATCACCAGACCGACCTGAACGCCGATGCCGACCAGTTGGCCGACCTCCAGTGCCATGCGATCCAGCACTTTCGGATCGATCCCGAACTCTTCCGAGCCCATCAGGGCCTCGCCGCTAAGCTTGAGTAGAATGCGTTTATAGCGAGCCTGATAACCACTGCCCTGCTGAGCCATTGCGAATCTCTCCTGCGGCGTATTTTAAAAATTCTTTGCGAGCTGTTTACAGCTGGCGTTCACTCTAGCTTGGCGCTGCTTCAGCGCCATCGGAACATGGCTTTGTAAGTCAGTTCCAAGGGGAAACCAATAAAAATTGGTAACCCTATCTGAAAAGAGGCTGCGCGCGTGAGCGGGCAGCCTCTTTCGGGCGACAGTTGAAAAACCGTCTTACTGCTTGGCGGCAGCCACTTGAGCGGCAACTTCGGCAGCGAAGTCATCAACCGGCTTCTCGATGCCTTCGCCTACTTTGAAGTAAGTGAAGGAAACGATTTCAGCACCGGCTTTCTTGGCCAGCTCACCAACCTTGACTTCCGGGTTCATGACGAAAGCTTGCTCTTTCAGCGAGGCTTCGGCTTTGAACTTGGTAATACGACCGTTGATCATGTTCTCAACGATGTTTTCCGGCTTGCCAGCGATCTTGTCGGCATTCAGTTGCAGGAATACGTTCTTCTCGCGCTCGATGGCCTCGGCGGAGATTTCCGACGCGTCCAGGAACTCTGGGTTCGAAGCTGCAACGTGCATGGCGATATTCTTGGCCAGGTCGACGTCGCCGCCGTTCAGAACAACCACTGCACCAATCTTGTTGCCGTGCAGGTAAGCACCTACAACGTCACCCTCAACACGCGCCAGACGACGGATGTTGACGTTTTCGCCACACTTGGCAACCAGGGCTTCACGAGCAGCTTCACGCGAAGCGATCAGCGGAGCCGCGTCAGTCAGCTTCTGAGCGAACGCTTCTTCAAGGCTTTCGCTGACGAAGTTCTTGAAGTCGTCCTGCAGGGCCAGGAAGTCGGTCTGCGAGTTCACTTCCAGCAGAACGGCGGACTTGCCGTCAGCCTTGACGGCGATAGCGCCTTCAGCGGCAACGTTGCCGGCTTTCTTGGCAGCCTTGATCGCGCCCGAAGCACGCATGTCATCAATGGCTTTTTCGATGTCGCCGCCAGCCTTTTCCAGGGCTTTCTTGCAATCCATCATGCCTTCGCCGGTACGCTCGCGCAGTTCTTTGACCAACGCTGCAGTAATTGCTGCCATTTTCAAATTCCTCTTGGATAGGTTTTCAACCATTCCACCCGATCGAACGGGCGTTCAATTCTTCCCGAACCACCTTGTAGCCGCTGCACGTTACAGATGCTGTAGCTGCGCTGCCGACAAATGGTTTTCGAGGTGGCAAAAAGGGGGCCAAGCCCCCTTTTTGCTTACTGAGTCAACGCCAGGGCGTCAATTACTCAGCTGCAGCCTGAGTTTCTTCAGCTGCGAATTCTACAGTACCGCCAGCAACGTTGTTGCGACCGCGGATTACTGCGTCAGCCATCGAACCCATGTACAGCTGGATAGCGCGGATTGCGTCATCGTTGCCTGGGATGATGTAGTCAACGCCTTCAGGGCTGCTGTTTGTATCGACAACGCCGATGACCGGGATGCCCAGCTTGTTGGCTTCGGTGATCGCGATGCGCTCGTGGTCAACGTCGATCACGAACAGTGCGTCTGGCAGACCGCCCATGTCCTTGATGCCGCCCAGGGAGCGGTCCAGCTTCTCAAGATCGCGAGTGCGCATCAGCGCTTCTTTCTTGGTCAGCTTGGCGAAAGTACCGTCTTCGGCTTGTACTTCAAGGTCACGCAGACGCTTGATGGAAGCACGGATGGTCTTGAAGTTGGTCAGCATGCCGCCCAACCAGCGGTGATCGACGTACGGCGAGCCGCAACGTGCTGCTTCTTCAGCAACGATCTTGCCAGCGGAACGCTTGGTGCCGACGAACAGAATCTTGTTTTTGCCCTGGGCCAGACGCTCTACGAAAGTCAGAGCTTCGTTGAACATTGGCAGGGTTTTTTCAAGGTTGATGATGTGAATCTTGTTACGCGCGCCGAAAATGTACTTGCCCATTTTCGGATTCCAGTAACGGGTTTGGTGACCGAAGTGCACACCGGCCTTCAGCATATCGCGCATGTTGACTTGGGACATGATAGTTCCTTGATAAGTCGGGTTGGGCCTCCACGTATCCCAATGACCAACCATTGATCCGAGGATCAAAGGCACCCAGGCCATCGTGTCGACACGTGTGTGGGTTAATGCTCTCGGGGCTATCCCCGGAAAGCGGCGCATTTTATACCACAGGGACGGCGCAAACGGAACCCGGAATCTGCAATCCCGTCAGCGACATGCACGCCAGCCCCTTGGAATCGGGACAATGCGCCGCATTGTATAGAGAGAAGCGATGCACGCAGGCGCAGATTTGCGCCTTCGGTCTGTTAGAATCGCGTTTTTCGGGGCCGCAATATCAGCAGCCGCGCCCCTGTTCGTATCAGCAAGCGCCGCCGAGCGCAGAGAGAGCCTGTATGACCGTCACCCTCAAAACCCCCGAGGACATCGCTGGCATGCGTGTCGCCGGCAAACTGGCCGCCGATGTGCTGGAAATGATTGCCGAGCACGTCAAGCCGGGCGTGACCACCGATGAGCTGAACCAGATCTGCCACGACTATATCGTCAACGTGCAGCAGGCCATCCCTGCCCCGCTCAACTACAAGGGCTACCCGAAGTCGATCTGCACCTCGATCAACCACGTGGTCTGCCACGGCATCCCGAACGACAAACCGCTGAAAAACGGCGACACCCTGAACATCGACGTCACCGTGATTAAAGACGGTTACCACGGCGACACCAGCCGCATGTTCCACGTCGGCACCGTGCCGGTCTGGGCCGAGCGTCTGTCCCAGGTCACCCAGGAATGCATGTACAAGGCGATCGAAATCGTCAAACCCGGCTGCCGCCTCGGCGACATCGGCGAAATCATCCAGAAGCACGCGGAAAAGAACGGCTTCTCGGTGGTGCGTGAATTCTGTGGTCACGGCATCGGCAAGGTGTTCCATGAAGAACCGCAGATCCTGCACTACGGCCGTGCCGGCACCGGCATGGAACTGAAGGCCGGCATGACTTTCACCATCGAGCCGATGATCAACCAGGGCAAGGCCGACACCAAAGTACTGGGCGACGGCTGGACCGCGATCACCAAGGATCGCAAGCTGTCGGCGCAGTGGGAACACACTTTGCTTGTTACCGACACCGGCTATGAGATCTTCACCCTGCGCAGCGACGACACCATCCCGCGCATCTCGGCCTGATCCAGACACCGTTCCCAGCCTATAGAAGGAAAGCCAATCGATGCCGCAGGTGGATCCCGAACTCTTCGACCGCGGTCAGTTCCAGGCTGAACTGGCCCTGAAAGCGAGTCCCATCGCGGCATTCAAGAAGGCGATCCGCCAGGCCCGCGAAGTGCTCGATGCACGTTTTCGCGCCGGCCGCGATATCCGGCGACTGATCGAAGATCGGGCGTGGTTCGTCGACAACATTCTGCAAAAGGCCTGGGACCAGTTCGACTGGAGCGAAGACGCCGACATCGCGCTGGTCGCGGTCGGCGGCTATGGTCGCGGTGAGTTGCACCCGTACTCCGACATCGATCTGCTGATCCTGCTGGACAGCGCCGACCACGAAATCTTCCGCGATTCCATCGAGCGCTTTCTGACGCTGCTGTGGGACATCGGCCTGGAAGTCGGTCAAAGCGTTCGCTCGGTCGACGAGTGCGCCGAAGAGGCCCGCGCCGACCTGACGGTGGTCACCAACCTGATGGAAAGCCGCACCATCTGCGGCCCCGAGCGCCTGCGCCAGCGCATGCTCGATGTCACCAGCACTGCGCACATGTGGCCGAGCAAGGATTTCTTCCTGGCCAAGCGCGCCGAGCAGAAGGCTCGCCACCACAAGTACAACGACACCGAATACAACCTGGAACCCAACGTCAAAGGCTCGCCCGGCGGACTACGGGATATTCAGACGATTCTGTGGGTGGCCCGTCGTCAGTACGGCACCCTGAACCTGCGCGCCCTGGCCGGTGAAGGGTTTCTGGTCGAAAGTGAAAACGCCCTGCTCGCCTCCTCCCAGGAATTCCTCTGGAAGGTGCGCTACGCCCTGCACATGCTCGCCGGTCGCGCCGAAGATCGTCTGCTGTTCGATCACCAGCGCACCATTGCCGGACTGCTGGGTTTTGAAGGCGACGACGCCAAACAGGCCGTCGAAAACTTCATGCAGCAGTACTTCCGCGTCGTGATGAGCATCGCCCAGCTCAGCGACCTGATCATCCAGCACTTCGAGGAAGTCATCCTCGCGCCGGAAGACGAAGCGCCGCCGCAGCCGATCAACTCGCGCTTCCAGCTGCACGACGGCTACATCGAGGCACGCAACGACAACGTATTCCGCCGCACGCCATTCGCCATGCTCGAGATCTTCGTGCTGATGGCCCAGCAGCCGGAGATCAAAGGCGTACGCGCCGACACCATTCGCCTGTTGCGGGAAAACCGTCACCTGATCGACGACAACTTCCGCAACGACATCCGCAACACCAGCCTGTTCATCGAGCTGTTCAAATGCAAGATCGGCATCCACCGCAACCTGCGGCGGATGAACCGTTACGGCATTCTCGGGCGTTATCTGCCGGAGTTCGGCTTTATCGTCGGGCAGATGCAGCACGACCTGTTCCACATCTATACGGTCGATGCGCACACGCTGAACCTGATCAAACACCTGCGCAAATTGCAGTACTCACAGGTTTCGGAAAAATTCCCGCTGGCCGCCAAGCTCATGGCCAAATTGCCGAAACCCGAACTGATCTACATGGCGGGTCTGTATCACGACATCGGCAAGGGCCGGCACGGCGACCACTCGGATATCGGCGCAGTGGATGCCGAGGCGTTCTGCCAGCGCCACCAACTGCCGGTGTGGGACAGCCGCCTGATCGTCTGGCTGGTGCAGAACCACCTGGTGATGTCGACCACCGCCCAGCGCAAAGACTTGTCCGACCCGCAGGTGATCCATGACTTCGCGCTGGCGGTCGGTGACGAAACTCGCCTGGACTACCTGTACGTGCTGACCGTGGCCGACATCAACGCGACCAACCCGACCCTGTGGAATTCCTGGCGTGCCAGCCTGTTGCGCCAGCTCTACACCGAAACCAAGCGTGCCCTGCGCCGCGGGCTGGAGAATCCGGTGGATCGCGAAGAGCAGATCCGCCAGACCCAGAGCGCAGCGCTGGACATCCTGGTACGCGGCGGCACCGATCCCGACGACGTCGAGCAATTGTGGGCGCAACTGGGCGACGACTACTTCCTGCGTCACACCGCCGGCGATGTGGCCTGGCACACCGACGCCATCCTCCAGCAACCGGCCGACGGCGGTCCGCTGGTGCTGATCAAGGAAACGACCCAGCGTGAATTCGAGGGCGGCACACAGATCTTCATCTATGCGCCGGATCAGCACGACTTCTTCGCCGTGACCGTAGCCGCGATGGACCAGCTCAACCTGAACATTCACGACGCCCGGGTCATCACGTCCAGCAGTCAGTTCACCCTCGACACCTACATCGTGCTCGATACCGATGGCGACTCGATCGGCGACAATCCGGTCCGGGTCAAACAGATTCGCGAAGGCCTGACCGAAGCCCTGCGCAACCCGGCCGACTACCCGACGATCATCCAGCGTCGGGTGCCGCGCCAGCTCAAGCATTTCGCGTTCGCCCCGCAGGTGACGATCCACAACGACGCCCAGCGCCCGGTAACGGTACTGGAACTCACTGCACCGGATCGCCCGGGCCTGCTGGCACGGGTTGGCGGGATTTTCCTCGAGTTCGACCTGTCGCTGCAGAACGCCAAGATCGCCACCCTGGGCGAGCGGGTGGAAGACGTGTTCTTCATCACCGACGCCCACAATCAACCGCTGTCCGACCCGCTGCTGTGCAGCCGCCTGCAGGATGCCATCGTCGAACAGCTGAGCGTCAATCAGGAACCCGATATCAAACTGTCGCGCATCAGCATTTGATTGCGCGCCCGGCTTCAATCGCTTTGCACGAGATCCCGCACCGATGAACAACGCTCTGTCCCAGCTTCAGCCCTACCCGTTCGAAAAGCTCCGCGCCCTGCTCGGCAGCGTCACGCCAAACCCGGACAAGCGCCCGATCGCACTGTCCATCGGCGAACCGAAGCACCGCTCGCCAAGCTTTGTCGCCGAGGCGCTGGCGAACAATCTGGATCAGATGGCGGTGTACCCGACCACTCTCGGTATCCCGGCCCTGCGCGAAGCCATCGCCGCCTGGTGCGAGCGTCGTTTCAACGTGCCGGGCGGCTGGATCGACCCGGCGCGCAACGTGCTGCCGGTCAACGGCACCCGTGAAGCACTGTTCGCCTTTACCCAGACCGTGGTCAACCGTGGCGACGACGCGCTGGTGGTCAGCCCGAATCCGTTCTATCAGATCTATGAAGGCGCAGCGTTCCTCGCCGGCGCCAAGCCGCACTACCTGCCGTGCCTGGACGAGAACGGCTTCAACCCGGACTTCGACGCGGTTTCGCCGGACATCTGGAAGCGCTGCCAGATCCTGTTCCTGTGCTCGCCGGGCAACCCGACCGGTGCGCTGATCCCGGTCGACGTGCTGAAAAAACTGATCGCCCTGGCCGACGAATACGACTTCGTGATCGCCGCCGACGAGTGCTACAGCGAACTGTACTTCGACGAGCAGACGCCACCGCCGGGCCTGCTCAGTGCCTGCGCCGAACTGGGTCGCAAGGACTTCAAGCGTTGCGTGGTGTTCCACAGCCTGTCCAAGCGCTCGAACCTGCCAGGCCTGCGCTCGGGCTTTGTTGCCGGTGATGCCGACATCCTCAAGGGTTTCCTGCTGTATCGCACCTACCACGGTTGCGCGATGCCGGTTCAGACCCAGCTGGCCAGCGTCGCCGCGTGGAACGATGAAGTGCATGTCCGCGCCAACCGTGCGTTGTATCGCGAGAAGTTCGATGCGGTGCTGGCGATCCTCAGCCCGGTGATGGACGTGCAACGCCCCGATGGCAGCTTTTACCTGTGGCCGAATGTGCAGGGCGACGATGCCGCATTCTGCCGCGACCTGTTTGCCGAAGAGCACGTGACTGTGGTGCCGGGTTCGTACCTGTCCCGTGACGTCGATGGCGTCAATCCGGGTGCCGGGCGCGTACGCATGGCGCTGGTTGCGCCGCTGGCGGAATGCGTCGAGGCAGCCGAGCGCATCCGCGACTTCGTCCTGCGCCACAAGTAATGTGTTTCGCCCGTGCCGGGCAATCCGGCACGGGCGGTCAAATATCACGCAACACTTCCTCCGTTTTTCATACCTCGCTTTTGCGCAGCCAGACGTTAGTCTTGAGCCGCGCCCTTTGCGCATTACCTGAAATCGATCTTCAACTTCAAGGAAGAAGTGAACAATGAAAGAACTTCTGGATTGCCAACTGATTCAGTGGCCTGACGATCAGGCTGCTTACACAGCCGCCATCAACGAGAACCCGGCGAATGCCGGCACCCCAACCACACCCGGCACTCGCCGCAAACGCTCCGTGGTCGATTACTCGAAACTCTGGGCCAATGGTCGCACGTTGAAAATCGCGTTCATGGATGCACCCGATGCCGCTCGTAAAACAGGGATTATCAATGCAGCCAGCAAATGGCTGCCTTATATCAATCTCAAGTTTGAATTTGTCGACGATCTGAAGGGTGATATCCGCATCGCCACCCGAAACAATGACAACAGTTCGATACTGGGCACCGATGCACTTCTGATTCATCCCGACCATCCGACAATGAACCTGGGCGTCACGCCGGACCATGCCGACTTCGAGGTCATCGTAATGCACGAGTTCGGCCATGCGCTGGGCGCCATGCATGAGCATCAGCACCCACAAGCCAATATTCCATGGGATAAACCCAAGGTGTACGCGTTTTATCAGAATCGGGAAATGAATCCGCTGACCCGCGAACAGGTCGACTACAACCTGTTCGCGTCATTTGATACGCGCGATGCACTTTATCTTGCCTACGACAAGCGTTCGATCATGCATCACCCCATATCGAACGACCTGACGATCGGCGACTGGGAAGTTCCGATAAACCGCAAGATCAGCAAAAAGGACAAACAGTTGATGAAGCTGCTTTATCCAAAATAAACCGGCTCCTTGAAACGCAAAAAGTTCGCCAGGCGCAACGCCTGGCGAACTTGAACTGAACCGCACCCACTGACATCGAACATCGGTCGACTGATATCCAAGGGGCGTCAGTGGCTTATTTGACCTGCCCCAGATTCGCCTCACTCAAGTCCAGCTCGCCCAGCACCTCACGCAACACGTCGTCACCAATCTGGTGCTGACGGCTGAGGCTGTACAACTCGAGGCGTTGCGCACGCAGTGCCTTGAGTCGCAGACGACGCTCCAGCAGATCCATCTGGAACGCCAGAGCCTGGGCTTCGGCCGAGTCATTGAAGACTTCCAGTTGATGGCGGTATTCGGACATGATCCGCGCCTTGAGCTCCGCTGCCAGCGCGGCTTGCGCGGCGTCCTGCGGGTTGACCTCCTCGGTCTCCAGCGCATGGATCGCCGCTTCCGCCGTCTTGCGCCAGGCGTCGCGCACTTCCTGGCGGCGCTTGTCGTCCGGGCTCTTTTCGATGCCGCGCAACAGCAAAGGCAGCGCAATACAGGCCGCCACCAGCGACAACAGGATCACCCCGGCGGCGATGAAGATCAGCAGATCGCGCTCGGGGAACGCCTCGCCACCCATCAGCATCGGTACCGACATCACACCTGCCAGGGTCACCGCCCCGCGCACGCCACCGACGGTCAGCAGCCAGCAGGACCGGGCGGTCGGTACTTGCGTCAGATCACCCTTGCCGCGCAGGCGGCGCAGCAACACCGACAGCCGCCAGATGCTCTGCACCCAGATGAAGCGCAACAACACCAGCGCCAGGAAAATCGCCACCACATCGAGACAGCGATAGAACAGGGTCGGCCACAATGACGTCTCGTGGCTGACCACCGCTTTAATGATGTCCGGCAGTTGCAGGCCGAGCAGCAGAAAGATCAAACCGTTGAAGGCGAACTCCAGCAACGACCAGACGCTGCGGTTGAGCAACCGGGTGCTGGTCTGGCGCGGCAGCAGATCGAGCCAGCTCTGCATCATCCCCGCCGCCACCGCCGAAAGAATGCCTGACGCGCCAAGCCGTTCGGCCAGCACGTAAGCGGCAAACGGCAGCAGCAACATGAACACCACGTGGGTCGCCGGATCGTCCCAGCCCCGGGCGATCATCCAGGCGCGCAACCGGCCGACCAGCCAGCTCAGCGCCACGCCGACCGCCAGCCCGCCGACCGCGACCAGCACGAAGGTCAGGCTGGCATTGGCCAGGGAAAACGCACCGGTGACCGCCGCTACCAGCGCGAATTTGAACGTCACCAGACCCGACGCATCGTTCATCAACGCCTCGCCCTGCAGCATGTGCATCAGCGGCGTGGGCAAGCGGTTCTGGGAAATCGCCGAGACCGCCACGGCGTCGGTCGGGGACAGCACCGCCGCCAGCGCGAAGGCCACCGGCAGCGGAATCGTCGGCAGCAACCAGTGAATGAAGTAACCGGCCCCGACCACGGTAAACAGCACCAACCCGACCGCCAGCGTGAGTACCGGGCCGCGCAAGCGCCACAGTTCACGCTTGGGCATGCGCCAGCCATCGGAAAACAGCAGCGGCGGCAAGAACAGAAACAGGAACAGTTCGGGATCAAGGGCCACGTGCAGACCGAGGGTCGGCCAGGCCAGCAAGGCACCGGCGGCGATCTGTACCAGTGGCAGCGGCAGCGGAATCACCCGTCCAACCAGGCGCGAGACACTGACCAGCATCAGCAGGATCAGGACGGTATAAGCGGTTTGCATAAAGCGGAAATCCCGGACAATCGACAGCGTTGAACTGCCATATTAGCCGCTCAGGCTGTGAATGACCGTTGCACCTATGTCGCAGGCACCCTCAGCAGAAGCAACCTGGGCGCCGCGAAACCGTCTGGTCATGGCATAATCCGACACCATTTTTTTCCAGCACCTGTAAAGGGGGCGATTCCTTGACCGTTTCAAGCAAAACGTTGCACCTTTTCGGCATCAAAGCCTGCGACACCATGAAAAAGGCGCGCACCTGGCTAGATGAACACGCTGTCAGCTATGACTTCCACGATTACAAGACCGCCGGCATTGACCGTGAGCACCTGACCCAATGGTGCGACGAGCATGGCTGGCAAACGGTGTTGAACCGCGCAGGCACGACCTTTCGCAAACTCGACGACGAACGCAAAGCCGATCTCGACCAGTCGAAAGCCATCGAGCTGATGCTCGCTCAACCCTCGATGATCAAGCGTCCGGTGCTCGATCTCGGTGACCGAACCCTGATTGGCTTCAAGCCAAATATCTACGCGGCCGCACTCAAGTAAGCAGCCCGTCACTTTTTGTAGAGGTATTCACATGTCCAACTCCCTGTTCAGTATCGCCTTCGGTGTCGGCACCCAGAACCGTCAAGGCGCGTGGCTGGAAGTGTTCTACGCTCAGCCACTGTTGAACCCTTCGGCCGAACTGGTTGCCGCTGTTGCACCGATCCTCGGCTACACCGAAGGCAACCAGGCCATCACCTTCAGCACCGCCCAGGCTGCGCAACTGGCTGAAGCCGTGAAAGGCATCGACGCGGTACAAGGCAAGCTGCTGACCCGTCTGGCTGAAAGCCACAAGCCGCTGGTCGCGACCCTGCTGGCCGAAGACACTCAGCTGACTTCCACCCCTGAGGCTTACCTGAAGCTGCACCTGCTGTCCCATCGTCTGGTCAAGCCGCACGGCGTGAGCCTGGCCGGGATCTTCCCGCTGCTGCCAAACGTGGCCTGGACCAGCCAGGGCGCCATCGACCTGAGCGAACTGGCCGAGCTGCAACTCGAAGCCCGTCTGCGGGGCGAACTGCTGGAAGTGTTCTCGGTGGACAAGTTCCCGAAAATGACCGACTACGTGGTACCGGCCGGCGTGCGTATCGCTGACGCCGCACGTCTGCGCCTGGGCGCTTATGTGGGCGAAGGCACTACCGTGATGCACGAAGGTTTCATCAACTTCAACGCCGGCACCGAAGGCCCGGGCATGATCGAAGGCCGCGTCTCCGCTGGCGTGTTCGTCGGCAAGGGTTCGGACCTGGGCGGCGGCTGCTCGACCATGGGCACCCTGTCGGGCGGCGGCAACATCGTGATCAAGGTCGGCGAAGGCTGCCTGATCGGCGCCAACGCCGGTATCGGTATCCCGTTGGGCGACCGCAACACCGTGGAGTCGGGCCTGTACGTGACCGCCGGCACCAAGGTTGCACTGCTGGACGAGCACAACAACCTGGTCAAAGTGGTCAAGGCCCGTGAACTGGCCGGTCAGACCGACCTGCTGTTCCGTCGCAATTCGGAAACCGGCGCCGTGGAGTGCAAGACCCACAAATCGGCGATCGAACTGAACGAAGCGCTGCACGCTCACAACTAAGCAGCACATTGATAACCTGTGGGAGCGCGCTTGCTCGCGAAGCTTTTTGGCGTCCTCAAGGACGCCTTCGCGAGCAAGCTCGCTCCCACAGGGTCAGGCGTATACCAGATGATGATTCCCTCCCCTTGGCGCGCCGATTTCCCGGCCATCGCCGCCCTGCAACGGCAAGACCAGACTTACCTGGACAACGCCGCCACCACGCAAAAACCCCAGGCCCTGCTCGATGCGCTGGCGCATTACTACGCCAATGGCGCAGCCAACGTGCACCGTGCCCAGCACCTGCCCGGCGCCCACGCCACGCAGGCGTTCGAGGACAGTCGCCTGAAGGTTGCCCAGTGGCTGAATGCCGGTGACAGCGGGCAGATCATCTTCACCCACGGCGCCACCAGTGCGCTGAACCTCCTGGCGTATGGCCTGGAACATCTTTTCCATCCGGGCGATGAAATTGTCATCAGCGCCCTGGAGCATCACGCCAACCTGCTCCCGTGGCAGCAACTGGCCCAACGTCGCGACCTGAAGCTGGTAATCCTGCCGCTGGACGATGACGGCGTGATCGACCTCGCTGCCGCCGTTCACCTGATCGGCCCGCGCACTCGTTTGCTGGCGGTCAGCCAGTTGTCCAACGTGCTTGGCGCGTGGCAACCGCTGCCGGCGCTGCTGGCGATGGCCAAGGCGCATAACGCGCTGACCGTGGTCGATGGCGCTCAAGGCGTGGTCCATGGCCGGCATGACGTGCAGGCGCTGGGTTGCGACTTTTATGTGTTTTCCAGCCACAAGCTGTACGGCCCCGATGGCCTCGGCGTGCTGTTCGGACGCAACCCGGCGCTGGAGCAACTTCGCCCGTGGCAGTTCGGTGGCGAAATGGTGCTGGAAGCCAATTACCACGACGCACGTTTCCGCCCGGCGCCACTGGGCTTCGAGGCCGGAACGCCGCCGATTGCCAGCGTGATCGGCCTCGGTGCGACCCTCGACTATCTGGCCGGCCTTGATCAGGACGCGGTGTCCGCCCACGAAGCCGCACTGCACGATTACCTGTTGCGTGGCCTCGCCGCTCGCAATGGCATTCGTCTGCTGGGCAAACCGCAGCTGGCGCTGGCCAGTTTTGTCGTCGAAGGCGTGCACAACGCCGATCTCGCGCACTTGCTGACCGAACAAGGCATCGCCGTGCGTGCCGGGCATCACTGCGCGATGCCGCTGCTCAAACGTTTCGAGCTGGCCGGGGCGATTCGTGTGTCGCTGGCGCTGTACAACGATTCCGAAGATCTGGAGCGGTTTTTTGAAGCGCTGGATCAGGCGCTGGAGTTGTTGCGATGAGCCTGCCGGTCGAAGCCGCCGAAGCGCTGCAAACGTTTCAGAACGCCGCTGGATGGGAACAGCGTGCGCGGCTGTTGATGCAGTTTGGTGATCGCCTGCCGCTGCTGAGCGACGCAGACAAATGCGAGGCCAATCGGGTGCACGGCTGTGAAAGTCAGGTGTGGCTGGTTGGCGAGTTGCGCGACGGCCGCTGGCAGTTTGCGGCCAGCAGCGATGCGCGGATGATTCGCGGGTTGGTCGCGTTGTTGCTGTTGCGGGTCAACGGCTTGACCGCTGGCGAATTGCAGCAGGTGGATCTGCCGGACTGGTTCAATCAATTGGGACTGTCGCGGCAGTTGTCGCCGTCGCGCAGCAATGGCTTGAATGCCGTGTTGCAGCGGATGCGTGAACTCGCTCTTGACTGATCGTTAACACGTCGAGGCGTCGAACCGTCTGCGTGGGAATGCCTCAACGGACGCTCCGCGCTCGGCTCTTGATTTGGGACGCGGAGCGTCCCGGGCTGCATTCCCACGCGGAGCGTGGGAACGATCGGTCACTGGTCAGGCCTGAGGCTTGACTCGATCCGCCGGGCGCCGGACACCCGCCACAATCTTGTCCACCGCCTTGGTTGCCGCGACCATGCCGAATGTCGCCGTCACCATCATCACCGCACCAAACCCGCCGGCGCAGTCCAGCTTCACGCCGTCACCGACAAAACTCTTCTGCAGGCAAATGCTGCCGTCCGGTTTCGGATAGCGCAGTTGTTCGGTGGAGAACACACACGGCACGCTGTAGTGACGGGTCACGGTACGCGAGAAGCCGTAGTCGCGGCGCAACGTCGAGCGCACTTTCGAGGCCAGCGGATCGTTGAAGGTCCGGTTGAGGTCGCAGACCTGAATCAGCGTCGGATCGATCTGCCCGCCAGCGCCGCCGGTGGTGATGATCTGGATCTTGCGGCGCTTGCACCAGGCGATCAGCGCAGCCTTGGCGTTGACGGCGTCTATGCAGTCGATCACGCAGTCGATGTTCGGCGTGATGTATTCGGCCATGGTGTCGCGGGTGACGAAGTCCGCCACCGCGTGCACCTTGCAGTCCGGGTTGATTCCGCGCAGACGCTCGGCCATCACTTCGACCTTGGGCTTGCCGACGGTGCTGTCCAGCGCGTGCAACTGACGGTTGGCGTTGCTGACGCAGACGTCGTCGAGGTCGAACAGCGAAATCTCGCCCACCCCACAACGGGCCATCGCTTCCGCCGCCCAGGAACCGACGCCGCCAACGCCGACAATCGCCACATGGGCTGCACGCAGGCGCTCAAGACCCTCGATGCCATACAAACGGGCGATGCCTGCAAACCGCGGATCTTCTGTACTCATGACCATTACCCTGAAAACCGGCGCGCATTATAGGGCCGTCGGCGGCCAAGAGCATCTTTGCGCTATGAACGGCGAACACGCCTGCTTTAATTAAGGCTGCACGTAACAAAGATTTGTCTTACACGCTGAAACGAAAGAACTTAAGTCGGGTTGGATTGCCCAACATCCGGCATTTCCCTGTCTCTTGTAGGACTCGGCGAACTGCCGGTGTAGGATGCGCGCCCTCTTGGCGTCAACCAGCCGACCCTTCGTTCCACAGCCTTTGGAACCCGACACAGCTATGTCATCGCGTAAATTTGGACTCAACCTGGTGGTGGTTCTGGCAATCGCCGCCCTGTTCACCGGTTTCTGGGCGCTGATCAATCGCCCCGTCTCCGCGCCGAACTGGCCGGAGCAGATCTCCGGTTTCTCCTATTCACCGTTCCAGCAGGGACAGTTCCCACAGAAAGATCAGTATCCGTCCGACGATGAAATGCGCCGCGACCTGGAGATCATGAGCAAGCTGACGGACAACATCCGTATCTACTCGGTCGACGGTTCTCTGCAGGACATCCCGAAACTGGCGGAAGAATTCGGTCTGCGCGTGACCCTGGGGATCTGGATCAGCCCCGACCAGGAACGCAACGAGCGGGAAATCACCCGCGCCATCGAACTGGCCAATACCTCACGCAGCGTGGTTCGCGTTGTGGTCGGCAACGAGGCGATCTTCCGCAAGGAAATCACTGCCAAAGAACTCAGCGTACTGCTCGACCGGGTGCGCGCGGCCGTGAAAGTGCCGGTGACCACCTCCGAACAGTGGCACGTCTGGGAAGAACACCCGGAGCTGGCCAAGCACGTCGACCTGATCGCCGCGCACGTTCTGCCCTACTGGGAGTTCATCCCGGTGGACAAGGCCGGGCAGTTCGTTTTCGACCGCGCCCGCGACCTGAAAAAGATGTTCCCGAAAAAACCGCTGCTGCTGTCCGAGGTGGGCTGGCCGAGCAACGGCCGCATGCGCGGTGGCGCCGATGCGTCGCCGGCGGATCAGGCGATCTACCTGCGCACGCTGGTCAACAAGCTCAACCGCCAGGGCTTCAACTACTTCGTGATCGAAGCGTTTGACCAACCCTGGAAGGCCAGCGACGAAGGTTCGGTCGGCGCTTACTGGGGCGTGTTCAACGCCGCGCGTCAGCAGAAATTCAACTTCGAAGGCCCGGTGGTGGCGATCCCGCAATGGCGCGTGCTGGCCATCGGTTCGGTGGTGCTGGCGCTGTTGTCGCTGACCCTGCTGATGATCGACGGCTCGGCCCTGCGCCAGCGCGGCCGTACCTTCCTGACCTTTATCGCGTTCCTCTGCGGTTCGGTGCTGGTGTGGATCGGTTACGACTACAGCCAGCAATACAGCACGTGGTTCAGCCTGACGGTGGGCTTCCTGCTGGCGCTCGGTGCGCTCGGGGTGTTCATCGTGCTGTTGACCGAGGCCCACGAACTGGCCGAGGCGGTGTGGATTCACAAGCGTCGCCGTGAATTCCTGCCGGTGGTCGGCGATTCGGACTACCGCCCGAAAGTCTCGATCCACGTGCCGTGCTACAACGAGCCGCCGGAGATGGTCAAACAGACCCTCGACGCCCTGGCCAACCTCGACTATCCGGACTTTGAAGTCCTGATCATCGACAACAACACCAAGGATCCGGCGGTCTGGGAACCGGTGCGCGACTACTGCGAAACCCTCGGCCCGCGCTTCAAGTTCTTCCACGTCTCGCCCCTGGCCGGTTTCAAGGGCGGCGCGCTGAACTACCTGATTCCGCACACTGCCAAGGACGCCGAAGTGATCGCGGTGATCGACTCCGACTACTGCGTGCACCCGAACTGGCTCAAGCACATGGTGCCGCACTTCGCCGACCCGAAAATCGCCGTGGTGCAGTCGCCGCAAGATTACCGCGACCAGAACGAAAGCACCTTCAAGAAGCTCTGCTATGCCGAATACAAAGGCTTCTTCCACATCGGCATGGTCACTCGCAACGATCGCGACGCGATCATCCAGCACGGCACCATGACCATGACCCGTCGTTCGGTTCTGGAAGAACTGGGCTGGGCCGACTGGTGCATCTGTGAAGACGCCGAACTCGGTCTGCGGGTATTCGAAAAAGGCCTGTCGGCGGCGTACTACCACGACAGTTACGGCAAGGGTCTGATGCCGGACACCTTCATTGACTTCAAGAAGCAGCGTTTCCGCTGGGCCTATGGTGCGATCCAGATCATCAAGCGTCACACCCGCAGCCTGCTGCGCGGCAAGGACACCGAACTGACTCGCGGCCAGCGCTACCACTTCCTCGCGGGCTGGCTGCCATGGGTCGCGGACGGCATGAACATCTTCTTCACCGTCGGCGCACTGTTGTGGTCGGCGGCGATGATCATCGTGCCGCAACGGGTCGACCCGCCGCTGCTGATCTTCGCGATTCCGCCGCTGGCGCTGTTCGTGTTCAAGGTCGGCAAGATCATCTTCCTCTACCGTCGCGCCGTGGGCGTGAACCTGAAGGATGCGTTCTGCGCGGCACTGGCTGGTCTGGCGTTGTCACACACCATCGCCAAAGCGGTGCTGTACGGCTTCTTCACCAGCAGCATTCCGTTCTTCCGCACCCCGAAAAACGCCGACAACCATGGCTTCTGGGTGGCGATTTCCGAGGCCCGGGAAGAGCTGTTCATCATGCTGCTGTTGTGGGGCGCGGCGCTGGGGATCTTCCTGGTGCAGGGCATTCCGAGCAACGACATGCGCTTCTGGGTGGCCATGCTGCTGGTGCAGTCGCTGCCGTACGTGGCGGCGCTGATCATGGCGTTCCTGTCGTCGCTGCCAAAACCTGCGGCTGCGCCTGAACCGGCACCGGTGGTCTAAATCCTTGCGGATGCACTAAACGGCGGCCAATGGTCGCCGTTTTGCTTTAAGATAACCGCCATTTTGCAGGGCCAAGGCCCCGATGGCCTGCCACTAGACCTGTGGGAGCGAGCTTGCCCGCGATGAGTCCGTCACATTCAACACTTATGTTGAACAGGACATCGTCATCGCGAGCAAGCTCGCTCCCACATTTACAGCATCCGGAGTTTTCCATGACGGCCCACGCCGACCTTTCGCCGACCCTCCAACTCGCCATCGACCTGATCCGCCGTCCGTCCGTGACGCCGGTCGACGCCGATTGCCAGAAGCAGATGATGCAGCGCCTGGGCGATGCCGGTTTCCAATTGGAACCGATGCGCATCGAAGATGTGGATAACTTCTGGGCGACTCACGGCACAGGCGACGGCCCGGTGCTGTGCTTCGCCGGTCACACCGACGTGGTGCCGACCGGCCCGGTGACCGCCTGGCAGATCGACCCGTTCAACGCGGTGATCGACGAGCACGGCATGCTCTGCGGCCGTGGCGCGGCGGACATGAAAGGCAGCCTGGCCTCGATGACTGTGGCAGCCGAGCGTTTTGTCGCCGACTACCCGGATCACAAGGGCAAGGTCGCGTTCCTGATCACCAGCGACGAAGAAGGCCCGGCGCATCACGGCACCAAGGCGGTGGTGGAACGTCTGGCAGCCCGTAACGAGCGACTGGACTGGTGCATCGTCGGCGAGCCATCGAGCACCACGCTGGTGGGCGACGTGGTGAAGAACGGTCGTCGCGGCTCCCTCGGGGCCAAACTGACCGTGCGCGGCGTGCAGGGCCACGTGGCCTATCCGCACCTGGCGAAGAACCCGATCCACCTCGCTGCCCCGGCCCTGGCCGAACTGGCCGCCGAGCATTGGGATCACGGCAACGATTTCTTCCCGCCGACCAGTTTCCAGATTTCCAACGTCAATTCCGGCACCGGCGCGACCAACGTGATCCCGGGTGATCTGGTGGCGTTGTTCAACTTCCGTTTCTCCACCGAATCGACCGTCGAAGGCCTGCAGAAACGCGTTGCCGACATCCTCGACAAGCACGGTCTGGACTGGCATATCGACTGGGCGCTGTCCGGTCTGCCGTTCCTCACCGAGCCGGGCGCACTGCTCGACGCGGTGTCGTCGAGCATCAAACAGATCACCGGCCGCGAGACCAAGCCGTCCACCAGTGGCGGAACCTCCGACGGTCGTTTCATCGCGACCATGGGCACGCAGGTTGTCGAACTGGGCCCGGTCAACGCGACCATCCACCAGGTCAACGAGCGCGTGCTGGCGGCCGATCTCGATGTGCTGACCGAAATCTACTACCAGACCCTGATCAAGTTGCTCGCCTGATGCTCGCGTGCCCGATCTGCAGTGAACCGCTGAACGCGGTGGACAACGGCGTGGCCTGCCCCGCCGGCCACCGCTTCGACCGTGCGCGTCAGGGTTACCTGAATCTGCTGCCGGTGCAGCACAAGAACAGCCGCGATCCCGGCGACAATCAGGCGATGGTCGAGGCCCGCCGCGATTTCCTGAACGCAGGCCATTACGCGCCGGTGGCCAAACGTCTGGCGGAACTGGTGGCGAGTTATACGCCGGCCCGCTGGGTCGACATCGGTTGTGGCGAGGGTTACTACACCGCGCAGATCGCCGAGGCTTTGCCGGACGCCGATGGCTACGCACTGGATATCTCGAAGGAAGCGGTCAAACGCGCCTGCAAACGCAATCCGGCGCTGACCTGGTTGATTGCGAGCATGGCCCGCGTGCCCTTGGCTTCCGGCAGCTGCCAGTTTCTGGCCAGCGTTTTCAGTCCGCTGGACTGGGAAGAAGCCAAGCGCCTGCTCAGCGTTGGCGGCGGCCTGATGAAAGTCGGCCCGACCAGCGGCCATCTGATGGAACTGCGCGAACGCCTGTACGACGAAGTACGCGAGTACACCGACGACAAGCACCTGGCCCTGGTGCCGGAAGGCATGGCGCTGGCGCACAGTGAAACCCTGGAATTCAAACTGACGCTGGACAAGCCCGAGGATCGCGCCAACCTGCTGGCGATGACGCCCCACGGCTGGCGTGCCAGTGCCGAGCGCCGTGCGGCGGTGATCGAGCAGGCCGAGCCGTTCGAGACCACCGTATCGATGCGCTACGATTATTTCGTTCTTCAATAACTTTTGGACTCGGGCAAGTAGCCCGGGGCCGGCTAAATCCGCGAATGGATTTTTCAGACCCGCAGTGAGGACATCCATGCGCCAACCGGACATCGAGATTTACCTGAAAGACGCCGACGTCGACCACAAGGCCATTTCCGCCTGGCTGGGCGCCGCCCTTGGCCCGTGCAGCGAATGGGTACAGAAAGGCCAGACGTACAAGTGCAAGGCCGGCAACATCCCCGTGACCTGGCTGCCGAAAGCCGTGGGCAAGTGGAACAGCCTGTACCTGGAAAGCGATGCGACCCCATGGGACGACGACATTGCCTGCGCCCGCGCCGCGTTCGCCGCGCTGAACGTCGAAGTACGCTGCGCGCCGGGGACGTGGGTTGAAGAAGAAGGTGAAGAGACGGCGGATCGCTGGATCCGGATCAGCGCCGATGGTGAAGAAGAGATCACCTGGAAGACTGCGTAACAGACAATGCACAAAACCTGTGGGAGCGAGCTTGCTCGCGATGGGGCCCTTTCAGTCAACAATGATGCTGAATGTCAGCCTGCTATCGCGAGCAAGCTCGCTCCCACAGTGTTTTTGGTGTTCTGAAGATTTGCGTTACAGACCTACAACGTCTTCAGCCTGCAACCCCTTCTGCCCTTCCACCACCGCGTATTCAACCTGCTGCCCCTCGGTCAGCGAACGGTGGCCTTCGCCGCGAATCGCGCGGTAGTGCACAAACACGTCCACCCCGTCTTCGCGCTGAATGAAGCCGTAGCCCTTGGCGTCGTTGAACCACTTCACGTTGCCGGTTTCACGTGTTGCCATCTGTTCATACTCCTTTTTTATTATTGAACAGGCTTTTCGCAGGAAAGCCTTTGCGGAACGTCAGCCTGCGTCCGACGTCCATAAGAGGGCCCCGGCGACAGATCGCCGAGTATATGACAGGCGGCAAAACTCTCAACAGAAGATTACTTCGCCGCTTTTTTGCCGATTTTCCATGAATCCGGCACACTATCGACCGCCCGAGCAAACGCTCGGTTTATTCACTCACGCAGAAGCCGTATGACCCGTTCCCCGTTCCGCCGTCTTGTGTTTGGCACCTTGCGCCGACTGTTGTATCTCTGGGTTCGCTCCGAGACGATCAACCAGTCGTCGTTCACCCTCAACCTCGACCGCAGTCGTCCGGTGTTCTACGTCCTGCAAAATCCATCGCTGACTGATCTGGCGGTGGTCGACACCGAGTGCACCAAGGCCGGCCTGCCGCGCCCGGTGCTGCCGGTGTCCGTGGGTTCGCTGATCGAGCCGGCGGCGTTCTTCTACCTGACGCCGGACCCGGACTGGCTCGGCCGCCAGGACAAACGCGGCGCACCGCCGACCCTGACCCGACTGGTCAGCGCCCTGAGCCAGAACGCTGCCGAAGACGCGCAGATCATTCCGGTCAGCGTGTTCTGGGGCCAGTCGCCGGACAGCGAAAACAGCCCGTGGAAACTGCTGTTTGCCGACAGCTGGGCTGTCACCGGGCGCCTGCGTCGGCTGCTGAGCATCATGATTCTGGGGCGCAAGACCCGCGTGCAGTTCTCGGCGCCGATCCACCTGCGCGAACTGATCGAACACAACAAGGGCCACGAACGCACCGTGCGCATGGCCCAGCGGATCCTGCGGGTACACTTCCGCAACCTGAAAGCTGCGGTGATCGGCCCGGACATTTCCCACCGCCGTAACCTGGTCAAAGGCCTGCTCAACCAGCCGTTGGTCAGGCAGGCGATCCTCGACGAAGCCGAGCGCGAAAACATCTCGCCGGAAAAAGCCAAGGCCCAGGCCCTGCGCTACGGCAACGAGATTGCCTCGGACTACACCTACACTGCGATCCGTTTTCTGGAAGTGGTGCTGAGCTGGTTCTGGAACAAGATCTACGACGGGATCAAGGTCAACCACATCGAAGGCGTGCAGGCGGTCGCCCAGGGGCACGAGGTGATCTACGTGCCGTGCCACCGCAGCCACATCGACTACCTGCTGCTGTCGTACTTGCTGTTTCGCAACGGCCTGACTCCGCCGCACATCGCCGCCGGGATCAACCTCAACATGCCGGTGATCGGCAGCCTGCTGCGCCGTGGCGGGGCATTCTTCATGCGCCGCACGTTCAAGGGCAATCCGCTGTATACCTCGGTGTTCAACGAATACCTGCACACCCTGTTCACCAAAGGTTTCCCGGTCGAGTATTTCGTCGAGGGCGGTCGCTCGCGCACCGGACGCATGCTGCAACCGAAAACCGGGATGCTCGCGATCACGATGCGCAGCTTCCTGCGCTCGTCGCGGATGCCGATCGTGTTCGTGCCGGTGTACATCGGTTATGAGCGGGTGCTCGAAGGCCGGACCTACCTCGGCGAACTGCGCGGCGCGAGCAAGAAGAAAGAATCGATCTTCGACATCTTCAAAGTCATTGGCGCGCTCAAGCAGCGTTTCGGCCAGGTGGCGGTGAACTTCGGCGAGCCGATCAAACTCGCGGAATTCCTCGACAGTGAACAGCCGGGCTGGCGCCAGCAGGAACTCGGCCCGCAGTTCAAACCGGCATGGCTCAACGAAACCACCAATCGTCTTGGCGAAAAAGTCGCGCAGCACTTGAACGAAGCAGCAGCGATCAACCCGGTCAACCTGGTGGCGCTGGCGCTGCTGTCGACCACTCGTCTGGCGCTGGATGATCGGGCCATGGCGCGGGTGCTGGATCTGTATCTGGCGCTGTTGCGCAAGGTCCCGTACTCGCCGCACACCACCCTGCCGGAGGGTGATGGCCGGGCATTGATCGAACACGTCAAAGACATGGATCTGCTGTCCGAGCAAAACGATGCGCTGGGCAAGATTCTCTATCTGGACGAGCAGAACGCCGTCCTGATGACCTACTACCGCAACAACGTGCTGCATATCTTCGCCCTGCCGGCGCTGCTGGCGAGCTTCTTCCAGAGCACTTCGCGCATGAGCCGCGAGCAGATCCTGCGTTACACCCGCGCGCTGTATCCGTATCTGCAAGCGGAGCTGTTCATCCGCTGGAGCCTGGACGAACTGGATGCGGTGATCGATCAGTGGCTGGAGGCTTTCGTCGAACAAGGCCTGCTGCGCTTCGAGAAAGACGTGTACCTGCGCCCGGCGCCGAGCTCGCGGCATTTCGTGCTGCTGACGTTGCTGTCGAAGAGCATTGCCCAGACCCTGCAACGCTTTTACATGACGGTTTCACTGCTGCTCAACAGCGGCCAGAACAGCATCAGCGCCGAAGAACTGGAAGACCTGTGCACGGTCATGGCCCAACGCCTGTCGATCCTGCATGGCCTGAACGCGCCGGAGTTTTTCGACAAGAGCCTGTTCCGTCACTTTATCCAGACGATGCTCGATCTTGATGTGCTGCGTCGCGACGAAGCAGGCAAGTTGAGTTATCACGAACTGCTAGGCGAACTGGCCGAGGGCGCGGCCAAACGGGTGTTGCCGGCGGAGATTCGATTGTCGATCCGCCAGGTGGCGCTACATCGCAGTGAGGATGCGGCGGAAACTGCAACCTCGCCGACTTCCTGAAACTTGAGGACAACTAACCGGAAGACCGGATCGTTTTCCAGTTAGTTGTTTTATGAATTAATGGGCTCTTTTTAATCGATAAGGAAATCGATATGAGCCTGATTGATGAATCCGCCCAGACCATCAATATAACGTTCAGCCTTCCACCTGACTTCAATGCCCCTCTCGACGGAAACAATGAAACCGTTGTCGATGTTCAACGGGTCAACACCCGGCAAACAACAAACATCAAACACTGGCGACATCCCTCCATTGTCGGCGGCCAGTGGAACTTCCGGTTCCCGCACCGACACAGTGAAGTCAGCGTCAAATACCGCATCACCATCCAGTTGTTTCACAATCGACAACCCTTGCTGCTGGAGCAGGCACATTTCGTCATTGTTCATCAGGCGCCCCATCGCCAGACGCTGCATCTGAGTCCGATCGGTTACCTGTACGTTGAAGTGCAGGAACCCAAAATGATTCCCCCCGAACAGGCAATCACCATCAGCCTGCATGAAAACGAAAGTCCCGATGTCGAACTGGCGCGCGTTTCTCACGATGAGGAAACTGCCACTTCGTTTTATCTTAAATATGATCCGGAGCATGTGGTGCCCGGCAAACGGTATGCACTGACGGGAATAGAAAACAGGTATCACCAACGGCTGTCCGTATTTCCTGAAGATGTTGAACTTGTACCTGCGACACGTGCGCCCCGATCGCGCCTGTCGGGGATGATCAATCAGTGGCTGAATGAACCGTTACGTTTGCTCACTGACTCATTATCCAAAATCCGCTAGATTTCTCTGGGCGCCCCTCTGGCGCTCAAGTCTTTTGAGGTCCCCATGAAAAAACTTTCTCTTCTCGCCGCCGCCACCTTGTTGAGCGCTTGCCAATCCACCACACCGAGCGGCAAAGCGAGCCTCGACGGCGAAGTGTTCTACCTGCAGCGCATCGCCCTGCCGCCAAGTGCGACCTTGAGCGTGAGCCTGCAGGACGTTTCGCTGGCCGATGCGCCGGCCGTCGTGCTCGATGAACAGAAAGGCCCGATCAAGGGACAAGTGCCGCTGCCGTTCCATTTGAGCTACGATCCGGCCCAGGTCAAACCCGGCCACCGCTACTCGGTCAGCGCACGCATCGAAGTCAACGGCGAGCTGATGTTCATCACCACCGAAAACCATGCCGTGCAGCTCGATGGCAAGGATCCCCAGCCGCTGAAGATCCGCGTCGACGCTGCCCGCTAACGCACCCATGAATAAGGAAGCCTTCATGCTCCGCCCTACCCTTCGCTTCGCCGGCCTGTGCGCGGGCCTGATGATCTCCGCCAGCGCCATGGCCCTGTCCCTCAGCGACCTGTCGCAAGGCGACGCCACCGGCGGTCTCAAGGATGCCCTGACCCAAGGCGCGCAACTGGCCGTCAAACAACTCGGCACTCCGGGCGGCTTCAGCAACAATCCGGACGTGAAGATCGAACTGCCGGGCAAACTCGGCAAAGTCGCCGGCAAGATGAAAGCCTTCGGCATGGGCGCCCAGGTCGAGGAACTGGAAACCGCCATGAACAAGGCTGCGGAAACCGCCGTCACCCAGGCCCAGCCGATCCTCGTCGACGCCGTGAAGAAAATGAGCGTGGAAGACGCCAAAGGCATCCTCAGCGGCGGCAACGACTCCGCCACCCGATACCTGGACAAATCCAGCCGCGAACAGATCCGCACCAAGTTCCTGCCCATCGTCAAACAGGCGACCGACAAAGTCGGCGTAGCCCAGAAATACAACGCCTTCGCCGGCCAGGCCGCGACCTTCGGGGTGGTCGATGCGAAGAGCGCCAACATCGAAAGCTACGTGACCGAACAAGCGCTGAACGGCCTGTTCGAGATGATCGGAAAACAGGAAGAAACCATCCGCAAGAACCCGGCTGCTGCGGCGACGAGTCTGGCGAAAAAAGTGTTCGGTACCCTCTAAACCGGCACCACACGGGAGTGAGCTTTTTCACTCCCGTTGTTCAATCCGTCGCCAGCAGACACACGTAAAAAGTACACCCACTCGCGTCCCATTTTTTCTTCTCGAAAACCTGCAGTTCAACCAACCCGCTCAACGTCAACACCGCTGTGTTGTAGGCACAACCAAGATGCTCCTTGACGTTCCCCGCCGTAAATTCCTTCGCCACCCCGCTCCTGGCCACCTGATAAATCGACCGCTGTCGCTCTGTCAGCCGATCAAAAAAGCCCGAACAGGTCAGCCAGCGTTCGAAGCCTTCGCTGTACGCCACACTCTTGCGGTACACATCGGTAAAACCCTCCACCGCCCGCAAAATCACCGAACACTGAAACTCGATGAAGTACGTCAGGTCGAGCTCATCAGCCTCGCTGTGCAAATACGACCGCCCGTACTTTACCGGCGCGTTGCGCAGTAAAAGACTGATCGCGATATAGCGAAACGCCGAAAACTCGTGCTTGAACATGAACCAGTAAAACAGCGCCCTGGCGACCCGCCCGTTGCCATCGCGAAAGGGATGTTCATAGCCCAGGGCAAAGTGCAGCGTGATCGCCTTGATCAGCGGATGCAGGTAGTTTTTTTGTCGAGGTGAGCCCTGTGGTTGATTGATCCACTGCGAGAGCAAATCCAGTCGCCTCACCAATCCGACCGCAGGCGGTGGCGAGTGCACGGTATTCCCTTCGCCGTCCTGCACCACCACTTCATCGTTCGTCCTGAAAAGCCCGGGGTCGTACTGCTCGTCATCAATACCCTCGACACCGACCCGATGCATCGACGCAATCAACTCCACGCTCAAAGGTTCGTAACGTTTTTCCCAGGCGAAATTCATCATCCGGTAATTACCCATGACCATCCGCTCATCCGGCGTACGCGGCTGACGCCGTTGCTTGAGCATGTCCTTGGCGACACGAGTGGTGGTCGCGGCGCCCTCCAGCTGACTGCTACTGATCGCCTCATCCTCGATCAAATCGTTGAGCAGATAACTGAAATGCGCCCGCTCGCCTATCTGGCTGGTCATGTATTCCAGCGATGCCGTCGTGGTTTGCCGATCAACCACTGAAAGGGCCTTCTGCGCGGTTGGCGTCGGCACAAACTTCCCCCACTGCGCCGGCTCCCCCAGAGGCAGAAGATGAATGTACTGAGCGGCCCGCGCCTTCTTGACCAGCGCCCAACACAAACGCGAATCCAGCCCGCTGGCCCAGCGATACCGCAAATCCTCAAAAGGCAGATACCGTCCCTGATCATCCAGCGGCTTGAGCAGCGCAAGATAATCCGCCAGACGCTGCTTGTGAGGCGGTCGCATCAATAACTCAAAGACCGGATCGGCCCGACCCTTCAATACTGGCGGTTTCTTCATCAACGCTGCTCAACCAAGGCTGAAAAACAGCATCGAGTACAGCACCGCCCACACAGCGACTCAATATCGGAGGCTTCTGGAAAACTTGTAGGAGGCGTCGCAGAGTCCTACACCATTGTTTTGCTCAGCTGTCAGGCTGACATCGCCAGCAGGCCAGCTACGACAGGATTGAGTCCAACCGATAGATCATGGTCGGCAGACAGGCCGCCACGCTCAAAAGGTTTCAGGACTCCTTACGCACCCTGAACCAAGCCGCATACAACGCCGGCAAAAACAAAAGCGTCAGAGCAGTAGCAACAATCAACCCGCCCATGATCGCCACCGCCATCGGCCCGAAGAACACACTGCGTGAAAGCGGAATCATCGCCAGCACCGCCGCCAGCGCCGTCAACACAATCGGCCGGAACCGCCGCACGGTCGCCTCGATGATCGCCTGCCAGGGCTTGAGACCCGCCGCAATATCCTGCTCGATCTGATCCACCAGAATCACCGAGTTACGCATGATCATCCCCGACAACGCGATCGTCCCGAGCATCGCCACAAACCCGAACGGCTGACGGAATACCAGCAGAAACAGCGTCACCCCGATCAACCCCAAAGGCGCGGTCAGAAACACCATCGCCGTGCGTGAGAAACTGCGCAGTTGCACCATCAGCAACGTCAACACCACGACAATGAACATCGGCACACCGGCGTTCACCGACTTCTGCCCCCGTTCCGAATCTTCCACCGTACCGCCGACATCCAGCAGATAGCCGTCCGGCAATTGGGCACGGATCGGATCAAGCGTCGGCATGATCTGCTTCACCAGCGTCGCCGGCTGCTCCTTGCCATAGATGTCCGCGCGCACGGTCACGTTCGGCAAGCGATTGCGGTGCCAGATGATGCCTTCCTCGAAGCCATATTCCAGCGTGGCGATCTGCGACAGCGCGACGCTGCGACCGTTGTCGGTCGGCACCGCCAGACTGGGCAGCAACGACAGCTCGGTGCGCTCGTGCACGGTGCCGCGCAGGAGGATTTCGATCAGTTCGTTGTCCTCGCGATACTGGCTGACGCTGGAACCGGTCAGCGAACTCTGGAGGAATTTCGCGAGATTTGCCGTGCTCACGCCCAGCGCCCGCGCGCGATCCTGATCGATGTTCAGATACACGACCTTGCTCGGTTCTTCCCAGTCCAGATGCACGTTCACCACATGCGGATTCTCACGCACCTTGGCCGCGACTTTCCGGGCCAGCGCACGAACTTCTTCGATGTGCTCGCCAGTGACGCGGAACTGCACCGGATAGCCAACCGGAGGACCGTTTTCCAGGCGCGTGACCCGCGAGCGCAGGGCCGGGAACTGCTCGTTCAAGGTGTCGATCAGCCACGTGCGCAGCGCTTCGCGCTCCTCGATGGTTTTTGCCAGGACGACGAACTGAGCAAAACTCGCCGCCGGCAGTTGTTGATCCAGCGGCAGGTAGAAACGCGGCGAACCGGTGCCGACGTAAGCGACATAGTTGTCGATGCCGGCGTGATCCTTGAGCATCGCTTCCAGGCGTTTGACCTCGCCCGTGGTATTGGCCAGCGAGGCGCCCTCGGCAAGTTTCAAATCGACCATCAACTCCAGTCGCCCGGAAGCCGGGAAGAACTGCTGCGGCACGAACCGGAACAACGCCACCGATGCCACGAACAGCAGCACAGTGAGCACGATCACGGTTTTGCGCCGACGCACGCACCACTCCACCAGACGCCGCACCCGTTGGTAGAACGGAGTGCCGTAGGGGTCAGCATGGCCGTCAGCGGCCCCGTGTTTGGCCGCATGAATTTTCGCCAGATCCGGCAGGAGCTTTTCTCCCAGATATGGCACGAACACCACAGCCGCCACCCACGATGCGAGCAAAGCGATGGTCACCACCTGGAAGATCGAGCGAGTGTATTCGCCGGTGCCGGACTGCGCCGTGGCAATCGGCAGAAATCCTGCGGCGGTGATCAGCGTACCGGTGAGCATCGGGAACGCGGTGCTGGTCCAGGCATAACTGGCAGCCTTGATCCGGTCGAAACCCTGCTCCATTTTGATCGCCATCATTTCCACGGCGATGATCGCGTCGTCCACCAGCAAACCCAGCGCCAGCACCAGCGCACCGAGGGAAATCTTGTGCAGGCCGATGCCGAGGTAATACATGCAGGCGAACGTCATCGCCAGTACCAGCGGAATCGTCAGCGCCACCACCATGCCGGTGCGCACGCCGAGGGAGAAGAAGCTCACCAGCAATACGATGGCCAACGCCTCGACCAGCACCTGGACGAACTCGCCGACACCGGTTTTCACGGCTGCGGGTTGATCGGAGACCTTGCGCAACTGCATGCCGGCCGGAAGGTTTTTCTGGATTCGGGCGAACTCGCTTTCCAGGGCCTTGCCCAGCACCAGAATGTCGCCGCCGTCCTTCATCGCCACCGCAAGACCGATGGCGTCTTCACCCATGAAGCGCATGCGCGGCGCCGGAGGATCGTTGAAACCGCGCCGAACATCGGCGACATCGGAAATGCGGAACGTACGATCACCGACCCGGATCGGGAAGTTCCTGATCTCCTCGACTGTCTGAAAATTTCCTGAAACCCGCAGCTGCAATCGCTCGCTGCCGGTTTCGAAGAAGCCGGCGGTGGACACCGCATTCTGTTCTTCCAGCGCCTGCTGCACGGCTGCCAGCGGCAAGCCGAGGGTGGCGAGTTTGACGTTGGACAGCTCGACCCAGATCTTCTCGTCCTGCAAACCGAGCAGATCGACCTTGCCCACATCCTTGACCCGTTGCAGCTGGATCTGGATGCGATCGGCGTAATCCTTTAACACCGCGTAGTCGAAACCGTCACCGGTCAGCGCATAGATATTGCCGAAGGTGGTGCCGAACTCATCGTTGAAAAACGGTCCCTGAATGCCCGGCGGCAAGGTCTGGCGAATATCGCTGACCTTCTTGCGCACCTGATACCAGAGATCGGGAATCTCCACCGAATGCATCGAGTCACGGGCGATGAACGTGACCTGGGATTCACCGGGGCGCGAGAACGAAACAATTCGCTCGTACTCACCGGTTTCCATCAGTTTCTTTTCGATGCGCTCGGTGACCTGACGCGAGACTTCCTGGGCCGTGGCGCCCGGCCAACGGGTCTGGATCACCATGGCCTTGAAGGTGAACGGCGGATCTTCACTCTGGCCGAGCTTGGTGTAGGACAAGGCGCCGACGATCGCCAGCAAAAGCATCAGGAACAGTACGATCTGACGATTGCGCAACGCCCAGGCGGAAAGATTGAAACCCATCGGGGATTACTCCTTGTCCGCCAGATTGACCACGCGGTTGGAGCGATCCACCGGACGCACCTGCTGACCTTCCAGCAGCACGTGGACGCCAGCGGCGACCACCCAGTCGCAGGCGTTCAGGCCTTCGAGCACGGGCACGGTTTTCTCACCGAACGGGCCGGTGCGCACCGGAGTCTTTTTCAAAGTGTTGTTGGCGCTGACGACCCAGACGTAGGTCGCGCCGTTTTCGGCGGTCAGCGCCGAGAGCGGCACCGACAGCGGGATGACATCGGCGGTCTGCACGAAAACCCGGGCGCTCTGGCCCAGTTCTGCCGGGACTTTGCCGGAGGTGAATGAAATGCGTGCAGCGAAGGTGCGGGATTTCGGATCGGCGGCCGGCGACAGTTCGCGGATCTGCCCGGCGAAGCGCTGGTTCTGTTGTGTCCACAGTTCCACCGAGACTGGCTGGCCGACTTTGAAGCGACCGAAGCTCTGCTCCGGCAGGCTGATCAGCACTTCACGCTCGCCGTCAGTGGCGAGGGTGAAAACGGTCTGTCCGGCGGCGACCACTTGCCCGACTTCCACCGAGCGTTTGGCCACCACGCCATCCTGAGGCGCGCGCAGCACGGCGTAACTGGCCTGATTGGTCGAGACGTTGAATTCGGCCTTGATCTGTTTGAGGCGGGCTTCACCGGAACGGTAGAGGTTCTCGGCATTGTCGTAGGCTGAGCGGCTGACCATCTGCCGTTCCATCAGGGTCTTGTAGCGATCGCGCTCGGCGCGCACCAGGTTCAGATTGGCTTCGGCAGCCGCGACCTGGGCCCGGGTGGCTTCCAGTTGCAGGCGTACATCCTGCGGATCAAGTTCGGCGAGCGGTTGATCGGCCTTCACGCGCTGACCCTCGTCGACCAGTCGTCGGCTGACTTTGCCGCCGATGCGGAACGCAAGATCGGGTTCGTAGCGGGCGCGAACCTCGCCCGGATAACTTTCCATCGCCTGCGCCGAAGGCTCTGGCTGCACCACCATGGCCGGTCGCACGCTGACTTGCGTCACCTCTTCCTTGCCACACGCCGACAAAAAAAACGCCAGACTGACTGGCACCGCAAAGGACAACGCATGGCGGAACATGGTGAAGGACCTTTCGCTAAGGAGGCTTGGAATAATTATACTGGCCGGTATGTTATTAATAGCAAACTCACCAGTCCAGTATTAAAAGCGAAGAATGTCGAACAATCTTTCCACTCCAAATGGCCCTGGCCGACCGAAGGATCCGGCCAAGCGCCAGGCGATTCTGGAGGCGGCGAAAATCCTGTTTCTGAGTCATGGCTATGCCAACACCAGCATGGACGCGGTTGCCGCCGAGGCGGGCGTATCGAAGCTGACGGTCTACAGCCATTTCAACGACAAGGAGACGCTGTTCTCTGCCGCCGTGGTGGCCAAATGCGAGGAGCAATTGCCGCCACTGTTCTTCGAATTGCCGGAAGGCATCGCGGTGGAAAATGTGTTGCTGAACATTGCGAGAGGCTTTCACCACCTCATCAACAGCGATGAATCGGTGAACCTGCATCGCCTGATCATGGCGCTGGGAAGTCAGGATCCGAAGCTGTCGCTGATCTTCTTCGAGGCCGGTCCCCAGCGCATGGTGCAAGGCATGGAACGTTTGCTGCGACGGATTCACGAAACCGGTGTGCTGAGCATCGACAACCCGCACAACGCCGCCGAGCACTTCTTTTGCCTGATCAAGGGCGCGGGGAATTTCCGGCTGTTATACGGCTGCGGAGAACCGCTGACCGGCGAGGCGGCGGAAAGTCATGTGCAGGAAGTAGTAGGGCTGTTCATGCGGGCCTATCGACCCTGATTTCCGCGGCGTCTGCACTGACGCATTCGCTGGCAAGCCAGCGATTGGGGACGACTCGATCTCAGGGCTTGAGCGCTTTCTTCGGGTAGATGTCGTAACGGCTGGATTTGCCATCCAGCGCATGACTCGGCTTCGGCCCTTCGATGCACGGTGCCTTGCGCGGGCGCTTGACCACTACCCGATGCGTGGCCAGTGCCAACGCCGCTTCCAGCAAGGCCGGAGCATCCGGATCATCACCTACCAGCGGACGGAACAGGCGCATTTCCTTCTTCACCAGCGCAGTTTTCTCACGATGCGGGAACATCGGGTCGAGGTAGATCACCTGCGGCGGCTCGCCCTCCCAATTGCGCATCACCTCGATGGAATTGCCCTTGAGCAGCTTCATCCGCGCTACGATCGGCGCCACGTCGAAGTCTTCTGCCGCGCGGGCCAGACCATCCTCCAGCAAGGCGCCGATCAATGGCTGACGCTCGATCAGGCTCATCTCGCAGCCAAGACTGGCCAGTACGAACGCATCCTTGCCCAGCCCCGCCGTGGCGTCCAGCACCCGTGGACGTACGCCCTGAGCGATGCCGACCGCCTTGGCGATCATCTGTCCGCTGCCACCGCCGTACAACCGGCGATGGGCCGCGCCACCCTCGACGAAGTCGACCCGCACCGGCCCCGGCGCATCCGGTCCCAGTTGTTGCAGCTGCAAACCCTGCTCACCGACCTGCAGGGCAAACTCGCCGTCTGCCACCTGCGACGGCAGGCCCAGGCGTTGCGCCCACTGCTCGGCCTGCGCTTCGAACGTCGGGCCGAGGGCCTCGACATGGATGCGGCAGGCCGCGGGTTGCTCAATCATGGAAAACACGCTCAAAAAAGTTAAGGATCGGCAAAAACCGCCGATAACCCAATCAACGCGCATTTTGCCAGAGCTGAGCGTCAACCGAAAAAAATGTCAGGCATTCTTCCCACATCGATTGGCTACATTTCGCCCACAGGTGATTTCAGCCGTCATAACACTCAAGCATTGGGCGGCGTCAGCCACCTGTGGCAGGATTTCTTTGCCCAGGCACTGGCCGAACAATCGAGTGATGTGGTGCCGGCCTGCGGCACTTTCCCGCCGGTTGATCTGGAAAGTCCTGAAGAACCAACCGTCGGCAGCGAACTGCACGCGCACATCATCAGCCAGCGCGAATGCGATGTGGTCGAAACCCAGGTGCGTCCTCCGGAGCCGCTGTTCCTGCCGATCGCCGAGCTCGAACTGGATCTTGCCGAGCCGTACCCTCCGTTCCCGCCAGAAGCAATCAAGACTCAGCAAAAGCAGCAGGATTTCGACAGCAGTTGGGTTCGTCCGATCGTGATCAACAACGGCCAGCCGATTCCGGAACCGGGCCCTGCCCCGCAGAAAAAGCCGCTCTACCTGCCGATTGCCGAGTTCGACCTGGATCTGCTGCAGCCTTACCCGCCGTTCCCGCCGGAAGAAATCGTCGAGCAGCAGAAAGCCCTGGACTTCGATAACGGCTGGGTACGCCCGATCGTTCAGCAGAACCTGCGCATCGCCGCCTGATCCCTCAGCGACACACGCTCCAGCGCCCGACATCGACATGAAAGTGATTGCGATGGGCTGCGTTGTAGTCCGGACTCAACACCACACTGAACGCCTCGCAGGCACCGTCGCGCACCTGACGTAGAAACTGCGCGTCCTGGTTTTGCTTCGGCCAGTCCTTGAGCACGCTGATCACGCGACCATCCGCGAGGCGCAAGCCGGCGATGTCCAGCGCATCGGCGCTGGCATGGCGGCTGAGTGCACCGCTCTCGCGGTTGTAGATATTGCGACAAGCGAAGCTGCCGAGGTGATCGACTCGAGCCACAGATTGACCGTAGGCCTGCTGCGCCGCCGGTTGCAGCGTATGGCGCTCGAACAGCGCAAACGCCACCGCCAAGGGACAACTGGCGAGAAAGCTGCTGCTGAGCGCCACCCCGCCGCCCTGCACGCGCAAAGCACCGATCAGCGGACATTTGGCGTCGGGACTGTCGGCCTGTGGTGAAACCCGCAGGCCGGAGCTGACCAGCGCCTGCTCGCACAAGGCCGGATCGCTGCGCAGGCGCATCAACTTGTAGCCCGTGAGCCAGTTGGGCGTCGCCTGCACGTCCAGTGGCGCCCACGGGTTCCACTGCGGCGGCACATCAAGCCAACCGCGCCAGACGCCGATCAGGCTGCCACCGATGATCAGCAGCACGGTCAACAGCGTCCAGCGCCCCATGCTCACCCCTTGAACAATTGATTGGCTTTGGCGTACGGCATCGAACGGGAGGTGAAGGTGAACGTGCCGGACTGCTGGATTTCTTCCGC